>JAOESH010000003.1 GCA_028382005.1 Pseudomonadota bacterium
AGATCCAGCATTTGATGTGTTTGATGCTGCTGAACTACTGACCACCTTCTGAGATGCTGTTTCACAAGCTGAAAGTAAAGATACAGCTCCAATCATAGCAATAATTTTCATTTTCATTTTACTCTCCTTAAAAACTAAACAATTGATAAATATTTATTTTATTAAAATTTTTTAGACCCTAACTCAATTAACTTTAAGTTTCAACTTTTTTAAAAAAATCTAACTTTTAATTTGGTAACAAAGGTGACCAAGCAGGATCTGACCCATCACTTGGAGTTATAATTCTTGTTTCCCTAAAACCTGTAATGTCAATTTTATATAAATTAACACTAGAACTCCTACCATTGTCAACAGGTTCATTTTGTTTAAAATACATCAAAACCCTTCCATTGGGAGCCCAAGTTGGACCTTCAACTAAATAACCTTGTGCTAATAATCTTTCATTTGAACCGTCTGGTGACATAACACCTATATAAAATTTCTTATTCAACATTTTTGTGAATGCTATTAATTCTCCTTTTGGAGCCCAAACTGGTGTAGCATATCTCCCTTTTCCAAAAGATATTCTTTTTACTTTGTTACCTTTTGAATCCATAATATAAATTTGCTGAGAGCCACCACGGTCTGAGTTAAAAATAACTCTATTTCCATCTGGTGAAAAGCTAGGTGAGGTATCTATTGAACTATTATTTGTTAATCTAATAACCTTTTGATTATTTAAATTCATAGTATAAATATCAGTTATACCTTTAGTCGCTAAACTCATTATAATTTTATCGCCTGATGGTGAAAACCTTGGCGCAAATGTCATACCAGGAAACGATCCTAACAATTCTTGTTGTCCAGTTTCTAAATTGAAAATATAAACTCTAGGCTCATTTTTAAAATATGCTAGGTATGTTATTTCTTGCGTAGTTGGTGAAAATCTTGGAGTTAGAACCAAAAAACTTCCATCAGTTAAATATTGATGGTTTTCACCATCTTGATCCATAATAGCCAGTCTTTTTAAACGGTTATTCTGAGGCCCAGACTCTGCAACATAAACTATTCTTGTATCAAAATAACCACTATCTCCAGAAAGTCTTTCGAAGATTTCGTCCGATATTATATGTGCAACTCTTCTCCATGCATTTGAGTTAACACTTAATCTTAGACCTATAAGGTCTGTTTCAGCAACAACGTCCCATAACCTAAATTCTACTTCTACTTGTTGTTCGTTTATACTTTTAACAGAACCAGTAATTAAAGCCTTTATACCTAAGGGAGACCAGTCAGTAAAATTAGGTCTAACTGATGGACTAGTAGGAGGAGCTATAAAAGCAGCACTATCAACTGCTTTAAACTGACCAGAACCAACTAGGTTATTAGAAACAACTTCTGAAATCTGTCTACCTATTTCATTGGCTTTACCATCTTGTCCAGTAAAGTCTGCAATAGCAATAGGAAGTGGTTCCACCTGTCCAGAACTAATTTTAATTCTAAGATCTTGAGCCCAAACTTGATTTATTAATAAAGGAAGGATTAAAATTAAAACCTTAAAAACTATGAAGTTTAATTTTTTATTCAAAATGAGCCTCATCTGTTAACCATTTATATTATGTTTCATTATATACTTTTATGAGGCATGATTATGGCAAAACTTTAAAAAACTCAACTAATATCGATAAATAAATGAAGGGTCAAAATCCAAAATAAAGCTTTTAAATAATTTAGCTTTATTTTTTGGTAACGGTAGAGGTGAACAATCAATCACTGCCCTTCTTGCAGAGTCTGCAGTTGCTCTGTAAAAAGTATCCTTTGCATAAAATTTAGTATCTACAATTTCAACACCTTTTATTGATCCATCCATATTAGCACTAATTTTCAAAGGTATAATCATTTTAACTTCACTTGCACCAAATGAAGTGTCCCAACATTTACCTATATAATTTTTAATTTTATCAATTTCAGTTTGACTTAGTTTAATTTCTGTCTCAACAACTCTTTTATTTGAATTTCCTACTATTTGTTTTAATTTATTCAAAACGTTTCTGTTGTTTTTTTGTGATTTATTAACCTTATCTTTATTAATAATTGACTTCGGTTTTGTAAGTGTTTTTAGTATTCCTTTAGCTAAAAGTTTTTTTTGCATTTGTTTAATTTCTTTAGGCTTAATTTTTACTTTTGGTACGGAAACATTTTTATTTTTCTTGATTTTAGATTTTGGTTTTTTCTTAATTAGCTCAGCCATTTCTTTAAGATTTTTTTTCTTTTTCAATTCTATATTTTTTTTGTCAATTGTTGTTTTACTAGGTAATGGGGGTGGGGGAGGAGGTGTTTTTGCAACTTTCTCTTCTTTAATTATTTCTTTTTTTATTTTTTTAATTTCCTTATTTTTAAGATTTCCAAGTTTAAGTGCCGTTTTAGAACTTATGGGAGTGTCCTCAACAATATCAATTGGTTGTTCAATAAGTTCTTTAACTTTGAACGAAGGCAGGCCATAATAAGAAACTAGTATAAAAAAAACATGAAGCCCTATTGAAATAAAAGTTGACTTAACCATACCCTCAACTCTCTTTCAACTTAGCTACTAGCGCTACCTTCTTAAAACCAGCGCTTTTAATTTTTGCAATAGTATCTAAAACTATACCATAGGGGACGTCTTTATCACCTCTAACATATATTTTAAGATTTTTATTTCCAGCAGAGATAGCCTTTAGACGAGGCAATAACTGAATAGAGTCAATTACTCTTTCTTGCAGATATAAATCTCCAGTTTTTTTTATACTGACTACAATAGGATCACCCTTTTGATTTAGCTGAGCAGCTTTAGTTTTTGGTAAATCAACTGATACTCCTACAGTTAAAAGAGGCGCTGTAATCATAAATACAATTAACAATACAAGCATGACATCAACAAATGGAGTAACATTAATCTGATTGATTGATTTATTTTTTTTTCGTAAACTTTTTAAAAGTATTCGACTAGACATTATACTTTTTTTCCATCTCATTAAGTTTTTTTGATAAAAACTCAATAGAAAAATATTCTAAACTACTATTAATTTTGTCTAAGTCACTTGAAAATTTATTATAAGCGGCGACCGCAGGAATTGCAGCTAATAGACCAAGAGCAGTAGCAAATAATGCTTCAGCTATACCAGGTGCTACAACTGCAAGACTGGTATTATTACTGATAGCGATTGATTGAAAAGCGTTCACTATTCCCCAAACAGTCCCCAATAAACCAATAAAAGGACCAACAGAACCTATTGAAGCTAAAAAACTCATTCCCGTTTCTAATTCTTCAACTTCTTTAGCAATCTCTATTTGTAATACTGTTTCAACTCTTTGAATAAGTTCTTTTATTTTATATTTATCTCTCGCAAGCAAGCTATTTGAATGTATTTTATTAAATTCTATCATCCCTCTCATGAAAATTTTTACTTGAGCATTTAGTTGGTTTTGATCTTTTATCTCACTTTTATAAAAATCAAATAATTCATCATCATCTACATCTTCATTTATAAAATTGACTTCAAAGTTTTTAGATATTTTTTTTTCTCTTCTTATCGTCTTTGATTTATTGATAATTATTGTCCAACACCAAATTGAGGCAACTATGAGTAAAAACATTATTAACTGAACAAAAATGTCAGCGTCTGAAATCAATCCCAATAATGAAAGATCGTGACCTTCTGAAATTTTTTCTATATCAACTTGTGGAGCTTGTACTTCGTTAGCCATAATTCAAACCTTTGATTTATATTTATGATTTTTTTTGAAAAAATTTATGATTTAAAATTAAGTTCATTTTTTTTACCTTGTATAGACTGTTAATAGCAACTATTTGGACAATACCTGAAACTAACAATTGATTTTGATTATTATTACTAACATATTTATATACATATTGATTAAGAGTTATACTTGAGTTTTTGGCATATTTAAGGCAAGTTTCTATTAAAAGCTTATCATTTAATTTTGCAGACTTATACCAACTAACATCTACTTTTTTAACAACTAAGATTATATCATCTTCTTTTTTTATCTTTAATTGGTCAATTTTTAATAAGTTTAATAAAGAAGAACGGGCTCTCTCAAAATATTTTAAATAATTTGTATGATAAACAATTTGTCCAGCATCTGTGTCTTCATAAAAGACTCTCAGGCTATAAAAGTGTTTATCATCTTTAATAACACCAGCTAAATTTTCAAAATTATTTGTCATTCAGTCTCAGTAAAGTTTATTTATTTTTTGATGTGCCCATCATATCTGATTGTTCTTCTGCTTTTGGAGGAGGTTCTAGGCCAAGGTGCCTCCATCCTGAGGCAGATATAAACCTGCCTCTTGATGATCTTTGTACCAAACCTCTTTGTAACAAATAAGGTTCAATAACCTCTTCAATCATATCTTTTTGTTCGGACAATACAGCTGACAAAGTATCTAACCCTACAGGACCACCTTGATATTTTTCAATTATGACATTTAAATATCGTCTATCAATTGCATCTAATCCAGATTTGTCTACATCTAACTGAACTAAAGCTTTATCTGCAAACTTGTAATCAATAATATTATCTTCTGATACGGATAAAATATCTCTCACACGTCTTAATAATCTTCCAGCAACTCTTGGTGTTCCTCTTGAACGTTTTGCAATTTCATAAGCACCGTCTTGATTTAGACTAACTTTTAATTTATCAGCTAACTTAATTAAAATCTTTACTAGATCTGTTGAGTTATAAAACTCCATTCTAATTTGTATACCAAACCGATCTCTTAGTGGCGTGGTTAATAATCCGGATCGAGTTGTTGCTCCTACCAACGTAAATGGAGGCAAATCAATTTTAATAGTTCTAGCTGACGGACCTTCGCCAATTATTAAGTCCAACTGAAAATCTTCCATAGCTGGGTATAATATTTCTTCTATATTTGGAGAAAGACGATGAATTTCATCAATAAACAATACATCTTTGGGTTGCAGGTTGGTTAACAAAGCTGCTAAGTCTCCAGCTTTATTTATAATTGGCCCTGAAGTAGATCTAAAACCAACACCTAATTCATAAGATATAATCTGGGCAAGAGTAGTTTTACCGAGGCCAGGAGGACCGAATAATAATGTATGATCCATTGCCTCTTCTCTTGAACCAGCAGCCGAAATAAAAGTAGATAAGTTTTTTTGAACTTGAGGCTGCCCTATGAATTCAGATAGTTTTTGGGGCCTTAAGCTTAAATCAGAGTTTTCAATTTTCTCAATAATTTCTGTATTAATTAACCTATTATCAATTTCGTTTTCATCTATCATTCAATTCACCTGGACAATTCTTTAAGGGCTAGAGGTACAATATTATTAACAGTAAACTCTTTATTTTTTTTATTAATACTAAAATCTTTTTTAATTTTCATTATTACAGAAAAAACTTCACTCCTGCCAAATCCAAGATTGACTAATGCAGAAATGATATCCTCCACAATCATTGTATAATCCTCGATTACTTCATCATTTTCTAGATTTAGCTTATCTTGGAATTTATCAGATTTTTGATTATAATTTATATCTTGCGATTTATTAGTGTTAAGAACAGAAACTTTATCCAACAATTCAGTAGTTATTCTTCCTGCAACCTTAGGACCAACACCATCTGCTCTGGAAATCATAGCTTTATCTCCAGAAGAAATTGCTAAGGTTATCTCATCAACAGAAAGAGTTGATAAAATAGAAATAGCGGCTCTAGGCCCTACACCTTGAACAGATTGAAGTAATCTAAAAAAATTCTGATCATTAGACGTTGCAAAACCGTACATTATAATTTTATCATCTTTAATCTGAAGATCAGTGAACAAAGACAAATTTGAACCTAAATCACCTAATGATGAAATTAATTTTGATGAAACATGTAAAAAATATCCAACGTTATTTACTTCTAAAACAATGTCAGATTTACCTATCGATGTTAATGTGCCTTTTAAAGATGCTATCATTAAAAATCTACCATTCTATAATCCTGTAATCCTATAATCCTATAATCCTATAATCCTATAATTATGTTTTATTTTTTTCTTTTAATAAAGCCTTTGTAATAGCTTCATCTAAACTATTATTTGCTCCTTGTAAATTTGAAGTCATGTTGTCATTCTTGATATATTGAGCCGAAATTGCAATTGCCAATGCATCTGCGCTATCTTCATTCTTAGGAATAATATGTAATAATTTTTCTATCATTGATTTGATTTGTTGTTTTGATGCTGAACCATAACCTGTAATAGTTTTTTTAACTAATTTTGGTGGGATTTCCGTAATATGCAAGCCTGATTCTGCTAGAACTGACATTGAAACTCCCCTTGCCATTCCTAGCTTTAAACTAGATCCAGCTCCAAAACCAACAAAGATCTGTTCTATAGCTGATTTATTTGGAATATATTTTGAAATTATTTCTAACAATTGTTTCTTTATAAAAAACAACCTTTCACCATCAGGCATTGATGTTGATGGTGATATTCTTCCATCACCTATGTAATTTAAATTATTATTTTTGAATTCAACAATTCCCCATCCAGTATGTCTCAATCCAGGATCAATACCAATAATACGCAAAATAATTACTTTCTTTAAATGTCAATTTTTTTCATAATTTCTTCACTAATATCAAAGTTACCATAAACCCCCTGAACATCTTCACAGTTATCAAGTGTATCTAAAAGTTTTAATATAGAGGTAGCTCTTTTTTCGTCATCAACTCGAACATAATTCTCAGGTTGCCAAATTATCTCAGCTTGTTCGGGAGAACCAAGTAAGTTTTCTAACTTATCTCTAACATTATTAAATTCATTTACGGAAGTAATTATTTCATGATTGGTTTGATCAGAAACAACATCATCAGCGCCAACATCAATTGCAATTTCTAAAATTTCATCACCATTTTTAATATCTTTTTGATACAAAATCTGACCCACATTGTTAAACATAAAAGACACAGAACCAGTTTCACCTAAATTCCCTCCAAATTTAGTAAAAGAAGACCTAACTTCAGCTGCAGTTCTATTACGATTATCTGTAACGGCGTCAACAATTAAAGCAATACCTCCTGGAGCATATCCTTCATATCTTATTTCTTCTAAATTTAAATTTTCTCCAGATTCAGCCTTTTTTATTACTCTTTCAATATTATCTTTAGGCATATTTACAGCTCTACAAGCAGATAACGCCGATCTTAATCGAGGATTACTTGAGGGGTCTGTGCCACCTCTTACAGCAACTTGTAATTCTTTTGTTAACCGAGCAAATTTTTTGGCTCTTCTAGCATCTTGGGCTCCTTTGCGATGCATAATATTTTTAAATTTTGAGTGACCAGCCATATCAATATCTCCTATTAAATATTTTAATAAATTTATTCTAATTTAGTTTGCTCTAACTTTCCTCCTAATCTTAAAGGCGTTATTGATTTGCTTAAACCTCTCTCATTACTCTCTATTATCACTCCACACAAAGTAGGTTCTCCAAGAGAAACTTCAAGTCTAGATTTTTTGTTTTGAGGAAATAAAAACCTATTGAGTGCATCTTTTTTATTCATACCTATTATAGAGTTATAGTCACCACTCATGCCAACATCAGTTATGTATGCAGTACCATTTTCTAATATCTGATGATCTGCGGTAGGTACATGTGTGTGAGTTCCAACTACTGCAGTTACATTTCCATCAAGTGCATTTCCTAACGCCATTTTTTCAGACGATGCTTCACCATGTATATCGATTAAAGAAAAATCTACATTAATTTTTAATTCTAATTTCTCTAATATTTCAGGCATTTTGTCAAAAACGTGGTCTGTTTTTTGCATAAATAAATTTGTCATTATATTTGCAACACCAATTTTCCCAGTATCTAACTGTACCGTAGTAATTCCTAAACCTGGTGTCCCTTCAATCATATTGAGAGGGCGAAGCAATCTATCATTTTTAGAAATATAAGAAATTATTTCTCTTTTATCCCAAATATGGTTTCCAGTAGTTAATACATCAGCTCCTGCACGAAAAAAATCGTCACAAATAGAAGGTGTTACACCAAATCCTCCAGCAGCATTCTCAACATTCACTATTATTGCATCTAATTTTAACCTTGTTTTAAGTTCTACTATTTTATCTTGAACAAAATTTCTTGCCCTTCTTCCAACAATATCACCTATAAATAACACCTTCATGAACATCTTCTTTTTTTAACTTAATTTTAATCTACTCTTGAGAGTATTTCTTTTTCAGTCACTATGAAGTCTAACTTTTGGTCGTGACTTTCATATGGTATACTTTTAGTTTCTTGTTCGCTATAAGCAAGACCAATTGCAAAAAAATTTTTCTCTTTTCTATAAAAATTTTGTCTTAAACTAAATATAGATTTGTCATAATAACCACCTCCATATCCGAGCCTATTCAATTTTCTATCGAACATTAACATAGGCACAATAATAATTTGAGGCAAAACAGTTTTATTTGTAAGAGCCGGTTCATAATTTCCTAAACAACCTTTTTGAAGATTTTCTTTTTTATCCCATTTTTTAAAAACCATTACCTTTGTGTTAATTTGAACAACTGGTAAAGCAGTTGTTATATGTTTAGTTTTTAAATATTTTGAAAATCCTAAAGGTGATATTTCGTTAAAAATGGGATAGTATAAACCAATTACCTTTATATTGTTGTCTATAGAAAGAACTTTATCCAAACAGGAATTAATATACTTTAAAAAAGTATTTTCACTTTCAGAATTTAGAGTGATTAATGCTCTTTTTTTTTTAGCCTTAATTCTGAGACTACTTTTCATTTTAATTACTCTAGCATAAATAACGAAAGCCAAATGATCGTCGGACAAGTTATCCTATGTTGCCTGTTAAACAGGTGGGCACCATTTACTTTAACCACGGCTAAAACAGTGACGGTTCCCTTAAGATACTTATGGCCCCAAGGATTAAAGTTCCTGACAAAAAATTCAGCTTTCATTAATTATTTTATTTAGTTTCTAATAGTTTTGCAACTTTATTCATTCTATTTGTGGCATTAGTTAACCAATCCAAAAGTTCATTAATACTTTGTGATTTGGTATCGTCTAAGTTTGACGTTTCTTTACTTTCTAACGCATTATCCTTTTCAATTAATTTATCTGCTAAAATTAAGGCCACCATAGCTAACAATCTAGTTTCACTAATACCACTTGAAATGGCTGAGAGTTCATCAATAGCTTTATTTACTTCATTCGAAGATTGGATCAGCCTATTTTCTTCACCTGATTCGCAGGCTACTGGATAAACTATATCATTTATATTCACTTTAATTGTTACTTTGTTTGACATCTTTTACCTTAATTAACAAAACTATTAGGCTATTTTTTTAAATAATTCAATTTTATTTTTAAACTGTCGAGACACTCTTCAGCTTTATTAAATTTTTTATTAGCCTCAATCATGTCTTCTTTCATGACTTGTAGTTTTTGTTTATTAGTTATGCTTTCTGCAATGCTTTTTTCTAAAAGCTTCATACTATCATCAAATGCAGTTTTAATGCTTTTAATTTTTTCAAGATCAATAGGCTTTTCTCTTTTTTTATCCATAAATCAATATCTCTCTAAATTAAAATCTATTCCAATAATAAATAATTTGTCTTACACTTCAACATTAAATATTTAAATTCTATTGTATTTCAAAATATTTAAATTTATAGATATATTAAGAATTGATTAGATTTTAACTTAAGATATTGAATAGGATTTTAGGATATGAAATTCACCAGAAACATAAAGTCAATATTAAATAATTACGAAAGCGATAATCCAGGAGTTAAATCCAATTTAGCTAGAATTCTAATGTCCGGAAAACTTGCTGGAACCGGTAAATTAGTGATTCTTCCAGTTGACCAAGGATTTGAACATGGACCAGCACGCTCGTTTGCAAAAAATGAAGACGGCTACGATCCCCATTATCATTTTAAGTTAGCCATTAATGCGGGTTTATCAGCTTTTGCAGCTCCATTAGGAATGCTTGAAGCTGGAGCAGATACTTTTGCTGGTCAAATTCCATTAATAATGAAAGTGAATAGTTCAAATTCATTATCAAGAGAAAAAAATTCTCCATCTCAAGCTATAACTGGTTCCGTTAGTGAAGCAATAAGATTAGGATGTTCCGCTATTGGCTTTACTATCTATCCAGGATCAGACGCAGCATTAGATATGATATCGGATATCCAGGACATGGCTTTAGAAGCAAAAAGCGCTGGCCTTGCAGTTGTGGTTTGGAGCTACCCTCGAGGTGGTGATATTAGTAAAGAAGGTGAAACAGCAATTGACATTGTAGCTTACGCTGCTCATATGGCAGCTTTAGTTGGAGCTCACATAATAAAAGTTAAACCTCCAACCTCACACATTGAACTTCAAGAAGCCAAAAAAGTTTATATTGATGAAAATATATTAATTGACACTCTAAGTAATAGAATAAAACATGTAGTAAAATCTTGTTTCCAAGGTAGAAGGTTAGTTGTTTTTTCAGGTGGAAACACAAAAGATAAGGGAAGCTTTTTAAATGAAATTAGAGGTTTGCATGCGGGTGGGGCTAGTGGTTCAATCATAGGTAGAAATTCATTTCAAAGACCATATAAAGAAGCTTTAAGCCTGCTAAACGAAATCACAGATATTTATAGAGGTAAATAATTTGAAGGTTAATGGTAATACAATTAAACCAGGAAATGTAATCGAACATAAAAAAGGTTTATGGGTTGCAGTTAAAACTAGTCACGTAAAACCAGGCAAAGGCGGAGCTTTTGCTCAAATAGAACTTAGAAATTTAAAAGATGGTACTAAACTTAATGAACGCTTTAGATCATCTGAAAATATTGAACGAGTTATATTAGAAGAAATACCCCATGTTTATTTGTACAAAGAGAATAATAACCTTATATTCATGAATAATAACACTTTTGATCAAATAAATATTGATGAAAACATGATTGGTGACCAATCTTCCTTTCTCCAAGATGGGATGAATGTTATCATTAATATCTACAACGAAGAACCTGTTTCAGTTAACATGCCAGATAGTTGTATTGTAGAAGTAGTAGAAGCTGATGCCGTTATTAAGGGGCAAACTGTCTCATCTTCCTTTAAACCAGCTATTTTAAATAATGGTGTAAAAGTAATGGTCCCAGGTCACATAGAGGTTGGCGCAAAAATAGTTGTTAGACCCTCTGATAGCACTTATATAGAAAAATCAAAAACGTAAAGCATTTTTATCAATTTCATTATTAATTCTGGAGTGAAGATGAGTAATAAATCACCACTTTTAAATATAATTTTTCAATCCTTAAATAAGGTAACAAGGAATATCCTCAGAGATTTTGGTGAAATAGAAAATCTACAAGTTTCACCAAATTCAATCTCGCATTTTGTAACTAAAACAGAAGATAAGGTTGAAACTAGCTTAATTGAAGATTTATCTAAAGCCCGTCCAGACTGGGGATTCAAGTCTAAAACTGAAGAACCAAGTGATGAAAACAAATACTATTGGATAATTGATGCATTGAATGGCAAGACAAACTTTTCACATGCCTTTCCTTACTTTTCTATTTCTATTGCTGTTGAGTATAATAACGAAATTATAACGAGTGTTATTTTAGACCCTCTAAGAGATGAAATGTTTTTTGCCGAAAAAGGAAAAGGTTCATATCAAAATGACAGAAGAATAAGAGTTTCTAAAAGAAACTCCATTAACTCTTGTATTTTTTCCATTTATGATGACCTAAAACTAGACTATAATTTGCCTGCTACAAATTACATTTCTATTATTAAAAATTTAGCTACACAACATTCATCAGTAATGCGAGAATTTGGTTCATCTGCACTCAACTTTGCTTGGCTTGCATCTGGTAAAATTGATTGTCTTTTTACAACACATTTGAGTAAAAATCAAATTGCCTGCGGTGAACTTCTAATAAAAGAAGCAGGCGGATATATTTCTAATCTCAAATATATAAATGCTTATAAAGCACCTGAAGACCTATTAATAGCTGCAAACCCTATTATACACAAAGAATTATTAAAAAAAATAAATAGTATAAAGAAATGACGCTTAATTGAAAATTTATATTTGGTGTCATGAAAAAGTCATGTTTTAATGCTTTAAAGTAAATAAAACAAGGGGATAAATATGACAAATCCAAATAAATACGCTTTTAGAATGTTATTCTTACTTATAGTTGTAGTTATCCTAATATTTTTTCTTTTTAAACCTTTAAAATTAGCATTTGAAGGAAATGTCGCTCTTAATGGAGTAATTATAACTACATTTATATTAGGAACAATATTTTCTTTCCGTCAAACATTTAGGTTAAGCAGAGAATCAAGATGGCTTAAATTCATAAAAAGAAAAGATAGTTTAATGCCTGCTAATGTAGCATTAAAAATAAAACCAATATTATTAGCTCCAGTTGCAGCAGTGTTATCTGAAACTCGAACGGATAATCCTTCTTTATCCGCCAACTCCTTAAGTACGATTCTTGATGGTGTATCGTCAAGACTAGATGAAAGTAGAGAAATTTTGAGATATATGATTGGTCTCTTGGTTTTTCTTGGATTATTAGGTACTTTTTGGGGACTTTTACAAACTATTTCGTCTGTATCAGGAGTTATTAATACTATTGACTTTAATATTAGTAATATATCAAAAGATGGTAATGCCTTGTTCATGGATATTCAAAAAGGATTGAGCGCCCCACTTGATGGAATGTCAACTGCCTTCTCGTCGTCTTTATTTGGATTAGCAGGATCTTTGATACTTGGCTTTTTAGATCTTCAAGTAGGACAAGCAAGTAATAGATTTTTTAATGAATTAGAAGACTGGTTATCACAAATGGCTATTTTTACCGCAAGTGAAGTTGGAAATAATGGTTTGAGCGAGTCTGCTATTGAAAATCTTGCATTTGTCGCAAAAAGAGCTAATCAAAATGAAAACGAAAAAATAAGAATTACAGAAAATATTAATGAATTAACAATTGTTCTAAATAGACTTGTTGAAAAACTAGATGATGACAAAAATGTTAAAGACCATTTAATTAAAATTTCTTCACTTTTAAAAAATTTAGGTGATCAAAATACAGATAAAATCTCAGAATTGCAGTCTAGTTTAACTATAGAATTAAGAGCCATTTCTAAACAACTATTAGAAATCGATAAATCAAACAAGAATAATAGTAGAAATGGATAACCCTTAAATTATATATAGAGATCCCTGATGATACTAAGTAAAAAAAGAAAAAGAAATGTAGATTATACTTGGCCTGGCTTTGTAGACGCATTATCTAGCCTTTTAATGGTAATTATATTTGTTTTGATGATTTTTGTTTTATCTCAATTTTTTCTTTCCCAAAAAATGAATGGTCAAGACGAAGCTTTAGTTGAATTAAAGAGTAATTTAATAGAATTAAGCGAATTACTCTCAATTGAAAGAGGTGCAACAACTGAATTAACATCTCAGTTATCCTTACTAGAAAATAAGATAGTTGAACTTAGAACTGATTTAAATGAAGAAAAAAAAATAATTTCACAATATTTAGAAGAAATTTCAGGTAAAGATAATATAATATCTTTAAATGAAAATGAAATTAGAAATTTAAAAAATATTCTTGATAAAAAAAATAACGATTCTTTAAATATTAAAAAAAATCTATCACTTTTAACAAAAGAGAATAATTATAAAAATAATCAAATAAAAGATAAAGAAAATATAATTAGAGCAAGCCAAGAAGAAATAAGAAATTTAATCTCAGCATCTTTAAAATTGAGAAATAAATTATCTCAATTACAAACTCTTCTCTCCGCCTACAAGGCAAAAGATAAAAAAGAAAAAGTTAAAACAGTTAGTTTAGGAAAAGATGTCAATTCTGCTTTAGCTAGAAGAGTAGAAGAACTTCAAAAATTCAAATCAGATTTTTTTGGAAGAGTTAGAGCACTTATTAAAGGTCGCAAGGAAATAAGGATAGTTGGAGATAGATTTGTTTTTCAATCAGAAGTCCTTTTTACATTAGGGTCAGATGAATTAGGAGAAAAAGGGCAATTAGAAATGATTAAACTTGCCTCAACTCTGACAGAAATAGAGAAGTCATTACCCACAGATATTGATTGGATCCTTCAGATAGATGGACACACTGATAATTTACCAGTAAAGCAAGGACAAAGTTTTAAGGATAATTGGGAACTTTCAACAAAAAGAGCTTTATCTGTTTTAAGATTTTTAATTAAACAAGGTATTAAACCAAGTAGACTATCTGCTTCAGGATATGGTAGTTTTCAACCCATTGATAAAAGAAATTTAGTTGCCGCACGAATAAAAAATCGTCGTATTGAAATGAAAATAACTCAAAGTACAAAGTTAAAATGATTAGAGAAATAATTGTTAAATAAGTTAGTCAAAAAATTTAACGCCAAATCAAATAAACATCTATTGATTATTTTTACTATTTTTGCTTTGAGTGGATCAGGTTCTTTATTTATATCGTCTCCTATTTTATCTGCCATAAATTTAGAAGATTTAATTACATTCTATCCTTTATATGTCTTAGCAAGAATTATAATAATAATTCCAATCTATCAATTAATGTTAATTATAATAGCTACAATATTTGGAGAGTTTAATTATTTTTGGAAATTTGAAAAAAAATTCCTTCAACGTTTAAAACTTATCAAATAGATTAATTAACTTGTATTTCACTATTTTTAAATGTAAAAGACTTGATGCAATCATAATTAATATATTTAGAGATTAAAATGAAAAAAGACATCCACCCAGATTATCATGAAATTACAGTAGTTATGACAGACGGAACAGAATATAAAACTCGTTCTACAATGGGAAAGCCCGGCGAAACACTTAAGCTTGACATTGACCCAAAATCCCACCCTGCGTGGACAGGACAACACAGAATTTTGGATTCAGGTGGACAAGTGGCTCGCTTTAATAAACGATTCTCAGGACTTGGCGTAAAAACTGACTAGTCTTCTAATAGGCTAAATTTTGAATATTGTATTATTATATTTCGTAAATTGACCAACAACATTAATCTATTGTTCTTAATAATATCGTCTTCATGGTTGACTATAATTTTTTCAAAAAAAACATCAATTGCATCACTTATTTTTATAATTTCTTTTAATATATTTTCTTGCTTCTCTACTTCATCTTTATTATTGATAATTTCAAGTCTTAAATTATTAGTAACATCAAAAATGCCTTCCTCCTCAGATCCTTGAAATAAATTTTTATTAATTTTTATTTTTGAATTTTCTTGCAGTTGATTAGCCTTAATGATGTTGTTTAAACGTTTAAAATTAGATAAGAAAAATTTAAACTCTTCTGTTTTATACATATTATTTATATATTTTATTCTTTTACATAAAACTTGAAATGGAATTTTGTATAAATCTGGTAAGCTGATAATGGATTCAATTATATCATCTCTCAAACCTTCTTTCTTTAGTATAAAACTAAATTTGTCTACAATAAATGCTTGTAATTCAGTTTTAATTATTTCAGATGAATTATTAAATGTATTTAAAGATTCTGTAAAAAGGTCAGAAATACAGAAGTTAAGTTTAAATTCGATCATAATTTTAACTATTGAAAATCCAGATCGTCTAAGAGCAAAGGGGTCCTTTGAACCGCTTGGCTTCTTATTTATTCCAAAAAAACCAGTCAATGTATCAATATTGTCAATCATTGAAAGCATTGCTCCTAAGTTTGTTTTTGGCATATCATCAGCGAAGCCTTTAGGCTTATAGTGCTCAGAAATTGCAATTGAAACACTATTAGAAGAACCATTTATTTTTGAATAATACCCACCCATAATTCCTTGAAGTTCTGGAAACTCACCAACTATTTCTGAAGCTAGATCCACTTTGGACAATAGAGCTGCCTCTTTTGCTAAAGAAGCATCTTCATTAAAATGAGTTGAAAAGTAATTAGAGATTTTGGAAATTCTTAATGTTTTGTCAAATATAGATCCAAGACCTTCATAGAATAAGATTTTTTCTATTTTTTTATTATAATGATCTAATGAGTTTGAAGTATCAACCTTCCAGAAAAAACTAGCGTCTGATAATCTTGCCCTTAACACTCTTTCATTTCCTTCAGTTATACTAATATTTCTATTTTCTTCTGAAAGAGCATTAGATACAAACAAGAATTTTGGAACTAATTTATTATTATTGTCAATTATTGAAAAATATTTTTGATGTACTTTCATTGCCGTGGAAAGAACTTCAGGTGGTAAACTCATAAATTCATTATCTATAGAACCAAGCATAACATTAGGGAACTCTACTAAACCGGTAATTTCATCTAATAGGGAGTTATCTTGCTTCAATTGCAAATGTTTTTTGTTTAATAATAGACCTATATCATTAAGAATATTATTTTTTCTGATTTCTCTATCTAATATAACATTATGGTTATTTAATAACCTTTCATATTCATTAATATTTTTTACAATAATTTTTTGCTCATTATGTCTATGGCCAAAAGTATAGTTTGTAAACTCTAAGTATGTATTATTCCCAATTTTAATTTTTCCTTCAACTAGTTCATCATTTAATAATATTAATATATTTCTAAGTGGCCTAGCCCATTTTAAATCAGAATAAGCCCACCTTTGACTCTTCGACCATACAAAACCACGTATTATCTGATTAATAATATCTGGCAAAATTTTAGCGCTATTTGCTCCAATTAGATTTTGTGAATAAAAATAAAAATCACCATTATTTGTATTTTTAATAATAGTGTCAGATAAACTAATATTATTGGCTTTCAAAAAACCATTTATAGCCCTTTCATCCGAACCTAATCTTGGTCCTCTTTTTTCTATTACTTGATTTTTTTGAATAAGGTCTATGTCTCTAATTATAATTGCTAAATGCCTAGGTCCAGTATAAATTTTACAAGAATTAAAATTTATATCTCTACTCACTAGGTTCTTTCGAAATAAATCTTCTAGTTGATCACCTGATCCAACTTGCATCCTTGCAGGAATTTCTTCTGAAAAGAATTCTACAAGTAAATCTCCTTTTAGCCTCTCATTTTTATTCATTATTATTTTTTTCCATCCAAGCTAAGCAACAGGATCTTGACATATTCCTGACTTTTAAAATATATGACTGTCTCTCAGAGGCTGAAATAACTCCTCTGGCGTCTAACAAATTAAAGATATGACTAGCTTTTATACATTGATCATAAGCAGGCAAACACAAAGGTTTATCTTTATTTTTTAATAATGAGACACATTCTTTTTCAGCATCGCTAAAATGTTGCAACAATATAGTTGAGTTTGATTTTTCAAAGTTATATGTAGAAAATTCCTTTTCTTGTTGTAAAAAGATATCTCCATAAGTTTTACCACCTTTGGTTTGTTCAACACCGTCCCAGTCTAGATCATATACATTTTCAACTTTTTGAATAAACATTGCCAGACGTTCAAGACCATAAGTTATTTCACTTGCAACAGGATTTACATCAATACCTCCAACTTGTTGAAAATACGTAAACTGGCTTATTTCCATACCATCACACCAGATTTCCCAACCAAGCCCTGAAGCTCCTAAGGTTGGGCTCTCCCAGTCATCTTCAACAAATCTGACATCATGATCTTTGGTGTTTAAACCAATAGCATTTAAACTTCCTAGATATAAATCTTGTATATCATCAGGTGATGGCTGAATGATAACTTGAAACTGATAATAATGTTGTAATCTGTTAGGATTTTCTCCATATCTTCCATCAGTTGGTCTTCTACAGGGTTGAATGTAAGCAGCTTTCCAGATGGGATCTGGGCCCAATACACGTAATACTGTACTTGGATGAAACGTGCCTGCACCAACTTCTGAGTCGTATGGTTGCAATAATAAACAACCTTGATTTACCCAGTAAGATTGAAGAGCCATAAGAATGTTTTGGAATGACTTTTTTTTACTCATTTTTCTACTATTATTTGATTTGTTATACTTACTTCAACTTTTAGAACTATAAAACAACTTTTAAGATTATTCTTTGGAACACTCTTTATTGTTACATTTGTCACCAGTACTCCATAAACCACAATTATTACATTTGTATGCGTCTATACCTTTTTTATTACTGTCTTCATTATTTTTGTTGCTATTTTTAGATATAATTTTACGTTTTTCTATAATTTTAAAAATATACCAAACAGAAGCGAGAATGATTAAAAGCCAAAATATTTTACTAATTGAAAGCATCATCTTATAGACCAAACCTATTATATATGCTTTTTTCTTCAAATCTATGAATTAACATATCAAGGGCTCCAGATAACAAACTACTAAAACCAAAAAGCTTTTTCTTTGGAGCAAATTCTTTTATTTTAACTTGGCTACCGAACCTTTCTTTAAGAATACATTTCATTTCGCCGAAAGAATCAATTAATCCTAATTCTAAACTCTTTTCGCCTGACCAAAAAGCTCCAGTGAAAACTTCTTTATTATCATCTTTAATTTTACTACCACGTCTAGATTTGACAAATGTAATAAATTGGATATGAAGTTCATTTTGTATAGCTTTTAACCTTTTGATATCTTCAGGATTCTCTGGTAAAAACGGGTCTAAAATTGCCTTGTTATCACCAGAGGTATATAGACGCCTATCAATTCCAATTTTTTCTATTGCTTTATTGAACCCAAAGCCTGAAGAAACAACACCAATAGATCCAATTATCGAGGCTTTACTGGCAATAATTTCATCAGCTGCGCATGCAAGCCAATATCCCCCTGAAGCAGCCACATCCTCTACAAAAGCTAATACTGGGATATTATTTTTATCTGACAACTCCCTTATACGATTTGCAATCATTTCTGACTGTACTGGTGATCCACCTGGCGAATTAATTTGCAAAGCAACAGCCTTCAAATTTTTTACAGAAAAAGCTTGTTCAATATACTTATCAAGCTCATTCAAATTCAAACCTTTTCTTCTACCCATATTTGCAGCAATAACTCCATTAAGCGGAATTACTGATACATTCTTGGACTTTCTAAAAACAGAAAGGAAACCCATAAAAACCTCTTCAATAAAATTATCAGAATATTTAATTAATTATGATACCCATAAACTACAACATTTATTTAATTTCTTAAATGAATTGTTTAATAAAAATTTAGAACACCTTCTTCACTTAACATAGTAGCTTTTTTGCTTTCAACACCTTTACTATTATATAATTTTAAGCCTGGCATCAATTCAGTTGGACTAGCACCACCTTTTTTAGCAAAAAGTATGATCCTTTTTGAAGATTTTTTTGAATCTGGCCAAATAGGAAAAATTTTGAAGGATCCAGTTTTATTGCTTAGTTTCACTAATACAATATTTAAAACATCAGTTGGAATAATTATAAAAAGCGTTCCTTTATTTTTTAGCAGCTTCACACAACCTTCCATCCATTTTTCAAAATCAATCATTCTTTTAGCCACATCTTTAAATTTATTGTTCGATTTATTACTACTTTTATTATGGAATGGAGGATTAGAAACGACAATATTAAAATGATTAATTAGATTATTGTTGATGTTAAGAATATCATTGTTAACAATCTTAATATTGTTCATAAATTTATTTTCTAAAATGTTTTCTTCTGCAATTTTTATATATTCTTCATTATTCTCTATAGAGCTAATTTTTATATTTTTATTTTTAAGAGCTAAGATTAGACTGATTGTACCAACACCTGAGCCTACGTCTGCTAATAATATTTCTTTTTTATTATTCTTTAAATAACCATTAACAAAAGCAGCTAGACAGACTGCATCAAAGCCGTATCTGTAACCGTGCTTCATCTGTGTTATAGTTATTTTACCTCTTAAAATTTTATCGGTGGTTTTGTCTAACTGCACTATGCAAATCCCAAATAATTATTTTATAAAGGTTTATTATATAATGTTTGCACGTTATAATGAAAACATAAATTTTTTTGGAAATTTCAAATAACATGGCTGAATCAAAAAAATATCAAGATAGCGTTGGTAAACTAACTAAATTATTAGAATCAAACCTAAAAAAAGTTGACCAAGAAATAATATATAGACTTGATAAATCAATTCCTTTAATAAACGACATTGGAATACATCTAATAAACGCATCTGGAAAACGATTACGTCCCCTACTAACTTTGGCAATGGCCGCTCAACTAAATGATTATTCTCAAAACCCTGTAATACTAGCAGCTGCAGTCGAATTTATTCATACAGCTACTTTACTTCATGATGATGTAGTAGATGAATCAAACTTAAGAAGAGGTAAAAAAACTGCCAACATTATATGGGGGAATGAATTTAGTGTCCTTGCAGGGGATTTTCTATTTGCTCAATCTTTCGAGTTAATGGTTGAAACTGGTTCTATTCAAGCTTTATCAAGCTTAGCTAGTGCATCATGCAAGATAACTCAAGGTGAATTTCAACAGATGCAAATAGCAAAAAAACCTGAGACAACTAGAAAACAATATCTAGATGTAATTGGTAAAAAAACAGCTGAGCTTTTTGGAGCATCTTGTGAAAGTGGAGTTATTGTTGCAAACGGCAGTTTAGTAGAACAAAAAGCGGCTTATAATTATGGTTTTAATTTAGGTTTAGCTTTTCAAATTATTGATGACCTTATGGATTTTAATGCACAAAGTAAAAAAACAGGTAAAAATTTAGGTGATGATTTTAAATTAGGAAAAACAACACTTCCAATTATTTTAGCTTGGGAAAAAAGCAATACTTCTGAAAAACAGTTTTGGAATAAAACTTTAAAAGAATTAAAACAAGATACTAATGATTTTGAAAAAGCATTAACTATCTTTCATAAATATAATATATTTGAAAGTTGTAAATTAAAAGCTCAAGAATTTATTTCAAAATCTAAAATATCATTAGACCAATTACCAGACACTGAGATTAAAGAGCATTTAATTGGTTTAGCTGACGAAAGTATTCAAAGGTCAAGATGAGCTTAAGTATGACAGATAGTTTATTGACAAATGAGGTTCAAGAGTACGAGGATAATAACAATTATATAAGAGAAAAATTAAAACTTATTATTTCTAAAAATACTAAATATAACCTTCGTGAACTATCAAGATATTTAAATAAAAATGATGCTTATTTGCAACAATATTTATATCGTAGCACGCCTAAAATTCTACCTGAAGAGTATAGATATAAATTATCAAATATACTTGAGATTGATGTTGACGAATTATCTCCTAAATGGACTAAAGATTATTCAAATAAAACTGAACAAGTTTCTATTAGAAATATTGAAAAAGATGATCTCTCTAAAACTCAAAACATATCTTTTTCAAAACATCTTTTAAATGATTTAGATTTGTCCAAATTAGAATCTTTATTCTTCTTTCAAATAACAACTGATCAATGCACAGTAACAAATATTATTGATATAAATATTAATAGTTATAAAGAACCAGGCCTTTATTTATTAAATGATAAAAATATATATTTTCTGGTCTATCTTGATGTGAATGATCAGGATAATAATAAAATAAGCGTAAAGCCATACTTAAAAACATTTTCACCATTTCATATTGTCAAAAATGCTTTAAACATAAGTGCTAGAGTTATCTGGCAAAGCTCAAAAATATTTTTAAAATGAAGAAAGCAAAAAAATTATCAAAAAATTTTGATCCTAAAATACTTTCCGTTAATCACGTAGGATCAAGAGGTGAAGGAGTGGCTGAACTCTTCACTGAATTTGATTACAAAGAACAAAATTATAATTTTTTTATCCCTTTTTCATTACCAAATGAATTAATTTTGGCTAAACCTTATTATTTTTCCGCTGAAGGTGTAAGAGCAGAATTACTAGAACTTAAACAACCATCCAGTGAAAGAGTTGAACCTAAGTGCAAGCATTTTTTTAAATGTGGCGGATGTACATTACAGCACTGGAATTTTAAAAGTTACAATAATTGGAAAACTAACAAGGTGTTTTCTCGAATAAATATACTTTCTTCCAGTGTGGAAATTAAAGAAATGTTGACTTCGTCATTAAAAAATCGTCGACATGCAAAGTTTATTGCTAAAAAAACTAAATCAGATACGATTATTGGTTTCAACGAATATAAGAGTCATTTTATTTCAGAAATTGATGAATGTATAATTCTTCATGAAGTACTTATTAAGACACTTAAAGAAATAAAAGCTCCAATTGATAAATTACTTAAAGTTGGGCAAACAATAAATATTCATGCAAACGTTTTAGATCATGGAGTAGATCTATTAATAGATGGATTAGATAATGTTCCTTATAACCAACTTATTAAATTTAACGAATATATGATGAAAACAAATGTTATAAGGCTTAATCGATCAAAATTAAAACAACCCAACGATTTACTCTTTGTTAAAGAAAATACAAATCTATCTAATCTTACATACTCATCAACTATTTTCCCTCCTCCGGGAAGTTTTCTCCAAGCAACTTTAGATGGTGAAAATGCAATTATAGAAACTGTTATTAAAGGTTTAGAAAAAATAAATAAAAAAAAATTAGTTTGTGAGCTATTTTCTGGATGTGGAACTATTACATTACCTTTACTTTCAAGAGGATTTAAAATAAATGCTTATGAAATAGACACTCAATCTGTCGAGGCTATCAATTTTGCTAGTAAAAAACAAGGTCATGGAAATAAAGTAGATTCACAATCTAGAAACTTAAAAAATAATCCTTTAACATCTGAAGAGTTAAATAAATTCAATGCTATAATTATTGATCCTCCAAGATCAGGTGCAAAGTCGCAATTTTTAAACATTGCACATTCAAATGTACCTATCGTAATAAGTATATCATGCAACATTAATACTTTTGTTAGAGATGCTAAACTATTAATTGAAAAAAATTATAAATTAAAATGGGTTCAACCTATCGATCAATTCTTGTTTACACATCACGTTGAAGTTGTTGGTCTGTTTGAATTAAATTTGGTAAATTAAATGCTGATTAAGAAATCTATTACTTTAAAGAAACATCGAACGTCCTTATCCTTAGAAATAGAATTTTGGGAAGCTTTGTCTAAAATTGCTGAAAAAAAAAATCTTTCTATTGAAAGGTTAATTTCTGAAATAGATATAAAAAGAAAATCTTCTTTAGCATCATCAACAAGAGTTTTCATTCTAAAATACTTTGAATAGGTTTAGCCCGTAATGCCAATTTGCCAAGGTGCAAACTCATGTCTTCCAAGATTTAAAACTTCGCTTTTTGTTTTCTTACCAGATGCAAAGGAAATAAATTCTTCAAAAATTTCTTTTCCCATTTCATCTATATTTTTTTTACCATCAATAACTAAACCACAATTGATATCCATGTCTTCGTTCATTCGTTCATATAAATTAGAGTTAGTGGCAAGCTTAATAGATGGTGTTGGTTTAGCACCAAAACATGATCCTCTTCCAGTGGTAAAAGCAACTAGGTTTGCACCTCCTGCAATTTGTCCTGTAGCAGAAACTGGGTCAAAACCCGGGGTATCCATAAATACAAAACCTTTTTGGTCTACTTTTTCAGCGTAATTATAAACTTCCATGAGACCAGTTGTACCACCCTTCATTGCTGACCCTAGTGATTTTTCTAAAATATTTGCCAGTCCCCCTTTCTGGTTACCTGGACTTACCGTGCCGTTAATTTGAACATCTCTTCCTACAGAATATACATCTTTCCACCAATTAACTTTATTCATTAATTTTTCTGCAACTTTATTGTTAACAGCTCTTGCGGTTAAACTATTTTCAACACCATAAATTTCAGGTGTTTCTGATAAAATCGCAGTACCGCCATGAGCTACTAATATATCTACTGCTTTACCCAAAGCAGGATTAGCAGATAAAGAAGAAAATGCATCTGAACCACCACATTGTAATCCAACAATTAAAGAAGAAAGAGGTGTTTCAACTCTTTCAATTTTATTTGCCTCTTCTAACATCTCTTCAATACACTTTATTCCAGCTTTAATTGTTGCTGTTGTTCCGCCATTTTCTTGCATAACTAATGTTCTTAATTTGTTACTTTCTAATATACCTTGGCTTTCAAATAACCCACCAACTTGACATCTCTCGCACCCCAGTCCAACAACAAGTGATGACGCAACATTTGGATGACTTATATAACCACCAAGTGTTCTATGGAGTAAATTCATTGGCTCACCAGATAATTCCATGCCACACCCAGTAGAATGACTAAATGCTGCCACACCATCTACATTTGTGTATTTTTTGAGCTTTTCTTGTGAGAAATACGAAGCTATTTCATGCACCACTGTAGCTGAACAATTTACTGTAGAAACTACTGCTATAAAATTTCTTGTACCTACTCTACCATCTTTCCTTTTGAAGCCCATAAAAGATCTCTCACTAGATTCATTAACAAACCTCGTTGGTTGGTATTTTGCACAATAGTCATGCTCTCGAATAAATTCTTTGAAAACAACGTTAGAGTTAGTTAAAACTTGCCCTTTAATAATATTGGAGTCTGCAAAACCAATAATGGTTCCATATTTATATATTGGAGAATTTGCAGAGATATCAACTTTTGCAATTTTTTGACCTGACAATATAGGTGCATCTATAGTTAAATTAAATTGTTTTAAGTATTGCCCAGCATTCATATTATCTAATGCTACTAATATATTATCATTGTCATTTAAAATTATTGCGTTAGCATTTTCTTTATTTTTTGTTATATTTTCCATATTTTAAATATCTCCGTATAAGTAATTAATTCTCCTCAGAATTATTCTTTAACCACTTTTCGTATGTTTTCTTTTCATTTTCATCCGTAAGTGGATATAAGCCTTTTATTGCAGATCCATTTCTAACTTTATGAATTACATAGTCCTCATAAATTGTCATAGGGCTCACCTCATTGGCAATTTCTTCTATAATATTAGCAGGGACTGTTACCACACCTTCTTTGTCGCCTACTAGTAAATCTCCAGGCCATACCGCTACATCTCCGCAGGCAATCGGAACATTGATATCTACAGCCTGATGTAAAGTAAGATTAGTAGGAGAAGATGGCCTTTTATGGTATGCTGGTATTGGAATATTTTTTATTTCATCAGAGTCCCTAAAACCACCGTCTGTGACAACTCCCGCACAACCTTTGACCATCAATCTAGTTATCAGAATAGCGCCAGCAGATGCTGCTCTAGGATCTTTACGACTATCAAATATTAAGACATAATCTTTTGGGCATTCTTCTATCGCTACACGTTGAGGATGCTTAGGGTTTTTAAAGACCTCTAATGTATTAAGATCTTCTCTAGCAGGAATATATCTTACTGTGTAAGCAAAACCAACCATGTTGGGAAGATTTGAGTTAATGGGATAAAGATCTTGAATAAATTGGTTTTTTAGCCCTCGTTTAAATAGAGCTGTACATATAGTTGCTACGCTTGCTTTCAAATAAATTTCTTTTATGTGATTAGATAACATATTGCCTCTCTAAAAAATATCTGGTTCTTTAGCAGATTTACCAAAACTAGTTTCCAAAAAATCAAAATCACAGCCGTTATTGGCTTGGGTTACATGGTTACTATACATCCACAACCAGCCTCTTCCTGCTTTAGGTTCTAAAGGTTTAAAATCTTTTTTTCTTTCAAATAAGATTTTATCATCTACTAACATATTAATAGATCGTAATTCAACATCCAGTTCAATAATATCACCTGTTTCTAATAAAGATAAAGGTCCACCAATATAACTTTCAGGAGCTACGTGAAGAATACATGCTCCATAGCTTGTACCACTCATTCTAGCATCTGATATCCTGACCATGTCCCTAACTCCTTTTTTAAGAAGTTTTTTTGGAATAGGCATCATACCCCATTCAGGCATACCCGGACCACCAACTGGACCAACATTTCTTAAAACTAAAACATGATTTTCAGTTACATCAAAATCGTCTCTATCAATAACAGCTTTCATTTCAGGATAACTATTAAACACTACAGCTGGACCTTTATGTTTAAAAAATTTTTTGTCGCACGCTGCTGGTTTAATAACGCACCCATCAGGAGCTAAGTTTCCTTTTAAAACTGCTAGCGAACCTTCTTCATAAATTGGATTGTTTAATGGGCGAATTATATCTTCATTTATAGTTTTTGTTTTAGAGATAAGCTCTCTTAAACTTAAACCTGAAACAGTTACTTCATCCAAATTAAGCTTTTCACTTAGTTCATGCATTAAAGCTAAAATGCCACCCGCATAGAAAAAATCTTCCATTAAATAATCTTTACCTGAAGGTCTAATGTTAGCAATAAGAGGAATTTCTCTACCTTTTTTATCTAAATCATCCATTGTTAAATTTATACCAGCTCGCCTTGCCATTGCAATTAAATGAATAATAGCGTTTGTAGAGCAACCCATTGCCATAGCTACAGTAACAGAATTATCAATTGATTTTTCAGTTATAATTTTAGATGGGGTTAAATTTTCCCAAACCATATCTACGATTCTTCTTCCTACATTAGTTGACATTCTTATATGATTTGAATCAGCTGCAGGAATTGAACTTGCACCTGGCAAAGATAAACCCATAGCTTCTGTTATTGCCGTCATAGTGCTAGCTGTTCCCATAGTCATGCAATGTCCGTATGATCTAGCAATTCCTGCCTCTACATCTTGCCAATCTTTATTACTAATATTACCTGCTCTTAATTCATCCCAGTATTTCCAGCCATCTGACCCGCTTCCTAAATACTTACCTTTATAATTGCCTCTTAGCATTGGACCAGCCGGCAAAAAAATCATTGGTAAGTCTACACTAATTGCCCCCATTGTTAAAGCTGGAGCTGTCTTGTCACATCCTCCCATTAAAACCACACCGTCAATTGGATGAGATCTTATTAATTCTTCAACTTCCATTGAAAGCATGTTTCTATAGAGCATAGTAGTTGGCTTTACATACATTTCAGCTAGAGATATAGCGGGCAGCTCAACTGGCAACCCTCCCGATTGGTAGATACCCTTTTTAACATCCTCAACTCTTTGTTTAAAATGTGTGTGGCAAGGTTGTATATCAGACCAAGTATTAATTATGCCTATTAGAGGCTTATTTTCCCAGTCTTGTTTACTCAAACCCATTTGCATAGCTCTAGATCTATGACCAAAGGATCTAACATCTTCTGGTGCAAACCATCTAGAACTTCTCAAATCAGTATAATTTCTTTTACTCATCTTAACCTCAATAAAACAATGTTTTATTTATTATATTACAGACTAAAAATGTTAACTACAAAAAAATTATGAAACAAAATTTGTTAAAAAAGTTGGTAGGCCTGGAGGGACTTGAACCCCCAACCACTCCGTTATGAGCGGAGGGCTCTAACCAGTTGAGCTACAGGCCTATAATATTCAGAATAGAGATTTATTCAAATACGCACCTTATACAAGGACAAAACAACTATGTAAAGAATAAGAATGAAAGATTAGACTTGAATATTTTAAAAAATTAATTTTCAAGGAATGACCTTAGTTTTCTTGATCTTGATGGATGTTTTAATTTCCTTAGAGCTTTAGCTTCTATTTGTCTAATTCTTTCTCTAGTAACGCTAAACTGCTGACCAACTTCTTCAAGAGTATGATCTGTATTCATTCCAATTCCAAAGCGCATCCTTAAAACTCTTTCTTCTCTTGGAGTTAAACTAGCTAAAATTCTTGTTGTTGTTTCTCTTAAATTAGCATGTATAGCGGCTTCTAGAGGTTGAACTGCCATTTTATCTTCTATAAAGTCTCCTAAATGGCTGTCATCTTCATCACCAACAGGAGTTTCTAATGAAATTGGCTCTTTTGCTATTTTCAAAACCTTCCTAACTTTATCAAGTGGCATTGATATCTTTTCAGATAACTCTTCAGGTGTAGGTTCTCTTCCAATTTCGTGAAGCATTTGCCTTGAGGTTCTAACAAGTTTATTGATAGTCTCTATCATATGAACTGGTATTCTTATCGTTCTTGCTTGATCTGCAATTGATCTCGTAATTGCTTGCCTTATCCACCATGTTGCATATGTGGAGAATTTGTAACCTCTCCTATATTCAAATTTGTCTACAGCCTTCATCAAACCTATATTACCTTCTTGAATAAGATCTAAGAATTGCAGTCCTCTATTTGTATATTTTTTTGCAATAGAAATAACTAATCTCAAATTAGCCTCAACCATTTCTTTTTTTGCTCTTGAAGCTTCGCGTTCTCCTCTTTGGACAATTTGTATTAATTTTTTATATTCTTGAACAGGCATATTTACATTATTAACAAAATCAAAAACCTGATCACAAATTCCTATTATTTCGTCACTATGTTCGCTTGTAAATTTTTCCCAACTTTTAGATTTTCCAGGGTTGATTGCCCAATTGTGATTAATTTCATTTCCAACCCAACTACTGATAAAATCTTTTCTTTTTACCCCACAATTTTCAGCCATTCTTAGTAAATTACCTTCAACAGACGAAATTTGCCTGTTAAGCCCATACATTTGATCTATTAATTCTTCCTGCCTATTATGATTTAGATATATTTTTTCCATTTGCTCTATAAGAATTACTCTCAGTTCCATCAATCTTTTTTCAGACCTATTGACTAAAGGTTCCGCTTTTCTCATTCGTGCAATTCTTCTGTCACTGAGAGTCAAAATTTCTTTAAATGACTTAGCTACTTCATCAATCATGCTCAAAATTTGCTCTTTAATTTCAGCTTCCATCGCGACTAATGACAGGTTTATATCATCTTCATTATCGTCATCATTATCGTCATCTTCGTTTTGATCTTCATTTTCTTTGTCATTTTTATTTAAATTTGCATCGGTAGTATTTTTTTTATCTACATCGAGATCGTCTGTTTCAGCTTTAATTTTGTTTAATTTAACAACTTGAATATTATCTGCATTAATAATTGGTTCGTTGGCGCCTCCGTTTATACGAGCATAGGTAGTTTCTAAATCAATTACATCTCTTAATAACATAGACCCGTCGTCTATTTCGTCTCGCCATTTTAAAAAAGCTCTCATAGCAAGAGGTGATTCGTAAATACCACCAATCATCAACTCTTTTCCTGCTTCTATTCTTTTAGCAATAGATATTTCACCTTCTCGTGATAAGAGTTCCACTGAGCCCATTTCTCTAAGATACATCCTTACTGGATCGTCAGAACGAGCACCTTCTTCATCAGATAAGTTTCCAGCACTTCTATCTTCTGCTTCCTCAGAGGAAGCATCTTCCTGTTGGTCAACTATGTTGAAACCCATTTCACTTATAGCTGAATGAATATCTTCAATTTGTTCAGAACTATACTCACCAGGCGGAAGAGCAGCATTTAATTGATCAAGAGTTACAAAGCCATTAAGTTTGCCTTTCTTAATTAAAGATTTTATTGCAGAATTATTTAAATCTAAAACTGGGCCGTCATTAATTAATTTCTGATCATTTTTTTTATTTTGAGTTTTAGCTAACATGTATTATCTCACTTAAAATTTTAATTTAAATAATCCACTAATTTCAATGGATAGTTAAATGTGATTGTTATTTATCAAATTTAACAGCTCTTTGAAAGTTTTATTCACATTTTCAGAATTTATGTTATCTTCATCAAGATTAAGTCTAGAAGAATAATTACTTCGCATAAATTTTGATATTTGAATAGCAAAACCTTTATTTATAATTTCCTGTTTCAAATTCTCAGAACTTATATCTGGGTTACTGAAAACAGACTGTAATATTAAATCCTTTAATTTATTGAGATCTTCTTTTTTAAAATTTAACAGCGAGATATTTTCATCATAAGTTATACATATTTTAGGATATAATAACATAATATAGATAATGGCTCCAATCTTAATTTCAACTCCTGTTTTTGGTAATTCTGTTTTAGGAAGTATAAAGTTAGAGTTTATTTGTTTTGTATATAAGTTTTTTTGAAAATTACCCTTAGATTTACCTCTAAATATTTTGATCCTCTTTTCAATTTCGTCTTTGAATGCTAATTTAATATTAATGTCCTCAATACTATTGACTTTTTCTCTTACATAATTCCAAAAAATAACGTTCGTTTCTGGCTCATTTTGTCGAACTAATTTTAAACCCTCCATCCAAATTAGATCAATTATACCAATTGCTTTATCTAATATATTTTCAAATTCGGTGACACCATACTTTTTAATAAAGTCTTCTGGGTCTAAACTTTCTGGAAGAAATACAAATTTTAATTTTTTGTTTATCTTTAACATTGGCAAATATTTTTCAAACACCCTTAATGTTGCGTTTTTGCCAGCAGAATCTCCATCAAAAACTAAAAAAGCTTCGTCTGTAATTTTGAATATACTATCTATTTGCTTTTCAGTCATAGAAGTTCCTAAGGATGCCAAGGACGGATATCCATGTTTAGTAAGAGAGATACTGTCCATATAACCTTCACATACTATAAATTTTTTTTTATTCAGAAGTTTTTTAGCATGGAAATTTCCAAATAATTGCTTTCCTTTCTGAAACAATATTGTCTCAGGAGAATTTAAATATTTTGGGTTACCTGAACCTATTATTCTACCTCCAAAAGCTATCACTTTCCCTGAATTATTTAATATAGGAAACATAATTCTTTGACTAAAATAAAAAACTAAATCATTATTTTGATTCTTTTTAGCTAATCCAACATTAATTATGTCTTCCAATAAAAAACCTTCTTTTATTAAGCAAGATACCAAAAATTTATTCGATTTTAAATTTCCAGAGTAACCAATTAAAAAATTTTGTATAACAGATGAGTTAATCTCTCTTTTATTTAAGTATTCTCTAGCATTTTGACCAATTGGAGAATTAAGATTTTGGATATAAGAATCAGAAACTCTTTTTAACAGATTAAAAAGAGTTGTAGTTTTAGGATCAAGCTTAAAATTTGTGGAAGTATATTCAATCCCAGCTAGTTCTGCTAGCCTTTTTAAGGCTTCTAAGAAACTAATATTTTCCATTTCCATTATATAACTAAAAACATCTCCATTCTTTCCGCATCCAAAGCAATGATAAAACCCTTTGTCGTCTGAAATATTAAACGAAGGTGTTTTCTCCTTGTGGAATGGGCATAGACCAATAAAATTGGACTTGTCACGTTGCTTTAAAGCTATATTTTTTTTTATTAAGTCAGAAAGCTTTATTGAGCTCTTAATGTCTTCTTTTAAATCCATTTTATTTTTATTTCAAAATAAGGTTTTTAACATCATTATAGATTAAGAAGCTTTTCTTTAATAATTTTACTAACTACCCCAAAATCCATTTTACCATTATACTCATCTTTAATTAAATTAATTACTTTACCCATGTCTTTTATTGAATTGGCACCACTTGATTGAATTGTTTTAATAATAACATCATCTATTTCACTTTGTGATAATTGCTCAGGCAAAAAATTAGAAATGACTTTAATTTCATCTTCTTCAATTTTAACAAGATCATCTCTCTTACCTTGAATATACATTTCGATGGATACATTTCTTTGTTTGATCATATTTTGTAGAAGGGAGATAATTTCTGTTTCATTTATGCCAGTAGAATTACCATTAATTCTAGAACTAATATCCTTATCTTTCAATGCAGCGAGAACAAGTCTTAAAGTATTTGTTAATTTCATATCTTTTTTTATCATTGCTTCTTTGAGCAATTTAGAAATATTTTCTCTTATAGTCATTAATTATTTCCTCTATTAATACTAATTTATACACTCAAAATAATAAAAATTACATTTTATAAATCAATAAATTCCAATGGTAAATATTATTAAATCTTATTGACGAAAATACTAATACATTCTAATTACATTCTTATGAAAAATGTGGATAGAATTATTAGTTGCAGATTTTATTGAATTTTAAAACATTGTATTTCAATCCTCTATTGATTTAAACTAATAAGGTATGGAATGAAAGAAGCAAAAAGAAAAACTAACCTTCCTGATGATGGCTATATTCCTTTCAATTTAGATGAAATTAATAAAACAAATATATTAAATTCCATTTTAATTTTAGATGATGGAAGTATATTTTTGGGGAGATCATTTGGGTCAAAAAAAACTAGTGTCGGTGAGATATGTTTCAATACTTCACTTACAGGTTATCAAGAAATAATTACAGATCCATCTTATGCAAATCAAATTATAACGTTTACTTTCCCACATGTTGGTAATGTTGGTTCTAATAATTTTGATAACGAAGGCAACACCAAGTCTGTAGCTGGAATTGTAGTTAGACAATACCCTACAAATCCATCCAATTGGCGTTCTGACAAAAATTTTAATGAATGGCTAGTAGAAAATGATATTCCTGGAATTTCTGGTATTGATACAAGGCTATTAACAAAAGCTCTCCGAAAATATAAAACCTGTAACGCTTTACTCGGATATAATAAAAAAGGTGAATTTGACATAGGGAACTTAAAAGAAAAATTAAAAAAACATCCAAGTATGAATGGTTTAAATCTTTCATCCTTGGTAACTACAAAAAATCAATATTCTTTTAGTGAAACTCTTCATAATTTCGTTTCCACACAACATTTTTTTGCCAGTAGCTTCAAGCCTAAAATTGTGGTTATTGATTTTGGAGTTAAACAAAATATCCTTCGTCATCTTGTTAATATAAATGCTGAAATAACAGTAATATCTGAAAACTCTAAAATTGAAGATATAATCAAATTTGAACCTGATGGAATTTTTCTATCTAATGGACCTGGAGACCCCTCAGCAACGGAACAAAAATGCAGGCAACTTCTTCGTTCATTATTCCAATTGAAAATACCAGTTTTTGGGATATGTATAGGTCACCAATTATTTGGGTTATCATTTGGAGCAAAAACTATTAAAATGCCGCAAGGTCACCGTGGAGCAAACCACCCAGTTAAAAACTTAATTAATAATAAAGTAGAAATAACCAGTCAAAATCACGGTTACCAAATTGAATTAAAAACTCTTCCTGAATGCTTAAAAGTAACTCATATTTCACTTTTTGATAAATCAATAGAAGGAATAAAGCACAAAGATTTACCTTTTTTTTCAGTCCAATATCATCCTGAAGCGTCTCCTGGTCCAACAGAGTCGTCATATTTATTTGAAGAATTTTTAAACCTTATTAAAGTGTCAAAAGCAAATGCCAAAACGTAATGATATTAAGTCCATTTTGATTATTGGAGCAGGACCAATTATAATTGGCCAAGCTTGTGAGTTTGATTATTCGGGAGCACAAGCTTGTAAAGCTCTTAAAGAAGAAGGTATTAGAGTAATATTAATTAACTCCAATCCAGCAACTATTATGACAGATCCAATGATGGCTGATTCAACATATATAGAACCTATTGAAAAAAATATAATTGAAAAAATTATAAAAATAGAAAAACCTGATGCTATTCTTCCAACTATGGGAGGACAAACAGCTCTCAACGCAACACTTGAACTGTTTCACTCTGGAGTTCTTGATAAATACAATATTGAAATTATCGGTGCTAAACCTGAATCTATTAATAAAGCAGAAGATAGAGAATTATTTAAAGAATGCATGGATAAAATTGGTTTGGAATCTGCAAAAGCTAAAATTGCCAAAAACCTTGATGATGCTAAATTAGCACTAGAATTTGTTGGGTTACCAGCTATTATAAGACCATCTTTCACCCTAGGTGGAGAGGGTGGGGGGATTGCTTATAATAATGAAGAATTTTTAGAAATAGTCTCAAACGGCCTAAAACTTTCTCCAAATACAGAAGTTTTAATAGAAGAATCTCTCCTCGGTTGGAAAGAATTTGAAATGGAAGTTGTAAGAGACCACTCAGATAACTGTATAATTATATGCTCAATTGAAAATGTTGATCCAATGGGCGTACATACAGGCGACTCTATAACTGTTGCTCCTGCATTAACCTTAACTGATAAAGAATATCAAAAAATGAGAAATGCAAGTATTGCAGTTCTTAGAGAAATTGGTGTTGATACAGGTGGTTCTAATGTACAATTCGCTCTAAATCCTATAGATGGTAGATTAATAGTCATAGAAATGAACCCTAGAGTAAGCAGATCTTCAGCATTAGCATCAAAAGCAACTGGATTTCCAATAGCAAAAATTGCTGCAAAACTAGCTATTGGTTACAGTTTAGACGAATTACAAAATGATATTACCAAATCTACACCTGCCAGTTTTGAACCAACTATAGACTATATAGTAACTAAAATACCTCGTTTTACATTTGAAAAATTCCCTGGAAGCAACAATTTTTTATCAACATCTATGAAATCTGTTGGTGAAGCAATGGCTATTGGAAGATCTTTTCAAGAATCTCTTCAGAAGGCATTAAGATCTCTAGAAACTGACCTATCAGGTTTGAACAACGTATCTTTTCCAATACAAATTAAACAGTCACAAGGCAAGGATAACTTAGCTGGATGGTTGGCAGAACAAGTACCAGAACGAATCTTGAGAATTGCGACTGCTTTTAGAAATAATATTTCTATAGAAGAAGTTTCAAGAATAACTGGATGGGACAAGTGGTTTCTAAGTCAAATATATGGTATTATCCAAGTTGAAGAAATGTTAAAGGATAAAACTTTAAATATAGACGCACCCACTTTACGAAACGTTAAATCTATGGGTTTTTCAGACAAACGTATTTCTGAACTATTACAAACTAGTGAAGATGAAATACATAAACTCAAACATAAATTTAAAGTTTTTCCAACCTACAAAAGAGTTGATACATGCGCAGCAGAATTTTCTTCTGAAACCGCGTATCTCTATAGTTCTTATGAACAAAGCGATATAAATGAATGTGAGGTTCATCCCTCTAATAAAAAGAAAGTCATCATTTTAGGAGGGGGGCCAAACAGAATAGGTCAAGGAATAGAATTTGATTATTGTTGTGTGCATGCAGCATATAGTTTAACTGAAAGTAATTATGAAACTATAATGATAAATTGTAATCCTGAAACAGTTTCTACAGATTATGACACGTCAGATAAATTATATTTTGAACCTCTTACACATGAAGATGTTTTTTCTATCTTTGAAAAAGAAAATCAAAACGGAGAAGTAATAGGGGTAATAGTTCAATTAGGTGGACAAACTCCTCTTAAAATTGCTTCTAGTCTAGAAAACGCAGGAATTAAAATTTTAGGAACGACAGTTGACTCTATTGATCTTGCAGAAGATAGGAAAAGATTTAAAGAACTTTTACAGACTTTAGGATTGAACCAACCATCAAACGGCGTTGCCAGCAGTAAAACAGAAGCAGTTAAAATTGCTAATAAAATTGGTTTTCCTGTAGTTATAAGACCAAGCTATGTAATTGGCGGACGTGCTATGGAAATAGTACATAATCACGATCAATTACAAAAATATATTAACGACGCTGTAAAAGTATCTGGTAATAACCCAGTCTTAATAGATAGTTTTTTAAAAAACGCCCTTGAAGTTGATGTAGATGCTCTATCAGACGGAGATGAAACTTTCATAGCTGGGATAATGGAACATATAGAAGAGGCTGGAATTCATTCTGGTGATTCAGCTTGCGCTCTTCCACCTCAGACATTAAATAAAGAAATAATCGAAGAAATAGTTATACAAACAAAAAAACTTGCCAAATCTCTTAATGTAATTGGATTTATCAATATCCAATTTGCAATTCAAAATAAGAATATTTTTATTCTAGAAGTTAATCCTAGAGGAAGTAGAACAATACCTTTTGTAGCTAAATCTATCGGTATTCCCTTAGCAAAAATTGCTTCTAAAATAATGGTTGGTGAAAAACTATCAAATTTTAATTTAACTGATTATAAATTCAGTCACATAGCTGTGAAAGAAGCAGTTTTTCCATTTGCAAGATTTCCTGGTACAGATGTTATTCTTGGCCCTGAAATGAAATCTACTGGTGAAGTTATGGGTATAGGATCTACGTTTGGAGAAGCATTTGCTAAAAGTCAACTTGGAGCAAATGTTAATCTCCCTCAAAAAGGAGAAGTATTTATTTCAATCAAAGATGATGATAAAAAAAATATAATTCCTATTGCCAAAAAACTTGCTTCTTTAGGATTTACAATATGTGCGACAACTGGAACTGCTAAAACTTTAAATGATCACAAAATAAAGACTAAATATATTAAAAAGGTTGTTGAAGGTAGACCAAACGTAGTAGATGCAATGTTATCAAACGATATTCAACTTGTTATAAATACAGTAGAGGGTGCCACCTCTATTAAAGATAGTTTTTCTTTAAGGCAAACAGCTCTTTTAAACAAGATACCCTATTATACAACGTTGCAAGGTGCTAACGCAGCTACATTGGCAATCAAATCTATAATTGATAAATCTATAAACGTAAAATCTATCCAATCATATTTTGAATAATTTTTTATTTTATATTATAATTTATTTCAGTAATTTTTATAAATGGATATCAAAATGGACAAAATACCTTTCACATTACCTGGTCTGGAAAATATAAAATCAGAGTTAAATAATCTCAAAAAAGAAGAAAGACCACAAGTAATTAAAGCTATTTCTACTGCAAGAGAACATGGTGATTTAAAAGAAAATGCCGAATACCATGCAGCAAAAGATAAACAATCATTTATAGAAGGCAGAATAACAGAACTTGAAGATGTTGTTAGTAGAGCAGAAGTAATAGATTTAAATAAGTTGTCAGGTAAAATAATTACATTTGGTACTAAAATAAAAATTGTTGATGAAGAAACAGATCAAGAAACGGATTATCAAATAGTTGGCCCATATGAAGCAAACCTTGAATTAGGTCTTATTTCAATTGCATCTCCAATTGCAAAAGCGTTAATAGGTAAAGAAAAAGGATATTCTGTTGAGGTAAAAACTCCAAGCGGGACTAAAAATTATGAAATATTATCTATAGAGGTAATTAAATTATAGTTTCAAATGGTATTCCAGGTAAATTTTTTATATTTCTAATATTTAAAGATGTTTTAACATTACTTACCTTTGGAGCTTGAGTAAGCTTACCAGTTAAGAACTTTTGAAAATCATCCCAATCCTTAGCTACAATTTTTAAAAGAAAATCTACATCTCCTATAAGCATATGACATTCTCTTACCTCAGGAAATACAGAAATATAGTTTTCAAAAGTTTGAAGATCAGTCTCGGCTTGACTTTCAAGGCCAACATAAGCAAAAACGGTAACTTTAAAATTTAAAAGTTCTGCATTAATTTCTGCATTATAACCTTTTATAAAATTTGTATCCTCTAATGCCTTGACTCTTCTTAAACACGAAGGTGGCGATATATTTACTAAATTTGCTAGTTCCACATTACTTATTCTTCCATTTAACTGCAACTGGTTCAAAATTTGTAAATCAATTTTATCTAACTTTTTTTTTTGAGTTTTCATTTATTTAATATTTCTTTATGTTAATGATAAAGTATAATTAATGTAATATTATTAATATAATTAATGTTAATATGCAATTTTATTTCAATATTTGTGTAAGATATTAATTTTTTTGAAAAGTTAGGAATAAATTGACAGAGACGACCAAAAACACTTCCTTGGTAATAAGTGATGGAACTAAAGGTATGGAAAATCAATCATTAGCTGTTGCAAAGTTATTGGGTTTTGATTTTGAATTGATAAATTACAAACCACATTACTTATTAAGAAAAATTCCTCTAGTTGGAAAATTTATTCTTACCTCAAAAATTATAAGAAATTTAAAACAGAAACCTTTGCCTACATTTGTTATAACAACAGGCAGAAGAATGACAGGTATTTCAATAGCAATAAAGTCTTATTTTAAGAATAATATTAAAACTATTCACATCCAAAATCCAAAAATATCAAGTAAATATTTTGACCTTTTATTAATACCAGAACATGATAAAATAAATGGTAAAAATATAATCCAAACAAAAGGTGCATTATCTTTTTTTTTAAATCATGAACTTAAAAATAAAAAAAATTTAACTGCTAAAAAACCTATAATTTTTTTAATGGTAGGCGGAAATAACAAAAGATATAATCCTCAAAATTACGATTATTATGATTTAGGCATGAAAGTAGCTCATGCTTCGAAATTATTGAATGCGAGATTAATTATTTCTACCTCTAGACGTACAGGCAGAAAAGCTGAAAAAGTTTTGAAATCAACTTTTACAAAACAATTGAATAATTTTGAATTGTATGGATTTAATGATATTAATCCTTATCCAGAAATTCTTAAGACCGCGAATTACTTAATAGTTACAAGTGATAGCGTGAATATGGTTTCAGAAGCAGCAACTATTTCAACACCACTATTTATTTCATATTTTAGAAAAGAAGACGGTAAAATTTTAAATTTTTTAGAAAACCTTAAGGATTTAAGAATTATTAAGAAATTTGAAGGAACATTATTTAATTTCAACAAGAATAACTTAAATACAAATTCTGAGACAATTTTAAAAATTAACAATTTTTTCAGCTCCTAATATATTTCCAAGGGTTCTAAAGCTCTTAATTTTTTCTTCAAGCACATTCCAATTATCATGAAGTGAAATTTGTTCCCAAATCTTTTCAACTTCATTTATTAATAAATTTTCACGGCTCTGATCTAGCATGTGTTTTTTTTCTATACTTGTATTGAGCGGTATACTGTTTTTTAAAATATCGGTAATTAATGAAATGTTATTAACTTTGTATTTGTTACCGTAGGTACTTTTTAGACAATCTATTACACTATCGCGACCACCATAAAAGTCATAAAAAAAAGACCCATAATCAATCTTATGACTATCACTCTCTTTTAATAATATTTGCATTATTTTATTTAAGTCCTTTGGATCAATATCTTGAATACCCAATCTCCAACAAAAATGACTTTTAAGAGAAGAATGAAAGTTTCTAGAAAATTGATTTAAAATTTCAGTTGTTTTTTCTTCACTTATAAATTCTTTTAAACTTTTCCCTAACTGGGTTAATGCCCACAAAGCAGCTTCCGGCTGACTACCAAATGAATAACGTCCATTATAATCAAAATAAGCTGCAGTAAAATTTGGATTTGTGTATTCTATGAACCTCCAGGGACCATAATCAAAAATTTCACCTGTAACATTAAAATTATCAGTGTTTAGAACTCCATGAACAAATCCTGAAACAATAATACGTCCCATTGAGCTTGCTATTTTTTCTACAGATCTTAAAAAGAAATCCTCTGCCAAGGTACTTGTACTCGTATATTCTTTAGTGAAGCAAAAATAATTTTTAACTACATGCATCAGTAATTTTTCTATATTTTGATTTTCATTAAAGTACGCTAATCTTTGAAAAGTTCCTATTCTTACATGACTATTACTTCGCCTAACTAAAACCGCTGATCTTGTAGGAGACGGTTCATCATTTCTTTGAAGGTTTTCACCTGTTTCAATTATAGATAATGTTTGGCTAGTTGGAACCCCTAAGGCCGATAGAAATTCTGTTGCCAGCAATTCTCGAACAGCTCCTTTTAATGTTAATCTTCCATCACCTCCTCTACTAAAATTAGTTTGACCAGACCCTTTGGTTCCTAAATCCCATAAAATTTTATTTTTATCTAAAAACTGCGCTAGCAAAAAACCTCTACCATCTCCTAGATCTGAATTATAATGCCCAAATTGATGTCCGTGATATTTTAATGCTAATGGAGAATGAATAACTCCAGGATACCTATCAAATTTTCCAAAATAATTTATCCACTCTTCATCAGTAAGACTGTCTAAACCAATTATTTTAGCTGACCTATTATTTCTAAATCTTAAAGTATGATTAGGAAATTGAGCTTGAGTAGCAACATCAAAAAAATCATTACCTAAGTTAAAATGAGAACTAACAGGTTTGGGTTGATTTTTCATAAATAAGCTACCCTAAAATTATCTAAAAAGGGCGTTCTTTAAAGTTGGTTCAAGCCCATTATACATATTTGCAACCTGTGAACCATATCCGTTATAAATCATGGTTGGAATTTTGCCATTAACACCTAATTGCTGTTCGGTGGTTTGGGACCATCTAGGATGAGAGACATTTGGGTTTACATTTGCCCAAAATCCATATTCTAATGGAGCAATTTTTTCCCACATACCCATAGGTTTTTTGTCTACAAAGCTTATCTTTACAAGAGATTTAATAGACTTAAATCCATATTTCCATGGAAGAACTAAACGTAAGGGAGCACCATTTTGATTTGGCATTTTTTTACCATAAATGCCCGTGGCAAGAAAACTTAAATCATTTTTAGCTTCATCAATAGTTATACCCTCTACATAAGGCCAAGGATACCATTTTTGTTTTTGACCCGGTGCAACATCAGGATCAAAAAAAGTCTCAAATCTTAAAAATTTTGCACTAGTTTTAGGTTCGACAAGAGATAAAATCTTATTTAAAGCAAAACCAGACCATGGAACAGTCATTGACCACGCCTCTACACACCTAAATCTGTAAACGCGCTCCTCAATTCCGCCAACTTTTTTTAATAATTCTCTTGTATCAATCGTTACTGGTTTTTCTACTAGTCCATCAATTGTTAACGTCCATGGCTTAGTTTTAAGCAATGCAGCTCTTCTCCAAATATTTTTACTAGAACCAAATTCATAAAAATTTGTGTAAGTTGTAGCTAATTTTTCTTCAGTTATTTCTCTGTTAACCTTATAAACACTATTATTAGTAGCTGGATAAAAAGAGTTGGCATTTCCAAATACAGCGGTAGGTAATGAAGCTAAACCAGCGAGAGCTATTGAACCTCCAGCCAAGTTTTGTAAAACTTGTCTTCTTGATTTAAAAATATGTTCTGGTGTGGTCTGATTATCTTTTATATCCCAGACATTTTTACCTATTATATTATACATATGTTACCTCAAAAATTATGATAAATTAGAAACCGATCTTTCAATTCTATCCATCGCGTCTGTTAAAAGTTCTAAACTTGTTGCGTATGATACTCTAAAGTAAGGCTCTAAACCAAAGGCTACTCCAGGCACAGCCGCAACTTCTGCTGTTTCCAAGAGCCATTCAACTATTTCCGTGTCATTGTTTAAGGTTCTTCCTTCAGCAGTTTTTTTGCCTATTAATCCAGAGATGTTCGGATATGCATAAAATGCTCCTTCTGGTAATATACAACTTATTCCTGGTATATTATTAAGTCTATTCACAACATATATTCTTCTCTCATCAAAAGCTTCTAAACAAGGTTTTAAAAAATCATTACTTCCCCCTATTCCAGCTAAAGCTGCATATTGTGAAATAGAGGACGCATTAGAAGTTGATTGACCTTGAATTTTTATCATAGCTTTTATTAATACTGACGGTCCAACTGCATAGCCAATTCTCCATCCCGTCATACAATGACTTTTGGAGACACCATTTACAGTTAGAGTTCGATCTTTTAAATCAGGTGCTACTTGAGCGAAAGTGTGAAATTTAAAATTATCATATACAATATATTCATAAATATCGTCTGTCATTACGTGTAAGTTTTTATGTTTTCTTACTACATCAGCAATAGCATTCAGCTCATCCTTGGAATAACATGCACCTGTTGGATTAGATGGACTATTTAAAATTAGCCACTTACTTTTTTTTGTTACAGCTTTTTCTAACGCTTCAGCTGTAAGCTTAAAACCTGTTTCAGAGGTGCAACTTACAATGACTGGTGTTCCACCAGCTAATAATGTCATATCAGGGTATGAAACCCAATATGGTGCTGGAATAATAACTTCATCATTAATATTTATTGAGCTAATAAGAGCATTATACAAAATTTGCTTTCCACCAGTCCCAACAATAACATCATTTATTGTATAATTTAAATTATTATCTTTTTTGAACTTATCCACTATTACTTGTCTAAGTTCGGGAATACCTTCTACGTTAGTGTATTTAGTATAACCTTTTTTTATAGCCTCAATAGCTGCTTCTTTTACGTGATCAGGTGTGTCGAAATCTGGTTCTCCAGCTGATAGCCCTATAACTTTTTTTCCTTCTCTTTTTAATTGTGTGGCTTTAGCTGTTATAACCATTGTTGCAGAAGGTTTAATTCTATTTAAATTGTCAGAAATAAAAGGCATATCATAACTCCAAATAAAAATTTAAAATATTAATAAGATTTACTACAAATTAGGCTAGTTAAAAATCTTTTTTATTAATTAATAGATTATTTTTTGATATAGATTAGTTCTTCAACAATTTATGCGGTATACGTAGATAAAAAATGAATGAATTAGAAAAATTAAACTATAAATTATCAAACACTTCTAAATCTATTTTTTCATTAGAATCTGATTTTATTCCTACTGGTGATCAACCCCATGCTATTGGAGAGTTAATTTCAGGAATTAATAATAATGATAAAGATCAAGTGCTTCTTGGTGTCACCGGTTCTGGGAAGACCTTTACAATGGCTCATGTCATAAATTCCTTGAACAGACCATCTTTGTTAATGGCGCCAAATAAAACACTCGCTGCCCAACTTTATGGAGAAATGAAAGAATTTTTTCCTCATAATGCTGTTGAATATTTTGTTTCTTACTATGATTATTATCAACCTGAAGCATATGTTCCACGATCTGATACATATATAGAAAAAGAATCTAGTATAAATGACCAAATTGATAGAATGCGCCACTCAGCAACTAGAGCTTTATTAGAAAGAAAAGATGTAATTATAGTTGCCTCGGTTTCATGTATTTATGGAATAGGATCCGTAGAAACATACTCACAAATGACTATAGAACTACAAGAACGACAAGAAGTATCGCGTCAAAAATTATTAAGACAATTTACTGAGTTACAATACACAAGAAATGATATGTCTTTCGTAAGAGGTACATTCAGAGTTAGGGGTGATATAGTAGAAATTTTTCCCGCTCATTTAGAGACAGTGGCATGGAGAATTACTTTATTTGGAGATGAAATAGAAAATATATTTGAAGTAGATGCACTAACTGGAGAAAAGTTATCAAAATTAAAGTCAATAAAAATTTATGCTAATTCTCATTATGTAACTCCTAAACCAACTATAAACCAAGCCATTAAGTCTATTAAAGAAGAGTTAAAGAACCATTTAAACATTTTATACGAAAACAACAAACTTGTTGAAGCACAAAGATTAGAGCAACGAACTAATTTTGATATTGAAATGATGCAAGCCGCAGGTACCTGTCCAGGAATAGAGAATTACAGTAGATATTTATCAGGAAGAAACCCCGGAGAACCGCCACCAACACTTTTTGAGTATTTACCTAATGATGCACTGGTATTTACCGATGAAAGTCATGTAACTGTTAGTCAAATAGGTGCTATGTACAAGGGTGATTTTAGAAGAAAATCAACATTGTCTGAGTATGGTTTCAGACTCCCATCATGTATGGATAACCGTCCACTAAAATTTGAAGAATGGGAAGCTTTTAGACCGCAGACGATACATGTGTCTGCAACTCCTGGAGAATGGGAATTAAATAAAACAAGTGGTGTTTTTGTAGAACAATCAGTTAGGCCAACAGGGTTAATAGATCCTGAAATAATTATTAAACCAACAAAAACTCAGGTTGATGACCTTATACATGAAACAAAGTTACAATCAAAAAAAGGTAATAGAGTATTAATAACTACACTTACAAAAAAAATGGCTGAAGCATTGAGTGAGTATATGTTTGAGGCAGGCTTAAAAGTAAGATATATTCATTCTGATGTAGACACACTTGAACGCATAGAAATCATAAGAGATCTTCGCTTAGGGTTGTTTGACGCATTAATTGGTATCAACCTTTTAAGAGAAGGTTTAGACATACCTGAATGTGCCCTTGTAGCAATTCTTGACGCTGATAAAGAAGGGTTTCTTAGGTCAAAGACATCATTAATACAGACAATAGGAAGAGCAGCAAGACACATAGAAGGAAAAGTAATACTATATGCAGATAGGATAACGGGTTCAATGCAATACGCAATAGACGAGACAGACAGAAGAAGAGAAAAACAAATTAGTTATAACAAAAAGAATAAAATAATTCCCAAGTCTGTAATTAGTAAAATTTCTGATATATTAGCTGAATTAAACCAAAGTAATGAAAATGATGAAGGTAATAAATCTCAAAAGATTGGAAAAACCATAAAACAATCTATCGAAGAGCTTCAGTTAGAAATGGAAAATGCAGCAAGTAATTTGGAATTTGAAGAAGCGGCAAAAATTAGAGATGAGATTAAGAAGCTACAGCAGAGGGAATTAGGCTTGATAGCAGCACCAAAAGAAAATTATAAACGTAAGTTTAAGAAAAAATAATAATAATTTATTATTAAGATTAAAATTTATAAAAATAGCAATAATGAACAAAAACAAAAAAATATCACTAAATGAAGGAATAGTAGTAATAAAAAATGAATTAATTACTATTCCTAACAAACCAGGTGTTTATCAAATGATTGGCCAGAATGAGGAACATCTCTATATTGGTAAAGCCAAAAATCTTAAAAATAGAGTAACTTTTTACACTCAACCTAAAAGGTTAAATTCTAGATTAACTGTTATGGTATCTAACACTAAACGCATGGAAATTATTATTACTTCATCTGAAATGGAAGCTTTGCTATTAGAATCAAATCTAATTAAAAAATTTGAACCTACTTTTAATATATTACTAAAAGATGATAAAAGTTTTAGCTCTATACTTTTCAGTTTATCGCATCCATTTCCTCAATTGTCTGCCCATCGAGGAAGAAGAAATATAAAAGGAGATTATTTTGGACCTTTTGTATCTAAAAGAACTATTTATAAAACAATAGAAACACTTCAAAAGGCATTCTTAATAAGAACTTGTAATGACAATATGTTTAAGTCAAGAACAAGGCCATGTTTACAATTTCAAATAAAAAGGTGCAGCGCGCCATGTGTAAATTTAATTAATAAAGAGACTTACAAAGAAAGTTTAAATCAAGCTAAAAACTTTCTCTTAGGTAACTCTAAAGAAATTAAAGAAAATTTAATTAATAAAATGTATGAGGCATCTAATCTTCAAAATTTCGAAGCTGCTGCTATTTATCGAAATAGAATTAAAGCCTTAACTGAAGTTACAGCTAACCAGAATATAAATATACCTAATATAAATGACGCTGACTTTCTTGTTTTAAAAAAAATAGAAAATAAAGTTGTTATACAAATGAACATTATTAGAAACGGTTCTAGTTATGGTTCTAAAGCTTATTTTCCTAATATAGGTAAAAACGCAATTGATGTGAATGACGATGAAATTATGCAAGCATTCATATGTCAGTTTTATGATAAGAATGTCCCTGCAACAAACATTTTAGTTAACCAATATCCAAAAGATAAAACATTGATTGAAGAACTATTAAGTAAAAAACATAAAATCAAAGTTAAGATAGATTTACCTCAGAGAGGTAAAAAATTAGATATTCTAAATTCAGCTTTAAAAAATGCAGATGAAAGTCTTAATAGAAAAATATTTGAGAAAACATCAAATAAAAATAATCTTCTTAACATCAAAAAGATATTTGGGTTTAAAAATGATCTTAACAAAATTGAAACCTACGACAACTCACATCATCAGGGCAAATCTCCAATAGGCGCAATGGTTGCATTCAACGAAGATGGATTTTCTAAATCTTTGTATAGAAGATATAATATTAATTTAGAATACAATAAAAATTCTCAATCTTTAACAGATATTCATACTAATAATAACGACTATTTAATGATGGAAGAAGTTATCAAAAGAAGGTTTAAAGGTAAAAATATTATAAATTTTCCAGATTTATTAATAATTGATGGAGGTAAAGGACATCTAAATACTGTTTTATCAGTACTTAAAAAAATAAAAGTAGAAAATGTAGAAGTTCTAGCAATTTCAAAAGGACTTAAAAGAGACGCAGGAAGAGAAAATTTTCATACAAAAAATATAAGTAATTTCAAATTTAATAAAGATGATCCAACATTGTTTTTTCTTCAAAACTTAAGAGATGAAGTGCATAGATATGCTATTGCAGGTCATAGGCTAAAAAGTAAAAAAACACTTTTTAAAAACCCGCTCGATGAAATAAATGGGATAGGAGCTAATAGAAAAAAATCTCTTCTAGAAGAATTTGGTTCTGCAAAAGCTGTTGGAAGTGCAAGTATAGACGACTTAATGAAGGTTGAGGGTATAAATAAATCAACAGCAAAAAATATATTTAATTTTTTTAATTAATTAATAAAAGCTTAACTATACAAAAAATTATCTTTAGAGTGATAAATATTTAAAAATTTTAGATCAAGGCCTCTTAATGCAAAAAAACTTAATTAAAAAGACTATCCCTAACAGTTTAACAATTTTTAGATGTATTACTGCAATCATTCTTCCATTGATTATTATATATGGTGGTGACAATGGAGCATTCATTGCGGCACCATTACTTTTATTAGCTGGGTTAAGTGACTACTTCGACGGTTTTTATGCTAGAAAATATGATGTAGTATCTAATTTTGGTAAAATTATAGATCCAATTGCAGACAAACTTTTAGTAATTGGCGTATTGCTAGCATTAGCTTCAGAGAATATGTTAGATTATAATTATTCATTTATTGCTGCCCTTATTATAATTTTGAGAGAAGTTTTAATTTCTGGTTTACGAGAAAGTGTGTCTTCTTATAAAATATCTTTAGAAGTGTCAATATTGTCAAAATGGAAAACAGCTATCCAATTGTTGTGCTGTGGATCATTTTTAGTATGGAGATCAGATATCTTATTATATGAAATAAAATTGTTAGGTTTGATTTCTTATACTGTTTTGTGGTTTGCTGCAATAATAACTGCTATTACTGGAATTGAATATATTTTAAAAGTAAATTTATTTTTCAAAGATCAAAAAAAATAAGGAGTTTAAATGGTTATTAAATACTTTTCTTGGATAAGAGAACACATTGGAAAATCTGAAGAAAGTTTTGATTTACCTAGCGAAGTAACAACAATAAACGAGCTAATTAACTATTTAAATGGTCTAAATGATAAATACAAACATGCCTTTGCAAAAAGAAGCCTTATTAAAATAGCTGTAAATAAAACATACTCTCCAATTGAATCTAAAATAAATAACAATGATGAGGTTGCTTTTTTTCCTCCTGTTACAGGTGGATAAATGAAAAAAAAAAATAGTCCTTTAATTGATATTAAAATTCAAAGTGAAGATTTTGATGTCACTAAAGAAAATAAAAAACTACACAATAATCAGCCCGGGGCAATTGTAAATTTTGTTGGTATTGTAAGAGGGGTTGATGAAAAAAAAAATGAAACCATCGACTCTCTTTCATTAGAACATTATCCTGGAATGACAGAATTAGAAATAGAAAATATAGTAAAGGAAAGTTGTCAGAGATGGGACATCTCTGCTGTAACAGTCATACATAGAATTGGAAAATTATTACCTTCAGATCAAATAGTTTTTGTTGGTGTTGCATCTAAACATAGGCAAAATGCATTTGATGGCTGTAATTTTGTTATGGATTGGCTGAAAACAAAAGCACCTTTTTGGAAGGTTGAAGAAAATAAAAACAAAAAGAAATGGGTTGAATTTAATTCACTAGATAACGATGCTACAAAAAAGTGGAAAACTTAACCTTACATTTATTTTCCATTAACTAAGTCAGTATAAGCCTTTGTTAGCTTAAGGCAAAATTCCCCAGGTATAAACTTATAATCTCCAATTGATTGAACAGGTGTAACTTCAGCAGCAGTTCCCGTCAGAAAACATTCTTCAGCATCAGCCATTTCCTCTGGCATTATTTTTCTTTCAACAATGTCTATGCCGTTAGCTTTTGCTAGGTCCATTACAGTTCTTCTTGTAATACCATCCAAAAAACAATCTGCCAAAGGAGTATGAAGTTTACCGTCTGACATCTTAAAAAATATGTTAGCTCCTGTAGCTTCAGCAATTTGTCCTCTATAATCTAACATTAAAGCATCACTATATCCTTTGGCTTCAGCCTCATGTTTAGAAAGAGTACAAATCATATATAAACCTGCAGCTTTTGCGTGAACAGGGCCACATTCAGGGCTAGGACGTCTCCACTTAGCTATATCAAGCTTGATACCTTGCATTTTTTGATCAGGGTCAAAATAACTTGGCCAATCCCAAACAGCAATTGCAATATTTATTTTAGTTGCTTGAGCTGAGACAGCCATCATTTCGCTACCTCTCCAGACTATAGGCCTAACATAGGCATCAACTAATGAATTTTTTTTCAATAATATGTCCTTAGCTTCGTGTATTTCTTCCTTAGTAAAAGGTATCTTCATATCAAGGGATTCAGCTGATTTAAACAATCTAGCCGTATGTTTTTCAGTTTCAAATATTTTACCGTTATATGCCCTTTCTCCTTCAAAAACAGCACTAGCATAGTGTAACCCATGATTTAAAACATGAACGTTAGCAGTTTTCCAATCTACAATATTACCATTATACCAAATATAACCTTCACGATTATCAAACGACAAATTAACCAAAAAATTCCTCCTAATTAAGATATTATTTATAATCCACATTATTTTTAAATAATCAAATATTAAGAAATAAGTTTTGTAATTAATTAAGTAATTTAGTATTTTAATACTTGAATAAAACTTTTAAAAATACTTTCTATTTATAATAATTCAGATTAAAGCTAAGTTATTAAAATGAATAAACAAAATTTACAAAAGCAAAATTTTCATATTTTAGTTATTGATGATGATCAAAAACTAAGATTGTTACTTAAACAATTTTTAGAAAACAATGGCTTCAGAGTATCTGACGCAGAAGATACAATAAAAGCAAAGAAAATAATGGAAAGTTTAATCTTTGACTTGCTAGTAGTTGACATAATGATGCCTGGTCAAAATGGATTAGAGTTTTTAAAAGAAATAAGACAATCTAACTCAATACCAACTTTAATGCTCACAGCGATGTCAAACCCTGAAGACAGACTTGATGGTCTAGAATATGGCGCTGATGACTATATGACCAAACCTTTTGAACCGCGAGAGCTTTTGCTTAGAATTCAAAATATACTTAAGCGGTATACATCAAACTTTATTAAAAGTAAGGATATAAACAATACTAGATTTGGTCCTTTCTTATTTAATCAAAAATCATTAAATTTATATAAAAATAATATTCCAGTACATCTAACAACTTCAGAACAAAAATTACTAAATTGTTTTTGTTTGTTACCTAATAAGGCTTTTACAAGAGAGGATATTAATATTTCACTTGGAGGGACAATGGAATCTCGTTCTATTGATGTAGCAATTGCAAGAATACGGCGTAAAATAGAAGAGGATCAAAGATACCCTATTTATTTACAAACCGTAAGGGGTATTGGTTGGATGCTACAAACTCATGATGATAAAATTGATAATGAATAATAAAAAGGCGAGTAAATTATGAGATTTCGTAACATTACACCTAAAAGTCTTTTTGGCAGAATGTTAGCTATTATTCTTGTTCCAATAATCCTTGTTCAAATTATATCAGTTTCAATATTTTATGAAAGACATTGGGACTGGGTTTCTAGGCATATGTCAAAAAATTTAGCAAAAGATTTAGGATTATTAATAGATGAATTAGGAAACGATCCTTCAAAAGATCAAAGAGCTCTATCTGCTGTAAGAGCAAGGCAATACTTTGATATTATATTCTATTGGCTCGAAGGAGGAATATTACAGCCAAATCAATCTTTTAATTCTAAATTTAAAAATTTTCGTACCTCATTAGAAATGAGGATAAAAGAACCTTTTTATCTTTCTACAATTGACGACTCAAGACAATTTTATGTTGATATACAACTAGCAAACGGGATTGTAAGAATGAATATAGATAACAAAAGGTTATTTGTTCCTACTGGAATTACGTTTATTATGTGGTCCGTGGGCGCCTCTGTAATACTTTTTTCAATTGCAATTATTTTTCTTCGAGGCCAGGTAAGACCTATACTTAGATTGGCAAATGCCGCTAGACAAATTGGGTTTGGAAGAGAAGTTAGTAACTATAATATTGAAGGTGCAACTGAGGTGCGAATTGCTGGAAGAGCTTTTCAAGCTATGAGACATAGAATAAATAAACAAATATCGGAAAGAACATCTCTTCTTGCTGGTGTTAGTCATGATTTGAAAACACCTCTTACTAGAATGAGACTCCAATTAGCTATGATGGACAATATTGAAGATATAAAAATAGATTTTGAAAATGAAATAATAGAATTAGAAAACATGATTGACGCATATTTAGATTTTGCGAGAAATGACCGTGAAGAACAAATGGTTGACGCCAGTCTATTTAAATTACTTCAACAAGCTGCAAAATCTTCAGATCCTGATGGTAAAAAAATTCATATTGCCATTCCACCTGAGAATCTTGCAGTTTTCCCCATACAAGTTCAATCAATTAGACGAGCATTAATAAATCTTTTTACTAATGCAATTAGATATGCAGGAAAAGCCAACGCCCAAATACAAATATTTGATGATCATAGTGAAATTATAATTGATGATAATGGTCCTGGAATTCCAAGAGACAAAAGAGATGAAGTTGTTTTACCATTTACAAGATTAGATAATTCAAGGAACAACAAAACTGGAGGTACTGGTCTCGGCTTATCTATAGCTAAAAATGCTGCGCTCAATCATGGTGGTGAGCTCATACTTGAAGACAGCCCTTTGGGTGGCTTAAGAGTAAGGTTATTGTTACCTTTGTGATTTAATTTTTAATCACTCCAATAAAATATCCGACATCTTCAAAATCTCTTAAAAATTTATCTAAATTTCGAATAGTACTGTCTAAATTATGATCATTTTCTTTTAAAAATATGTTCATAGCTCTAAGAAATACTATGTTTAAAGCTATAGATTTTAGCATTTTTATGCTTTGGTTCTGACTACTTTCAACTATATCTAACAAATCTGACATAAATGAACAATTATTTTCAAGTAGTTTTAAAAAATTTAAAACTTTAGTATTTTGGTTTTGACTTAAAGTTTTAAAACTTTTTCTGTATGGTAAAAAACTCTCAAGTCTTAAAGTTAAACCTTCAAGAATTTTTTCGTAAGTATTTGATATTGTATCTTCAGCAATGTCGATTTTGAATTCAGATAAAGTTTGAGCATCTAGTTTTGAAAGCAATATTTTTAAAAAGAAAATATTATAATTTTTATTATTTTCAGATATTATTTTATTAGCGTCATTAGGCTTGACCTTACTAACAAAAATTAACTCATCAAAAGTGACTGATTCTTTTAAAGATGAATCTATTATTGCAAAGTACGCTTTGCATAATTTCCATTTGAGAGCTTGCTTGTCTGTTTTCATTATATTTTTCAATTATTTGAGTTTAAATAAATTGCTCTTTGCTTTGCTCTATTAATTGTTGAATTGAGCAAATTAAACAAGCCTGTTTTTTTAGAAGTAAGTATTTCTAACCCAGCTTCTGTTGTTCCACCTGGACTAGTAACATTTTGCCTTAAAATTTTTGGATCAATTTTTGAGAATTCAAGTAATCTAGCCGATCCAATTAATGTTTCTAGAGCTAAAGTCTTAGCGGATTCTTCTGATAACCCTTCATGCTTGCCAATTTCAGAAAGAACTTCAACTAAGTAAAAAATATATGCAGGGCCAGAACCAGATATTGCTGTGACAACATCAATCAAATCTTCATTATCAAGATACACCGCTTTACCAAACGAGTTCAACAAAACTCTTGTATTTTCTTCTTCGTTTGAACTTAAATTATCACTTTTACAATAACCAGTGACTCCTTTGCCAACTGATGCTGGTAGATTTGGCATAGCTCTTACAATTTTTACATTCTGATCAATTTTATTTTTAAACCAAGAAAATGACAATCCAGCTGCAATAGAAACAAAAAGTGTCTTCTGAAAATCAAGAATATGAAATTGTTTTACAGCTTCAGTCATCTGTTGAGGCTTAACAGCGAGAAATATTATATCAATATTTTCAACATCTGAGTTTTTGAGTATTTGTTCAATATCGTTATATGCTTTAAAGCCATCTTTTTTAGCTTTTTCTCTTAATAAAGTCTCTTTTTCAATAATATAAAAATTAAAATTTAATTTTTTCAAGCGCCATCCATTTGCAATAGACGATCCCATCTTTCCATATCCAAATAAAGCTATATTTTTCATTTCTAATCCAATAATTAATTATAACTAACGTGGAACATAAAATTGTTAACAACTAAGCATTACCTTTAGTTTTTAACAACATTAATTCTACAAGTTCTTGTGAGCTAGTTTCACTGTAAGCTAAATTATGAACAAATAGTGTAAAATTATGAAATAAATAATATGTCAGTTTTAAATTACTATCAATCAAATCTAAAAGAATTTCGTAAGTTATATTATCTAAATAGTGTTTAGAAAAATGATATTTAATAATATTGTCTTTCAAATTAAAAGTGAAATACCCATCAACTGATCTCTCATTTATAACATTTACTAAGATAAAGAAATCATGAATTTTGTTTTTAGGAACCTGTAAATCTAAAATATACTCAAAATTTATTTTTTTTTCTTTATGACTTACATTGAGATAATAATCTGCAATATCACCTTTATAATTGTAAGTGTAATTAAATTTAGACTTAGCTTCTCTTTTCCAACGATGTTTTTGGAAAACATTTAGGATTTCTTCTGAAATAATAATATTGTTAAAGTTTTTTATCATTTACAACTAGATATAGTATATATTTATTAATTCTCAATTATTATACACTACATGTAGAATTTTTAAACAATAAAATTGATTATTTATCTTTTAATCTAGTTTTAACCGGGGGTTTTTCCAATTTAATCTTTAATAGATTAAATTCTGAATTCAATTTTTCATGTCTATCAACAAGCGCTTCAAAATCTTCTCTACTAACAATACCTTGTGAGTTTATAAATTTTTCAAATCTACTTTTAATTATATTATCAATCTCATTTTTCAAATCAGAAAAGGTTGAAAGTGCTCCAGAAATCATAGAGGCTGTATCTTTCAAAAAAAAAATTTTTTTCATTTAAATTCCTATACATCATAATTTTATATATACTATATAGTATAAAAATTAATTAAATCGAAGAATTTTATAATTTGATGATGTTATAAATGCTAGAATTTCCAAATATTAACCCAATTGCTATTGACTTAGGTGTTATTCAAATCAGATGGTATGCTATCTCCTATATTGCTGGAATTCTATTAAGCTGGGCTCTAATTCTTAAGATTATAAAATTTAAGAGCCTTAAAATCAATAAGAATGTTATTAGTGAATTAATCAGCAACTCAATGATTGGGATTATTGTAGGTGGACGATTAGGTTATGTGATATTTTATAATCCAGAGTATTTTATAAATAATCTAGTAGAAATTTTTAAACTTTGGAATGGTGGTATGTCCTTTCATGGTGGTTTTATTGGTGTAATAATTGCTGTCATTTACACAAGTAAAGTATCTAAAATACCTATTATGTTATTAGCAGATTTAATCGCTGTTGTGTCTCCTGTCGGGATATTTTTTGGCCGTTTAGCAAATTTTATTAATGGAGAACTTTATGGAAGAATTACCAATCACCGTTTTGGAATGATATTTCCAAATGGCGGTAATTTACCGAGGCATCCCAGTCAATTATACGAAGCTTTTTTTGAAGGGCTTTTTCTTTTTATTGTAATGTTATTATTTATTCAATTAACTAATATTTTAAATAAAAGAGGATTTATGACTTCATTATTTATATCCTGTTATGGTTTTTTTAGGTTCTGTATAGAATTTTTTAGAGAACCAGATATTCATATTGGATTACTCTATTTTAATTTTTCAATGGGGCAATTATTATCTTTGCCAATGATTATAATTGGACTTTATTTTATAATAATGACTACTAAAAAAAATTAAACTCGTTTAAAAAATAAATTTATTTAGAATATATTCATGACTATCTTAAAAATACAACATCCAATTTTAGACGATTTTAAAATTACTTATGGTTTTTTTACAAGATCTGGAGGAACCTCAAAAAAACCGTTTGACACTTTAAATTGCAGTTTTAATAACGAAGACTCTTTAAAAAATGTCAAAGAAAATTTGGAATTAGTAAGGAAAGAGCTAAATCTCAATACAATCATCCAACTGAACCAAACACATTCCACAGATGTGATTACCTTGAAAGATGAAAGTGAAAATTTTAATCTTAAAGAGGCTGATGGACTTGTTACAAATTTGAAGGGTATAGGCTTATCGATTCTTGGAGCAGATTGCGCTCCAATTCTATTCTATGATAACGCATTGAAAATTATTGGAGCCTGCCATGCGGGTTGGCGAGGTGCTGTTAATAACATAATTGAAACTACAGTAACAAAAATGGAAAGTATAGGGTCAAAAAGAAACAATATTACTGCTATAATCGGACCCACAATACATAAAAAATCTTATGAAATAAAAGAGGATGTTGCCACTATAGTTAGGAGTAGTTTATTTTATAAAGAAAACAGATCAATTTTATTTAATAGAAAAAAAGACGAGTATTTATTTGACCTTCCTTTATTATTAAAAGAAAGCCTGAAATTATCAAAAATAAAAAAAATTGGTGACGTAGGTATAGATACTTATACCAACTCAAATCTTTTTTTTAGTCATAGAAAGTCCACACATGAAAGTACGAAACAAAAAATTAAGACAGGCCGACAAATATCAGTTATTGGAATTTTAAACTAGGATTTAAATGCCACATTTAATCATATTTTTTATTGTATTAATCTTAGGGTTGTTTATTTTGATGTTTATATAGTTTATAATTATTTTTTTTAATGAAACTTGTTATAATTTCTATCAAACTGCTATTAGAATTATTTAAAACTTGTTGGAAAAACGTCTTATGAAAATACTTGCGTGTAACTCAAACATAAACTTAGCTGAGAGCATCTCTAAAACACTCAATACTCAGCTAGTTAAAGCTGAAGTTAAAAGATTTTCTGATATGGAAGTGTTTGTTGAAGTTCAGGAAAATGTAAGAGGTGAAGATATGTTTATAATACAATCTACATCTTATCCAGCAAATGATAATTTAATGGAGTTACTTGTATCCCTAGATGCACTTAGAAGAGCTAGTGCCAGAAGAATAACAGCAGTGATTCCTTATTACGGTTATGCAAGACAGGATAGAAAGTCAGGACCAAGAACACCTATTTCTGCTAAACTAGTAGCAAACCTGATAACTAAAGCGGGAGCAGATAGGATCTTAACTATGGATCTACACGCTGGCCAAATACAAGGTTTTTTTGATATTCCTACTGATAATCTATTTGCAGCTCCTGTTTTTATTAAAAACATAGAGGAAAGGTACAAAGACAAACCTGTTGTAATTGTTTCTCCAGATGTTGGTGGTGTAGTAAGGGCCAGAGCTGTTGCAAGGCGAATCAATGCTAATTTGGCTATTATAGATAAAAGAAGAGAAAAAGCTGGATCGTCAGAAGTAATGAATATTATTGGTGACGTTTCAAATCATCACTGTATTTTAGTTGATGATATAATCGACTCTGGAGGTACATTATGCAATGCTGCAAAAGCTCTAATGGATGTTGGAGCAATTAGTGTTGACGCTTACGTCACGCATGGAGTACTTTCAGGATCAGCTGTTAGCAAAATTAGTAACTCCCCATTAAGCACACTAGTTACTACAGATTCTATCACTGCAACCGAAGCTGTTAGAATGTCAGATAGTATAAAACAAATCTCAATTGCTCCTATTATTGGAGAAGCGATACGCCGTGTTCATATGGAACAATCTGTTTCAAGTCTTTTTGAATAAATTTTTATATAAATTGCTTTATATTTTTTAAATATAAGGTTATGTATGCATTATTCTATTGCACCCCTGGAGGCAAAGAATTATTAAAAGGAGATAATCTAAATGGAAACTATCGATATTAAAGCCGAAGTGCGAAGTCAGGTTGGTAAGGGGTCTGCCAGAGCTGCAAGGCGTGCGGGGTTAGTCCCTGCAGTAATTTATGGAAATAAAGATATAGCTGTACCTATTACATTAAATGCTAATCAATGGCGTCAATTGATGCATAAACCTGGTATTTTCAGTCAACTTATAAACATTGATGTTAACAATGAAACACACTTTGTTTTACCTCGTGATATTCAACAGCATCCAGTTTCTGAAGAAGCTGAGCATGTTGACTTTTTAAGAGTTACCAAAAATGCAACTGTGGCTGTCGGGATTGCGGTTGAATTCATAAATGAAGATATATGTACGGGATTGAAACTAGGTGGAGTTCTAAATATAGTTAGATCCCAAGTTGAACTTAACTGCCCTGCAATTTCAATACCTGAGAAATTAACTGTTGATTTAGAAGGTCTAAACGTAGGTCATACTATCCACATTAGTTCAATTGAACTCCCTGAGGGATGTACCCCAACCATAACTGACAGAGACTTTACTGTTGCAACTATAGCCGCACCAAGAGGTGGATTGGGTGATGATGACGAAAATGTAGAAACAGTAGAAGCTTCCGACGATACAGAAGAAAGTAAAAGTGATAGTTAGAAATATCTATCACCATAACTAAAGTGAGTGTTAATTTTTAAAATGTTTCTGTTAGTTGGTCTAGGAAATCCAGGCGTGGGTTATAGTAACAATAGACATAATTTAGGATTTAAAGTTTTAGAAAATATAGAAAAACTTTATAATCCACCAAAGTTTACTAAAAAATTTAAATCTGAATATACGAAATTATTATTTAACGAAAATGTATTTTTCTTGTTAAAACCTATGACTTATATGAATAATTCAGGAATAGCTGTTAAAGAATTTAAAGAGTTCTATAATATAGATATTCAAAATATTTATGTTATTCACGATGAAATCGATCTTGATTGTGGTCAAATTAAAATTAAAAATGGCGGCGGCCATAACGGTCATAATGGTCTTAGAAGTATAGATCAATCTATTGGTAAGGGATATAATAGAATAAAAGTGGGAGTATCACGACCTTCAAAACTATACGAAAAAAATATTAATGAAAACATATCAAGTTGGGTCCTTTCAGATTTTACTTCAGAAGACAGTGTAAAATGGCTTGATAATACCATTGATAAAATTTCAAAGGATATTTCATTATTAATTGAAAAAAATACAAATATTAAAAAATTAACTTAAGGTTTTATAATGGGGTTTAAATGTGGAATAGTTGGATTACCAAATGTCGGTAAATCAACTTTATTTAACGCTCTTACCGAAACAGCTTCTGCTGAAGCTGCTAACTATCCTTTTTGTACCATTGAACCAAATACGGGAATTGTTTCAGTCCCCGATAAAAGATTAAAAGAGCTTTCAGATCTTGCCAAATCTCAAAAAATTATTCCTGCGCAAATGCAATTTGTTGATATAGCTGGTCTTGTAAGCGGAGCTAGTAAAGGTGAGGGATTAGGGAATAAATTCCTTTCTCACATAAGAGAGGTTGATGCAATAATTCACGTCTTAAGATGCTTTGAAGATGATGATATAACTCATGTTGAAAATAATATAAATCCGCTAAGAGACGCCGAAATAATTGAAACAGAATTAATGTTAGCTGATATAGAAAGTTTAGATCGTCAAATACAAAACTTAACTAAAAAAGCTAAAACAAATGTTCAAGATGCTAAAAGCGACTTACTTTTAATGAATGAATTATATGCTCTTTTGTCAGAAGGTACACCTATACGTTTAGGAGATTTTACAGATGACAAAGTTAAACAATATAAAAATTTTAACTTATTGTCATCAAAACCGATATTATATGTTTGTAATGTTAATGAAAATGATGCTGCTTCTGGAAATACTTTTACTCAATCCATATATGAAAAAGCTAAAAATGAAAATTGTGAAGCTGTGATAATTTCAGGTTCTATTGAAGCTGAGATAGCTTTACTTGATTATAACGAAAAGTTTGATTTTCTTAAAGATTTAGATTTAGAAGAATCAGGCTTATCAAGATTAATAAAAGCAGGTTTTGGACTTCTTGATTTAATTACATTTTTTACAATTGGCCCTAAAGAAGCTAGAGCATGGACATTAAAAAATAATTCAACAGCACCTAAAGCTGCTGGGGTAATTCATACAGATTTTGAAAAAGGTTTTATAAGAGCAGAAACTATTTCTTGTGATGACTACTTAAAATACAAAAGTGAACAATCTGCTAAAGATGCTGGACGAGTGAGAGTTGAGGGTGCAGAATATTTAGTAAAAGATGGGGATGTTTTTCACTTTAGATTTAACGTTTAAATTATTAGGAGCTTTAATATGAATAGTTTTCTTGATTTGACTGCAAGCGACAATCATAATTTTTCAGCATATTTAGCTCAACCTGATAAAAAACCAAAAGCAGGCCTTGTTATTCTACAAGAAATATTTGGAGTAAATACTCATATTCAACAAGTAGCAGATCTCTTTTCTAATAAGGGTTATCTTGCAATTGCACCTTCATTATTTGATCGGGAAGAAAAAAATGTTCAGCTTTCATATGACGAAAAAGGAGTGTCAAAAGGTAGAAAATTGAAAGATTTATGTGATAATGAAGCGCTTAAAGATATTGAAGCATCTATTTCATTAGTTGCGTCCGCAGGGAAAGTTGGAGTAATTGGATATTGTTGGGGAGGTTCTCTTGCATGGAGAATTGCTTGTCAATCTAATCATTTATCAGGATCCGTTTCATATTATGGTGGTGATATTCCAAACCTTAAACATTATAATCCAAAATGTAGTTTTTTGTCTCATTTTGGAGAATTGGACCAAGGCATACCAATTGAAAACGTTAATATTTTTAAACAATTTAAACCAGAAGTTGAAGTTTTCACGTACCCTGCAGATCATGGCTTCAATTGCAATCATAGAAAACAGTACAACGAAACAAGTTCAAAGGTTGCGCTAGATAGAACATTAAAGTTCTTAGAAAAAAATCTTGGTTAAATTTCCCTATTTTTGATAGGAGCCCATATTTTCTTCATAGCAAAATATGATAAGGTTGTAAGAACTAACAAAAATAGAATTACAGCTATACCTGTCTTTTTTCTTTCCTCTAACTCAGGCTCAGACGCCCAAGCTAAAAATGCTGTTACATCTTTTGCCATTTGTTCTTGAGTTGCTTTTGTTCCATCAGCATAAGTTACTCCGTCCTCATATAGTGGTTGAGGCATACCTATTAAGTTACCTGAGTAATATTTATTATAATACATTCCGTCAGGAACTTTTTTTTCTGAAGGGGCTTCAACATAACCAGTTAGTAGAGCGTGTAAATAATTTGCTCCGTCTGATCTTGCTTTAACAATTAAAGATAAATCTGGAGGGTATGCCCCTCCGTTAGCTGCTCTTGCCGATTGTATATTAGGATAAGGGGAAACAAACTTATCACTTGGCCTTGCAGATCTTTCAATTATTTCCCCTTCATCGTCAATAGCATTTACACTGTTCTCTGCAGCAAAAGCTTTAACTTCATTATCTTTATAACCTATTGCTTTTAAATTTCTGTAAGCAAGCAACCTCAATCCATGACAGCCTGAACAAACTTCTTTGTAAACTTGAAGACCTCGTTGTTGAGAGGCCCTATCAAAAGTTCCGGTAATCCCAGAGAACGACCATTCTTTCTGAGGATAAGTAATTTTATCACCAGCCGCAAAGGACAGATGAGCACCAAACAGAATACACACAATAGTTAAAACATAAATTAAACTTGCTTTAGCAGTTTTAATAAGCATTAAAACCATTTATTTTTTCTCCCTAACTGCAAAGGCTGAGGCTGTAGAAGCCCCACTTAAAACTGGTACTGAAATTGATATTGGAAGAGGTTTAGTTTTTTCAATATAAGGTAATAAAGGAAAAAGAATTAAAAAATGAAAGAAGTAATAAGCCGTAGCAATTCTTGATAGAATAACATAAATCCCTTCAGCTGGCATAGCACCCAAATATCCTAATAAAATACAATCAAAAACTAATACCCAGAAAAATATTTTAAAAATTGGTCTAAATTGGGATGATCTCACAGGTGATCTATCTAACCAAGGTAAAATAAATAATACTGCTATAGAACCGAACATAAATAAAACTCCACCAAGTTTGTCTGGAATAGCTCTTAAAATTGCATAAAAAGGAAGAAAATACCATTCAGGAACAATATGAGCAGGAGTGACCATTGGATTGGCTTCTATGTAGTTGTCTGGATGGCCCATAAAATTCGGAAAGAAAAAAACAGCTGCTGCGAAAAAAGTTAAGAATACACCCAGGCCAAATAAGTCTTTAATTGTATAGTAAGGACTAAACGGTAAAGTGTCTTGTGTACCTTTCACATCAATACCAATTGGGTTATTTGAACCAAATCTGTGCAGTGCTATTAAATGGAGAATTACAACACCAACTATGACAAACGGTAATACAAAATGAAGAGAAAAAAATCTATTTAATGTAGAATTATCAACGGAAAAACCACCCCATAACCAAGTAACAATACTTTCTCCAACAACTGGTATTGCTGAAAATAAATTAGTGATAACTGTAGCTCCCCAAAAGCTCATTTGACCCCAAGGTAACACATAACCCATAAAAGCTGTCGCCATCATTAATAAGAGTATTAGAACTCCCAATATCCATAAAAGTTCTCTTGGAGCTTTATATGAACCATAATAAAGGCCTCTAAATATATGAACAAAAACTACAATAAAGAAAAAACTTGCCCCATTCATGTGAATGTATCTTATCAACCAACCATGATTAACATCACGCATAATTCTTTCAACTGAATCAAAAGCATAATCAACATGAGCTGTATAATTCATTGATAAAACAATACCAGTTATAATCATTGTAACTAAAGCTATCCCAGCAAGTGAACCAAAATTCCAAAAATAATTTAAATTCTTTGGAGTAGGATAATGATTTAACTCATGATCCATAAAAGTAAAGATTGGAAGTCTATAGTCAATCCACTTAACTACTGGGTTCTTAAACTTAGGCTTCGACATTCATAACTCCTGAAAATAGCAAAATATAGTAAATCATTTTAACCAATTCTGATTAAGGTATCAGATAAAAATTTATAAGAAGGGACTTCTAAATTAGTAGGGGCTGGACCTTTCCTAATTCTACCCGAGTGATCATAATGAGATCCATGACATGGACAAAACCAACCTCCATATTGACCTTTAATGTCCCCTGTCTTTTGACCTAGAGGTACACATCCTAAGTGTGTACAAACACCTACTAATACAATATATTTCTCATTAGTAACTCGATCAGAATCTGTTTGTGGATCTCTCATACCGTCAATTAAAACTTCTTTAGCTTGTTTGATTTCATCTGGAGTTCTGTGACGAACAAAAACAGGTTTACCTCTCCATTTAACAGTAATAGATTGACCTTCTTCGAGAGATGATAAATCTATCTCTGTAGAGGCGAGAGCCAATGTATCTGCAGCAGGATTCATCTGGTCAATTAATGGCCATGCAAAAGAGGCTGCTCCAACTCCAGCTAATGCATATGTAGAAACAATAAGAAAATCTCTCTTGGTTTCATTTTTCTCAATTTTTGAACTCGATTTAATAGACACTTTACACCTCAATATGTGATAATACTTATATAAACCTGGTTGAAGAAAATTTCTAGTCTTTTTGAGTGTAAAATTTATTTTTTTTAGAATGAATCTAAATCCAACTAACTTTGGGTGGTAAACTCATCAAAACTGCCTCGGTATTCCCCCCAGTTTTTAATCCAAAAATTGTACCTCTATCATATAGTAAATTAAACTCAACATATCTTCCTCTCCTAATGAGTTGTTCTTTTCTGTCATTTTTAGTAAATTTGTAGTTAATTCTACTATTAATTATTTCTAAATACGAAGATAAGAAAGTTTTCCCAATATCTTTAACAAAAGACAAATCATTTTCCCAATTATTACTATTTAAATAATCAAAAAAAACACCTCCAATACCTCTTGTTTCTTTTCTATGAGGCAAATAAAAATATTCATCACACCAATGTTTAAATCTAGGATAATAGTCTGTATTGTATTTTTCACAACTCAATTTAAAGTTTTTATGAAATAAGCTTGATGCCTTTTCATCTTCAAAAATTGGAGTCAAATCTCCACCTCCACCAAACCAAATTTTTTTTTTATCTCCTTCACCTGTAACTAATAGCCGGGTGTTCATATGAGCGGCTGGTACATATGGATTACACATATGCGATACGACGGATATGCCTGATGCCCAGAACTTACCATTATCTTCAGCACCTGGTATTTGCGATCTAAATTCTTTAGAAAACTCTCCATGAACAGTAGATATATTTACTCCAACTTTTTCAAAAACATTTCCCTTCATAACTGAAATAACTCCTCCACCTCCACCATTTCTTTCCCATTTCTTTTTATGAAAATTTATATTTTGTTTATTGTTGAATTGATTTTTTTCAATTTTTTCAAAAGATGCACATATCTCATCTCGAAGATCTGTAAACCAACTACTTGCAATCATTTTTTTGTTATCAAGTAACTGTTCATCATCTAAACATTTTTGTTGTTTTAAGTTTTCTAACATTTCCATTTTAATTGTCATTTTTATAATTGCCACCAAGCTTTTTTTTTAAAAAAGCTGTAATTTCGTCAGACGAACTTTTAAAATCACTGTTGACCCAAAATTGTTCAGCTTTATTTATTAAATTATTAATTTGAATATAATCCTTTTGCATATGCATGTCTTCAACTTGCTGCCTATTAATAGGAAATGTTGGCCATTTCATATTACACAAATCTATTCCTTCTATATTTTTTAAAGGAATTATATGAAATAAAGCTAGTTTATACCAATTAAAGGGTGTTTTATCATTTTTAAAGAATGTTTTATTATTTGGATAAATATTGCATCTCATTTTCCATATAAATTTAAGCGTGTTAATTTGTTGTTCTCTGACATTTTTAGATTTTAATATTTTATTATCATATAAATGAGAAAAACTTAATAGGCGCATTGTAAATTTATTAAAATTGATTTTTTTATTATTTAATTCAAATCTATAAATAATACTTTCAAGTTTACCAAAACCATATAGGAGAGGCATCAGGACAGAAATTAAATCTAATTTTTCTTCATTTATTATATTTAATGCAAAGGATTTTATATACGTAAGAGTTATAAAGTTTTTTGTTTTAAAACCTTCATGAATTTCATTTTTTTTATCTAATAAAATATATTTATCTATTTCTAATTCAGACATAACAGATAAACTTTTTGAAAAATTTTCAACCATAAATATTTTTATAAACTCTTCTTTCATTCTTTTATTTGATAAAATTCTAATATTAGTTAATTTTTTCATAATTTTATTTTTTAAAAGATATGAAATATCTTTGTTTGGGAACGTAGCAAAGAATCGACAGAACCTTATAACTCTTAAATAATCTTCTTCAATTCTGAGTGCAGGATCACCAATAAATTTCAATTCTTTATTCATAATGTCATTAAACCCTCCAAGAGGATCTATTAAATGCCCTTTTCTATTCAAGTATAGTGCATTGACTGTAAAATCTCTTCTTAAAGAATCTTGATACAAGCTTTCTGCAGAACTAACATATGCTTGTCTTCCAAGTGTAATTAAATCTTTTCTAAAACTAGTAATTTGATATTCATTATTATCTAGTATTATAGAGATCGTCTTATATTGGATATTATTTTGATAAATTTTAATTTTTTCACTTGATAATTTCTTTAAGAATAAATCCATATCCATATTTGTAACAAAATCTATATCGTTTATTATCTTGTTACTTAAAAAATCTCGAATTGCTCCACCAACTATCCAAATTTTGGCATTTATACTTTCTCCTAAATTAAAAATAGTTTGAATATTTTTATCTTGAAGAAAGATACCATTTGCACTTTGTTTAATAATAAATATGTCCTTTTTCTAATTAGAAAAACTACCATCTTTGATTTCACCATCAATAATTGATGGAGGATTATACAAATAACTTGGATCAACCGCATTACCCTCAAGGTATAAAAATGACAGTAAAATAAACACACAAAATCCTAAAAGACTTACAACAGAGGATATAAAAACTGTGTCTGTTTTTGTAAGTTTTTGTAAAATATATTTTGTAAGAAAATAAAGGAAAATTGAAAATAATACAGCAAAGAAAATTATTAAATATCGTCGCATGGTGGATACTCCCTTAGACCTAGCCCAGCTGATATTGTCACTAAAACTCTAGCAGTCAAGCCCCATATATTTTCATTTTTATAGTTTATTCTCCAAGTCATATACATACTAGATTTAATAGGAGGCTTTTCTCTAACATGAAATTCAGGAGATAATAATTCTTGTGATTTTGGAATAAATATTTTTTCAACTTCTTCAGAATTTGGCTTTATTAAGTTTTTCCAGTCAGATGTTTCTTTCATAAGAGCAACAAAAGGTGTGACCACGTAGCCAGTTCCAGTATAAAATTTTGGTAATTTACCAATTATATCATAATTTTCTTGTGAAAGGCTGATTTCTTCTTCAGTCTCTCTAACAACTGTTTCCATTAAATCTTTATCATCTTTTTCTTTTCTTCCTCCTGGGAAAGCAATTTGTCCAGCATGCTTTCTAAGATTATATTTTCTCTGCGTCATTAAAATATGACTCTCGTCCGTATAATATTTATTAATAAAAATTACAAGTATACTCGCCTCAGAATAGCCTAAAACCGACCGATCAGTATCACCTGCATCTCTCACATTTTTTATACAATTGATAAGATCTTTTTTTAATATAAAGTTGACCATAATATTTGCTCTAAATAATTATTTTTAAATTATAAATAATGTACTATCATAATCAAACAAACAATGATGAAAATTTAATGTACATATACTTACCTATAGCTGAACAACCAATTCATTCCTTAGTGATCGTAGGGGTAGGTTCAATTATTGGTTTTATTATGGGATTAGTAGGTGTTGGTGGAGGATTCTTGTTGACGCCTATTATGATGTTTCTAGGAATACCACCACCTGTGGCAGTTGCATCCGTAGCTAATCAATTAGTAGCTCCCTCAGTTTCAGGTGTTTTGTCTCACTGGAAAAAAGGAAATGTTGATTTTAAAATGGGAACTGTTTTACTCTTGGGCGGAGTTATTGGCTCTTCCATAGGAGTTATTCTATTTAACTTTTTAGATAAAATTGGTCAATTAGATCTAGTTATTAAATCGTCTTATGTAGTTTTTTTATCTTTGATAGGAAGCTTGATGTTTACTGAATCTTTAAGATTAATTTTAAGAAAACGAAAAGGGAAAATCTCCAGAGGAAAGCTTCATCAACATAATTGGCTTCATGGGTTACCATTTAAAACTAGATTTAGGAAATCAAAACTATATATATCGGTATTACTACCTATTTTAATAGGTGTAATTGTAGGGGTATTGGCAGCAATAATGGGAATCGGTGGTGGATTTATTATTGTGCCAGCAATGATATATCTCTTAGGCATGCCCACATCTTTAGTTGTGGGCACTTCATTGTTCCAGATTATTTTTGTTGCAGCTAACACCACAATTCTACAAGCATCACAAAATCAAACTGTAGATATAATCCTAGCGACTTTGTTATTAATAGGATCTGTGGCAGGAGTACAAATTGGAGCAAAATTTACAAACATTCTCAAAGGTGAACATTTAAGACTTATACTTTCAACAATTATTATTTTAGTAAGTTTAAAAATTTTAACTGAATTAATAACTATTCCCTCTGATCTTTTCTCTATTGTTATTGGAAGGTAAAAGAATGAAGCTTTATCTATCAATTTATATTTTATTTTTTTCAATTTCTTTATCTTTTAATGTTAAAGCTCAAAACCAGATAGTGGCAGACCTTTCTCAAGAGAATGTTGAAATTTCTACAGATTTTCTAGGAGCTAAAATTCTTTTATTTGGTGCTTATGACGGTCGCAAAGGGGACGATATCATAGTTGTTGTTACTGGGCCTAAAGGGTTAGTAACTATTCAAAAAAAAGAAAAAGTTTTAGGGGTTTGGGTAAATACTAAGAAAGTTAATTATATTAATGCCCCAAAATATTTAAGTATTTCTTCAAATAGGGATATTGACAAAATTTTAAACCAAAAAACTCAAAAAATTTCTGAAATTGGCCTAAATAATTTAAATATCAGAATTCAGCCTGGTAAACAAATACGTAGCGAAAAAGAATGGAGGGAGGCTCTTACAAGAAATATGCTAAAATCTAAACTATGGAGTTTAAATGAAAATTCAATATCATTAAACAAGAACTCATTATTTCGGTCGTATTTATCGCTTCCATCTAATGTGACAATTGGTAAGTTTGAAGTAAAAATATTGCATTATAGAAATAGTAAACTTATATCAAAAGAAACCAATACTATTAACGTATCAAAATCAGGAATTAGTGCAGAAATTTATAATATAGCTCAAAATTACTCAACATTATATGGGATATTTGCAGTTTTATTAGCTGTTTTTATTGGTTGGGGAACCAATTTAGTTTTCAGGAAAGTTTAAAGAGGACGTAATGAACAAAAAAAGCAGTGTTAAAACTAAAGCTTTAAAGCCAAGCAACAGATTATTCCTAGTTGTTGCCGACGATAGTAAAGAATTGCACCAAGCTTTATATTACGCAGCAAGACGTGCAGCTACAGCCGGAGGAGAAATTGCATTATTCAGGTGCATTGAACCTGTAGAAGGTCAGTTGTGGGGAGGAGTTTCGGAAATTATGGAAGCTGAAACTGAACAAGCTAGTAAAAATTTACTTGAAGAACTAAGTAATTATTGTGAAAAATTAGGCGCCCCTAAACCTAAAACTTTTGTTAGAAAAGGTACTGTTCATGAAGAATTATTTAATTTAATTGATAATGAGGAATCTATTAGAGTACTAGTGTTGGGCGTTTCTACTGAGCACGGAAATCCTGGTCCATTAATTAACTACATTATAAATAAAGGAAGCAATGAATGTAGAGTTCCTATAACCATAGTGCCTGGAAACCTCTCTGATGAACAAATTGATGCTCTCATTTAAAAAAAATATTGATTTAAATTGAACTAACCTTATATGTAATATCTATAATTAAAGTGAGAGTGTCAGTATGTTCAAAAAATTGATAATTATATTTCTAGGGGTAATGTGTGTAACAATGGCTAAACCAGTAAAAAAAGCATCAGCAAGTTCAAGTAAATTTATAACTATTGAAACGTCTAAAGGTAAGGTAGTTATAGAAACGCTACCTAAAATTGCTCCAAACCATGTCAAAAGAATTAAAGAATTAGTTAAAGATAAGTTTTACGATGGAATAGTATTTCATAGAGTCATACAGGGGTTTATGGCTCAAACAGGTGATCCTGACGGAGTGGGAACAGGAGGATCTGGAAAAAATTTAAAAGCAGAATTTTCTGACTATGAATATAAATCAGGAACAGTAGGAATGGCTAGATCAATGAGCCCTGACAGTGGTGACAGTCAATTTTTTATATGTTTTGACGGTTGCAGTCATCTCACTGGTCAATATACAGTTTGGGGACAAGTTGTATCAGGAATGGATGCTGTAGAAAAACTTGCTATAGGTGAGCCTCCAAGTAGTCCTGATAAAATGATATCTGTAAAATTAGGTAAGAAATAATTCTTTAGATATCTACAACTCTTATCGAATTTGTTGAACCTGATACTCCAAACGGCATTCCAGCAACTACAACAATGGTATCACCGTCATTGGCAAATTTTTCTTTTTTTATAATTTCTCTAGCCTCTTGGATCGCAGGTTCGTAACCTTGTACTTTACTAAAGAAGGAATATGCACCCCATAAAAGAGACAGTCTTCTTTTCACTTTTTCTTCCGGTGTCATTACAACTAATAACAAATTTGGTCGTTCTCTAGCCATTCTAAATGCTGTGTTTCCAGATGCCGTAAAAGCAACGACTGCTTTAGCATTAACTGCTTCTGCCAAACTAACTGCAGAACTAGAAACAGCATTGTAAACGAAATTTTCTACCTTTAAATTTTGAGGACCATCTCCAGGATGGATTTTAATATGCTTTTCTGCAGAGCAAATTATTCTATTCATTATAGTTACAGCTTCAGTAGGAAATAACCCTACTGCTGTTTCTGCAGAAAGCATTACTGCGTCTGCACCATCGAATACAGCCGTTGCAACATCTGATGCTTCTGCCCTTGTTGGTGAAGGAGATTCAATCATAGATTCCAACATCTGGGTAGCCACTATAACAGGTTTACCCGCTTGTCTACATTCAAGTATTATTTCTTTTTGAATACCAGGAACTTTTTCTGGAGGTAGTTCTACACCTAAATCACCTCGAGCTACCATTATACCTTCACAAGCACTTATTATTTTTTTTAATTCTTTAAGCGCTGATGGTTTTTCTATCTTAGCTATAATACCCGCTTTATTACCAACGTATTTTTTAACTTCTTCTACATCGCTAAGTTTTTGAACAAATGAAAGAGCTATCCAATCAATATCTTGATTTAAAATAAACTTAAGATCCTCGATATCTTTAGGAGTGAGTGGACTTGTATTTATAACCACATCAGGTAAATTTACACCTTTATTACTTTTAACATAACCACCAACTATGACTTCTGTGTGTATTCTATCTTTTGATATATTTTTAACCTCAAACTGAAGTTTTCCGTCATCCATTAAGATGTTTGAACCAACAGATAAGCTTTCATAAATTTCGTCATGTGATAAATTAACTCTATTAAAATCACCTATTTCAGTGTTTTTATCAAAAATATAATTATTACCCTTGATTACTCGAACATCAGGTTTAACCTCTCCAATTCTAAATTTTGGACCTTGTAGATCCGCAAGGATCGCAACATTACAACCAATCTCCTTTTCAACTGATCTAATATTCGTAATTCTTTTTAAATGGTCGCCATGATTACCATGACTAAAATTAAGACGAAAAACATTAACACCTGCTATGATTAAAGATTTTAGTTTCAAAACGTCATCAGTAGCAGTGCCAACTGTAGCTACTATTTTGGTTGATCTTAAAAACTCTAAACTATTCATATTAGATCCTTATACGTTTCAAATATCGTTATACATCAAATATTAAATTAATATTAAAAAAAACTTATATTTTTAAAAATCGGCAAGCTATTTGCAATCCTTCTTCATAACAGGAGATATATTAATGGCGCAGATAGTTCCCTTTCCACTTGATAGAGTTAGAAAGTCAAAAGAAGATAATATTTATGAAAAAAAGCACATACTTCATATGATTAAAAATATAAGACAGAATTATCCTCCTTCACTTTGGAATACGATCTATCAACTCACAAAACAAGGGCATATAACTAATCATATTAATGATGAAGTTGATCAAATAACTGATAAATTAACCAATGAAGTATTATCAGATAAGTAGATATTAAAATAAATTTAATCTTTATGTATTTTTAATTTATGTTTAATTTATATATATGATTTATAATAAATATCCTATCTTATACTCTTTCCGAAGATGTCCATATGCAATGCGTGCTAGGCTAGCATTACAAGCGTGTGGTGTGTTAGTTGAAATTAGAGAAATAAAACTTCAAAACAAACCAGAAGAACTCTTGCAATGTTCTCCAAAAGGAACTGTGCCAGTATTAATATTGAACTCAGAGGAAGTTTTAGATGAGAGCCTAGATATTATTTGGTGGGCATTGAAAATTAATGACCAAAAAAATTGGTTAACTGAAGGTCAACTTAATCAGGTTGAAAGAAAGAAAATTCTAAATACAATCGAATATGATTTCAAACAAAACTTGAATAAATATAAATATCCAAACAGGTATATAAATATTAATAAAAATTTCTATAGAGATAGGAATCTAAAAATTTTAAATCATTTAAATGATTTATTAAAAAAAAGTAAAGCCCTAAACTGTCCACATTTAAGCATGATAGATTATGCAATCTTTCCATTTATTAGACAGTTCAGGAATGTTGATGAACAATGGTTTGATTCATTAGATTTAGGATTTTTAAAAAAATGGTTATATCAAATTATTGATAGTAAACAGTTTTTATCTATAATGAGAAAATATAAATTATGGGAACCTAACCAAATACCAATTTATACAAATTTTTCGTCTTAACTTTTTTAATTTTGGAGAATTTTAATGTCAGAAGCTTTTATATGTGAAGGAACAAGAACTCCTATAGGACGATTTGGGGGAGGTCTATCTTCAATTAGAACTGACGACCTTGCTTCACTTCCTTTGATTGCACTTAAAGCAAATTTAGCCAAAACAGATTGGGAAAATTTAGAAGAGGTTTTCTTTGGCAATGCAAACCAAGCTGGTGAAGATAATCGTAATATTGCAAGAATGGCACTATTGTTGGCAGGGTTACCTCATACTGTACCAGGAATAACACTTAATAGATTATGTGCCTCTGGTATGGAGGCCGTCACCAATGCATCTAGGATGATCAAGTCGAATGAAGCTGACTTTACTATTGCTGGTGGCGCAGAAAGTATGAGTAGAGCACCTTTTGTAATGCCAAAAGCCAGCACTCCATTTTCAAGAAATGCTGAAATTTATGACACAACAATAGGCTGGCGATTTGTAAATCCTAAAATGAAAACTAATTTTGGCATTGATTCAATGCCAGAAACAGCCGAGAATATAGCAGAAAAATATCAAATTAATAGAAAAGACCAAGATAAAATGGCACTGGCTAGTCAAGAAAAAGCTTCAAAAGCTATCGCTAGTGGCAGGTTAGCTAAAGAAATAACACCCGTTGTTATTCCTCAAAGAAAAGGAGAATCAATTATTTTTGATGAAGACGAGCATCCAAGGTCAACTTCTATTGAAAAGCTAGCATCACTTCCAACTCCCTTTCGCAAAAATGGATCAGTGACTGCTGGAAATGCTAGTGGTGTTAATGATGGAGCAGCTGCGCTCATAGTAGCAAGTGATGCGGGTATAAAAAGAAATTATTTAGTGCCTAGAGCAAGAATAGTTGCCGCAGCCAGTTCTGGAGTTGAGCCAGCATTTATGGGGATTGGGCCTGTTCCGGCATCATTAAAAGCACTAAAACTTGCTGGTTTAAAAATGGAAGATATAGATGTTATTGAAATTAATGAAGCATTTGCTGCTCAAGGATTAGCAAGTCTAAGATCATTAGGAGTTGAAGATAATGATGAAAGAGTTAACCCAAATGGAGGAGCAATTGCACTTGGTCATCCTCTTGGCATGTCTGGAACAAGACTCATTTTGACAGCAACTGAAGAATTAATTGAAACAAACAAAAAATACGCACTATGCACTATGTGCGTTGGAGTTGGACAAGGAAGCGCTGTTATAATAGAAAGAATCTAAACTTTTAATATTGATAAGCTTGCCGGTCTATAGACACAGTACTGATATAAATAAAAATTTTGTCATTTTTGTATAATTTCAATTTTTTGAGATTAAAAGTGGTCATTCTTGCTCTTAAAATTTGTAGCGTACTATTTTTTTTCATTTTATTTAAAGATATAATAAGTTCTGAATATGCAGTTTTTTTCTCAGTTTCAATATTTAAGATTTTACCTATTAGTTCATTTTCGATAACAGGAAAATTAATCTTTAATTTAGAAACTATGACATCCCTAGACCTTATTCTAACTCTTACTATTTCATCCTTAATACCAGGCCGACCTGGAACAATTAATTCCTGACCATTTATATTCAAAACTGTTACATTTAATGGTTCATTAATGCTTGATACAGCCCCCTCAATAATTGAGCTAGCTTCAAACTTTCCAATTAGACGTTGAAATTTATCGCTGTTGAGAATGTTTTCAGTAGACCCATATTCAATTTTTTTCCCATTATCAATTAATATAATTTGGTCTGCTATTTGAGAAATTTCTTCAATAGAGTGTGAAACATACAAAATAGGGATCTTGAATTGTCTGTTAATTTTTTTTAAAAAAAACAATAATTTTGCTTTGTACCTAATATCTATATCTGACATTGGCTCATCTAGTAGAAGATATTCTGGTTGTGTTAAAAGCGTTCTTGCTAGAGCTATTCTAAGTTTTTCTCCACCTGATAAATTGCTGGGGTATCGTTTTAAAAGTTTATTTAATGCCAGATTTTCTATTAAATTTTCTTTTGTAATTTTATGTTTGAATTTCAATTTACTTCTACTAAGAGCAAAATTAAGATTTTCATTTACATTAAGATGTTCAAATAATATGGGATCTTGAAACATTGTTCCAAATGGTCTTTTATGAGGCGGTAACGTCTTTTTACCGTCTATGACAATATCATCAAGCTTAACTGTTATGTCTAGGTTATTAGTAAAACCTGCAATAGCTGATATGATTGTACTTTTACCAGAACCATTTGGACCATATAGGACTGTTATACCTTTGGACTTAAAGTCATGCTGAAAATTCAATTCAAAGCCTTCAAGTTGTCCATTTATTTTTACTAACATCTTAGTCATTACTTAACTCTTACTATCGAACTTTTATTTGAGTAATATAAGGTTAATAATATCAAAAATGAAAATATTAACATTCCACCTGCAAGAAAATGTGCTTTTGCAAAAGATAATTGTTCTACGTGATCATATATTGAAATTGCTATTACTTTAGTTTTTCCATGGATACTTCCACCTACCATTAAAACTATTCCGAACTCTCCCATTGTATGTGCAAAAGATATAATAAAAGATGTTAAAAAGCCTCTCTTACAAAGAGGTATAATTACATTAAAAAAAGTATCAAATGGTCCTGCACCCAAGCTTTTTGCTGTATTAAGTGTATCCACACCAATCTTTTCAAAAGCAGATTGAAGTGGTTGTATCCAGAATGGAAGTGAGTAAATGATAGACGCTAAAACCAAACCGTTAAAAGAAAAAATGAGCTGATTACCTGTTAATAGAATAAATATTTTTCCTAATGAGGTATCAGGACTAAAAAAAACTATTAAATAAAAACCAATAACTGTTGGAGGCAAAACTAATGGTAAAGTTACTAAAGTCTCTATTATCGCTTTAGATTTATTAGCTTTAAAGGCTAATAAATAAGCTATAGGGGTTCCAATTATAGCGAGACATACACATGTTGTTAAAGCTAATTTTAATGTAATAAGGAGTGCTATTATATCAGCATTAAAAAAATTGAGAATGTCCATATATATAACCAATAGTAAGCAATTGTATTTGGTAAAAAAATTTATTTATTATATTATAATTAAGTTATACCTAGGAGAGAAAAATGTCATTTATTAAAACTGATGATAATATCAAGTTATTTTACCAAACTAATGGCACAGGAGAACCAATTATATTTGTTCACGAGTTTGCTGGTGACTATCGTAGCTGGGAACCTCAGGTTAATTATTTTTCTAGATATAACCAGTGTATTACATATTGTGCCAGGGGTTATCATCCTTCTGATATACCAGAAAACGAAATTGATTACAGCCAAGAGCGTGCATGGCAAGATATAGTTAACATAATGGATAACTTAAAAATAGAAAAAGCACATATAGTAGGACTATCTATGGGAGGTTTTGCAACACTTCATCTAGGAATTGAAGCACCCCATCGAGTTAAAAGCCTAGTAATAGCGGGTTGCGGTTATGGGGCAATACCAATTAATAAAACTACTTATAACCAAGACGCTGATTTTTCAAATGTTTCATTTGATACTGCTCAAAATATTATCAACAAGGGCATGGAAATTGTTGGATCAGAATACGCCTTAGGACCTTCACGAGTTCAGTTTCAAAATAAAGATCCGAAGGGTTGGCAATTATTTAATGATCAATTAATCAAACATGATGCTGTTGGTTCTGCAAACACTCTTTTAGGTGTCCAAAATAAAAGGCCCAATTTATATGATCTTGAAAAAGAAATCTCTGAGATAGATAGTCCAACTTTAATAATCAATGGTGATGAAGATGATATGTGTCTTGAAGTAGGATTATTTTTAAAGAGAACTATTAAAACCTCTGGCTTGTTAATAGTTCCAAAAACTGGCCATACAATTAATTTAGAAGAACCTGCATTGTTTAATCATCATTTATCCGAATTTTACGCTTCCATTAATGCCTCAAAATGGAATCAAAGAGACAAAAGAGCTGGAATAGTTAAACTTTAGTCTCTGAAATTTTCATATTGCAGTGGATGTTTTAAGTTTAAATCTTTTATTAACTTGATAGCGTCTTGAAGGTCGTCTCTTTTCTTTCCAGACACCCTTACTTCGTCACCCTGGATAGAAGTTTGTGTTTTGCTTTTAGACTGTTTAATTACTTTAACAATTTTTTGAGCTGTTTCTCTGTCTATTCCCTGTTTAACAATCACTTCTTGCCTTATAGAGTTACCTGAAGCTGCTTCTGGTTTTTCAAATTCTAACGCGCCAGTATCAACCTTTTTTCTGGTTAAATAAGTGATAAGAAGTTCTTCGACTTGTTTTCTTTTTAATTCATCGTCAGCTTTAATAATAATTTTGTCTTCTTGCTGCTCAACTTCACAAGCACTGCCCTTGAAATCATACCTTGTATTGATCTCTTTTTTCACTCCATCTAAAGCATTTTGAACTGATGGCATATCAATTTTACTTACAATATCAAAACTAGGCATATTTCACTTCCTTTAATAAAATTAATTAATAATATAAGCTGAATTTACAAATTACTCAAACAATCTAAATAAAAGTTGATAGATTTGTTGTTAAATTATAGATTATACTTACACCCTAATTTAACTTTTTAAAGCATAATATGGATACTATATTTAAATTAATATTACTTATTCCCTTAATTGTCAGTTCCTATTTTTTATTTATTAATATTGGATTATGGTCAATGTTTCCAATATGGACATTATGCGGATTAATAGATGTTTCCAGACACAAAACAATGAATTTAAAATTGATAAAAGAGTATTTCTTTGGAAAAGGATTTCTAACTTTTATTCTGTCTCCTTTAAATTTATTTGCAGATTTATTATCATTTAGAAATCTTCACACTTTTAAAGTCGAAGATCTCCCAACAGAACACCAAAATGAAGTTAATGACATAACTTCACTATTTGATAAAAACTCTAAGGAAATTGGAAAAAGATTTGAAGATGCTGTTGGGGATAATAGATCAATGTTATTTTATCAATGGTATGGTTACAAATTAGACGAATCAATGACAGATTTTAATAATGACTATAAGTATATCAAAACCATTGGTGTTTCTTTGTTTAGAGAAAAGACTTCTACATCTAGACATTTTGGACCTTTGAGGATGACTTATCGCATATTATATAACTTTAATAAGGTTCAAAATGAAGGTTCTTTCATAGAAGCTGATGGAAGAATTAATAAATGGAAATATGATCCTTTATTTATATTTGACGATACGTTAATTCATCAAAGTTTTAACGAAGAGGATAACCTAAGGTATTGCGCATTTATAGATATTATAAGACCATCATATTTCGATAACATTATGAAATTTATTTTGTCAGGTGTAGGGTTTTTACTTAAAAACACTAGAAGTATTTTTTACAAAAACTGGAAAATGATTTAATCAAAACAATTTTTATGCGTTTGGCATCAAGATCTGTCTGACTACTTCACCTTTTGATAGTTTATCAAAACCTTCATTTAAATCTTCAAAAGTTATTTTCCCGTCTATAAGCTTATCTACAGGTAAACGGCCCTGTTGAAATAAATTTAAAAACCTTGGTACATCTCTAACTGGAACACATGAACCCATATAACTTCCTAATATCGATTTTTCCTGAGCAACTAAATCACTATGATTAAAACTGAATTGTGTATTAATTGGAGATAATCCAGCTGTTACAACTGTGCCACCATATCGAATAAGTTCGTACGCTGTATTCATTGCTGGAATTACTCCTGCTAAGTCAATTGCAAAATCAACTCCTCCCTTTGTTAACTCTCTTATTTCTTCAATAGTATCATTTTTTCTACTATCAAAACAATGAGTTGCACCGAGTTCCTTTGCACGAACAAATTTTGATGGATCAATATCAACTGCTATAATAGTTTCTGCGCCACCTAGCTTTGCTCCAATGATGCCATTTAAGCCAACACCACCTAAACCAATAATAGCAACAGAATCTCCAGGTCTTATTCTTGCAGTATTTATAACAGCTCCAACTCCAGTCATTACAGCACACCCGAATAAAGCTGCATCTTGAATGTTTACAGACTTGTCAATTACAACCACTGACCCCCTATCAACAACGCTATATTGAGACATGCATGAAACACCTGTATGATGATTTAACACATTACCATCTAAATCAGTTAATCTACTACCTCCAGACATTAGTTGTCCTTTACCTTTAGTGGCCGCCGCAAGCTCACATACTTGAGGTCGTCCTTCAAGACAACGTCTACAACGACCGCAAGAAGGAGAAAATTGAAAAGAAACATGATCTCCTATTTTAACATCCTTAACTGCACTTCCTACTTCAACAACTTCGCCTGCACCTTCATGACCTATAACTAATGGAAGTGGCATTACTCTTGACCCATTAATAACAGAAAGGTCTGAATGGCAAAGCCCCGCGCCTTTTACCTGCACAAGAACCTCATTTTCAAGTGGAGGGGATATCCTTATTTCTTCTATTGATAATGGTTTTGAGTCTTTGTAAGGCTCCGTTAATTTATTATTCCTTATAACTGCTGCCTTGCATGTAATTGACATTCAAACACTCCTACTATTAATCTTCACTGGTTTTCCATGAGGTGTTGATAGATAAGCTTTGGTCCAATCATCTTTTAACAAGGATAAAACATCTATATCACCTATTTTTTTTAAAATAATTATTTTTTCTAGAGCTGTTAACCAACAATTAAAATAATCATCATTACCATCTAAATCACTTAGCTTTAACCTAGCTTCTTTCAAAGAAATTCCAAATATTTCAACAAATTCAGTCCAAGAGAAATTTCCATTCACCGATAATTGAACAGTAATAGCAAAGATTTGTCCATGCCACGGGTTTTGAAAAGCAACCTGATCTTCAACTAAGTTAGTAAAAGGTAAATTAAAACTTGATTTACTATTCATAACAATCTCAAATAAGTTAAGTATTATTACTTTTTAAATAAGGTTCCCACAAATCTAAATAAATACTATCATTGCTGTTCTCAGCTGAAACACCCCACAATTCTAACGCTTTAAATTCAACAGTGTATAAAGGTAAAGGATTCTCTCCATTTGCATGTGCATTTTTATCAGGAAATACATGTGAGCCATTATAAGAATAAATTATACCTTCTCTGCCCATAACATATGATGGAAGACGAGTATGTCCACCATTTATGTCTTCGTTTGGACTATATTTAACTGTAACTACTTTTTCATTAATTTTATAAATAGGTGAAATATTAGTTTTTCTAAGTGAAGGGCCACCCCAACCCAATGTTTTTTGAACGTCCTTTGCTAACCAAGTCCTTTTGTCTAATTTGGTGCTTTTGTCAGAATTTAAGGTTAAGTCTTTCTTTTCAACTAAATTTATAACTTCCTTTAACTCACTCATTGAGACTAGCTCTTTGTCAATTAATAGGTTAGTGAGTGCCGCTAACCATTTTTCATAATACGAATAATTCATATAATCACGAGGCGGTAAACACTCTCTATAATGTCTACTTATGTCAATATTCCATTCACCTAACCCACCTGCCGCTAAAGTGATAGCCCAAGCTTTTGCATGCCATTCATATTTAAATGTAGGTTCATTATTATCAATTTTATTGTCTTTTTTCCTAGGTATAGGAATAGGGCCATCACCAAATCGTCCACCCATATCATGAAGTCTACTCATCTTGCATTCTCAGGTAATCCAGTTCCAATCATAGAGTTACGTGTTACTAATTTAGCTAACTCATTTTCATCCATATCTTCTGTTCCCAATGGCCTCATTGGCAACACTAAATATCTTAGTTCAGCTGTAGAATCCCATACTTTAACTTTTATTTGTGGGTCAACATTCACACCAAATTCAGAAAGAACTTTTCTTGGCTCTCTAACCGTTCTAGATCTATATTCGTCACTTTTATACCAGGTTGGTGGAATACCTAAGACTGGCCAAGGATAACAGCTACATAAAGTACAAACTACAATGTTATGAACTTCTGGTGTATTTTCGACTACAACCATATTTTCACCTTGTCTACCCTGATAACTTAATTCTCTTATAGCGGCCGTTGCATCTTTAAGGAGCCTTTTCTTATAATTTTCATCCACCCATGCTTTTGCTACTACCTTAGCTCCATTTTGTGGACCAATCTTATTTTCATAGGTATCAATTAGCTCATCTAATGTTTTAGGATCTATTAATCCTTTGCCTAGTAACAACGTCTCAATTGCTTTGACTCTTAACTCAGGATCAGAAGGCAAATGAGAATGCGCATCTTCATGGTTATGTTTTTTATTTGAAGTCATTATATTTACTCACTTTTATTATTTTTTTTATTTGAAGTTAGCTTTTAATTAGGTACCAAAACAATTCGTCCATTCACTTTACCTGCTCTTAAATCTAACATAGCTTCATTAGCTGTCTCTAAAGCTTGTTTTTTTACAGGTATAAGCTTTGTATTTCCTTGCTTAATTATTTCTACTAATTCTTTTAATTCTCTCAATTCACCAACATAAGAACCTTTTAAAGTAATCGATCTCATTGGTACAAGCGGAAGAGATAATTTCAATGATCCACCATATAAGCCAACCACAATTACTATCCCACCTTTTTTAACTAAGGATAATCCAAAGTCAGTTGTTTCTGGTCTTCCTACAAAATCAATTGCAGCCTTTGCTCCTATTCCTACTACATCTCTTATTGCATCTTTATCATCAGGGGAAAAAGCTTTGTTAGCTCCAGCTTCAAGGGCTTTTTCTCTTTTTTCTGGGTCATTATCTATAACCAAAACCTTAGCTTCATGAACAGTAGAAGATAATAAAATTCCATTAATACCAACTCCTCCAGCACCAATAATAACTATCCAATCATTAGCAGAAGCAAGTGGTATTTTTTTTAATGCGCTAAAAGCAGTTAATCCTGAACAGGCATAAGGTGCAGCAGTTGCTGGATCCATATCTCCATAAGATACCAAATACCTACCATCAGGTACTATTATATGATCTGAATAACCACCATCAAGCCTTGCACCTAAATATTTAGGTGCTTCACATAAAGTCTCGTTACCTTCGACACAAGCCTCACAACTTCCACATCCTATCCATGGAAAAACAATACCACTATCTCCAATTTCAATGTTCTTAGCTTCTTCTCCTAAAGCAACAACGGTACCTGTAATTTCATGACCAGGCGTAAAAGGTAATTTTGTACCTCTATCAGCTAAAGTGATTCTATTCCCATCACCAAGATCGAAGTATCCGTCTGCTAAATGAAGATCACTATGGCAAACACCACACGCTGATATTTTAACTAGTATCTCTTTGCCTTTAGGTTCAGGATTTTTATATTCTCTTAATTCTAGTGGCTTACCAAAATCAACAACTTGATAACTTTTCATTTTACTTCACCCTCACCAACATTAATTAATCTCTCTTTGAGGTTTCGTATTTACTTGAAATTTCGTAATAATCATCAAAACCAACTCTTTGTCTAAGATCTTTAAAATCTAATAATAAATCTGACCTATCTTCATCTTTAAATAAAAGATCTAGGGAATTTGTCATAGCTTTCATTGCTGAACTCATAACAGTTAAAGGATAAACAGCTAACTTATACCCAATTTCAGTTAACTCTTTCATTGGTAAATTAGGCGTAATACCACCTTCAACAATATTAGCAATCTTATATCCTTGTACTTCTTTACAGATAGTTATCATTTCTTCTTTATTTTTTGGAGCTTCTACAAACAAAATATCTGCTCCTAATTCATAAAATTTTTGTGCTCTAAATATAGCCTCTTTTAAGCCATTAGTATGGTTAGCATCAGTTCTAGCCATTATTAAAATATCATATCCTTCATTTCTCATATCATTTGCAGCTCTAATTCTATCAAAGGCTTCTTCTCTTCCAACAACATCTTTTCCCGGTGTATGCCCACATCGTTTGGGTGCTAACTGATCCTCAATTAATATACCAGCACAACCAGCTTTAGAACATTCCTTTAATGTCCTTCTTACATTCATTGCGTTTCCATAACCTGTGTCTCCATCAACTATCATAGGTATGTCTATAGCATTACATATGTTATTTGCTTGATCAAAAACTTCAGAAAAAGTCATAAGACCTAGATCCGGGGAACCTATTCGAGAAGCTGACGCTGCAAAGCCAGACATAAATGTTAAATCAAAATTTGCTTGTTGAATTAATTTAGCCGATAAAGCATCAAAACAAGACGGCACTGGAAGAAACTCTTTTTCTTTGAGTAATAACCTTAAACGATCAGTTTGATTTATTTTAGACATAACAATGTTTCCTTAATAATAAATATATCCTTTCATAAAAAATTATAATTTAAAAGGGATATATAATGCTAAATCTGGCCATATATACATAATGAAGACTGTTACAATCATCATTATTAAAAATGGGACAACTCCTTTTGCAACTTCTCCTAATTGTGTTTTAGCCACAGATTGAATAACATAAAGGTTTAGACCAACTGGTGGTGTAATTAGTGCACACTCAACCATTATAACCATAAATATACCAAACCAGATAGGATCTATTCCCATTCCCATAGCAGCTGGTAATAGAACTGGCACCATGATCAAAACCATTGATAATGTTTCAAAAACTAAACCCATTGCAACTAATATAAAACAAACTGTAATCATAAAAACTGCTTTGCTTTGAATAGTGGCTTCTATAAACATAGAAATATCTTGTGGTATTCTATAAAGGGCAATAGCTTTTCCAAAAATTTTTGCCCCTGCGATTATTACTAAAATAGCTGCAGTAGTTACCATTGATTCAAATAATGCTTTTTTAAAATCAGAAAATGTTAATGATCTTAGCAATATAGTTGTTAAGAATAGTGCTAGTGAAAAACCAACTGCGGCTGCTTCAGTTGGAGTAAACACTCCAGTATATATACCTCCTAAAATTAAAACAGCTAGGGCAATAGTTGGTAGGACTTTTATAGACGATGACTTCCTCTCTTTCCAACTTGCTGCTGGTACAGGTTTGTATCCTCCAAAGAATTTTGAATAAATAATGGAATAAATTATAAATAAACTAATTAAAAATATACCGGGACCAATACCCGCAAGAAATAAAGATATAACAGATTCTTCAGTCACAAAACCATAGACTATCATTGGAAGGCTTGGTGGAATTAGAATACCTAAAGTTCCTCCTGCAGCCAAAAGCCCATAGACAAAGTTTTTATTATAACCCCTTTTTATCATTTCAGGTATGGCTACAACTCCAATGGTAGCTGCAGTAGCAACTGAAACTCCAGATATAGCAGCAAAAATACCACATGAAACGATAGTAGCAACAGCCAAACCACCCGGCCAGTGGCCAACCCATGCTTGCACAGCAGAAAATAAATCCTTACCGCACCCTCCCCTGAGAAGTATGTTACTCATTAATAGAAATAGTGGTACAGCTAAGAGTATAAATCCATCCAAAGTAGATAATATAGCTTGTGGAGCCATTAAAGGTGAAAAACCACCTATCACAAGCATTCCAAGACCCAGAACTCCTAAGGAAAATGCAACTGGCAAACCTGCTAAAAGAAGACCAAACATGACTCCCAAAACCATTACAACTGTCATTATTAATCCTTTAAAAAAATATTAATGATCACCTGAAGGAGGTGTGATGCCAGATACCATTTTTTTTAATTCTATCAACGCTTGAATTATTAACATAAAAAAACAAAATGGAACTGGTAGTTCAGCAATCCATGAAGGAAGGTCTAATAAACTACCCGTTGTCCTTCCTCTTTCAAAAGAATCCATAAAAATTTCAAATCCAAAAATAACTACATATATTGAAAAAATGATTAAAATCAACATCATTAAAATACCAATTCTTCTTTTGTTAAGATCATTGAGTTTATCAATTATTGCATTAATTTGAATATGCCTTCTATGTTGCAAAGCCCAAGGCATGGCCAATAGTGTTCCATAAATTAGAGCTAGTTGACTTAATTCTGCAGCCCAACTCGTTGGAGCTATAAATAAGTAACGAGCTCCTACTTCATAAGTTAACATAATACCTGCAATGCCGTATAAAATAGCTGCGATCCAAGCAGATGTTAAGACTAATTTTTCATATATAATCATTTGAAATACCAAATAAGGAGACAATTAAAAAATTGTCTCCTTAAATTATTTTAAAGTTTTGACGCAGCATCTAACAACTGAGAACCTAATTTACCAGCATTCTTTTTATACGCTTCATAAACAGGCTTTGAAGCTTTTTTAAATGCTTCTATATCAGCGTTACTTGGAGTAACTACTTTCATGCCTTTTGATTTTGCTAAAGCATAGGCATCTGCTTCAATTGCAGAAACTTTATCCCTAACATCTTTTTCTGCCATCAGAGCTGAATCCATAATTATTTTTTTATGGTTACTTGATAAAGAATTAAACCACTTTGAATTTGCAACAACTATAAATTCAATATCTCCGTGATTTGTTTTAGTTATTGTGTCCATCACTTCAAAAAGTTTTCTCGATTTGACACCAGAAACACCAGTCATTCCAACATCTACAGTTCCACGTTGATAAGCTAAATATTGTTCTGAACCTGAAATCAGAGTTGGCGCTCCTCCAGATGCTTTTACGAAAGCTCCTAAAGTTTTTCCAAAAACTCTAACTTTTTTGCCTTTCATATCTGAAGGGTTCTTTATTGCTCCTCCTTTAGACAACATCACAGCACTACCATATGCTTGCCACCATAAAACAGTAGAGCCAGTACCTTCAATAGCTTTATCAATAGGACCACGAATTGCGGAACCCTTAGCAACAGCTTTCCTAACTTTTTCTTCGCTATTTAATAAAAATGGTTGATAAAAAAGGTCAACAGCTGGGATGTCTCCAACATATCTAGTTAAAGAAGCCACACCAGATTCAATTGAACCAGAACCTACCGCAGCAGGAACTTCTTTATCCTTATATAGTTGAGCTGAGTCATAAATTTGAACTTCAATCTCTCCATTTGACTTTTTCTCAACATCTTTCTTAAAAAGTAATAAATTTTGACCTAGGTGGCTCTTCATAGGTAATTGTATTGATATTCTCATTGTTACGTCAGCCGCAAAACTACTAACCGTAAAAGCAAAGCCAGCAAATACCATAGACAGTATTCTTATAAACTTTTTCATTTTAACTCCTGCAAATATTTTTATTTTGAATTTTTTTTATTTAGTTGATTTAGACCCTAGGTTAGAAATACTTTGAGAGTCAATCGTAAACTCCTCAAATAGTTCATTTATATTTCCTGTTTGACCGAAGCGATCAACTCCCAGAGGTAACGTTTTGTGGCCGTAAACTGAACCTATCCATGATAATGTCATCGGATGGCCATCAATTACAGTGATTATTTTTGTATCTCTAGGGACAACTTCAAGTAAATGCTCAATATGACTTTTGTTGGTTTCTAAGTTGAAAGATATTGTTTTCTTTTTCCATTCATTGAATAAATTATCTGAACTAGTAACACTTAATACACCAACGTCTTTAAATCTTTCTCCTAGATAACCTGTAGCCTTTATGACTTCATTTGCCATTACTCCTTGATAAACGATAATTATTTCTGGATTTGGGCCTGGTTTTTTCAACCAATAACCTCCTTTTAAAATATCATTAGTTAGATTTTTATCTAAATTTCTTAGAGGTTGATCAATAGATCTCGTACTTAATCGTAGGTAAATTGAGCCACCATTATCATCTTGTAAATAATTAAAACCGTAACTCATTATAGCTGAAAGCTCGTCTGCAAAAGCAGGTTCATAACTTAGTAATCCTGGCTGACTAATTCCTATTAAAGGCGTTCCTATTGATTGATGAGCTCCTCCTTCTGGAGCTAAAGAAATTCCTGAAGGAGTTCCAACAATCATAAATCTGGCATCTTGATAACACGCATAATTCATTGCATCTAAACCTCTAGATATAAATGGATCATACACAGTGCCTATTGGAAACAACCTTTCTCCGAAAAGCTCATGAGAAAGACCTGCTGCTCCAAGTAACAAAAATAAATTCATTTCGGCAATGCCAAGCTCTATATGTTGACCGCTTGTAGAAAAAATCCATTTCTGAGCAGATGGTATTTTTCGATCTCTAAAAGTGTCCGAGCTTTCATTTCTATTAAACAAACCTTTTTTATTGATCCAGGGACCCAAATTAGTAGATACTGAAACGTCAGGAGATGTTGTAACAATTCTATTACTAAATTCAGTATCATTGTTTGCATATTGATCTAATATTTTTCCAAACGCATTTTGAGTTGAAATTTTTGTTTCTTTAATAAAAATATTTTCATCAACTGATATCTTTTGACTTTTATACTTTCTATGACCTGCTTTTTGAAATGGTAAATTTTTTAAGTATTCATCTAATTTGTTATATTCTTTTTCGTCAGAGAAACGATCCCATTCATTTCCATCATTAATCCCAAATTTAATTTTAAAACTATCCATTTGCGCTTTAGTCATGAGGCCTGCATGGTTATCTTTATGACCGGCTAATGGCGTGCCCCAACCTTTAATAGTATAGGCAATAAAAGCTGTAGGTTTGTCATCCTTTATATTTTCAAACGTCTCACATAATGTGGGAACACAATGACCTCCTAAATTAGCCATTAACTCTAAAAATTCGTCATCAGACCTTTTATCAATCAAATGAGAAACAACGCTTTGATCACCTATGTCATCTAAAACTCTTTTCTTAAATACTGCACCTCCCTCATAAATAAGAGCGGAATAGAGTTGGTTAGGACAATCATCAATCCATTTTTTTAAAGCATTGCCACCTGGTTCTTGAAATGCTTCTTTTTGGAGCTTTCCATACTTTAATACTATAAGATTCCAGCCAAAAGCTTCAAAGACTGAACTTAGTCTTTCAGCTAGTCCTTCATGTACAACACCGTCAAGTGATTGCCTATTATAATCTATTATCCACCAAACATTCCTTAAATCGTGTTTCCATCCTTCTTGAAGACATTCATAAACATTTCCTTCATCAAGTTCGGCATCACCAACTAGGGCGATCATACGTCCTTGAGGTATATCTTTTGCAAATTTTTTTCTCAAAATATAATCTTGAATTAAAGAAATAAAACTTGTCATGGCTACACCGAGACCTACAGAACCTGTAGATATATCAACATCATCAATATCTTTAGTCCGAGAAGGATATGATTGAGCGCCTCCAAACCCTCTAAAATTTTTAATATTTTCTTTTGTTTGTAAGCCCGCTAAATATTGTATTGCATGAAAGACTGGGCTTGCGTGAGGTTTTACAGCAACTCGATCCTCAGGTCTTAAAATATTAAAATATAAAGCTGTCATAATTGAAACTATAGAAGCAGAGCTTGCCTGATGACCACCTACCTTTAAGCCATCTTGATTTTCTCTAAGATGATTAGCATTGTGCACCATCCAACAAGAAAGCCATAAAATTCTCTTTTCTATGATTTTTAAAAAACTATTTTTATTATTCATATTGTTATATTAGCATCTAACAAGTGAAATGAATGACTAAAAAAAACTATTTTTATTGCAATTTTAGCATTTTATTCTAATATAAATTAGATTAATAAAATTTAATGTGGTTAAGAGTTTTCTTTGGGCAATATTGACACAATAGATCAAAAAATTATTTTTTTTCTTCAACAAGATGGTCGACTAACTAATTTTGAATTATCTGAAAAAGTTGGGCTCTCTCCTTCTCCATGTCTTAGAAGAGTTAAAAATTTAGAACAAAGAGGTTTAATTGCAGGGTATACAGCAATTATTGATGAAGTTTCTTATGGCTTTCCAGTTACAGCTTTTATTTCTGTAAGATTAGAAAATCAAACCGATCAAATACTAAAATCATTTGAAAAGGAAATAACATCTTTGGATGCTGTTATGGACTGTTGGTTAGTTACAGGAAATAGAGATTATTTATTAAGAGTGGTTGCATCTGACTTAAAAAACTATGAAATCTTTATGAGAGAGGAACTTACAAAAGTGAAAGGAATCGCCTCTATTGAAACAAATTTTGCTTTAGGTAGGGTTAAAACAAAGAATAACTTACCTTTAAATTCATAAGACAAGTTAACTTAGTAAAGTGAAACAAATTGATAAAAAACATTAAATCTGGTGATCTTAACGTAGCCTATTATGAATTAGGACCTATAAATGGCACAGCGGTATTTCTTCTACATGGCTTTCCATATGACATACATGCATATAAAGTCGTTGCAACTATATTATCAGATATAGGTTATAGAGTTGTAGTTCCTTATTTAAGAGGCTTTGGGAAAACTACTTTCTTGAAAGAAAATAAAATGAAATCTGGTGAACAAGCTGCACTAGGCTATGATTTGCTATGCCTAATGGATAGCTTAGAAATATCCGAAGCTATTTTAGCAGGTTATGATTGGGGAGGAAGAGCAGCATGTGTTGTTGCGGCTTTATGGCCTAAAAGATGCCTTGGTTTAGTTTCTTGCAATAGCTATAATATACAAAATATTGTAAATTCAAAAAAACCTATATTACCTGCATTAGAACAAAAACTTTGGTACCAATATTATTTTCATAGCGAAAGAGGTTATTTAGGTCTTACCAGAAATAGGCCTAACTTAATAAGACTACTTTGGGAGACATGGTCTCCTACATGGAACTTTAGTGAAGAAACATTTCAACTAAGTTTGAAATCATTTGAAAATAGTGCTTTTGTAGATGTGGTAATACACAGCTATAGACACCGGTTTGGTCTTTCAATTAGTGATCCAAAATATAAATCAATCCAAGATAAATTATCTGAAATGCCTAACATTATTGTTCCTTCAATTACTCTAGACGGACAAGATGATGGTGTAAGACCACCTTCTGATGAGAAAGTTGATAGTGATAAATTCACTGGATTTAGGAGACATAAAATTCTATCAGGTGTAGGACATAATGTTCCTCAAGAAGCACCAGAAATTTTTGCAAACGCTATTTTAGAATTATACTCTCATAATCAAAATTTATAAATTAGCAATTTGGACAGGTACACCAAACTCCTTTTGACATATTTGAGCTAAAAGCTTTATACCTTCGTCAATCTCTAGTGCTGAAGGGTTACCAAAACAAAGGCGTATTTTATGTCTACCGTTTTCATTAATAGACCAATCTGACCCAGGATTAATCGCAACTCCTTGCTTTAAAGCTAAATCATACAAGCGAGAGGTATCAACATTTTTTGGCATATTAATCCATATAAAAATCCCTCCATCTGGCTTTATATAATCTGCTGAAGAACCAAAGTATTTGTCTATTGCATTACACATTGCATTAGATTTATTTTTAAGTTCAGCTCTGAGTGTCTTTATGTGAGCATTAAAATTATTCTTACAAAACTCTGCTAAAGTCATCTGTTCGAGAGAACCAGTACCAGCGTCAGTTTTATGAGGCAATATTCTAGATAAAACAGGCCAATCCGCAACAAGATAACCCACTCTCAATGCCGGCGCTATAGATTTTGAAAACGAACCACAATATACAACATACCCATCATCATCAAAAGATTTTATAGCAGGAGGTCTTTCTTTTTCAAAGATAAGATCTGCATAACAGTCATCTTCAAAAATTGGAACATTATACTTTTTAGACAACGTAATTAGAGCTTTTCTTTTTTGAATAGACATTATAGTGCCGGTAGGGTTCTGGATAGTTGGAATAGTATAAATATACCTTGGTTTAATACCTTTAATTTCTAAATTTTGTAAAGTTCGCTCCAACTCTGTTATATTCATTCCGTCCTGCTCTAATGGAACACCAATCATTTTTACCCCAAGTTTATTTAACCTTGAGATAGTGCCACCATAGTTTTCTTCTTCAATAATGACTGTGTCATCTTTTTTTAAAAAAGTTTGGTTAACTAAATCTAGAGCTTGCAAAGACCCAGATACTATTAAAATTTCTTCTTCAGAGCATCTAATTGACGCGCTATTTTTTAACTGATCAGCAATAAAGCTTCTAAGAGGAAGATAACCTTGAGGTCCACTTTCTAGACCGTATTTTGCTAAAGTTTTACCCTCTTTTAAAATGACATTGTCTATTGATTCTTTAAGAGATTTTACAGGAATACTTTCATTATCATTATGCCCTCCTATAAAATTATATTTTGGATACCCTTTCCATTCTAATGCTGGACTTAATGAGTTTGAATGTAAGAAGTTATTTATATTAAACATAATTATCTCCATATGATTTATATTATAATAAAGTTTTTTTTGTAAAACTGTTATAAAAAATTATAATAAATAAAAAAAAGAAGTTTATTATGCAATTAACTGAGACATGGATAAGTAGGGTTAATTCTAATCAACAATTAATTAAGAGAGGTAATTGGGTAACACTGACCTTTACTTTTGGGATTGAAGATACAGACCTTTTAATAAATATTGTTGGTGGAAAAATTAATTCAATAAAGAAGAGAACATTATTAACGGATAGTGGTATTTTTAGAATTCACGGTTCAAATCAATGCTGGGAGAAACATTGGTTAAAGGTTCCACCTAGAGACTTTCATGATATTTTTGCAATGTTAGCAAAAAAACATATTACTATTGATGGTGACTTGTTACCCTTAATACAGAATCTTCAATATTTCAAAGATCTTATTGCGTCAAATAGAATATCTAATATTTAAGTAAGGTTAATTATGAATAATAGTAATATTAAATTTGAAGATATAATAGGAAGATACCTTACAATTTCTATTAAAAATGAAGATTATAGAATTTATGTTGAAGAAAATGGACAAGGAATACCTTTAATTTGTTTACATACAGCTGGTTCTGACGGGAGACAATTTCGTCATATTCTAAATGATAAAAAAATAACTAAACACTATAGAGTTATTGCTTTTGATTTGCCATGGCATGGCAAATCCAATCCACCCGAAGGTTACGAGGCTAAAGACTATAAACTTACCACAGGTTTATATAAAGAAATAATAATGTCTTTTTGCGAAGCATACAAATTCAATGACCCCGTAATAATGGGATGCTCAATGGGTGGAAGAGTGGTATTACATTTAGCTCTAGAACATAGTAATTATTTCAGAGCTGTTATTGCTCTTGAAGGTGCTGATAAGCTTGAGCCTTATTACGACTTGGATTGGTTAAATAGACCAGACATCCATGGAGGATTAGTGCAAGCCGCATTTGTCTCTTCTCAAATCGCACCTCAGAGCCCTAACAATTTTAAGCATGAAACCTTATGGCATTACATGCAAGGAGGACCAGGAATCTTTAAAGGAGACCTCTACTTTTACTGGCACGACGGTGATTTTGACGATCGTTCACCTTTGATAGACACAAAAAAGTGTCCAGTCTATCTGTTGTCTGGTGAATACGATTGTTCATGCACGCCTGAAAGGACACTAGCTACTGCCGGCCGTATAAAGGGATCTCAAGCAACAATTATTCCTGGAATTGGCCATTTTCCTATGTCTGAAAATCCAGATTTATTTAGATCTTACATTCATCCTATTTTAAATGAAATAAAAGAGAAATTTTAACCAGATTTTTCAATATTTCCACAAACGCTTACTGCTTGACCTGAAATATTCTTACCTAATGGACTACAAAGAAAATGAGCTTGTTCAGCTAGATCGTCATGTGTAACAAATCTATTAAGCGAAGCTCCAGACAAAATTTCATTTTTCATAGATTCAAAAGATACATTCTTTACCTTTGCCTTAGCTTCAATCACGCGATTTTGTCGTTCACCCTCGACAATACCGGGCAAAAGCGCATTAGCTCTAATTCCTCTAGGACCAAGTTCAATTGCTAGACTTTTTACCATCCCAATTACAGCCCACTTAGTTGCAGCATAAGGTAACCGATAAGCAAAGCCAACTCTACCTGCTACAGAAGATACTGAAAGAATAGAACCTTCATCATTCATTCGGGGAACTGCTAGCCTCATTGTTTCAAAATGACTTGTCATGTTAACCTGAAGGCATTCCTGCCAACCACCCAAAGTTTGGTCTCCAACACTAGCAGTTTCACCTGCTATACCGGCATTATTGACTATAATGTCAACCTCTTCTAAATAATCAAAACCTGCTTCAACCATTGATGCAATAATCTGGGTTTGTCTGAGGTCACAAATTACAGCTTTTATATTATCATTAACTTTGTTGGCTTTATTTACAGCTTCCTCATTTATGTCACAGACGAAAACTTTAGCTCCTGCTTTTTCAAATCTTTTTGCGATTGCATAACCTATTCCGTCTGCACCAGCTGTAATTAAAGCTTTTTTACCTTCGAGGAGTTTATCGTAGTTCATAATTACACTCCTCAATTGATGTTTGTTTTGTCTTTACCTTTTAAACCTAACATTTGCCTTGCCTCATCTGGAGTAGCAATTTCTAGAGAAAGACCCTCTAAAATTTCTCTTACTCTTTTAACTTGATCAGCATTTGTTTTAGCAAGGTTTCCTGGACCATCCCACAAAGAGTCCTCAAGACCAACACGAACATGAGAACCTAAAGCAGCTCCAGTTGCATTCATTTTCATTTGGGATGCACCAGCACCAACAACTGACCATTCATAACCTGTGTCACCAAATAATTTGTCGGCTGTTTTTTTTAAATGAAGAAGGTTATCAGCATCTGCGCCTATACCACCCATAATACCCATAACAAACTGAATAAAGTAAGGACCTTTTAACATCCCTTCTCTATGAAAATAATGTAAATTATACAGATGCCCAACATCATAACATTCAAATTCAAATCGAGTACCATTTGCATAACCAAGCGTCATAATATTTTCAATATCTTCAAATGTATTTTTAAATAGTGAGCTTTTACTTCTTTCTAACATATCCTTTTCCCAAGGAAATTTTAATTGATTATGTTTTTTTAACATTGGAAATAGGCCAAAATTCATAGACCCCATATTTAAAGAAGCAAGCTCAGGTTGAAAGTGCATTGCTGGTCTCATTCTATCTTCCACTGTCATCTGCGGTCCGCCACCGGTTGTGATGTTAATTACTGCATCACATGAACTTTGTATTGTAGGAAGGAACTTTTGAAACTCTTCTGGATCTTGTGTTGGGTGGCCATCAACTTCGTCTCTAGCATGTAAATGAAGAACTGCAGCACCAGCTTCATGAGCAGCTAAAGAATGCTCTATTACTTCTTCAGCGGTTACTGGCAGGTATTCTGACATAGAAGGTGTATGAATTGCTCCTGTTACCGCACAACTTATAATTACTTTTTTTGATTTAGCCATTTTGAATATCCTCTCCAAGTTCTAGTTTTAGTTTTCTAATTAACGCTATCATTTTATTTCGTTTTTCTATTCTGTCTGATCTATCAGAATAAGCTAATCTTTTCCTTTGTTCATTTTCTAAACTGCTTAAATATTCATCAGAGTATTCTGGAACACTATTTTGTTCTTTTGCCAAATTTTGAATGCCTTTTTTATATCTACTGAATGAATCCTTTATACCCTCTGGGGCATTTAAGTCCATTATTTCGAAAGGACCCATAAAAGCCCACCTAATACCTAAAGCATGTTTTAATGCTATGTCTATATCATCCATTGAGGCATAACCACCTTCGTGAAGCCTAACTGCTTCATTTAATAAGGCACCTTGCAGTCTGTTTAAAACGAAACCTTCAGTTTCTTTATTTATAATAATAGAAGCATAATTAGCATTTTTATAAAGTGATAACGCACTTTGAATAATTTCAGAAGACGTCTCCAAGCTCCCACAAACCTCAACAAAAGGAACAACATGAGGTGGCAATGCAGGATGAGCATTTATGCATCTTTGCTTATGTACAACATTTTCTGAAATATTAGATATTAATAGATATGAAGACGAAGAAGCTAATATTGTATTTTTAGAAGCTAATTTATCTAAAGTTATAAAGATTTTTTTCTTTTCTTCTAAATCTTCAATTATACTTTCTTGTATTAGAACAGTATCTTTACAGATTTCTTCTATAGAACAATTTAGTTTTATATTAAGTTTTATTTTTTCTGCATCTAACTCAGGATTAATAATTAATAAATCTTTAATTAATTTATCAAACAAACTCTCAAAATTTTTAAAACTATCTGGATTATTGTCATAAACTAATGATTTATAACCAGCATTTGCAAAACCAATTGCCCAACTAGCTCCTATCAAGCCAGCTCCACAAATACCTATATTCTGCATTAATTTACTTCCTAGTTGAAATTAAAAAAAACCGCATCGTAAAGATGCGGTTTATATAATGTTTCTTAAATTAGCCGTGGAAGCCACAAGCCCATTTCAGGTTGATATATAACCAAAGACAAACCAATTAACTGAATAATAACAAAAGGTATAACACCTCTATATATACTTAAAGTAGCAACTTCTGGAGGAGCAACACCTTTTAAATAAAATAGTGCAAACCCAAATGGAGGCGTTAAAAAAGATGTTTGTAGGTTTATCGCCATTAAAACTAAAAACCATACCATAGTCTCTTTCCTGCCATCAAGACCTGTTAACTGTGTCACATGATCTCCAAAATCAAGCAATACAACTAAAGGAGCAAAAATAGGAAGTATTATTAAGGTTATTTCTACCCAATCTAAAAAGAAGCCTAACAAGAAAGTCATACCCATAAGTAAAAACAATAGTCCCCATGACCCTAATCCGGCTTTTTCAATTAGTTCTTCAACTATGTAATCACCACCTAGTGATCTAAAAACATAAGCAAAACAAGTTGCACTTAAGATAATTAAAAACACCATAGAAATAGTTAAACCAGAGGAATGCATAACGCTTCTAAGCATTGGGAATGAAAATTTATTACCAATAATTGCAATCAAAGTCGCACCAAACGCTCCCACAGCACCAGCCTCACTTGGAGTTGCCCATCCAAGGAGAATAGATCCTTTTATTAAAGCTATAAGACAAACAGGAGGCATAAAAGCTTTTAAAACCATCATAGGTAATTTACCTTTTTCATACTGCATATCTTCTTCTTTAATTGGAGGCGCTACTTTTGGATCTAGAGATGACCAAATAAAAATAAAAATTAAGTACATTAAAGCAAGTGTTAAACCTGGTATCAGGGCTCCCATAAACAAGTTACCAACGGAAACTTGCATTATGTCAGCCATAATTATTAACATAATACTTGGAGGTATCAAAATCCCTAAAGTACCTGATGCTGCAATAACACCAGTAGCCAATGCATGGCTATATTTTTGTTTTATCATTGTAGGAAGGGCTAAAGCAGTCATCATAGTAACTGATGCACCAATAATTCCTGTCATCGCAGCTAATACCGTACCCATAACGGTAACCGACATGGCTAACCCACCAGGCACTTTTCTAAGAAGAATCTGTGTGGTTTTCAACAAGTCGTTGGCAATACCGCTTCTTTCCATCATAGTTCCCATAAATACAAAACTGGGAATAGCAACAAGTATTAAGTTTTCTGCAGAAAAACCCCACATTCGAGGTACAAAATTAAAGAATTCTGCAAACCTAAAAACTCCAAACATGTAACCGATGAAGCCATAAGTTATAGCAACACCACCAAGAATAAACCCAACGGGATAACCTATAAAAAGCAAGACACCCATTGTCAAAAACATAAAAATAGGTAAATACTCAATTATTATTTCAACAAAATGCATTACTGCCCCCATACTTTCTTTTTATTACTGTTATTAATTTCGTTATTTTCGTTATATTTTTGCCAGGATACAATTTTAATAACTCTCCAACCATATTTGCATGACAGCAAAAAAAGACAAACAAATATTGTGAGAGAAAATAAAGATGCATCGGCTATAAAAGCTTCATAAAAACAGATTAAAACTATTATAGAAGGAGCAACCGAAATTATATATGAACAAGTCAAATCGTAATTTCTTACAACACCAAATATTGAGCCTATTACTGTTATCGAACAAGCAATCCAAAATAAATAAATAAAATTATTACTATCTAAAAAAGTCAATCCAGCAGCAAGTGCTATGATACCATACAAACTTGCAACAAAAATCCCATAAGCAACTAGTTCATATTGGGATTGCGCTAATGTCAATTCTTTAGCTTCTGTTAAATAGGGCGTTCTTTGTTTATCGAACAAATATCCTGGAACTTTTGAGAACCACATGACTTATCTCACTGTGTTTAAAAGAATATACTTATTTATTTTCATCGTATTCAAGAGCTATAAGATCAAGTTTCTTTTTGTTATCACCCCAAATCACAGCTATTAATTGTATCATAACGGCTAAACCTGCTACAAATAGTGTTGCAAAACCAATTGGTAGGTATGTTTTAATAATCCACCTTTGACTTAAACCTACTAAGGAAGCTGACACTTCATTAATTTGGTATGAATCAATCATATATATAATTGCAAAATAAATGCAGACTAAAGTGAAAGGTAGCATAAAGAAAATGTTACCATAAAACTCTACTTTTGCTTTACTTTTAAAAGTAAAGTCTTCCCTTAAAAAATCAACGCGTACGTGTCTATTATGAGTATAACCGTAACCAAGGACTAAACAAAAAACTGCCGTATGAAGATGCCATTCCATTTCTTGCATTAGAGTGGATTCGAAAAAAGAGCCAAAATTGGCTACCATATAAATTTGTATCCATACTAATTTTCTAGCTACCACATCCCACATAGTTATTAAAACAAGAGGAACTAAAAGCCAAGTGCCTGCCCTACCTACTCTATTAACAATCATACGAAGAAATTCACTTATGTTTACAAGACCTTCCATATTCCTTTCGGTAAGCGCCATCATTCCCCCCTAGAAAACTCTATAATCATTAACATGTTTAATTATATTAAAAAAAAATTAAAAATAAAATAAAAAAATTAAAAATAAAATAAAAAAATTAAAAATAAAAAAAAGCACACCTGCTTTTAAACAGGTGCGCTCTATTTGTAATATTAGTACTTAACGCCTTGCTTTAAGTAAGCTTTACTTGACCAGATATTGTAGTCAGATCTGAAAGCGTCATAACTTGCAGTGATTTCCTTAAACAAAGGATCTGAAGCTGATTTTTCTTTAACAACCTCATCCCAAGCTGCTTTAAACTTAGAAATCTCAGAATCAGGCCATGTAACGAAAGTTACGCCTTTTTTCTCTAACTCACGCATAGCAGGAACTTGCTTTGCATCTGATCTAACAAGAGCCCACCACATTGTGTCACGACACGCTGTGTTGATAATACCTTGTTGTGTTTTTGTTAAACCACCCCAACCTTTTTGGCTCATTAGCAATTCACCAATTGAAGTCTGCTGATGCCAACCTGGGAAATAGTTAAACTTAGCTAACTGATAGAAACCATAACTTAAGTCATGTGTAGGCATAGAAAATTCAGTTGCATCAATAACACCTTTTTCTAGAGCTGGATAAATATCACCACCTGCTAATAATTGTGTTGAAACACCGATTTTACTCATAACCATAGCACCAAGTCCAAAGAAACGCATTTTCATTCCTTTTAACTCTTCAACTTTGTTTATTTTCTTTCTAAACCAACCTGAAGTTTCTGGAGCGTGTGTTAAACAGTTAAGAGCTTTAAGGCCATACTCGCCATAAATTCTGTCTTTTAACTGCTGACCTCCGCCATATTCCATCCAACCATGGTACTCACTTGCACCTGGACCAAAAGGAACAGCTGTAAAGTATGAAACTGCAGGAATTTTTCCAGCATGATAACCAGGTGTAGTATAACCTGCATCAACTGCACCATTCTTAACAGCATCCCAAACTTCTAATGAAGGCACAAGAGCGTTTGGCTCATGGAACCTTAATTGAACATCACCACCTGAGATTTCTTTTACTTTGTTTGAAAAGTAAACAGCAGCTTCACCATTAATGGCAACCTGACTACCCCAAGTACTTTGCATCTTCCAACGTAACTTATCACCAGCTTGTGCTGAGATAGCTACTAAACTAGTTGCAGCAAGTGCTACAGCGCCTATAAATAGGCTAGATTTGAATTTCATAGAATTCCTCCCTAGTATTTTAAATTAAGATTATTAAAGGGTAATTAATTATTTCCCCCAAAATAATCCACGAAAAAGAAACAATAATGTTTCTCAATTGATTCGTATCTTCTCAATTATTTGGATAAAGGCAAGAAAAAATTAATAAAAATACGATTTATTTATTTTTATAAGACCCGTTCTTTTCATTAAAACTTAATTAATAAACTATAAAAAAAAATTAAATTTTTTATCATTAAATATAAATTAATACTAAGACATAGACTGGAAGTAAAAAAACTTGGAAATTAATTTTTTACTATATCTTTAAATTCCTCAAGTCCATAAAGTTAAAGGCTATATTAGAATGATTTTAATTATCATCAAAATGACCTGCTGATGCAAAATAACCGCCATGCGTAGTTACAAGAGAATCTTTTGAGTCTATGTATCCATCTTTTTGGTTAATTTTATTTCTGTAATCCTCTGCATTGTCTTTTGGCTTGTAACCAATATGCCTTGCATATTTGTTGTCTATTAAAATAGAATCGTTATCAGAAACTCCAAAAATAATCGAATGCTTTACATTTGAAGAATTAATACAAGCATTAATTAAACTCCGTAAATCGTTATAACTTAACCACGTAGATAATATTCTGTGATCTTTTGGTTCAGCAAGACATGAGTAAATTCTTATAGAAACTGTCTCTAATTTATATTTATCCCAATAATATTGAGCTAGTGATTCGCCAAAAACCTTTGATAACCCATAATTACTGTCTGGCCTGGGCATTGACTTGCTGTCTAATACTTGAGATCTTGGATAAAAACCCACTGTGTGAACTGAACTTGCCCATATAACACGTTTGACATTGTTTTTTCTACACGCTTCATATAAATTATACATGCCTATAATATTTGAATTTAGAACGTTATCCCAAGAACCTTCTATGCTTTGACCTCCCATATGCACAACACAGTCAATATTTTTGGTTAAGCTCATCATTTCATCAGATGAAGACAAGTCTGCTTTGATTACTTCTTCATTTTTAAATTTCTTAATTAGATCTTCTCTATCTGAAGATCTTAGTAAACTGGAAACTTGAGATAAAGATTCTCTTAACTGATTTCCTAAAGCTCCAGCCGCTCCTGTTAATAATATATTATCATATCTAAATTTAGACAATTTTCTCTCCTCTCAGTTTATTGTTTTTTTATATGCTCTCTCCAAAATGTAAACAATCCAGCAAAAACAACTATTCCAGATCCCATTAATACTTCATCGTCTAGTTTTTCATCAAAAATTAAGACACCTATTATTGAAACAAAAACTAACTGAAGATAAGTAAATGGTTGCAATATAGAAGCTTCACTATGTTTGAATGCATTTATCATCAAATAATGTCCGCCCGCTCCCAATGTACAAACAATCAAGAGCCAAATTAAATGCACACTATCTATCGATATATAAAAAAATGGACCGACTGCTCCAAGCAGAACGAACCCAGTAACACCTGTATAGAAAAGGCTTGTGTCCGGACTATCTTCACTTGATACATACCTTGTTAAAATTTGATATATTGCAAAAGCAATAGCACAACCTAAAGCTACTAATGATAAAGGATCAAAAACCTTAGAACCTGGCCTCAAAATGATTAAAATTCCTAAAAACCCTATAAAAATTGCAGTCCATCTTCTCCATCCAACTTTTTCTTTTAAAAAAAACACTGATAAAGCAGCTACTATTAATGGACAACTAGCAAAAATAGCATGAGCTTCTATAAGCCCTATTTTTAAAAAAAGATAATGTGCAAAACACATTTCAATTGCTAAAATTGTACCACGAAGGATTTGAATGAATCTAAACTTACTTTGAGATACATAAACCACACTTTTGTTTTTTGTGCTGTTAATCAAAATAACAAATAAGAAGAGAAAAAAATATCTAAACATATTGATGGCAATGACATTATAATAGTCTGTTAGGTATCTCGTAAAACCATCCATCATGGATAAACAAAAAATAGCCGAAACCATAAATAAAATACCTTTAGTATTTGATAGACTTTGAATGGACATAATTTAAAGTACCTAAAAATTAATAAAAATTTATAGTATTGCTAATCCCTTCACTTAAACTTGTATACTGAAATTTTTTAAAAATATCAGATGGATGGTCGCCTAGAATTTCTTCAACTACACTTAATTTATCTCCATTGATGGTTAATTTTGCTTCAGGGATAATATTTATTATTTTTGAAACAAAATCACTTACGCTAGCAGTTATACCATTTATATTAATTGTTAAGGCACCAACTGGGGCTCTGTTAATTGACATTTCTACTAAATTAGCAACATCTTGAACATAGACAAAGCCAGCTTTCCCCGAAAAATTTAAATTATAGTTATAACTTTGTTTAGCTGCTTTACAAGCCAACGTTACAGTTGCCGTTCCCCCAATTTCTCTTCCTGGTCCATATATTACAAATGGTCTAATTCCCACACTCGAAATATTTGCTTCATTATAATAAGCTCTTGCTATTCCTTCTACAGCTAGTTTAAAGGCTCCATAGTGAGTTTCTGGAAAAGGAAAATATTTATCCTTTTCACCAAAAACACCTGCGCTACTAGCATAAACAATAAACTTAATACCTCGCGCTTTAGTTGCTTCAAAAACATTAATAGATCCTAAAACATTTACCTCAGCCCCCAGGGAAGGGTTTCTACTGCAATCTGGCGTCATTAAACCAGCTAAATTTACAACATGATCCATATTGACAGTTGCTTCTAACACTTCTTCATAATTAGTAACATCACCTTTAAGAAACTTAATCTTTTCAATATCCTTTCCAATAAGTTTTTTAAGTAGTTCTGTTTCAATTTTTAAATCAAATATGGTTACTTTATAATCTCTTTTAACAAAGTTTTTAACTATCCAGCTTCCCAAGAAACCGGTACCTCCAAATATTATTATGTTCTTCATTTTATATTTTCCTACGTGGACATTAATAATGTGGCTTTACCAATCTCTTTTATGCATTCCGCTGACTTAGGAAAGTGTTTTGAATTTGATAAAAATCCATGTATCTGACCAGGATATAATTTGTAAGTAACTTTATTCCCAAAATATTCTAGTCTATTTTTATAGGCTACTCCCTCATCTAATAAAGGGTCTAAACCAGCTGCGAATATATATGTCTCAGGCATATTTTTCATATCGTCTACAAATAATGGTGAGGCTTGCCAATTTACTGCATCTTCCTTACTCTCTAAATAATGATTTATGAAATAGGACATAGTATCAAAAGTTAACGTCATACCATCTAAATAAATATCCATTGACTTCATTGATAAAGTTAAATCTACACAAGGATAGATTAAGATTTGTCCCTTTATGGGAATAGTCATTTTCTTAGACGAGTAAGCAGCTAAAACTGCAGCTAAATTACCACCAGCACTATCTCCACAAACAAAAATATTGTTAAGATCTAATTTAAATTCTTTTTCAAAAGAAGGTATTGATTTAAGTGTATCTTTCGCCTCATTTAGTGCATAAGGAAATTTATATTCTGGCGACAGGCTGTAATCAACTGCTATAACAATCATCTTGGATTCAATGCAAATTGATCTACATGTAAAATCATGAGTTTCTAAATTACCCATAACAAAACCGCCACCATGGAAAAAAATTATTACTGAATTTCTTTTGTTTTGTTGGTAATTATTCGGAAAATAAAATCTTAAATTTATGTCCTGATTATATTCACTTTGAACTTTAATATCCTTAACGCTCAAAATTTGAGGAGGTAATAAGTTATCTTCTTTTAACTGCCTCAAACGATCTTGTCTAAGTTCATTTGGCTTAAGAAAATGATGAAGTTTAGCTTTGTTTTTAATTCTATTTTTTAAAAACAATTCTGTTTCTTTATCTATTTGCATAAATATAACCATAACTAAAATAAAATCATATTCTAAATTTTTATCTTCAATTATCAAATTTAATTATTATACTTTTAGAATAACCTTAATAAGGAGATAAAAATGACTGACTTAAAAGGAATAATTGCACCATTTACCACCCCATTCAGTCAAGATGGCTCAATTGACCTTTCGTTAGTAAAACCACAAGTTGATTGGCTTATAGAAAATGGAGTTCATGGGCTAGCCGCTGGAGGAAGTACTGGAGAGGGGCATGTACTGAATAGAGAAGAATACGTTGCTTTAATGGAGCAAACATCTAATGCATTAGATAATAGAGTACCTTTAGTGGCTGGAATAATTGCAAATTCCACTTCGGAAGTGATTGCTAGAGGCAATTCTGTTAAACCACTTAATGTGGCAGCACTTCAGATAACTCCACCAAGCTATCTATTTAGGCCAGATGACGACGCTATGGTAAGACATTTTCATGAAATTCATGAAGAGTGTCAAATTCCAATATTAATTTATAACGTTGTTCCTTGGTGTTATTTGTCTCCTGACTTACTTTTAAGAATTATGGACGAAGTACCAGGTGTCTTAGGTGTAAAACAAAGTGCTGGTGATATGAAATTATTTGCAGATTTAATTAGAAGAGCTAAACCTGAAAATATGATATTTAGCGCTGTTGACGCACTTCTATACTCTTCGTATCAATTAGGTGCACCTGGTTCAATTGCAGCTATTTTGACAGCAGCGCCTGGTCCGTCAGTTGGATTGTGGAACGCAGTAATTGAAGAAGATTGGAATAAAGCAAAGGATCTTCATGAACGTTTAATGCCTTTGTGGGACGCCATTGGTCTAGACAATATGCCGTCTTTATGCAAGTACGCTCAAAAACTCCAAGGACTTGAAACTGGTTATGCAAGGAGACCTACTGCCCCAGCAACAGAACCACAGAAAGAATTGGTTAAAAATGCGTTGAAGAACTTAAATTTAATTTGAACAACATAATTATTGGTTCCAACATAGCCTGAGGAGCATCAATTTGAAGGAAAAATATCCTAAACCAACAGCATCTCTAAAAACTGCTAAAAATGATTTGAAGAAATGGGGTTATTGCCTTTTAGAAAATGCCATTCCTAAAAATTTAAATACTAAATCTATGGAAAGGTTGATTGAACAAGCAGAAGCTGAAAAACAATTAAACATTGCATATGAAGATGGTAGCAAAACAAAAAAATGGGGTGAATTTAATAATAAAGATGCTAGCTCTGGAATAAATCAAAGGGTATGGATGTTACCTAATAAAGGAAAAGTATTTTTAGATATTTTACAAAATCATAGCTATGCAGATTGTGTTAAGCAAATTGTTGGTGAAGAATTTTTGGTTTCTAGTTTTGGTGCAAATATAGCTAAACCAGGAGGAATGGCTATGGATCTTCATACAGATCAATGGTGGCTTCCAGATCCAGTAAGCAGAAATGAAGAATTTTTACCTTCAGGGTCTATAAACAGAAAAAAATTTAATTACAAAATCAATAAAGATATTTTAAATAATAAGAATTTTATTTCTAGGCCAGCTGTTTCTAATGTATTAATTATGTTGAATGGAATGAGTAAAGAAAATGGAGGGACTTTAATAGTACCTGGTTCACATCTATTTGGACGCCATCCCGATAACATTCTAGATAAAGATATCTTTACTATTTCTGCTGAAGGACCTCCCGGCTGTGCCATTATCACAGATGGTAGATTATGGCATGGCACCGGTGCTAATATTACTCAAAAAAATAGACTTGCACTTTTAATTACATTTTGTGGACCCCAATTCAGAGCTCAGGAAAACTTCACTATGGGAATCAGAGAAGAAGTGTTTTTACAATTAAATGATTATCAAAAAGAAATTTTAGGTTTTAAAGTATGGAATGGTTATGGAAGAACAGGCAACCCGACCGAGAAATTTTTGAATATTAATAATATTGAAGTAGGCGAATTAAAAATTTAAACTATTGCCTAAATTTTATTTAGAGACCATATACTTGAATTTAAAGTTTGTGTTGGTCCCTTATGAGTTTTTTTATAAAAAATGCTAGATGGTTGGTTGCAACAGCCCTGCTCTATTTTTGTTCATGTTTTGGACAAACCTTTTTCATTTCTTTATTTGCCGGTGAAATCAGGCAAGCTTTTAATTTATCACATGGCGATTGGGGTTTAATATATTCAGGCGGAACTTTGGCATCAGCAATTGCAATGCTTATTTTTGGTGGTTACATAGATAAATATAAAATTACTCTAAATATTAAAGTCGTTATAATATCACTAAGTTTACTCTGCTTAACCATGACTTATGTAAATCTAGTTTGGTGCCTACCATTTATTATTTTTGGCTTAAGATTTTTTGGACAAGGTATGCTTATCCATATCCCTGCGGTAGCAATCGGAAAATGGTATGGTAAAAATAAAGGTAAAGCATTATCAATTTCTATAATGGGATTTTCTATTGGTGAGGCTATTTTTCCAGTAATATTTGTTTTTCTTTTTTCTATAATTGGGTGGAGATATAGTTGGATAGTAGGCATGCTAATTTTATTAAGTGTTTTACCTATTATTCTTAAATTATTATCAAATGAGAGATCCCCTAATAGCAAAGAAGAAAATCAATCCCAGACAGGAATGAAAAATAAACATTGGACTAGAAATGAAGTTCTTTCTGATTGGTTGTTTTGGGCAATAATCATACCTTTCTTAATACCACCTATTTTTTCGACTGCATTTTTTTTCAACATGGTTCATCTAACGGAAGTTAAAAATTGGTCTTTAATTACCTTTACCTCTCTTTTTCCTTTTTATACTGGCATGTCAATATTAACTACTTTAAGTTCTGGATGGATGTTGGATAAATTTGGTGTTGAAAAAATCTTACCATTCTATCTCCTGCCCATGGCAATTGGATTATTTGTTTTTTCCTATAGCACTTCATATTTAACAGCTATTTTAGGGTTTTCATTTTTAGGAATGACACAAGGCTTAGCAATGACAATTGGTGGCACTTTTTGGCCAAATTACTATGGAACTAAAAATTTAGGATCGGTACGATCATTATCAACATCAACAATGGTTTTTGGAACAGCAATAGGTCCTGCCGTAGTTGGAAAATTATTAGATTTTAATATTAATTATGATCTAATTCTTTTAGGAATGTCTGTTTTAGCTATTATAGCGAGTGTTTCATTAGCCATAACTATGTCACAAGCACCTAAAATATTGCCTCAAAGATAACAATTCAGAAGGAGTTTATTATGTTAAATGTATATTTGTCAGGAGAAATTCATAGTAACTGGCGTGAAGAAATAATTAATTTATGCAAGGAAGAAAAACTTAATATTTCTTTTTCGTCACCTATTACTGATCATGAGGCGTCTGATAATTGTGGTGTAGAAATTTTAGGTGAAGAAGAAAAAAAATTTTGGAAAGATAATAAAGGTGCAAAAATAAATTCTATTAAAACTAGAAAATCTATTATTGACTCTGACATTGTTATTGTAAAATTTGGAGATAAATACAAACAGTGGAACGCAGCTTTTGACACAGGATTTGCAGCTGCCCTTAATAAATCTATTATTGTTATACATAATGAAGAACATCAACATGCACTTAAAGAAGTTGATGCTGCAGCAGCTGCAGTAGCAAAAGATCAAACTCAAGTTGTTAGAATTTTAAAATATATTCTTGAGGGTTCTTTGAAGTAATTTAAGTTAAAACAAACCTAACCTAATCAAGTTTACAGAAAAATTATATGTTTAATGTTATTCTATTTAATCCTGAAATACCTCCAAACACAGGAAATATTATTCGGTTATCAGCTAATACCAGTGTCAATCTTCACTTAGTAAAGCCGCTTGGCTTTAAAATAGATAATACTACACTTAGAAGAGCTGGTTTGGATTACCAAAAGGATGCAAATTTTTTTATCCATGATGATTTTGATTCATGCATAAAATCAATTAAATTTAAAAACATCTATGCCCTGACGAAATTTGCTAAAAAAAGCTATAGTGAAATTAAGTTTATTAAAAATGATTGCTTTTTGTTTGGCAGTGAAACAAGTGGACTACCTGAGAGTATTTTAAAAAAAATAAATATTGATAACCAACTCAGGATTCCTATGATCCCTGGCAGTAGAAGTTTAAATTTGAGTAACTCTGTTGCTGTAACTATATATGAAGCATTGCGTCAGAATTCTTTTGACGACCTTGTTTAAAATGAGATTGCTTTATGAGTGTTTTTGAATGGTTTACAATTTTTTTAGTTTGTTCTGTTGGTGCTATGATACCAGGGCCAAGTCTAATTATAATTCTTTACATAGCTAACAGTAAAAATTTCATTTCAGGTGTTATCGCATCATTAGGGCACGGAATTGGAATTTTCATTTATGCATTGGTCTCAATTTTTAGTATCAGTTTTATTATTGAAATAGCACCATTTACTTTTCCAATAATACAATTTATCGGAGCTATATTTCTTATATATATTGGTTACAAAATAATTTTTATAAACTCCTCTGATGAAATAAAAGTTGATCAAAAGATAATTACACAATCACTTTTAGAAAATTTTTTACTTGGATTAACTACTTCATTAATAAATCCTAAAGTTATCATATTTTTCACGTCAATTTTTAGTCAATTTTTAAACGATAATTATAGCTTATATACTAAAGTGGGCATGGCTTTTCTTGCAGGAATTATTGATACTACGTGGTATGTTTTAGCTTCATATTCAGTGAATTTAAAATCAATTAAGAATTTTATAAAACCAAATAAAAAATTAATTTTTTTCATTTTAGGTTCTATTTTATTAATTTTTTCTATTTATTTAATCTATAGATCTATGATTTATTTTTTAATAACTAATTAAGTTTTTATCTAATAGATTATTTGAGTTTATTTGAAGGACTTCGTCTCTCTTATCAAGATCAGTTCTTTTGAGCCATTGAATAGTACTCAAACTTTCGCAGCTTGGACAATGTAAATTCCATTTATGATTTTTTAATCCACAAGATGAACAAAAATAATTAAAGTCATCAACAGCATTTGCCGCTTTTTCAAGAAAATCTTTAACTTTATCAGGTTGATTTTGGGAACCCGCTATGTCAGCGAATGCTTGATATCCTTTTTTAGTTAGTTTTTCGTCTGGTATTCCTGATAATATTTTTTCTGCTTCTCCCCAAATTTCTTCTTTAACAGCATAACAAGCAACTTCAATTTTGAGATTATTTTTAATCGAATCTAAAGACGATTTTTTTAAAAGGCTAATAGCTTTTGAAACACGAGATCCTGAAGTTTTCAAGTCCCACTTCTTAGATAATTGAATCAAAACATCTGGACTTGATGTTAACAAGAACGTTTTTTCTAAGTAATTTATTGATTTTGTTTTTGAACCTATGCCTGATATAAGTTCAGTTAATTTAATAGATACAGGTATATGACTCGGTTTTTGTTTGATAGCTTCTTTTAAATGATTTATGGCTATTTTATTTTTGTTGTTATCTAAATAGTTTAAAGCACTTAAATAATTTAAATCTGCTGATATATTTTTATACTTATTAGTATTTATATATTTTAAATTTTTCATTTTATTTAGATGAGTTAAGGAATTTGAAATATCTTCTATTTTAGTATAGGCTACTAGCAAGACTTCTAAAGTTTGTTTAGATTTTGGTTCAAACTTTAGGGCTTTTTCACCTTCATCAATAATTTGTTTAATATTTTTTTTATCGAGTAAAGCTTGGCGCATTAATGCCAAATGTCCAACAAAAGCAGTTGATGGCTCATCAGTAAGTGCTTTGAAATAATTTTGTGATAATTCTTTTTTATTTCCGCTAGATGAATTTACATTGTTAACTACATCTAGATGAGCATCCAATAATTTTCCAAGCTTTTTGTCTTTAGTATTTTTTGAAATCAAAGCAGCTTCTTTTGCTGCTGAAGCGTACTCTCCATGACTAGCAAGTAAAAAAGCCTTAACCAACTTCTCTTCAACTTTTTTATTATTACTAATTTCAAATCTTCTCATAGTTGATTTAGGAAGATTTAAAATCGCTAACCATATCCTATCAATAAAAATTATTAATGAAGAGAATATTATTAAAATAAAGACAAAAGTGTCTGTAGGTAACTCTAATCCCCACCCCATCCAGTTTATATTAGTTTTTCCTTCTGTATTAGAGAAAAAATCTGATAAAAACCAAATCAAAACTATAAATATAATTAATTTTAAAATTTTCAAAATCATTTATTCTTTTACTTTACTTATTTTGTTTAGATGTATTTCAGCATTGATAATAAATTCTTTAATTGATTTCTTCCAGTTATCCGGAAGAGTTTTTAACAAGTTTAAGCACTTATCTAAATTACCTTTTTTTAATTCTGTCTCTGCTTTGGTTATTATAGCACGAGGGGTTGAATTATTAGAGTATTGTCTTAGCTTTAAAAAACCTGCTAGATAATTTTTAAATCTGGACAAATAACCTAATTCATTTTTATCAATTTGTTCATTTGAAGTTGATTCCAAGTCTTCTCTTGCAAGAAGTTTGTCAATAATGATTTGAGTTTCTAAAATCAACTCAACCTCTTTTTTCAAATAAACAACATCCAAGGAAGAATTATTTTGGGGACTTGAAACAAGATTTTTTTTAAGTTTGAAATCATTATTATTTTGATGATCTAAGACTTTATTATTTATTTCTAAACTAATTTGTTTTTTAGCGATTAATTCAATTTCACTTTTAATCGACATTACTAAAGAAGATAAATCTTTAAATTCAGTTTCAGTTATCATATTTTCATTTTTAGAAATTGCTAAAATTTGATTTTTAATTATTTTTATTTCTTCTGTAAGAATAGCGAATTTATTGCCTTCTTTATTGTTTTTCTCTATCTCTTCAATAATGATATTAACTCTTTTAGTTTCAGTTTCAGACAATTTAGGAATATAATGAAGTATAACCCAACTAAGCAGAGTGACAGTTAAAATTAAGGTTATAACAGATGTAAAAAACGCAGGGTTTTTATAGTTGTTTTTATTTGTTACTTGTTTTACTGGCTCCATATCGATGATAGTTTCTTTATCATTTTTAATTTTTTGAGCTTTAGTTTCTGTCATGTTAATCTTCCAAATTACCTAGATAATTGTAATATATAATCTAAGATATCTTTAGTAAAATTTTTGTTTATATTCACTACGTTATTCCAACCAATGCTTTTCCCGTTATTAGCAACATTTTCACTATTAACTAATAAAGTAGATTTATTATTTACTTCACTAAATAAATTGAGCTTTTGCAAAATATCTTTTGTAATTGAAACATTACGTGAAGAAAAAATTAATAAATTAATTTTTTTGTAATTAACTAGATCATTTTGGATAGATCTAGAGATTTTAATTATGGGTTGCGTTTCGTAAGCCTCGAAAATTTCTATTTTTCTATTTTTTACAATAAGTCTTTCTTCTAAATCCGAACTTCTGTTTTTAGCAGCAACCCATAACCCTAGATCTATATCTAAAGTATTGCTGATAATTAGTTGGTATAAAGACATTGAGTTATTGTTTGCACTCAAAACATTTTCATAACCTTTTCGATTCAGTTTTACCTTAGTTTCTTCGCCAATAGCAAAAACTTTAATGTTTTTTTTAGTAAAGTTTTTACTATTTAAAATTATTTTTTCTAAAGGTTGTAATGCATTAGCGCTGGTAATTATGAAGTAATCAAAGTTATGATTTAGTAAATATGATTTATAGACATCATTATATTTTGTAGTCGTTATTGGAAAAGGTTTAGCATAAACCCCATTGTCATTGAGGTATTTTGAATTAATTTCGGCATCTCTTTTTTCCCGAAGTACAAATGTGATATTATTAAATTTAATATTCAAAATCACTCCTTAATCTTATATCAGTTAATCAAATATAATTTCACCGATACTTTTAGCAATTAATTCCTTTCCTAATTGCTCACCTAATAAAACAGCATCCTTTTTTGAGCCTTTTATTTCAGACTTTATTACTTTTGAACCATCTGGTCTAGCAATCGCTCCATACAAAAATAAATCTTCATCATTAATAATGTATGCACTTGACGAAATGGGTGATCTACATGTTCCATCTAAAGTTTTAAGCATACTTCTTTCCGCTAAAGCTTCTGAATATGTGTTTATATCATTGATACTTAGAAAAATTTTATTTACTGCCATCTCTAACTTAGTTTTTTTATTAGTGGTAGATTGTATTGCAATTATACCTTGAGAAGATGCTGGGGGTATTATTTCTTTTGGAATAATGCAACCTAGATCTATTTTCAATCTGTCTAGACCAGCTTTTGCTAATATTATTGCATCAAAAAGCCCATTATTAAGCTTTTCAATCCGTGTTAATACATTACCTCTTAATAGTTTAATTTTTAAATCTGGTCTGTATGATTTAGCAAATGCTGCCCTTCTAACTGAACTAGTTCCAACAACTGCATTGTTTGGAAGATCGTCTAGGGTATCGTATTCTCCTAATAACACATCATACCTATTACCTCTTGGAAGGACCCCAGCAATTTTAGTATTTGGCGCAATATCAGTTTCCATGTCTTTCATTGAATGAACAGCTATATCTGCGTCATCCTTTAAAATTGTGTTTTCAAGTTCTTTTATAAATAGACCTTTGCCTCCAATGTCAGCTAACGATCTATCTAAAACTTGATCTCCTGATGTAATAACTTCAACAATGTGTGTTTCAATATCTTCAGTAAAACATTCCTTTAGAATTTCAACCTGACGTAAAGCCAAATTAGATCTTCGTGAAGCAATTCGTATCCTTAATGCCATGTTTAATTCAATCGCGTATTAATAAATAAATGTTTAAACCTTAGACTAAATATTTTATAGACATATAGTAAATCTAAAAACTTACAATAATAATTTATATTTGCATAACTGAGTTTTAATTCTATTTTAACTTCAAAGTTATTCAATTAGGACAATGACATGAGCTGCAAAAATCATAAAGTTATTATGGGCATTGAAACTAGTTGTGATGATACAGCAATAGCTATTGTAAACTCAAAAAAAGATATTCTGTCGAACATTGTTATTAACCAAAATACAAATTTATCTAAATATGGTGGAATAGTTCCTGAAATTGCAGCTAGAGATCATCTCGCTAACATAGATTATGCTGTTCAAGAAGCATTGGAGTTATCAAAGTGTAAGTTAGAAGATATAGACTTAATTGCTGCTACTGGTGGCCCAGGTTTAATTGGAGGGGTTATTGTAGGAACAGTTTTTGCAAAATCTTTAGCTATGTCTTTAGACAAACCATATGTTGCAGTTAATCATCTTGAAGGACATGCTTTGACTGCTAGATTAACAAATAATATTGAGTATCCTTACTTATTACTACTTGTTTCCGGGGGTCATACCCAAATTATAGCAGTTTTAGAATATGGCAAATATTCTAGATTAAGCTCAACTTTAGACGATGCTGCCGGAGAAACTTTTGATAAAGCAGCAAAAATATTAGATATAGGCTTTCCTGGCGGGCCTATGATAGAAAAAATGGCTATGAGTGGCGATCCTAAAAGTTATCAATTACCAAGGCCAATGTATAAATCTAAAAATCCAAATTTTTCGTTTTCAGGACTTAAAACAGCATTCAACCAAACTGTTTTAAAGAATACATTAACCAAGAATAATATATCCAATTTGTCGGCTAGTATTCAAAAAGCTATATCTGATTGTTTAGTAGACAGAACAAGAGTTGCTTTAGATCAATTTAAAATGATGATAAATAAAAACTCTAATGTTCAATTAGTTGTTGCAGGTGGTGTTGCTTCTAATAAGTATATCAGGAATGAATTAGAAAAATTAGCATTTATAAGTAATACTAAATTTCATGCCCCTCCAATAAATCTATGTACAGACAATGGTGCTATGATTGCTTGGGCAGGTTATGAAAAATATATTTATGAAGGAGAGACTAATTTAAATTTCAAACCCAGGCCTAGATGGCCATTAGACCCAGATGCGCATCAAAAAAACCCAATTCATAGTAAAATTGGTAAAAGTGGAGTAAAAGCTTAAATGTCAGTTTTTTCAAATATATGTTTTTATGGAGGGGGTGCATGGGGACAAGCTTTGGCTTTAACTCTTGCCTCAATTGGTCATAAATCAACTTTGATTGTTTCTGACGAAATTAGAGCTAAAGAAATTAATAATCATTTATCAAGAAGATTTCCTAAAACTCCATTAAACTCACTTATACAAGCATCTACTAAGAGCAATGAAGTACTTAAAAAAAGTGATTTAGTATTTATTACTACAGAAAGTAAAAGAGTATTGAAGGTAATGGAAGAAGTATCTTTGTTTTCGTCAAAAAGAGCTAATGTTATAATAACTTCAAAAGGGTTTGCTACAAAAGATGGACAAACATTCTGTGATATAGCTGAAGATCAATTTCCTGATTTAAAATTATCTATTTTAACAGGCCCTACTTTTGCTGACGAAATTGCAAACAACCAACCTGCTGCTGCTATAGTTGCTAATAAAGATGTTAATTCCGCACAAACTTTATGTGAATTATTCCACAACTCAAACCTTAGACTTTATCCCAATGACGATCCACTTGGTGCGTCAATTGCTGGAGCTGTGAAAAATATAATTGCTATTGGCGCTGGTATTATTGTGGGATTAGAATTAGGTGATAACGCAAAAGCGGCCTTAATTACTAGGGGATTGTCAGAAACATCAGAGTTAATTAAGAATGCTGGCGGTAAATTTTCTACTGTCTTTGGACTTGCTGGAATTGGTGACATGTCTCTGACATGCAGTGGACCTCATTCCAGAAATATGGCCTATGGAATTAACATAGTTAAAGATAATAAAAACAGAAATAAACAAGGGCTTGTAGAAGGATTGAATGCTTTAGATTCTACTATTTTTTTAGCAGAAAAACTTAACGTAGAGATGCCAATAGTAAATGCCATTAATGATATATTGAGGAAGGAAGCTAACATCAATGAGGTCATTAAGAAACTTTTATCAAGACCTATAACAAATGAATTTTTATAATAAAAAAGTTCAATAGCCACTTAAACTTAAAATGATTAATCTTTATTTTGTTTTTTTTCTTTTGAAATAAAATAAAGATTCCTTCCATAAATAAAAACTCCAACTGACTGTCCTGCTATAATAACAGGGTCCTGCCTCCAAATGGCATAAGTTAGAAGAACTAATCCACCAGAAATAGAAAAATACCAAAAAGCAACTGGTATAACAGAGCGGCCAGCATTTTCGCTACTTAGCCATTGAATTATAAACCTAGTTGCAAATAATGCTTGTCCACCAAAACCAATAACAATCATTATTGTTTCTGGATGATTATTTAAATATGGCTCTAAAAAAGGAACAAAATAAATTATAGTTTCATTTATCCCATAAGCGAACTTTTCGATTTGCATTGACAGAAAAGATATTAAATTCATCTAAAAATCTCTTTGGAAAATTTATTTTTTGGCATTCTTTTTCTAAGCCATATTACTCCCAATATGTCTGAGATCCCAACTATTAACCTTCCAAAGTTTGTGTAATTAGAGGTGCCTATTTGTCTTTCTCTATGCTTAACGTCATATTCCAAAATTTTAGCTTCTTCTCTATGAGCTAAAGCTGATAAAAATCTATGCATGTGGTCAAAATAAGGAAGCTTCAAAAATAATTCCTTGTGAAATACTTTAATACCGCAACCAGAATCTGGATGAGTATCTTTTAAAAGGAATAACCTAGAATATTTAGCAACAGATGATGCCCATAATCTATGCTTACCATCTTTCCTATTAACCCTAACTCCACCCACAAATACAAGGTGATTAGTATTGTTATTAAACAACTTTATCATACCCAAAAGGTCAGATGGGTCATTTTGACCATCACCATCTAATGTAGCTATGATAGGCGATTTTGAAGCAATTACGCCGGAACGTAATGCAGCAGACTGGCCTTGACTTTCTTTATGATTAATTACCCTTAATCTTTTATTTTTTATTAAACTAAGTTTCAGTTCATCTGCTGTTTTATCTTTAGAGCCATCATTAACATATATTATTTCATAATTAAGTTTTTGTAACGCATCATCAATCTCTTGAATTAAACTTTCAATGTTACCGGCTTCATTTTTAACTGGGACAACAACAGAAATGTCAGTAGATTGTTTCATTATTTTCTTTTATTAAAATTAAATGTTAGCAATAAATAACCACTTTAATTAGATTGGTCAAATATTTGATTTTGAAAAATATGTATTTCTACATGTTTCCCCTTTGCTATATTATATCCTTCTACAACATCCTTTTTATCTAGCTTTAAATTTAACTGATTAACTGAAACTAAAAATTCTTCTAATGATCCTTTTTCAATTAAACCAAGATTATTTTTACCTTCCGCCAAAAAAATAGCTGCTTCTTGAGGTGTTGATAACAATATATTGTTATTTAATAAGAAAACTAAACTTGGCTCATGATAGCCTGAGGATACTACTGCATCTGGCTTTATATAATTAATCTTTTTTGAAATTATTTTACTTGGATATAAATAATCCAGACTAGGAAAAATAAATTGGAAGTTAATTATATTAAATAATGAAGCAAGACCAATAATTGCAAAAGGGAAATTATTGATTAATTTTTGATATTTTTGAAAACGAATATGAGATTTGAGAATTAGAATTATAGATAATATAAAAATAACAAGTGTCATAATTAAAGCTATTACAGACAAAAAAGTTATATGTAAATTTTCGTCAATATTAAAAATATTAGAAAAATATAGAATAGCAACACCAAGAACCAAGCCTCCTAAACCAAAAATTATAGAGAAAAAAAGTATAGTTTTTTGTAGAAGAGAACTTTTTACATTACTAATTTGAGATTTTAAATGAAATAAACTACCTATAGCTAAAATTGCAATTGCAGGTAACACAGGCAAAGAATAGTGAAATAGTTTAGTTGGAACTAACTCTATAATTATCCAGAATGGAACTATCCAACAAATAAGAAATTGTACAACTAAATTCTTTTTGTTTTCTAAAGCAAATAATATTAAGCTAGGTAAAAAAGTGGCTATTGGCCATATTGCTATTGATAATATCAATAAATGCGTCCCAGGCCACGCGCCGTGACTTTCTTGTCCACTTTCTAGTTTATTTATAAAATCATCGTTAAAAGCTTTTTCAAAAAACAACCCTTGCGTAGCATCATCAATTGCAAAGAACCAAGGAAGAATAATTATTGAACAAATTATAATACCTAAAATTGGGTTTAAAATTTTAATAAGGTTAAAGTTTTTTTGTAAAAAACAAAATGTAATAAGTGTTGGAAATAAAATAGCAAATGATAATGGACCTTTTACAAGAACTCCAAAAGAAAAAACCACCCATATAATGGTTGGATATAAATACTTAAATCTAAATGTATTTTCCCCTTTTAAGATAAGTTTTAATAAAAAATATTGTTGAATACATATTAAGCTTAACAAAGTCGCGTCTGTTTTTGCTAAATGCGCTTCTCCAAGAAAAGCCATAGAGGATGCAAAAAACATAGTTACAATTAAAGATTGCTGAAAAGGAAAAATAAGGCGTGCTATTAGGCAAGTGAAGATAATCGAAATTATAGAACTTATAAGAGATGGAATACGAAAAGATCCAATATCAAATAAACCAAATATTTTTCCTGAAGCTGCCTGCAACCAATATATACCTACAGGTTTTTTTGCTCTCATTTCATCTTGAAATTTAATATTTATATAATCATTACTTTGTACCATTTGCCTACTAGCTTGTGCAAAACGAGCTTCGTCACGATCAATAGGAGGTATATTATTCTGACCAGAAAAAAGAGCACTCAATATTAAAAAAAAGAGAACCCCAAAAGTTGTAATCTTAAACTTTCCTAATTCTCTTAACGAATTTTTAATATTTGTAAATTTCATCATTACATCTACTCGTGTTAACAAATTAGAAATAACATAATTTTAAAATAATGTTATGATTTAATAAAATTTAATAAAGGATTTATTCAATAATGGACTATAAAATTGATAAAAAATTACTTGGTTTTTGTGAAAATGAAAAAAAAAGTTCAATTACATTATATATTATCAAAGATATAAATAGTTTAAAATTAACTAATCTTATCTCTGAAAAACAAAAAATATTTTTAAACTCAACTTTTAATATAGATCAGGAACGCTATGGGTTTTTCCCTGATGAAAATAATTATCTTGGAGGAGCAGTTGCTATAATTAGAGAATCTATTGAACCTAGACAAAGTGTTATTGACCAAGCCGCAAAGTTAACTACAAAATTACCAAAAAAAAAATGGGCTATTAAATGTATAGATACATTAAAAGACAATGAAAAATATAATTTCATACTTGGCTGGGGATTAAGCTTTTATAAGTTTAATATACAAACAAATAAACAAAACAAAGATACAAGTCAGACTTTATGTGTAAAAAATGTAAAAAAATTAATAAAAGAAAATGAATTAAAAAAATGTTTTGCTGAACTCAAAGGAATTTTTCTAGCAAGAGATTTAATAAACTTACCACCCAATATTTTAACACCCTACAATTATGAAAAAATTATTAAAAATTGTTTCAAAGGCCTTTCTACTAAAATTGTTACATATAAAGATAGACAACTTGAGAAAAACTTCCCTTTATTAAATTTTGTTGGAAGGTCATCAGAAAATAAACCTCTGCTCTTAGATATTAAATGGAGTAAGAATAATAAAAATAATTTTCCTAATATTACTCTTATAGGAAAAGGTGTTACTTTTGATAGTGGAGGATTAGATATCAAACCTTCAAATAGTATGATGCTCATGAAGAAAGATATGGGAGGAAGTGCCGTTGTTCTTGGGATAGCTTACGCATTAATTTCTACCAATTGTCCTGTAAACCTAAGAGTAATACTACCTTTAGCTGAAAACTCTATATCTGAAAAATCTATGAGACCATTAGATGTAATATACTCAAGAAATAAAACTGCAGTTGAAATAGGAAACACTGACGCTGAAGGTAGGTTACTATTGGCTGATGCACTTACATTTAGTCAAGAAGGTAATGTTAAAAATGATTTTGTAATAGACTTTGCAACCCTAACAGGTGCCGCAAGAGTAGCCTTAGGAACAGAATTACCAGCTATATTCACTAATGACACTAATCTAGGAAAGATGATAATTAAAGAAGGTAAAGATCAAATTGATCCAATGTGGGAATTACCTTTATTCACTCCATATGAAAGATTTTTAGAAAATAAATATGACGCATTAAGTAGTACAGGTACAGCAGGCACAGGAGGGGCAATAACAGCTGCTCTATTCTTAAAGAAATTTGTGAATGTTGATACTAATTGGGCACACATTGATTTAATGGCTTGGAACACTTCAGGAAGGCCCGGATTTCCTGCTGGTGGAGAAGCTATGGGGTTAAGAAACATAGTAAATATGATTGTTAAATATTGTAATCAAAAATAGTTAAAATCAAAATTATTTTAATAAAGTAATTGCTGAATGATAAATATTATTGTGTCTAGATACTACAGTTGAATACTTATACTGGGTATCTTCTTTCAAAATTAGCTTGTCAGAATTCCAGTCTGTCACAATAATATCTTGAGATTCAAGAATAGGAACAAGAGGTAAAATATCATATGCAGATAATCCCTCTTCTACAACTAAATCTAGACCACCTGTAATAATCAGACAATAATTATGACAATCACCTGACCAAATATTAGATTTAGTTTTTTCTATTATATTTTCGTACTTCCGCTTACCTTCTATGGAAAAGAAATTTGGATCTGTGGAGCCAACCGTTGCTTCAGAAATTTCATTAACTAACTTTCTTTTAAAAATAAACTTAGATTTGTTATAATAACAATTTGACTTATATCCTAACCATCGTTCGTTCAAAGCTGGAAAATCAACTAAACCAATTAATGGTTTTCCTTTATAAGCCAGCCCTATTAAGGTGCCCCATAAAGGTCGACCAATTATATAGCTTCTAGTTCCATCAATAGGGTCCACAATCCATGTATAATCAGAACCTAATTGTTTTGAACTAACCTCTTCAGCAAGTATATTATGACTAGGAAATTTTGTTGATATAAGATTACAAATTATTTTTTCAGCGTTTATATCAAATTGTGTTACAGGACTTCCATCAATTTTAATTTCTGGATGTAAATTTGAATAAAACCCTTCCAGAGTTAATTTTTTTGAAATATCAGCTAATGTGTATATAAATTCAGAAATTTCAATAAACTCAGCATCATTCATTGAGAAACCTACTATTAAAAGCTACAAATAAAATCAATTTATTCCGGCAAAGGAACCGGGTTATCACTTTTTGTTCTTAACCACGCAATTAAGTTAGCTCTGTCTTTTACTTTTGACAAACCTGCATAATTCATTTTTGTTCCTTTAGCATATAACTTTGGCTTATATAAAAACTTATTTAATTCTTCATAAGTCCATTGTCCTGAAAGAGAAGCTAAAACTTTTGAATACGCGTAGTCTTCCTTACCTTGATCTTTGTTAACAAGATTATATAAGTTAGGACCAACTTTATTGCCCCCACCAGCTTCAAAGCCATGACAAGCAACACATTTTTTTGAAATTTTTAGACCGCTTTCTATATTAGCACTTGCAAGAAGAGCAAGAATTGGCTCTATCACAACTTCTTTAACTTCTTTTATATTTGATAAAGATTTTTCAGGCACCTCTATAGGGTAAGCGTTAGATACTTCTGTGTTAGGGTTAACAAGAATATTAGCTATTTTCCCAAATACCATAATTAACAGTACACCAGATAATAATGCTGCAGCTATTTTGTTAAATCCAAGAGCATCCATAAACTAACCAATCAAAAATAAAATTATGTTTTAAATATTTACATGCAAGATAACTATTCTTCAAGTATAAATGTTTTAAAATCTAATAAATTATGTGTTGTTTAAAATTTTTGATTAATAAATAGAATTATAGGAGGTTATAAGTTGGATTTTTCTAATACTATTATTATTATTCCCGCTAGAATTGGTTCATCAAGGTTACCTAACAAGCCTCTTATAAAAATTAATGGGATTCCTCTAATTATTCATGCTTATAATTGCGCCAAAAGCTCACAACTTGATGTCCCAATTCTTGTTGCAACCGACGATCAAACTATTGCAGATGTTATAAATGATAATGGCGGCTTAACCTTAATTACATCAAAAAAACATGAAAGTGGATCAGATAGAATTTTTGAGGCTCTTGAGAAATTTGATCCGTATCAAAAATATCAAAACGTCATTCATCTTCAAGGTGACCTTCCAAATATTTCAGGTAATTTAATTAAAAAACTGGCCACTTTTATCAATGAGCCAAAAAGAGAAATTTTAACGGTAGTGGTTAAGGCTAATCCAGACGAGTATAATGACAATTCTATAGTTAAAGCAGCAATAGCTTTTTCAAAAAACAATCCAGATATAAATGATATTGGAAGGGCAATGTATTTTAGTAGGGCCTGCATCCCTTTTGGGGACACCAATATATGGCATCATGTTGGAATTTATGCTTGGAAAAGAAAAACATTAAAACAATTTGTAAGTCTTAAGCCTTCACCGCTTGAAAAATCAGAAAAACTAGAACAGCTACGCGCACTTGAAGCAGGCATAGTTATCGACGCAATTATAACATCTGATCATCCAATTGGAGTAGATACGGAATTAGATCTAAAGAAAGCTTCAAAATTTTTTCAAGACTTATCTTAATTATTTAGTTAAAAGGAAATAAGTTTTATAAAATTTAATAGAGAAATGTAATGAATCAGAATAATAGTAACTTAACTATTGCCTTTCAAGGCATGCCAGGGGCATACTCCAATATGGCATGTGAAGCTTATTTTCCAGATGCAAAAACCTTACCCTGTAATTCATTTGAAGATATGTTAAATTCAACAAAAAATAGTTTATCAGACTATTCAATGGTACCAGTTGAAAATTCTTTAGCTGGAAGGGTTGCTGATATACATCATTTAATACCTGAGAGTGGTTTGTTTATAATTGGAGAGCATTTCCAAAGAGTTAATCATCAATTACTAGGTTTACAAAACTCTAATTTAAAAAATATTAAAGGTGTCAAAAGTCATGCTCAAGGGCTTGCCCAATGTAGAAAAATTATTTCAGAGTATAATTTATTACCTATTCAACACATAGATACAGCTGGTGCTGCTGAAGAAGTTTCTAGATTAGGAGACCTTACAATCTCAGCTATAGCGTCAGATATGGCCTCTAAAATTTACAATTTAAAGATTTTAAAAAGTAATATTGAAGATGCAGCCCATAACACAACTAGGTTTTTAATAATGGCTAGAAAGCCCATAATGCCTTCAATCGATATAGCCACGTCTGTTACTACTATAATTTTTGAAGTGAGATCGGTTCCTGCTGCATTGTATAAAGTTTTAGGTGGTTTTGCTACTAACGGAATTAATCTTACAAAGCTTGAAAGTTATATTGGCGGAAAAGAAATGAATGCCGCTAGGTTTTATGTTGACGCTGAAGGACACCCAGAAACTGCATCAATGCAAAACGCTCTTGAAGAGATGTATTTTTATACTGAACCTAACTCAGTAAAAGTCTTAGGAACTTATTCTAGGGCTCAAAAAAATAAAACTTAATTTATAGAATTTCTTGCATATTATTTTTATTTATAACATACATGTTATTGAAGGGTCACACGGACGTAATTCTTGCTAATCCGGTCAGGTCCGAAAGGAAGCAGCCGTAACAATGATAGCGGGTTGTGAGGCCCTTCGTTTTTTTAAGTTTTAAAAACGAGATTTAAAATCAATAATATTACTGAAAAAATAAATTATAGAGTTTTAGCCCGTAAATATAGACCTAATGACTTCAGTGAGTTAATAGGACAAAATTCGCTTGTTAAAACATTCAGTAACTCACTTAATAAAGGTAGGTTAGCTCATGCTTTTCTCTTAACTGGCATAAGGGGAGTTGGCAAAACTACTACCGCTAGAATTATTGCCAAAGCACTAAACTGTATTGGTAATGAAAAAAATAATGAACCTACTTTTGATATTTGTAACAATTGCTCTCCATGTAAATCTATTAACAAAGGAAATTTTCTTGACGTAATTGAAGTTGATGCGGCAAGTAGAACAGGTGTAGACGGCATAAGAGAAATAATTGACGCTGTAATGTATTCTCCAAACAGTGCTCGTTTTAAAGTCTACATAATTGATGAAGTCCACATGTTATCAAACGCTGCTTTTAATGCTTTATTAAAGACATTAGAAGAACCTCCCGAAAACGTAAAATTTATTTTTGCAACCACTGAAATAAAAAAAATACCTGCCACTATTATCTCAAGATGTCAAAGATTTGATCTTCAAAGAGTGGATATTGATACTTTAAAATCTCATCTGAGTAAAATTTGTGAAGCTGAAAATATTAAATTTGAGAATGATTCTATTTTCCAAATATGTAAAGCGAGCGAAGGATCAGTCCGAGATGCTTTATCGTTATTAGACCAAGCAGCGTCTCTTTGCCAAGATAACATAAAAGACGAAGTTGTATTGAATATGTTAGGCCTAAATGGGTATGAAAAAAATATACAACTAATAGAACTATGTCTCTCAAATAATTGTGACAAAGCTCTAAAGCTTTATAGTGAAATAATAGACAATGGTATTCAACCAGCTCAAATTATTTCGAATTTACTTGAAGTGTGTCATCTTGCTTCTAAATTAAACGTGATCAAGGTTGATACAAATATTCCAGAACCAATTCAAAAAGATATTTTGAATATTGCATCTTTTGGCCTTCCTAAATTGGTTAAAGCTTGGCAAATTTTGATCAAAAGTATTGAAGAATTAAGATACGCTCCAAATGAAGAACAATCTGGTTCTATGACTATCATTAAGTTATGCTTCGCATCTACATTACCAGACCCCGCTGAACTTTTAGATAAATTATCAAATGATACAAATAATAACGAAACAAGTTTAAAACCTAAAATTACAGAGAGTCCTGAAAATAAAGATGATTTAAACTCTCAACAGAACTCGGATGTTTCTATTGAAAAAGAAATACAAAAAATAATTTTAGAGCCAAACAATATAGAACGTTCCGAAAATAAAGATAATTTAAACTTACAACACAATTCAGATGTGTCTATTGAAGATGAAACCAAAAAAAATCAAACACCAACTAATTTTAATGAAATGCTAGATTTATTGTTAGAAAACAAGGAAGCCCTTCTTCATGCTCAATTAATAAATAACGTTCATTTAATTTCTTACAAAGCAGGCTTTATTAAAGTAAGATTAAAAGCTAACACAGACATACAGATTTTAAAAAAATTATCAGTAACATTAGAACAAATCACTAATGATAAATGGTCAGTTTTATCATCTGAAGAAGAAGGCGAAAAAACAATTGTAGATAAAAAAAATATTGAATTGGACGAAGCTAAAGAGAAAATTAAATCAGACAAAGAAGTTGCGGAGGTTTTTAAGTATTTTCCTGAAGCTGAAATAACATCTATCAAAGATAATCATTGAAATTGCGAAATTTGAAATGTCTGAACAAATTCTTGAAAAATTAATTAAAAAAATATCAAAGCTTCCTGGTCTAGGGCCACGTTCATCCAGAAGAGCTGTATTACATTTATTAAAAGATAGAGAAAAATTACTTTTACCTCTTATTCAAGACATGACTGAGGTAGCGGATAAAATCAAGAAATGTATTGAATGTGGTAATTTAGATGAAAAAGATATTTGTGAGATATGTAACAATTCTTCGAGAAATAATAGCTTAATTTGTATTGTTGAAACTGTTGCTGATCTATGGGCATTAGAAAGATCAAATGTATATAACGGGAAGTATCATATATTAGGAGGCGTTCTATCAGCAATAGATGGTATTAACCCAGAACAATTAAATATTTCCTCTCTAGAAAAAAGATTAGAAGTTGGTGAATATACTGAAGTAATTATAGCAATATCAGCAACCCTAGATGGACAAACTACAGCTCATTACTTAGCAGAAAGACTTCAAAAATTTAATATTAAAGTCACTAGATTAGCTCATGGAGTCCCAGTAGGAGGTGAATTAGACTTCCTTGACGATGGAACAATCGCACAGGCATTAAAAGCTAGAAATATTTTACAATAAAGCTTTAAATTATTGGATTTTTTTCTTCTCATCTATGTCTATTGATGTAATTAAATTCCCTCTGTTCTCAATTTTTCTGTGAGAAATTTTGATGTCATCTAGATCTTTTCTCGCTAAATCAAAATGCTTGTCTAATTTAAATATTCTATCTGCTAATAAATTTAAATCATTTGTCAATTTATCAACTTCGATTTGTATTTTACCTGCTGTTTGGCTCATTGTTGCATCTCTTAAAATAGCTCGAACAGTATGAAGTAAAAGCATTAAATTATCAGGCCCTGCCATATAAACTCTCTTATTTCTACTCTCATTGACCAGCTTCGGAAATCTAATATTAATTTCTGAATAAATAGATTCGCTTGGCAGAAACATAATGGCTGAATCAGAAGTTTCACCTGGTAAAATATATTTTTCAGAAATGTCCTTAATATGTTTTTGGACAGCGTTATGAAACAGTCTCAAGTTGTCTTTTTTATTCTGGTCATTTGTAGAACCTGAAAATTTTTTATAGTCCTCTAATGGAAACTTTGAATCTATGCAAATAGGACCTGGGGGTTCTGGCATCTTTACTATACAATCAACTCTACTATTGGATGTTAGTGTGTACTGAAATTGATATGCATTTTGAGGCAAGGCGTCTTTTACAATATTTTCGAGCTGAACCTCTCCAAAAGCTCCCCTTAATTGTTTATTAGATAATATATTTTGTAAGTCATTAACTTGATTTGATAGTGAATGAATATTTTCTTGTGCACGATCAATTACAGCTAGTCTTTCGTGCATTTCTGTAAGTGATTTTTGAGTACTCTGTGTTTGTTGATTTAAGCTATTACCTATTGAAGAGCCAATATTACCTAGTCTTTCTTCTATTGTGCTACTTAATTGTGATACGGCACCTTTTAGCTCTGTAATTTGACTTTTTTCATCTTGTAAAATATTTCTTTCTTCATTGTTCTTATTTTTATTTTCAAAATATATTTTACAGATTAAAAACACTACAATAGATATTAAGATAAAAAAAATAATGAATGTTAATAAATTTTTGAAATCCATTTTAACTCCATCTACAAATGAGTATAATATTACAAATTGACTATTAATTAACTAGCATAAAATAATATATTATTAGGATTAGTTTAAAGATGAGTATTAAAGAAATTATTAAAGTACCAAATCCATTTCTTAAAGTTGTTGCTAAACCTGTCATTGACATTAATCAAAATGTTTTAGTACTTCTGAATGATATGTTAGAGACAATGTATGATGCAAATGGAATAGGTCTCGCAGCAACTCAAATCTCGACAGATAAAAGATTAATAGTTATGGATTGTGGAGAGGTGAATTTTGAAACTGAAGGCCTGTCTGAAGAAGAGTATAACAAAAAAATTAAGGAAAATGGTATCAAACCATTTCCAATTAAAATGATTAACCCTAGAATAGTTAATTTAAGTGATGATTTAAATGAAAGAGAAGAAGGCTGTTTGTCCATACCTGGATATAATGCTAATGTTAAGAGACCTTCATCATTGAAAGTTGAATATACAGATGAAAATAAAAAAAACATTACTTTAGAAGCAGATGGTTTACTAGCGACATGCATTCAACATGAGATTGACCACTTGAATGGAATCCTTTTTATTGATCATATATCTAAGTTAAAAAGAGAAATGATACTCAAAAAAGCTATCAAAGAGTATTCAACTAATTAAAGTTTTTAAAGTGAGGAATTATTGAATATAATTTTTATGGGAACTCCAGATTTTGCAGTCCCAAGTTTAAAATTGCTTGCTGCTCAAAATAATATTGTAGCTGTGTTTTCACAACCTCCTCGCCCCAATGGAAGAGGGATGAAAACAATTGAAACACCTATACAGACAATGGCTAAAAAACTACACCTTAAAAGCATGACACCCCACTCTTTAAAAAGTGACGATGTATTTGAGGAATATACGAAACTTAAACCTGATATAGTAGTAGTAGTAGCTTATGGTTTAATTCTGCCAGAAAAATATTTGAAAGTTCCTAAGTATGGATGTATCAACGGACATGCTAGTTTACTGCCAAGATGGAGAGGTGCTGCCCCAATACAAAGAGCAATAGAAGCTGGTGATACAAGTAGTGGTTCATGCATCATGATAATGGAAAAAGGAATGGATACTGGGCCAATATTATTATCAAAAAAAATTGATATTGATAGGTACGATACATCGAAAGTACTTCATGACAAGTTATCTCATGTAACTGCAACAATATTAATCGACGCTATAAAAGGATATACAAAAGGCTTGTTATCTCCAATAGATCAAAGTTTAACAGGTATAAAATATGCTCAAAAGATTGAAAAAATCGAATCTCAAATAGATTGGTATTTAGCAGCAGAACACATTTGCAATAAAGTTAGAGCATTTAATCCATTTCCGGGTACTTACACTAAGGGGCCAAATGGTTTAATTAAAATTATTGCAGCACAAGCTAGTGACAATACTCATGATTGCGCTCCTGGAACAATACTACTTGTTAACAAAATAATCTCTGTAGCTTGCGGAAATAAAACAACTTTGGAGATAAAAGAAATTCAAAAACCTGGTAAAAATATTATATCAGCTTCAGCATATCTAACCGGTACAAAATTATCTGTTGGTGATAAATTTGGAAATTGAAAACAAAACTAAATACGCTTTATTGATAGAGTATAATGGTAATGGTATGGTTGGTTGGCAGAAACAAGACGTAGGAATATCTGTACAAGGAAGCCTGGAGAAAGTTGCAAAACAGATTTTTAATCATGAATTTCATATTCAAGGTTCTGGACGCACAGACGCAGGTGTGCATGCATTAGGTCAAGTCGCTAATATAGATTTTCCATTAAATCATCGATTAACAAGCAAGCATCCCTTTTACATAATTTCAGCTTTTAATGCTTTACTTAAGGACACGGGCATTAGAGTTATTTCTGCTAAACCTGTAAAAACAGAATTTAATGCACGCTTTAGTGCGATTAAACGTCACTACAAGTATAGAATTTTATGTCGCGCTGCTCCTCCAGGAATAGATAAAGGTAAAGTTTGGCATTATAGAAGAAAATTAGATGTTAAATTAATGGAAGAAGGTATTCAGTGTTTAATTGGCAAACACGATTTTACAAGTTTTAGGACTATTAAATGTCAAGCTAAGTCTCCAATAAGAACCTTAGACGAAGTTATATTTTCTCGTGAAGGTGAAGAACTAATCATTAAGGTCAAAGCTAAAAGTTTTTTACATAGTCAGGTAAGGATAATAGCTGGAACCATTGTAAAAATAGGAGATGGTAGTTGGAACCCTAATGATATGGATAAAATACTAAAAGGGAAAAACAGAAGTTTAGCAGGCCCTACAGCTCCACCAGATGGTTTATATTTAGAAAAAGTCGTATACCCTGATGATTTGTTGGATAATGATTGGCCATTAATATATGAAGGAGAAGACAAAGAATATTTTTTTAAAAAGCCATTGATAAAGATCTAGACAGCATACCTAAACTTGCTTCTATAATTACTGACAAAAAAATCATTCCTGTTGCTCCCCAGCCTGACAAACCAACCTCTTCTTTACCAACTCTCCATAGTGAAAAAGTTACCCAAATCACAACACCAATTCCAACAAAAACAAATACTGAAGGTGGAAATATTAGCCCTAAAACTGCAAACAACAACATTACAATGGCTTGAAATGATTGTATCCAATTAAATGGAATTATAAATTTGTAAAAAGCATCAGGTTTACCCATTTTTTCAAATATTGTATTAACCAAAATAGAAAACAAACAAATATCAATTATTGTAATTAAGAGGAGCCTGGGTAATATTCCATTTTGAATATCACCGTCAATATTAGCTTTAATTCCATAGGATGCTAATGTGGATACTACAGCATTTATAAAAAAAACGGTCCAACAACTATCCC
>JAOESH010000039.1 GCA_028382005.1 Pseudomonadota bacterium
ATATTATTAAGAAACAATATGGATTTATTTAGATGCAATTGACATAAAATTAGACAGTCTGAAGCTTTTTTTCTTTGATAGGCAGATGAATAAGTGTCGAAAATGCAGAGACTCCTATTCCAATCCACCATACCAGAGTGTAATCACCTGTTGCATCATAAAGTCTTCCGCCCATCCAAACGCCCAAAAAACTTCCAAGTTGATGAGAGAAAAAAACTAACCCGTATAAAGTTCCCATGTAACGTAAACCATATATATGAGCAATTAATCCACTGGTTAAAGGAACAGTTGCTAGCCAGAGTGATCCCATAAAAACTGAGAATAATACTACAGATAAGGGAGTAATTGGAAAAATAATAAATAATAATCCTATTAAAGTTCTTAATGCATATACACCTGCTAATAAGTATTTTTTTTGAAATCTTTGACCAAGCCAACCTGCGTATATTGTTCCAAAAATATTACTAAAACCTATTAAGGCTATAGCAAAAGCTCCTAAACTAGATGTATTAGATACACTCAAGTAATTTAAAAGACTAGTTGGGCTTATAGCGCTACACATTTCGGTAATCATTGCAGGAAAATGAGCAGACACAAAAGCCAGTTGATAACCACAGGCAAAAAAACCTAGAAAGATCATAGAAAAATTAGGATCTTTAAAAGCATTGCTTAATACCTTCAACAGACTTATTTCTATTTCTTTTTTTGTCGAAACTGGATTATTTTTTAAAAGAGGAACAAATAACATCACCAATGCAATACTGAAGGCGAATATAATAAAAACTTGTTGCCAACTATAAAAATTTAGAAGCGCTTGAGCTGCAGGAGCTCCAATCATTTGTCCAACCGAACCTGCTGCCGTAACTATTCCCAAAGCCATTGATCTATTTTTTTCACTGGAGGCTCTTCCTACAACAGCTAATATCATGCCCATACCAGTTCCAGCTATACCAAAACCTATAATGAATTCTAAAAGTTGATGTGTTAATGCGTTCTGGGCAAAAGTAGATAAAATCAATCCAATTACATAACAGAATGCTCCTGCTATGATTAATTTTCTGTCGCCAAATTTTTCTCCTAAAGCACCGAAAATAGGCGCCCCAATACCCCATCCGAGATTTTGGATTGCTAGAGCTAAAGAAAATTCTACTCTGAGCCATTGGAACTCATTTTCTATAGGGATTTGAAAAACACCAAAGCTCCCTCTTATTCCAAAGGTGATAATTATAATTATTGAGCCTGCTATAAGAACAGGTGTTATCAAAGAGCTATTATACTTATTCATAGTTTAACATGTGAAGTGTTTTTATTAAAGTGTCAAACCTTTGTTTTTAAGTATCTTTATACTAAGGTCCCATAAGTTATCAGCAGATTTTTTATTTTCTGAATTTAATGATGGTTTGTTAATTTTGCTTTCATAAAAATATTCACCAGAAATATTTTTTACATTATTACTTGTGGCTAGATAAATAATTGTTTCTGCACCTTCTTCAACTCTAATAGCAAATAAACTCATAAGAGATTTTATTATGAGACCAATAACTCCTGTGTTGTTTTTTCCAAATCCAGTTTTCACAAACCCTGGATGAAGACAATTTACAGTAATATTATTTTTTAAAGCTAACTCACTTAATTTCTTTGTAAAAAGGATATTGCATAATTTAGATTTTTTATAACTAACCCAACCGTTATAATTGGTTACCATTTCAATGTCGTCAAAATTAATATCCACGCCTCTATGGGCACCACTCGCGACATTTATTATTCGACCACCATTTTTAATGATTTTATGTTTAAGTAATAAATTTGAAAGAATAAAATAAGATAAATGGTTTAATGCAAATGTTTTTTCAATTCCATCTTCACTTTCTATTCTTGAATAAAACAATGCTCCAGCATTATTTATTAATACATCAATTTTTTTATTAGCTAATTTTTCTTTTAATGATGATGTTTCAAATATAGAGGAAAGGTCAACTTGTAAAAAGCTAAGATTTTTATTCTTAGTTTCATTATTTAAACTTTTAATAGCTTGTTCACCTTTAGCTTTATTTTTTCCTATTAAAATAATTTTATTTTTACTATCTTGCGCTAAAATAAAAGCTGTTCTAAATCCAAGGCCACTAGTTCCACCTGTTATAACTATATTCAAAATTCTAATCCTTATATATTTGATTTTTTAGTAAATGAAAATTTTCTAAAGGATCATTTTGATTTAAAATGTTGGAAATGACAGCTACACCTGATACGCCAAGCGCAAATAGATTTTTAATATTGTCTAAAGATATACCTCCAATTGCTACTACAGGAAGGTTAGTTTTTAAAATTATCTCTCTTAATCTTTTTTCTCCAATTGGTTTTGAAGCATCATCTTTAGAATTAGTATTATAAATTGGTCCAACTCCAATATATTTGACACACTTAGGAATAAAATCTAATTGACTTTCATCAGTTATAGACAGCCCTATTTCAGTATGATTACCTATTATACTTTGAGCCTTTTCAGGGTTCATATCTGATTGACCTAGATGTAATATATCCACTAAATCTTTTGTTTGAGATGCAACATAAACATTATCATTTATACAAAGTTTGGTGTTTGTTTCTTTTATTGATGCTTTCAAATCAATTAAAAGTTGAATTGTTTCATTTTCATTAAGATTTTTTGCTCTTAATTGAAAAACATTTAAACCATTTAAAGCCAATTTGTGGACTATTCTAGTCAGAGCTTGTTGTTTATTTTCATTACCTACAATATGGTTTGGTAAGATATTTTCAGGTCCTGCTATAAAATAGGAGTTATAATTACACATCTTTAATATTAACGTTTTCCATAACCTGTTTTGAGTTAAGGTTGCTTAAATTATCTATTAAATGCATTCTCAAGCTTCCAGGACCCTTTGCAACCTTACTAGCCATTTCTCCTGCTAAACCATATATTCCAATCATAGCTGCAGTTGATAAAAGCTTATCTTCTCCTACTGCAATTGCTGCCCCTATTAAACAAGTTAAAGCACAGCCTGTTGCAGTAACTTTTGTCATCATTTCATGTCCACCAGAAATAGAATAAGTTTGCTTGCCGTCAGTGACGTAATCTGTCTCACCCGTAACCGCAACTATAATATTATTCATAGTTGCAATTGATTTTGCTGCGTCTAGAGCTTCGTTTGAAGATGATGTAGAGTCTACTCCTTTGCCGCCACCTGCTATACCTGCTACCGCCATAATTTCAGAGCCATTGCCTCTAAGTATAGTAGGCTTAAATTTCATCAATTCTTCTACATTTTGATTTCTAAATTTACTTGCTCCTGCTCCAACAGGATCTAAAACCCAAGGAACTTCATTTTGACTTGCTTGCTTAGCAGCCTCTTTTGCACATTCTTGCCAATATGGATCAAAGGTACCTATGTTAATTGTCAAAGCACCATTTATAGCTTTACAAATTTGGCTGAAATCATTGGCTTCTTCTTTTGCGTGAGCCATTGCTGGAGATGCCCCAATAGCTAGAAGGGCATTGGCGGCAATATCCATAGATACAAAGTTCGAAAAATTCCAAACTAATGGACCTTTGCTTCTTATGTTGTTTAATAAATCACATGCATTCGATGCTAAATCATTTGTCATTTTGTATTCCTATGGCTTTAAATAAATTTTATTTCTATTAAATCTGATTATACTTTTAATTCATAAAAAGAATATTAAATTTTTTAATATAAAATGGGTATATTTATGGAAAGAAAATTATTAGCTGTAGTTGCCGCAGATATGGCAGGTTTTTCAAGGTTAATAGAGAGTAATGAAATAGAAATTTTGACACGTCAAAAAAACCATTTCAATGACGCAATAAGACCAGGAATTGAAAAATTTAATGGTAATATTATTAAAACAACAGGCGATGGTTTCTTGGCAACATTTGGAAGTTCCATGGATGCTGTTGAAAGTAGCCTTGATATACAAACAAAGATTAATGACTTAGAAAGTACGTTCAATAATAATGATAGAATATGGTATAGGTTCGGAATTAATGTAGGAGATGTTGTCATAGATGATGGTGATATTTTTGGTAATTGCGTAAATATAGCTAGTAGACTGGAAACAATTGCAGATCCAGGAGGCGTTTCTATAACTCATGATATTTATAAAAATATTAAAAATTTAAAACCGTTTAACTTTATACATTTAGGCGAACAACATTTAAAAAATATAAGCCAAAAAGTTGATGTTTATAAAATTATAATAAAAGGAAATAAAAGGGATATTCTTTCTAATTCAGAAATTTTAACAGATATAGATCAAGAAATAAGATATTGTAGCTCAAAAGATCATACCATAATAGGTTATGCTAAAGTTGGAAATGGGCCTTCTTTGCTAAAAGCTCCTAATTTTATGAGTAGTCTAGAACATGACTGGAGAAGCCCAATATGGACACACTTATATAGATTTTTAGCAGAAGACCATACCTTAGTAAGATTTGATCAAAGAGGAAATGGATCTTCAGATTTAGACCCTTTAGAAATTACTTTTAACAGTTTCGTTGAAGACATGGAAGCAGTCGTAAATGAAACGAAAATAGATAAATTTCCAATATTAGGTGTTTCACAAGGTTGTGCTGTTTCCATAGCGTATGCCATTAGAAACCCAAACAAAGTTTCTCATTTAATCTTG
>JAOESH010000040.1 GCA_028382005.1 Pseudomonadota bacterium
TTAAATGTTGGAGCTCGTTTTGACGATAGAGTTACTGGAAGATTAAATGCATTCGCACCTAAATCTAAAAAAATTCATATTGACATTGACAAATCTTCAATAAATAAGGTCGTTCATGTGGAATATGGAATAGTTGGTGACTGTAAAGAAGTACTGTCTCTTTTAATTCAAGAGATCAAAAAAATTCATAATCAAAAAGCTTCAAAATCCAAGTCTAATTGGTGGAATCAAATAAATGATTGGAGGTCAAAAAACTCATTAGGATTTGTGCAAACTGGTAAAACTATTAAACCTCAACAGGCAATAAAATCTTTATATGAAAAAACAATAGATATAGACACTTATATTACTACAGAAGTTGGTCAACATCAGATGTGGGCAGCACAATACTTTGGATTTTCTAAACCTAAACATTGGATGACTTCTGGAGGGTTGGGTACCATGGGGTATGGTTTGCCTTCTTCTGTAGGTGTCCAAATTGCTCACCCAAAATCTTTAGTTATAGATATTTCTGGGGAAGCATCTTTTTTAATGAACATGCAAGAACTTTCAACAATTGTTCAATATAATTTACCAGTTAAAATTTTTATCTTGAATAATCAATGGATGGGTATGGTAAGACAGTGGCAAGAACTCAATCACGGGTCAAGGTATAGTGAAAGTTATACATCTTCTTTACCAGATTTTGTAATGTTAGCCAAAAGTTTTGGTATAAAAGGTTTACGAGTTGATGATGTTAAAAATTTAGATTCCATACTTGATGAAATGATAAACACTAATGGTCCCGTTATAGCAGACATTAGAGTTGAAAAAGAAGAAAATTGTTTCCCAATGATACCCTCTGGTGCGGCCCATAATGAAATGATACTTAGTTCAGATGATAAGAGCAATGATACTTCTGAATCTGATTTAGCTTTAGTTTAGAGGTAATTTAGATGTCAGTATATCAAAATAACGACCTAAAAGAAGAAGAAACGTCAAGAACATTGTCCCTTGTTGTTGACAACCAACCAGGTACTCTTGCAAGAGTAATTGGATTGTTTTCTGGGAGAGGTTATAACATTGAAAGCCTTACAGTTACTGAAATAGATAATAGACGTCATTTATCAAGAATATCTCTAGTAACTAGAGGTACATCTATGACAATAGAGCAAATTAAATCACAACTTTTAAGAATTGTTCCTGTTCACCTTGTAAGGGATCTTACATTAGAAGGTCCTTTTATTAAAAGCGAATTAGCATTAATTAAACTTGTTGCTGATGGTGCTAATAGAGTTGAAGCTTTAAGAATAGCTGAAACCTTTAGAGCAAGAACATTAGATGTTACTTTAGGTAGTTTTGTGTTTGAATTGACAGGAAGACCAAACAAAATCGATGCATTCATAGGGTTAATGAACTCTCTTGGAGATATTGAGATATCGCGTACAGGAGTTTCGGCTATCTCAAGAGGTAATAAAACAGAAACAAAAATACTAGAACAAATCCAACTTACCTGATAAGAAGATTATAGATTTACATTTACTTACTTAAGGAGTTATTTAATGCGAGTGTACTACGACAGAGATGCAGATATAAATTTAATTAAAAATAAAAAAGTTGTTATTGTTGGTTACGGTAGTCAAGGTCATGCACACGCAGCTAATTTAAGAGATAGTGGAGTTAAGGATATAGCAGTTGCTTTACGTTCAGATTCTACTTCTTTAGAAAAAGCAAAGTCTGCAGGTTTTAAAGTTATGAATGTTGCAGAAGCTTCTAAATGGGCAGACGTAATAATGATGTTAACACCTGATGAACTTCAAGGTGAAATATATAGAGACGAGATTGAAAAAAATATGAAACCAGGAGCGGCAATTGCTTTTGCTCATGGATTAAATGTTCACTTTAATTTAATTGAACCAAGAAACGATATTGATGTGTTTATGGTAGCTCCGAAAGGACCTGGTCATACAGTGCGATCAGAGTATCAAAAGGGTGGAGGTGTACCTTGTCTCATAGCAATTGATCAAGATGTTTCTGGAAATACACATGATATTGGATTGTCATATGCATCTGCAGTAGGTGGTGGTAGATCTGGAGTTATTGAAACAACATTTAAAGAAGAATGTGAAACTGATCTTTTTGGAGAACAGACTGTTTTATGTGGAGGTTTAGTAGAATTAATTAGAGCAGGTTATGAAACTCTTACTGAAGCTGGTTATGCTCCAGAAATGGCTTACTTCGAATGTCTTCACGAAGTTAAATTAATAGTTGATTTAATATATGAAGGTGGAATTGCAAATATGAATTATTCCATTAGTAACACCGCAGAATATGGGGAATATGTTACTGGCCCTAGACTGATAACTTCAGAAACTAAAGCTGAAATGAAAAGAATACTTGATGATATTCAATCAGGAAAATTTACACGTGAATGGATGTTAGAAAATAAAGTTAATCAAACCAGTTTCAAAGCCACAAGGAGGAAGGTTGCTGACCATCCAATTGAAGCTATTGGTAACGAATTGAGGGCTATGATGCCTTGGATTACTGCGAATAGACTAGTGGATAAAGATAAAAATTAATATTTATTAAAACCTTTTTTTAATGTAAGAATTATATATTATCTATTGTAATAATTTACACATTAAATCAATGTTTTTTAAAACTTTTAAAAGGAACAATATATGTTTGGATATTTAAGAGGATTATTTTCTGCAGACTTAGCAATTGATTTAGGTACTGCAAATACATTAGTTTATGTGAAAGGTCAGGGTATTCTTTTAAACGAACCGTCTGTTGTAGCAATCACAGAGATTAGAGGAAAATCTCAAGTTTTAGCAGTGGGTGAGGAAGCGAAAACTATGCTTGGTAAAACTCCTGGAAATATTAGAGCAATTAGGCCAATGGCTGATGGAGTTATTGCTGATTTTGATGTTGCAGAAGAAATGATCAAACATTTTATTAGAAAAGTACATAAAAGATCAGCATTGGTTAGTCCTCAAGTAGTTATATGTGTTCCTTCTGGTGCTACTGCTGTTGAAAGAAGAGCTATACAAGAATCAGCTGAGGCAGCAGGAGCCCGTAGGGTATATTTAATTGAAGAACCTATGGCTGCTGCTATAGGAGCCAATTTACCAGTGACGGAAGCATCTGGGTCAATGGTTGTCGACATTGGTGGAGGTACTACAGAAGTAGCTATTTTATCGCTGGGTAATATAGTTTATGCACGTTCTGTAAGGGTTGGTGGAGACAAATTTGATGAAGCAATTGTTGCGTTCATTCGACGTCATCATAATTTATTAATTGGAGAAATGACTGCTGAAAGAATAAAAAAAGGAATTGCTACAGCAAAAATACCCAAAGATGGAGTTGGTGCAAGTATTGAAGTAAGAGGTAGAGATTTAGTTAATGGTGTCCCTAAAGAAATTGAAATTAACCAGGCTCAAATTTGTGAAGCTCTAGCAGAACCAGTTGGTCAAATAATCGAAGCAACTAAAACAGCATTAGAACAAACTCCGCCAGAATTAGCTGCTGATATAGTTGAAAGAGGTATCGTACTTACTGGAGGAGGAGCTCTTTTAGGAGAATTAGATACCACAATTAGAGAGGCAACCGGTTTGCCAGTTGTAATTGCAGAAGATCCTTTAACATGTGTCGTAATGGGAACTGGTCGTTGCCTTGACGAAATGAAATCTTTAAGAAACGTTTTGATAGGTGTTTAATTCATATTAATTAATTTTTAATTGAGTGGTATAAGGTGGTTTCAGGTAAGCCGTCAAATAATAAAATATTTAAACATGGAAAAAACTTTAATTTAATTTTAGTTTTTCTTTGTTTAATTTTAATATTTTTAGGAAAATTTGATCTTATTGCAATAAGAAATTTTAAAGCCTTTATATCTGATTTTTTAGCTCCAATTACCTATGCATTTAATAAACCTGTGAAGGAAATAGCAGGTATATTTGAAGAAGTTAAATCAACGGGGTTTCTAAGAGATGAAAACATAAGGTTAAAAAGTGAAATTAGAAGACTTAAAGTTTTGAATAGTAAGGCTCCAAGTAACGAACTTGAACTATTAGAATTAAGAGAGCTATTAAAATCTGTACCCAAAAATAAAAATAAAATTGTTACTGGAAGGGCTTTAACTGCACCTGGTGGTGTATTTGCCAACACTGTTTTAATTAATGCAGGTAGAAAAGACGGTATTAAAATAGGTCAACCAGCTATTTCTTCACTGGGTTTAGTTGGATATGTAGTTAACGTTAGTTTAAACTCTAGTAGAATACTTTTAATTATAGATATCAATTCAATGATACCAGTTTACTTGACTGAGAGTAACTGGCCTGCTGTAGTACAAGGACAAAACGGTAAATTATTAAAAATTAGATTTTTATCATCATCAGCAAACCTAGTTGAAGGTGAAGCTATAGAAACGTCTGGACATGGAGGTAGACTTCCTTCAGGTATAAATATTGGAAATGTAGTCAAAAGTTTCTCAGGAAAATACTATGTAAAACCAACTATAGACTTTCATAGAATTACATA
>JAOESH010000041.1 GCA_028382005.1 Pseudomonadota bacterium
CTAAATCTTTAGTCCGTAAGGGAAAAGCATTAGAAGCGTTAGATTTATATGATTCAATTATAAAAAGATTTCCCCATAATAAAAGAGCACAATTAGGTATTCAACAATTAAAACCTTTGAACATTCAAAAGCTCGATCCATCTCCACAAAAAATTAACAGTTTAATAGAATACTACCAAACTGGACGATATGCTGAAGCCGAGAAGTTAGCACAATTGATAACTGAAGAGTTTCCCAAGCATCCTTTTGGTTGGAAAGTACTTGGTGCAGTTCTAAAGGAAACCGGCCGTGAAAGTGAGGCTATAGTTCCCTTCCAAAAATCGTTAGAAATAACACCACAAGATCCCGTAGCTCATAGTAATTTAGGAATTACACTGCAAGCACTAGGAAGATTAGAAGAGGCTGAAACAAGTTTAAGGCAATCAATAGCATTAAAATTTGACTATGCAACAGCACATAATAACTTGGGTATTACCCTCCAAGGGCTTGGTAAATTAGAAGAGGCAGAGATAAGCTTGAAACAAGCTATATCTCTAAAGTCTGATTTTGTTGAAGCTTATGTTAATTTAGGTAACACACTAAAAGAACTTAATAAATTAGATGAGTCTTTATCTTACTTAAATGAAGCAATATCTTTAAAGCCTGACTTTCCAGAAGCTCACAATAATTTAGGTAATACACTCAAAAAACTTGGAAGATTAGAAGAGGCTGAAGCTAGCTATACAAAGTCAATACTGTTGAAACCTAACTATATTGAAGCCTATAACAACTTGGGGGTAATACTTAAAGATTTAGGTCGGCTATGTGAATCTGAAGCAAATTTAAAGCACGTTATAGCTCTAAAACCTAATAATGCAGAAGCCCATAATAACTTGGGAAACACGCTTCAAGAAATGGGTAAATTAGAAGAGGCTATGGATAGTTATGAACATGCTATAAAACTTAGGCCTTGTTTTGGTGAAGCTGAAGAAAATATGATTGGTTGTTTAACAGTTTTTATTCCAAAGAATTTCAGTTCTAATCCAATATCTGAGGTTAATGAAAAAATTAGAAAAATTAATATTAAATCCAATTCTAAGGGCATAATTTCTGATACTCATATTGTTAAATTAATTTCTCATTCTTTTAATTTAATTAAAAGTTATAATTTAAAAATTGGAACTGAATTATCTCAGATTTACCGAAGGAATGCAGTTCATCTAAATTGTAAAAGACACATGTCTATATTTAATGAATACAACATAATACCTAAGTTTTGTTTTGGCTGTTATAAAGTCCAAATTGAGCCAAGTAATATGATTGAATTAATTAAACTGATGATAATATTTGATCAATTAAAACTTAAGGATAACAACACAAGAAAATGTATGGTTGAATTAAGACCTAAAATTCCTGGGTTTTATAAAGGCCTTATTTATTGTTCTAGCTTAAAACAAGCAAATGAAATAGCAGGTATTACAGATATTATAGTTAAAGAAAATATTAGTGCTAAATTATCGTCTAAAGTAAAAAGAGGTTGCTCTGAATACCCAATTACTTTTCCTGATTATAAAGAAATTAATAATAATGGTCCTCAGATAATGAATTATAATGAAGATTGGATGTCTTTTGAAGAAAGTTATGACAAGAAAAACTTTTGTCTGAAAGATAAAAAAATAAATGAAAGTCTTTCAGGTCTAAATCTCCAAGATGTTCTTATAATACGTAATTGGATTGATTATGCTAAAGGTATAGGTGATACGAGTATTGATTTATTGGATAGTCATGATTTTATAAATCATTTTATTTATAACTTGGCAACGATGCGTAATTGTTAATTTTAGTTTCTTAAGTCTGTTATGTAATATTAATAGGTAATTCACATAAGTATAAAATTGGCAAAGTTTATGCATACCATTTAAAAAAAAAGAGGGTGTTATGGAAGGATTATCTGTTGAACAAAATTTAAACAAAGCTAAATCTTTAGTCCGTAAGGGAAAAGCATTAGAAGCGTTAGATTTATATGATTCAATTATAAAAAGATTTCCCCATAATAAAAGAGCACAATTAGGTATTCAACAATTAAAACCTTTGAACATTCAAAAGCTCGATCCATCTCCACAAAAAATTAACAGTTTAATAGAATACTACCAAACTGGACGATATGCTGAAGCCGAGAAGTTAGCACAATTGATAACTGAAGAGTTTCCCAAGCATCCTTTTGGTTGGAAAGTACTTGGTGCAGTTCTAAAGGAAACCGGCCGTGAAAGTGAGGCTATAGTTCCCTTCCAAAAATCGTTAGAAATAACACCACAAGATCCCGTAGCTCATAGTAATTTAGGAATTACACTGCAAGCACTAGGAAGATTAGAAGAGGCTGAAACAAGTTTAAGGCAATCAATAGCATTAAAATTTGACTATGCAACAGCACATAATAACTTGGGTATTACCCTCCAAGGGCTTGGTAAATTAGAAGAGGCAGAGATAAGCTTGAAACAAGCTATATCTCTAAAGTCTGATTTTGTTGAAGCTTATGTTAATTTAGGTAACACACTAAAAGAACTTAATAAATTAGATGAGTCTTTATCTTACTTAAATGAAGCAATATCTTTAAAGCCTGACTTTCCAGAAGCTCACAATAATTTAGGTAATACACTCAAAAAACTTGGAAGATTAGAAGAGGCTGAAGCTAGCTATACAAAGTCAATACTGTTGAAACCTAACTATATTGAAGCCTATAACAACTTGGGGGTAATACTTAAAGATTTAGGTCGGCTATGTGAATCTGAAGCAAATTTAAAGCACGTTATAGCTCTAAAACCTAATAATGCAGAAGCCCATAATAACTTGGGAAACACGCTTCAAGAAATGGGTAAATTAGAAGAGGCTATGGATAGTTATGAACATGCTATAAAACTTAGATCTAACTATTTCGAGGCTTATAACAACTTAGGAGTAACATTTCACGAATTAGATAAATTACAAGAAGCTGAACAAAGTTTCAGGCAAGCAATATTAATTAAGCCTGATTATTCTGAAGCTCATAATAATTTAGGTAATATACTGAAAGATTTAGGCCAATTAGATCAAGCTGGGTCAAGCTTTAGGGATGCAATAAAATTTAAACCCTATAATACATCGGCTTACCGGCACATTACATTAATTAAAAAGATTGACTTACAAGATGAGCTGTATTTAAAAATGATGAGTTTTTATAGAAATAAAAATTTATCAGAAAATCAACTGTGCCATATTAATTTTGGTTTAGGTAAAATTTATGCTGATGCAGAACTATTTGATCAATCCTTTAAGCATTATAGGGAAGGCAATTTATTGCGAAAAAATTTTTTGAAGTATGATTTTCATCAAGATGCTAATCTCTTTAGACAATTAAAAACTAGTTATCCTGTATTAGAACAAAATTCATTAAATTTTGATAGCCGTTCAAATAAACTTACACCTATTTTTATTTTAGGGATGCCTCGGTCGGGCACCACTTTAATTGAACAAATAATTTCGTCACATTCAATGGTCAGAGGTGCTGGTGAATTAAGATATGTATCTAATCTTGGTTTTGAGATAGCTAGTGGCTTATGTGAAGTAAATAAAGCTTCATTAATAAACTTTAGGAATAAATATCTATCTAAATTACAAGATATTTCTGAGGGTAAAATGATTGTTACTGACAAGATGCCTCATAATTTTTTATATATAGGTTTAATTTCTGCTGTTTTTCCTGAAGCGAAGATAATACACGTTCAAAGAAATCCTGCTGCATTATGTTGGGGAAATTATAAACAGTATTTTAATTCCAAAAATCTGGGCTATTGTTATGGAATTGATGATATAATTAATTATTATAGACTTTATAAAAACCTTATGGAATTTTGGAAAGAAAACCTTAATGAAAGGATTTATAATATAGATTATGATCTTCTTACAATTAAACAAGAAGATGAAACAAAGAAGATATTTAATTATATAGGTTTAAACTGGGAAGAAGCTTGCATGTCACCGGAACAAAATACTAGAAGCGTGGCTACTGCTTCTAACATTCAAGTTAGAAATAAAGTTTATAAGGGTAGTTCAGAGAAATGGAAATTGTATAAGCCATATTTAGCGGGTGCTTTTGATTGTTTAGAATAAATTTTGAAAAAATAATTACTGTAGATGTATTTATTTACTGATAAATATTTTTTTTACTAATGCTTTTAAGAAAGTTTTTAATTCACTTAATAATAAATGAATTTAAAGATTCAAGTTT
>JAOESH010000042.1 GCA_028382005.1 Pseudomonadota bacterium
CTAGATTTTTATAAATTCCAAATAAATTTAGATCATAATATCCATCTACATGATTAGACCATCCATTGAAAAATGCATAAATTGTTTCTTCTTTACATTTCAATTCTGTATAGGTGTAAACTTCTCCAGAAGAATCAGCATAAGGATCATCATCGTCTACAATACAACCTAAGTATTCATAGTTGACACTAAAATCTATTTTAGTTTCTTTTAACCATTTCTCTTGGATTTCTTTAGAGGATTTCATTAATTCATCAGCATTCATTGCAAACTCTCTTATATTAATTACTCTTCTTCATTCACCATTGCGTCTTCAACATTTCCTATAAACCCGTCAGCATCATCGTATGTTACAACTAATGTAATATTTGGGTTATTGGGTTCTTTATTGTTAAAATCAAAAATATAGGTAAATGCTTCACCTTCATAATAACTCTCTAATTCTTTTGTGAAACGCTCACCATTTTTGATCTTTTTCCACTCATCATTTTTTAGAGTAATCGTATGAAGTTCATATCCAATTTCTACGGAAACTTTTATTAATTTAGACATTTAGTTTATTCCACATAGATCTAAGTTCAATTACATGCTGCAATGTTATTTTATCTGAATGTAAAATTTCACTTGTTTCTTGATTCCAACCCATCTCTTTCTTTCTTTGCATTCCTCCGTAATAAGGTATGTTACCTCGACCATCTTTGGGTTTTTCTTCAACAATTATTAAATCTGTTTCTTCTTTACTGTAATGCTTATTTTTAATACCCTTTTTAATATTACTATCGTATTCTATCAGAAGATCATATCCTAACCGTAATTGTCTTTCTTCCTTAGTTTCTTCATTCTTAAGAAATTTTGTTAAAAAATATATTAATAATTGTTTAACTTAATCTCCATTCTGTAAATATAAGAATAGATAGATTAAACTACATATATGTTTTTTCAATTTTAATATTTAATATTTTTATTTATAAATTTTACTTTGATATAAGTTGTTTAAATTATAAAATGCCTTTTCTATTTAATTATTATGAAAGATTATTTGTTGGATTTAATAATAAAAACACTTGCTAACACATCTAACCCTAAATCGGTACATGGAATTTATCCTTATAGGGGTAAAATATCATCAATTGATGCGAAGCAAATTATTTCGCAGTTAAATCCTGATAAAATAATTTTAGATCCATTTTGCGGATCTGGGACCATATTATATGAGGCAGCAAACAGGGGTATGAAATCTTTTGGGATTGATTTAAACCCAATAGCACAAATTATTAGTGAAGGGAAAATCAATATTAATCCTGATTTACAGTTTGAGCACTTATCAGTTGTTAATATTATAAATAAGGCAAGTAAATTAAAAAAAGTAAAGTTAATGCCAGAAAATGCTAGAAAGCATTTTCATAAAGACACAGCAAATCAAATTATGAGAATGTTAGAGTTTAAAAAGATTTTTACACCTTACGGACTTGCATGTTTTTATGGATCCATATGCTTGGCAGCACGTGGATGTAATCATTATAAATGGACATCAAGCACAGTGGGTAAAAACATCGAACCCAAACGTGATATTAATTTTTATGACAAAATTTTAGGGAAAATCAAAAAACACTTTTATCCATTACCAAAAAAAAATAAAGCAAAATTCTTTCATATGGATACTCGCAAAATTTCAAAAAATATTGATGTAGAAAGTATTGATTATATTTTTACTAGTCCACCTTATTTTGATTGTTTAGATTACACTGCTTATTATGGGAAAATTATTTTAAATATACTTGAAATTAAAAGAGAACCGATAAGATCATCATTAATACAAAATTTTTCATCATATGAGAAATCTATGAAACATGTTCTTGATGAGTTATACAAAGTTATGAAAGATAAAGGTAAAATTATTTTTGTTGTGGGTGATAAAAAAATCCATGGGAAAATAATAAATGGTGCTGAGTTTTTTAATGATATATCTCCATTTAAAAATGTTAAGACTATTGAAAGAAAATACACTGGTTCAAGTTCACAAATATTTGATAATATCAATAAAACCTCAAGGAAAGAGCAGATAATTGTATGGGAAAAGAAATAAATCCTAATAAAACTGATTTTAATAACACCACTGTTTATTTTAAAAGTTCTACTAATATGTCCGAGGTAGATAATGAATCTGTAAACTTAATTATTACGAGTCCTCCATATTGGGAGTTAAAAGATTATGGAAATGAAACTCAAATAGGTTTAGGCAGTCCATCTTATCAAAATTATATAGATGAATTAAATAAAGTATGGTCAGAATGTATTAGAGTACTTGCACCTGATGGAAAGATTTGCATTAATATAATGCCATTTCTTCTTACAGGTAAAGCAGCAAGATTTCAAAGAAGAGAAACTAAACTAGTATTACCTGATATAAGTAACTTTATGGAAAGTTCTGGCATTATGTATCAATTTGCTCTCTATATATGGGACAAAAGAAAGATCGCAAGGTTTAGTTCATTTGGAAGTTATCCATTCCCGCCAAATATATTTTCAACATATCCATATGAATGGATTACGGTGTTTTCTAAAAGAGGGAAAAGACCTAAGGTTAATTCTGAAATTAAAGAAAAATCAAAGTTAACATCAAAGGAATGGCAAGATTGGGCAATAAATTCTTTGTGGGAAATGCAACCAGCAAAGGCAAAAAGTGAAGGTCACCCAGCACCATTCCCTGACGAATTGCCAAAACGTTTAATTAAACTTCATAGTTTTTTTGGGGATACTGTTTTGGACCCGTTTATTGGTACTGGCACCACTGCAAAAGTTGCTAACGAATTAGGAAGGAAAGCAATTGGGTATGAATTAAACAAAGAATATTCAACATTAATAGAAAATAAATTAAATAAACTTTTATAATCATGAATAAAAAAGTTATCAATTTAAATGTGAAATCTAGGTTAAACGATATTGTATCGGGGATATCAGGTGGTGTTGTAAGACAATATATCAAGGTTGATGATCCACAAAACAAGAATGAAAAAATTATATTTTTTTCTGCTCAATTTGTTAAAAATAAAATAGATGTTTTTATAGAAGTTAAATATAAGTATCTAAGAAGAGATAAACGTATAGAAATAGTTACCCTGAAAGATAACTTAATCTCTTTATACAAAATATCAAAAACTCAAACATTAGATAAAGACGCCATAGAAATTGACCAAATATTGACAAATATAAAACTAGAATACAAAAATTCTAATTTTAAATTTATTGGCAATTTAATTATAGGTAATATAGAGTCAGAGTTGATAATAAACTCTATAAATAATGCACTTTTAAATGAAGTTAATTTTATTATTGATAGAGATTTAAATTAATAAAAGATTGATTAATGGCATATCTTATTAATAGGAACCCTCCCGCAAGAGCACAATGCCTTCATGCAATGTGTCAATTTGTATCTAAAAAATTAAATAAAAATAATTTTAGTATGAATGAAATTAAATTTAACTCTGATGAAATTAATATTCATGAATTTTGTACACTTTTAAAAAAAGATGAAGATTTAGGTATAAAATACTGTCCATATAAAAGTAATCCACTAAGTAAATCAGGTTGTGGTCTTACTAATGGTGTTTCAGAAGATACAACTAAATCAAAAGAAGTTAGTAATACGGTAAATGCTATGCATTCAATTGGTTTATTTGAAAGAAGAAATAAACAAACAAGAATTACAGAGTTAGGAATTACATTTTCCAAAACAAAAATATATTCACAAGAGTATTTTTCAACCTTTAGAGAAGGTGTTTTAAAAAGTGGTTTGATGATTGGTTTGTTAGGTCAATTATATCTAATGAAGTCAAAAAAATTTCAAACGAATAATCTTAATATTGGTTATCCAAATAACTCTCAAGAAGTTATAGAACATGATAATGAAAGAGTTTTAATTTCAAGCGGATCAGAGAAAGATAGTAATACTAGGACTAAAAGTTGTTTATTATCCTGGGGTATAATTTCAAATTTTTTTTTACCTGAAAAATTAGTCAACAGATCAATAAATGATATAAACGAGTATATTATATCTAGTAACAGAAATGAAAAGAATTTTGAAATTTCTAATTTTCCTTACTTTATTTTTAAAAAAATTTTTTTTTCTGAAAAACCTTTAGATTATAAAAACCTTACTAAAAATACAGGTGCATTAAGAGAAAATAATCAAGAAA
>JAOESH010000043.1 GCA_028382005.1 Pseudomonadota bacterium
CTGTGATTATATAAATCCAAATGTTATCAAATAATGAATATGAAGTTACAATTCAATCAAACACTGTAACAAATCATCTCGTTACTTTGTCAGATGAAGTTTATAATTTATTCCTCAACTGGTTCTTTGTCTGGAGAAAGTACTATCTTCAAAGGGAAATGTGAAACCAAAAATAAAAAGATGCTTTAAATGGAATATTTTAAAATTGTTGTTTTCTTGCTTTGCATTGACCACTCACGACATAACCTTCTCTTACAAAAGTCCCATTTTTTTTCCAATCCATTAAATAACTTGCAGACATTTTGGATATACCAGTATAACGACTTATATGGATTTCTAAACTTCCAAAATGTAAATATTTGAAAGTAGGTTTTTTAACACTATTTAACGATATACGTATTTCTCCATCTGTAATTTTATATTCCTTATTCCACTCATTTATGTTCAAGTGACCTTCAGTACCTGCAGTATCAGTTAGATGATTGTGATCTGAATTAATATTATTAATATCATTTGATTTCATATCAACAGATAACGTCACAATTTGTTGTATCTTAACAATATTATCATAATAATCTGTGCCATTTAAAATACATGATAGTATTTTAGTGTTATCATTTCCGAATGTTTTATGAGAATTAAGAAAAGTAAATAATATTAAAATAATTATTTGTCTTATTTTCATTAATAATATCCATCAATAATCAAATTAGTTAATTATTATAAGTAATTAGTAAAAATTTGTTCATATCTTATTTAAATATAAACGTAATCATAAATCAAATTTTATGTAAGAATTATATTCATATTAATAATTTATAATAGGATTAATAATGTTCTCACTTGATGAAACCATACCAGAGAACTTCAATGATGAGATTGGAATTGTTTTAAAAAAAATCACTCAAATAAAAACTAATACCAAAATAAGACAAGAACTTGTCTCTGAAGTAATTAATTTAGGAAAGAAACAAAAATACATTTTTTTTGTAGGATATACTCACAGATATTTTATAGGAAGGATTGGTCAATCATTCATTTACAATGTTCCAAAGAATAAAAAAGGAAACCTTGAGAAATTCAAAGGAAAAACTATTCGTGTTATTTGTATTGGTTCTGGAATAAGGTTTATAAGAGAATATATGGCAGGTGTTATTTAATGAAGAAAATAAGAAAAATATAAGGAGAAGGTTTGGGACCAACTAAATTTAAAATAAAAAATATGCATACAAAAGATACTAAAACTTTAGTCAATTTTTTTAAAAATGATTATGATATTTTAGGAAGAGATCTAAACTTTTGTTTAAATCACTACAACAATAATGAAAGAGGATTTTGTCAGTGTTTTTCTGAAAAGTTTATAGAAAAATCTAGTGATTCAAAATTGATGCGTTCTTTTATGTTATGTTCAACATTTTTTGACCAATTTTTTTACACACATTACCGATCGATATATACAGAATTTTCAAACGAATTTAATTTTCCAAAAATATACGCACATGGTATGGGTGGACATGCATCACCATCATGGTTTGTTTATAAGTTTCATGGTTATGATAAGAAAGCAGACTGGAAAAATATTAGAGATATTTTAGAAATAATATCTAAAGACATCATGGATTGGTTTAAATTAAAACACTCTAATGACGAAGTATTATTTCTAAAAGAAACTATGAAAAAAGAAGTAAAACAAGAATTTGAAGAATACCCAGATTCAGTCTTGTTAATTCATATTCTCGAGAAACATATTAACTAATTCAATTAACTTAATAAGGTTGTTCAAGTATTAAAAACTTACCAGCAAACGCTTAAGAAGTTTCATTTGCACTTTCTTAGTACAATATTAGACTAAAATTATGAAAAAAATACTTGTTACTCTATTTACAATGCTATTGTGTAAAACTTCATCTGCATTTGCAGATGATGAAATCTTATTAATTTGTACATCAACAAAGTATGCAGCAAAATATTATTTTGTAATTAATAAAAGTGAATCTGTTGCAAAAGTTATGGATGTTTTTCCTAACTCAATTGTTGGAAAATTAACTGAAACTGAAAATTCATATGTTTTACATTTTCCTAAAAGTAAGAAAAGATATGAAACGCATGTTGTTATTTATAGGTATTCTGGGAAAATGGAGTATCAAGTTGGAACTCCACCTTTCATGGAATACAATGAAAAAAATCGTCTTATTTTAGGAAAATGTTCCCTTAAAAAAAATGTTAAAAAATTCTAAAGTAAATTTTACCTTTCTTCAAACACCCACTCCCTTAAAACTGACAACCAAAACCTAATCTATAAGTCACGATAGTATCTAGAGAGAAATATCAATTACTCTTTACCAATCACAATCATTTCGATTAGACTGTGAGTATGAAAAAAACAAAATTAGAGAGCGTGGAATGATTGTCTTAACTCCAAAGGTTTGGGCACAAATATCTTTAATACTATCGTTGCTTGGAGTTCTTGTAATTCTTTTCATACCATACTTTCCTTTTAAACGTGTTTTTTATGGAGAATTATTTATATTTTTTCCAATTGTTATCAATATTTCTTCGATTATATCCGGGCATATAGCAAGGTCCAAAATTAAGAATATGGAAAATATTTCAACAGTTGTAAAAGACAGTTCAAAATTTGGTTCAAGGTTAGCGATATCAGGATTAATTATAAGTTATTTGAGTTTAATTTTTTATTTGGTTCTTATTTTTATTTTTGCTGCAGCAGGCATTTTACTAAGTATCGGGATATTGTATTAGTTTCAAACATTTTAATAAAAACATGCAATCAAAACCTAATCTAAAAACTAAAAAAGTATTCAATGAGAAATTTCAATTACTATTTACATTCCACAACTATTTTGATTAAAATATAAATATGATAAAATTAAGATTAATTATCTATTTTATGATTGCGATGCTTGTCGGTGTTTTTCTTGGAATTGCTTTGACAAGCATAGGGAATGAAGGATTAGATGGAGATTATTTTCGAGCACTTAAAACAGTAGGTGGTTCGGGAATAAATTGGATAGATGCAATATTTAGGTATGGTGTTGTATTACTCGTCAATTTTGCAAAGATACTTGGTATATCTTATGAGGAGTTGAATATCTGGGTATTCATAATTATCCATCCGTTGATCACTCTAATTTTGTTTATATGGGTACTAAGTTTGTATAGAAAAATTAAAAAATTAAATTCATAACATCACTCTTAAAACTGACAATCCAAACCTAATCTATAAACCACGATAGTATCCAGAGAGAAAACTAAGACAGAATTAATTTTTAATTTTAATATGTGATGGGATCGATTATTTGGTTTCCAGGTTTAGACAATTTAAATGATTCTCTAGAGTTATGGAATTTCCAGTAATCATTTAAATTTGGGAAACTTTTTCTCCAATCAAATTCTTTGAATCTAATATCTACATACTCTAAGGTTGTAAAGGCAGATATATCTGCAATATTGAAATAATTATCTATAAAATAGTTTTTAGAACCCAGTTCACTAGATAAGTATTTTAATCCATTAATAATTTTTTTTTCTTGCCGTTCAATCCATTGCTTACTTATTAAATTATTAACTCTAACATTTTCTAAACGAATTAATACAATTGCATCGCAAATACCATCTGCAACTGTTTCAATAGTTAAGGCAGAAAGATGATTTTTAGGATCACTAGGATAAATTTGAGGTTTTGGTTTGATTTGATCTAAGTATCGAATGATAACTTTGCTATCAAAAATAAATTGATTATCTTTAGTAATTAAAATTGGAACTTTTCCCAAAGGGTTTTTCTCTTTAGTCAAAGTATTTTCATTCCAAGGAACATCAATAATAACCTCATGCTCTATTTTTTTTTCATAAAGTGATATGCGTGCTTTACGAGCATATGGACTTGGTGTTGCAATTATTAGTTTCATTCATTAAAACCTTTAGTAAATATTCTATGTAACAGCGTCATTTTGTCAATTTTAAACAAATATTATAAAATTAAATTAATTTCGTACCTTTAGATTTGAAAGTATGTTTTTATAATTTCCTCC
>JAOESH010000044.1 GCA_028382005.1 Pseudomonadota bacterium
TAAACGTACCTTTAGAGATTTTGATGATACTAGAGAGCTTGATACTAGAGGATTACAAGTAGCTTTAAAACGCCTAAGACAGTGGGCAAGAACTGGTTCAGAAGAAGAATTAGACATTGATGAAACTATATCTCATTCAGCAAAGAATGGTTATTTGGATGTCAAAACTAGGCAAGAGAGAGAAAATTCAATAAAGATCATTCTTTTTTTAGACGTTGGTGGATCAATGGATGATTATATTAAACAGGTCGAGAACTTATTTTCAGCTGCAAGAAATGTATTTAAAAATTTAAATTTCTTTTATTTTCATAATTGTCTGTATGAAGGTGTATGGAAAAATAATGCAAGAAGGTGGAAAGAACAATTTTCAACAAATGAGATCTTTAGGACTTATGGAAAAGAGTATAAATGTATTTTTGTTGGTGACGCTTCTATGAGTCCATATGAAATATTAATTCAAGGTGGAGCAAATGAACATTTTAACCAAGAGGCAGGGCAAGTTTGGCTAGAAAGAGCTATTACTCAATGGCCGTCAAATGTTTGGATAAATCCAACCCAAGAACAACACTGGAATTATTCTCAATCAACACATATGATAAAAGAGATATTTTCAGATAGAATGGTTCCTTTAAGTTTAAAAGGAATTGAAGAGGCTACTAAAATTTTATCAAAAAAATAACATATTAGAATTTATTAAATTGACAAAAAAAACAAATATTCAAAAAGGACATGATGGTCCTTATAAAACTCCAATTATTCTTTCTGAGAAAAGAGTTCTTAAAGATTGGATTGATTATAACGGCCATATGAATGTAGCTTTCTATACTCTTGCTTTTGATAATTCTTTGGACGAATTTCTTGAGAACACTCTTGGCATAGGAGAAACGCATGCTTCCCATAATCAACAAGGACCTTTTGTACTTCAGGCTCATTATCATTATCTAAATGAAATGAGCTTGGATGAAAAATTCAATGTAAGGTTACTGGTAGTTGATTGTGATGAAAAAAGAATGCATTTATGTCTTGATATTTTTTCAGTAAAACAGAAAAAAATTATTGCTGTATCTGAGACTGTTTTGATTAATGTAAATCTAGTAATACGTAGAACTGAAAAATATCCAACATGGGCTCTTAAGAGGCTTGTAGATTTAAAGAATACACATGCAAATAGTAATTTTCCTTCAGTTTTAGGAAAATCTATTGGATTAAAGAAATAGAAAAAATGGTTCTCAAATTGATATTAACATTGTTTTGTTGGTTATCAGTATTACCAATTGTTTATGGGTTAAATTTTGGAATTTATTATAATAACTTAATTGTCTTTGTTTATGTCTTATTGTTATTATTAATGTTTGCCTTATCAAGGCAAAGTACTAAAATCGTCATTTGTCTTTTATTTTTTGTTTCATATTTGATTTTGCCTAATTTACCGAATGAAGCAAGTCTTAGAAGAGCCGGAAATTTTTTTATAATTTTTGCAGCTTTTCTTCCAAGCTTATGGTTGCTTAGGTCTACCGTCATTACAATGCCGTCAGTAGAAAAAACACAAAAGCTCTTGTCTGATCTTATTTCTACTAAAATTCTTTCAGGCTTACAGGTTACGTCTCATATTCTTGGTGGAGTGTTAAATATAGGAACTTTTCCCTTATTGTCCTCAGTTATCCCCAAAAATGCTAAATCTGAAATTAGACAACTTGCCGGAGAAGCAGCTATAAGAGGAATGAATACAGCGGTTTTATGGTCACCGTTTTTTGTAAGCTTTGCCGTTGGCCAACTTTATTTACCTTCTAATTCAGCCTGGTTAGGTATAGCTTTTGGATTGTTAGTAGCATTTCTATTTAATCTAATAAGTATGAGATTACTAATTGGAAAAATGACATTAAGTAGTCTCTTCGAAGCTTTGTCTTGTGTAAAACCAATTTTGTCAAGATTATTAATTCTGTCTGGGTCTGTTTTAGCAGTTGGTCAAATTTTCAATAAAACAGCCTTAAATGCAATTGTAATTGTTATTCCCATCTTAGTAATTATTCAAATGTTAAGACGACCAGAAACTTCAAAACTCATAATTAATAACCTAACTCATTTAATTAAAAATTCTGGAGATGAAATGTTATTAATATCTGTTTCAATGTTTTTAGGGTCTATATTGAGTGGTTCGATTGAAATTCAAAACTTTATCACTGCAAATATTGGTGATAATTTTCCATTTTGGATAATGATAATTATGCTTCCTTTAATAGTTTGGTTTTTTGCATTACTAGGAGTTCATCCTATAATTACATCGGCCCCAATACTATCATTATTCGGACCTTTTTTATCTGTTTGGGAAGCTGCCTTTCTAATGCAAGCTCACCTAATAGGATGGTGTGCTGGCACAGCTAGTAGCTTTACTTCACTATCAGTGTTAACAACTGCAGAGAATTTTAAAATTTCTATCGCAAAACTTGTAATTGGACCAAATTTATTAGCTACAGGTTGTTTAACAATTTTTGGTTCTTTATTACTAATATCTTTAGATTACTTTTTGTAAGACATCATTAGTAATTTTTTTGCCTAATACATGCTCTCTATATGAGACATAACAAACACATATCATTATTACAGTTCCGCCTATAATTACATAAAGATCAAACTGTTCATCAAATAAAAAGAAACCAATCATTGAGGCCCATACAAGTTGAAGAAATAAAATAGGTTGAGTAACAACCATTGGTGCAGCTTTAATAGCTTGTGTCATTGTTATATGGCCAATTGTAGCTATTAATGCAGTAAAAGCTAGGATTAGTAATGCTTTTAAAGATATTGGTTCCCAGCTATATATTGCAGATGGAATTAAAAAAATTGTTGTAAATACTGACAACATGGCAACAATTTCAGCAGAAGTACGCTCCTTCGATACAATTTTTGCTATTAAATAAGATGCAGTAAAAACAATTGTTGCCATTAACATCGCAAATTGGCCACTTTCAATTACTTTGAAACCTGGTCTCAAAATAATTAAAGCACCAATAAATGATATTATTACCGCAGTCATCCTATGTTTATGTAGCTTTTCTTTAAAAAAAAGACACGCACCAATTGAAACAAAAATATAAGTTAAAAAACCAATAGCTGTAACTTCGGCAACAGGCATTACAGACATTGCGTAAAACCACAGAGTTACTCCAAATGAATGAACCAAACCCCTTAATAGAAATTTATTCATTAAAGACTTATTTGGTTTAACTTTTATTAAAGAAATTAATGAGGGAATTAAAAGCATTGTTCCAATTGCGTACCTAAGAAAAGCAGCCTGTGGAGCAGGGACTTCACCTTCTAAGTATCTTACTGTAGCAGTAACAGCAACAAATAGAATGGTAGTTAATACCATCCACATAATACCGACGATAGAGTGGTTCAAAATAAGAATTTCCTAAAATATTTATCATGTTAATTAAAAAAATAACTTAAGTCTAATAATATTTTAATCTACATGCCTTGATAATTCGGACCACCACCACCTTGAGGTGTTATCCAATTTATATTTTGAGTAGGATCTTTAATATCACAGGTTTTACAGTGAACACAGTTTTGGGCGTTAATTTGAAGTTTAGGTTTGTTATCATTCATCACTATTTCATAAACCCCTGCAGGACAATATAGTGTTTCAGGGTTATCGTATAATTCCAAATTGGTTTTGATAGGTACTTCTTCATTTTTTAAGGTTAGGTGACATGGTTGATTTTCTTCATGATTAGTTCCTGAAAAAGAGACGTTAGTTAATCTGTCAAAACTTATCACGTTGTCTGGTTTAGGATAATTTATCTTCTCATGTTTATTTTTATTTTCTAGGCTCTCGTGATCAGTTCCGTGGTGATCTAAGGTCCAAGGTGCTTTACCTCTAAAAATATAAGTGTCGATAGCACTATAGACTATTGCTTTCCAAAATCCCCACTTAAATGATGGTCTTATATTTCTTACTTCA
>JAOESH010000045.1 GCA_028382005.1 Pseudomonadota bacterium
CCCAATGTGGTGCTTGTGCCATTCATCTTAATGGTGATGCAGTAAAGTCATGTGCTTATCTAGCTGTTCAAGCAGACGGAGCAGAAATAATAACTATTGAAGGAATTGCAAATGGTGATGAATTGCACCCAATGCAACAAGCTTTTCATGAAAACCATGGTCTACAATGTGGTTATTGTACTCCAGGTATGGTAATGAGTGCAATTAAGTTAGTTGAAAATAATCCTAAATTAACGGATGAAGATATTCGTAAAGGTTTAGAAGGTAATATCTGTAGATGTACAGGTTATCATAATATAGTTAAATCAATCAAAAGTGCTGCAACAGTGATGGGGAGATAGTTTTATGCCAGATGGAAGTGCAACAGGTATAGGTGTATCAGTTAAAAGAAAAGAAGATTATAGATTTTTAGTGGGTGAAGGTAACTATACAGATGATATTAATAGGCCTAACCAAACTTATTCATATATGTTCAGGTCTGATACAGCACACGCAAATTTTAAAATAGATGTAAAAAATGCATCTGACGCAAAAGGGGTTGTTAAAATATTTGTTGGAACTGATATGGAAGTTGGAGGCATTCCATGTGGTTGGCAAGTTGATTCTAAAGATGGCACTCCAATGAGAGAACCAGCACATCCCCCTATTGCTAAAGATAAGGTAAGATATGTAGGTGAAATTCTAGCAGTAATTATTGCAGAAAGTATTGAAGAAGCTAAAAATGCTGCCGAATTAATTGAAGTGAGTTTTGATGAAAAGCCTGTAGTGATAAATATGCAGGATGCTTTAGATTCTTCAAAGGGGCTTGTTCATGATGAAATTGAGACAAATATTTGTTATGATTGGGAAATTGGTGATAGTGAAGCTGTTGATACGGCAATATCTAAAGCCGCTCATATAACAACCCTTGATATAAGAAATAATAGATTAATTCCTAATGCTATGGAAACAAGAGCGGCTATTGGTGATTATGAACATGCAACAGGACATTATACTTTATACACAACCAGTCAAAATCCACACGTTATCAGATTATTAATGGGTGCTTTTGTGTTAGGTTTACCTGAACATAAATTAAGAGTTGTTGCTCCAGATGTAGGAGGCGGTTTTGGTTCAAAAATTTTTCACTATGCAGAAGAAGCTATAGTAACTTGGGCTTCCAATAAAATTAGAAGACCTGTAAAGTGGACTTCTGACAGATCTGAAGCTTTTATTTCAGATGCTCACGGTAGAGATCACCTTACATCTGTTAAGCTAGCCCTAGACAAAGATGGAAAATTTTTGGCTTTGAAGGTTGATACATTAGCTAACATGGGTGCTTATTTATCAACTTTTGCCTCAAGTGTTCCGACATATTTATATGCTACATTGTTAGCCGGAACGTACTCAACTCCAGCTATTCATTGCAATGTTAGATCTATCTTTACGAACACTGTTCCAGTTGATGCTTACCGTGGTGCAGGAAGGCCTGAAGCCACTTATTTGATTGAACGAATAGTTGATAAAGCTGCAAGAGAAATGGGTATTAGTCAAGTTGATATAAGACGGAAAAACTTTATTCCAACTGATGCCTTCCCATATCAGACACCAGTTGCTCTCCAATATGATAGTGGTAATTATACAGCAACTCTAGATAGTGCTCTTAAAAAAGCAGATTACGATGGCTTTCTCTCTAGAAAAGCTGAATCTGCAAAAAAAGGTATGCTTAGAGGAATTGGTTTCTCTACCTACGTTGAGGCTTGTGGCATTGCACCATCCGCTGTTGTGGGATCTTTGGGTGCTAGAGCAGGTTTGTTTGAGTGCGCAGAAGTAAGGGTTCATCCAACTGGTTCTATAACTGTTTTTACAGGTTCTCATAGTCATGGACAAGGTCACGAAACAACCTTTGCTCAATTAGTTAGTGATAAATTGGGTATATCCACCGATATGGTTGAAATAAGTCATGGTGATACAAATAATATACCGTTTGGAATGGGAACATACGGTTCACGCTCATTAGCGGTTGGAGGAGAAGCTATAGCAAAAGCTATGGATAAAGTTATTGTAAAAGCAAAAAAAATAGCTGCTCATATAATGGAAGCATCTGCTGATGATATTGAATTAAACAATGGTAACTTTGAGATTGCTGGAACTGACAAGTCTATGTCACTTGCAGAGATCTCACTCGCAGCATATGTTCCTCATAATTATCCGCATGATGAACTTGAGCCTGGTCTAGATGAAAAAGCTTTTTATGATCCTTTAAATTTCACTTATCCTGGAGGGTGTCATATATGTGAGGTTGAAATCAACCCTAGCACAGGTGAAGTTAAGGTAGAGAATATGACGGCCGTCGACGACGTAGGTAAAGTTATTAATCCTATGATTGTTGAAGGTCAAATTCATGGAGGACTAGCTCAAGGTATTGGACAAGCTCTTCTTGAAAATGCTGCTTATGATGACGACGGTCAATTGTTATCTGGGTCATATATGGACTACACAATGCCAAGAGCGGACGATTTAGTTGATTTTAACGTTGGTAATGAGGTTACTCTCTGCACTCATAATTCCCTTGGTGTAAAAGGTTGTGGTGAAGTTGGGGCCATAGGATCTCCACCATCCGTGATCAATGCTGTAGTTGATGCATTATCTGAACTTGGTGTGGATGATATTTCTATGCCAGCCACATCAGAAAAAGTCTGGAATGCAATTAATAATGCTTCAAAAAAATAAAATAATGGAGACTTAAATGTATGAACTTGAATACGCAAAGCCATCAAATATAAGCAACGCTGTTAACAAATTTGATCAATCAAAAGATGGAAAATATCTTGCTGGAGGAATGACACTAATTCCTACCTTAAAGGCTAGATTAGCCTCGTCAGACATTTTGATTGATTTAAAAGAAGCAAATCTGAGTAATATATCTGTTACTTCAACACATGTTGTAATTGGATCTATGACACGACATAGTGATGTTGCAAATTCTGCTGATGTACAAAAATCTATACCATCTTTGTCAAAATTGGCCGGTGGCATTGGTGATCATATGGTAAGAAATTGTGGTACAATTGGAGGTTCAGTTGCAAATAATGATCCAAGTGCCTGCTATCCTTCAGCTGTCTTAGGTTTAGGTGCAACTATTACAACTAATGAGAGAGAGTTATCTGCGGAAGATTATTTTATGGGTATGTTTGAAACAGCTCTTAATTCAAATGAAATTATTACTCAAATTTCTTTTCCAATACCTGATAAATCGTCATATATAAAATTTCCTAATCCTGCGTCTAGATATGCAATGGTTGGAGTTTTTATGGCTAAAACAGGTAATAAAGTTAATGTTGCTATAACAGGCGCCAGTGAAAATGGTGTTTTTAGATCTTCTGAAATTGAAAATGCTCTTTCTTCTAGCTTCACCTTGGAATCACTTGACAGCTTAGATATATCATCTGATGGTTTGATTGGCGACATTCATGCAAGTAGTAATTATAGAGCAAATTTAATTAAAGTGATGGCTAAAAGAGCTTTGGAAGAAATAATCACATAAAAGGTTGTTAGTGAATAACTTTATTGACTCATTACAAATCCGCCATTTGGTGAAAGTGTCTGTCCAGTAACAAATTTTGCTTCTTCAGATGCTAGATATACTGCTGCCCAAGAAATGTCCTCTGCGTCTCCAAATCTTTTCATTGGCGTTCCTGATTTAACTAGTTTTTTTACATCTCCAAGACTGCTAGTCATATCTGTGTCTATATATCCTGGAGCAATTGCATTTACTCTTATGTTTCTTGAGGCTAGTTCTCTGGCGGTGGATCTTGTAAACCCTAAAATTGCAGCTTTTGCTGCAGAATAATGAGGTGAGGATGGGCCTCCAGTTGTACCAAGGACAGAGCCCATATTGATAATAGACCCTTTATTCATATCATTCATA
>JAOESH010000047.1 GCA_028382005.1 Pseudomonadota bacterium
TTACAAGCTTGTTCCAATAAGGTTGATAAAAGAAAAATTAATCAGAAATAAAAACAAAATTATTACTCTTAAACCAATTATAGAAGAAAACAAACCGATCTTAAAAAAAAACAAAGACTTAGAACTAACACCTATCAAATATCTCAATAATAAAAAAGATATTATAAAATTAGTAAATTCAAAAGATAATTCTCCGAAAAAAAAAATAATAGCTGATGGAAAAGCATTATTAAAAAATTATAAAAACAAATATCAGATAGAATTCTTGTGGCCATTAGACAATGTTGCTCATGATAAAATTTATAATATATTAAATCACTGTTTGCTAAGTCAAACTGTTCTAATGACTCCAAAGGGTCTTTTTTTTGGGCTTAATGGGGTTATACATAGAAATATATTGAAGAATAATTTCTCTAATATTATTAGAATGCCTACAAATGTGTATTCTGAATTAGAAAAAAAAAATATTCAAATAATAAAAAAAAAATATATAGATCAAGATCAAGATCAAGATGGACTAAAACATTTAAGAATATTTAAGAAAAATGTTGATGCATATATCATTGGTCATTATTCAATGTTAGCTAAAAAAAATGGATTAAAAATAAGAAAAATTATGGGTGACTACAGAATAATAAACAATAATCTTTATTTAGATAATTTAATCATTAATTCAAAAAAATTCCCTAATAAAATCCCGTTGAGTTCATTAAATAATAATTGTAATATATAAGTCTAATTATAGAGGCTTAAATTATGAAGATAAAAAGAAGAGAATTTAATAATATATTGGCTGGTACAGCGATATCTGCTCTTATACCACATAATAGTTACGGAGATAACTATATGGGCCCTGTTAACTGGGCTGGTATAAGTTTTTTATTAGCAAACTTTGAAATTGAAAATTTAATGCCAATAACTAAAATTGCCTCAGAGTATAAAAGTGATTTAGATAATGCATCTTTTTTTAATTCATATTTAAATAAAAGCTTAAAAGAAGATCCTATTTCAGACATTAACCTTAAATTAGAAGGGTTTGCTGAAAACGCTAAATTAGCACTTACATATGGTTTTTCAGCGGAGTTTGATTTTGGAGAATTTAAAGATAACGAAGTAAATAAAACTGCATATTTAATGTACTCTTTTGGGCAAAGTTTATTATATAACGTTTACGATAGAGTTATTATATCGTCAGTACCAATAAGAGCAATATCAACAAATTTAATTTCATATGATGAAGAAAAAAAATTTACAAATATGAAAGCTGAGCTTATGAAAAGAGCTTTTTATAATCCTTTAAAACCTCAAGCAACTATGCTTGAACAATTTAGAATAATGGTTGGAAAGCAATCTTTTAAAAAGAAAGAATGGACAGGAAAAAAACCAAGGGTTGTTATAGTTAATCTTCCTGAAGATAGCGATAACCTTTTCGTTAATTTTGGGTTAACCCAAAAACAATTTTTAAACTTTCTTGGTCAATCAGCAACATTTGCTTTTGGTTATAAATTAGAAAGCCCAATTTTACCATTTATGATGAATGCTGCTCTAACAAAAACAACTATTAGCAGGTTTGATTTTGCTACTAAGCTCTATAATAAAATTGATGTAAAGTTACCGCAAGCTGACTTTGAAATTAAAGTATTTCATCAAGGTTGGGAATTTGTTGAAGAAAGTTATCAAAAAAATGCTAAATCATTACTTAAAATTAGTTTAGGTATGGCTATTGAAATCGAAATTTTTGATACTTTCAATGAAAAAACAATATATAGTCAATTCTTTTTTGCTGAAAAAACTTATATAGAAAACTCAAATAAAGTTATGAGATCTGACGCTTCAAACGTTTGTGAACTTACAGAAGCTATTTTAGAAAGAGCGTTTTTGAGTATTAAAGATAAGAATTATAGAAATAAGATCATTCAAGGTGATGATATGGAATCTCAGTTTACTTCTGCAATTTTTCAACTTGATACTGATAATCCTGAAGAAGTTGAAAAACAGTCTGTTGCTGTTTTAAAAGAACTTCCTCAGGTTGATAGTTTTTAATTTAGCTTTTTTTACTTTTCTTTCTAAATTTACTTCTTGTTTTTGCATTTTCTGTTGTTACAGGTTTTGGCATTGTTATTTTTGTTCTTGATGCATAACTTTTAACACCAGAATATACTTCACATGCGATTTTGCCATTCCCACCAGCTATAGCGGTTATTTTTGTAAGTTCATAAAATCCAGCTCCCCCAAAACCTCCTCCAGCCATCATATTAGCGGTCAAAGAAAGTACAAAATTATTATTTTGTAGAATTAAAACTTCATTATCATGGGCTAAATTAGCAATTTGATCTTTACCTTTTTTATCAACTGCTTTTGAACTACTTAGAGCTTTTTGAACTCTAAGATTCATTTCTTCATTAATGATTACCATTCTTTCTACTAACTTATTATCTGTAGCGACTTTACTGGCTAAAACTGCATATTGGGCTTTTAATTCACTAAGTTGTTGACCTAAACCTAAATTTTCACCTAATGCGTTAAGAATGTCGTGCTGTCTGTTTTGTTGAGCTATTATAAATGGCCACCACCCACTCTTAGGATCATTTTTTTCAGATCTTGACAACTCTGCCATCACATCTTTATTCATTTGACTTGCTTGGGCTAGTTGCGACGCATATTGAGCTTTATACGGATTTTTATTGTCAGCAGCCATTGTTAAAAAGACTTTTTCAGCCCATTTAAAAGCTTTTAATCCTTTAAATGGTCCTCTTTGATTGAGCTTCAATTTTTTATCACCTGCTCTTTGGTAACCTGTTAAAGCACTCATATTGCCGGCTTGAATATTTTGTTTAATATTGATACCAAAAAACTGCCAAGCACCATAAACAGTTAAAGCCCCTATGTTATCGGGACCGCTGACAGCTCTTTTGATAAAATCCATGCCTAAGGCTTTATTACCTCCAACATCACGAAAATAATAATGAATAATCCCATATGCAAATAATGCATCGGCTTTAATTTGTTTTTTATTTTTATCAAAGCCTGGTTTCATTCCAGATATTGCTCTTAGAGTTGCTAAATCATTCATATTTCTTTTTTGAATAAAATTATTAAATAAAGTTTCAATTTCTTTAGTTTCAAATGCACCTTCAAAAGTTATTAATGAAGATACGTAAGGGTCATTACTTTTTTGAGGTATAGTATTTATTATTTTAATAATTTCATTTTGTTTTTTACCAAAATCACTTTCTACTTGAGCATTATTTCCCTTTGGAAGGTTTTTAATTGTTTGAGGTATATTAGGTTCACAAATTCCTTTTGCTAATTTTGTGCTTCCACCAGAATTTGAAGAGTTACCTGTGGTTAAATTTGTTGAGGGATTACTTTTGTTTTGATTTAACCCTTTTAACATTCCACCTAATGGATTAGAACCACCACTGTCGGGAACTGCTAGTTTGCTTCCTATATCTTTTTGTATTTTTTCTGTAAGAGATTTTAAATCAAATGCATTAACATTATGATTTATACCAACCAGGATAAATATAAAAAAGATTATCTTATATATATTAAACATTATTTTCTCCTTACTATTATATGTTTACAAGTTACTTAAACGCACCAGAACTAGTTCCTGAACCTTTA
>JAOESH010000046.1 GCA_028382005.1 Pseudomonadota bacterium
CTCTTCTTCACCTAAAATAATTGCAAATGATGCTTTGCTTTTATTGGCTCTTTTAAATTTTTTTGACATGTTTCCTGTTAATAGAATCTCTACTCTTAAATCTACTCCTACTAACTTCTTCATGATTGGTAATAATAAAGGTTCAAGTTTTTCAGATACAGCCATTAAAACTAAATCAGGTTTGTTTATATACTCTCCTTCTATCATAAGGGCTAGTCTATCTATGCCTGCAGCCCATCCAACACCAGCCATTTCAGTTTCTCCAAGCATCTTAGCCAAGCCGTCATATCTGCCACCTGCTAGAACAGTACCTTGAGCTCCTAAATCACTTGTAATAAACTCAAAAGCAGTGTGACAATAATAGTCTAAACCTCTGACAAGGTTCTTATCTATCTGATAATTTATTTTTAGAGTATTTAAACCTTCACAAACCTTTTCAAATCTTTCTTTAGAATTTTCATTTAAATAATCTAATACACTTGGTGCGTTAACTAATATTTCTTTATCTACTTCATTTTTAGAATCTAAAATTCTTAGAGGGTTTTCTGATAATCTTTTAATGCTTTCATTTGATAATTCTGATTTAAAATCATTTAAATAATCAACTAAGGCCTTTCTATAGTTCAATCTACTACCAATATCGCCTAAAGTGTTTATTTTTAAATTTATCTTATCTAAAATATTTAATCTATTTAGAAAATCGTTGGCTATGGATATAACTTCAACGTCAGCTATGGAATTGTTTACTCCTATGCATTCTATTCCAAATTGTTTGAATTGCCTTAATCTCCCCTTTTGGGGTCTTTCATATCTAAACATTGGCCCTACGTATGCATAACGCTTTGGTATATCTTGAGTTAAGCCTGCATTCAAGAAAGCTCTTACAACTCCTGATGTCCCCTCAGGCCTTAGCATCAATTCATCTTCACTTCGGTCTTTAAAAACATAATTTTCTTTAGTTACAATATCACTTGTTTTACCAAGTGGCTTTGTGAAAACTTCTGCAAACTCAAATATAGGAGTTTCTATTTGTTCATAACAATACTTTTGAGATATTTTCAAACCTTCATTAATAATCAAATTATGTTTGTGCAACGCATTTGGTAACAAATCATGCACACCCCTAACTGTTCTAAGTTTTTCCATTCTAAGCCTATGAGATTAAAATTTTTAATTATATTTATATTAGGTTATATTTTTTTCAGATATTTTCTGAAGCACGAAGTTTACTATATAATCAGCAATATTTTCATTTCTTATAATATGATCTGTTATACCATTTACATAGATTTGGTGATTTCCTTTTCCACCACCTGTTAAACCAATATCAGTTTCCTTTGCTTCTCCTGGACCATTTACTATGCATCCAATAATAGACACTGTAATTGAATCGGTTATATGCTGAAGCCTTTCTTCAACTTCTTGTACAGTTTTAATTACATCAAATTGCTGCCTAGCACATGATGGACAAGAAATAACTGTAACGCCTCTTCTTCTTAACCCAAGAGATTTTAACATTTCATAACCAACACGCACTTCTTCATCAGGGTCTGCTGATAACGAAACCCTTATAGTATCCCCAATTCCAGCCCATAATAAATTACCAAGCCCAATAGATGATTTGACTGTTCCTGATCTAAGGCTTCCTGCTTCAGTTATACCAATATGTAGAGGGCAATCATCTACATCTGCCAATTGAGTATATGCAGCTACTGCTAAGAAAACATCAGAAGCCTTAACACTTACTTTATAATCATGAAAATCATGTTCTTTTAGTATTTGAATATGTGCCAATGCAGAATCTACTAGAGCATCAGGTGTTGGTTCACCATATTTTTCTAATATATTTTTCTCTAAAGAGCCCGCGTTTACGCCTATTCTAATGGAAGAATGATTTTGTTTTGCAGCAGATATAACTTCTTTAACCTTATCAGCATGACCAATATTGCCAGGATTAATTCTTAGGCATGCAGCGCCAGCATCTGCTGCTTCTACAGCCCTTAAGTAATGGAAATGAATATCGGCTACAATAGGAATTGGTGATAACTTTACTAATGTCTTGAGAGCCAAAGTAGAATTTTTGTCTGGACAAGAAATTCTTATAATGTCAGCTCCAGCTTCGGCTGATTGATTGATTTGATCTAGTGTTCCATTTATATCAGTTGTAAGTGTATTTGTCATGGTTTGAACACTAATAGGAGCATCCCCTCCAACAAAAATATTTCCAACCTTGATTTTTTTTGATTTTCTACGTTCTATATGCCTATAAGGCCTGATATTCATTATTATGTCCTGCAATTAATTTTCGTAGTTAATAGATTTTGGATAAATTATTATAAGAAACCAATAAACAAATTATTAATTACTAAAAGCTTTGATATTTAAAGGACGGGCTTTAATTATTTCTCCAACATTACCTAAAGAAGGGACTAAAATATCTCCTTGCGAAAGTGATAAAGCACCCGCATTACCAGTATTAAATGTTAACCCCGTTATATTTGGAACAACATAAGTTTCTCCAGGTCTCATTAATCTTGTCATGAGAATGTTTCCATCAATGTCTTCAATCTCTACCCAACTGTTACCAATAGCTTTTAAAACCATTTCAGTACTGGGATCTCTCTCATTAGCTTTTGCAGACATCTCGTTAGTTTCAGATTCATTCTGTTCAATTCTTATTTTATCCGTTAAAATTATCTCCTCATCATTTGGAAATTTATCGTCTTTAACCTCAATCTCAGTATTTAAAACATTTTTTTTAACCTCATCAGAATTTTTTTTGAAATCTGATGACATTGATTTATTCGATTCAAAACTATCTTCTATAATAATATATTTATTTTCAGCTAAATTAGGCAGAGTTTTATTTTCATTTTCTAAAACTTGGTTTGAGATTTGATTTACATTATTACTCCTATCGCTATAATACCAACCAGTATAAATTATTAAAGAAATAAAAAGTGATAAAACTGCACCAATTGGTAATATTTTTTTAGGTTCAATATTAGGAGTTAAAAATTTATATTCTTCTTTATAACTACTAAGTTCTAGACTTTCTTTAAACTCTTTTACCAAAAGGTCAGAGTCTAATCCTAATAAACGAGCATAAGATCTAACAAAACCAATTTTATAAGCCAATCCTGGTAAGTCAATCTGATTGCCATTTTCAAAGTCTTTAATAATTTTAACTCTTACTTTCAAAATTGCACTAGCTTGCTCTTGTGTTAAGCTTTTATTAACCCTAGCTTCATGGCACATTTGACTAATTGTGGAAAGTTCAACACTGTCAAATGCCTCATTAATAGCCTCAGAAACAAATCTATCACCCAAAAGTTCTTTATCCAGTAAAGGTTTATTTTTATTTTTTTCAACTTTAACAGACATTTACACTCCTTATGGGGCATTATTTTATATTGAGTTCCTTTTTAAATCAACATTTGTTTTAACGACATAATTTTTAAATTATTTATTTATCTAAATCAAACGCTAAATGGAGCGACCTCATTGCTAACTCGTAATATTCAGAAGATATAAGAACTGAAATTTTAATTTCACTTGTAGATATAACTTGGATATTAATATGATTTTTTGCTAATGTTTGAAACATAGTTTTTGCTATACCAGATTGAGATCTCATTGCATTACCAACAACTGAAATTTTTACAACATTTGTTTCAC
>JAOESH010000048.1 GCA_028382005.1 Pseudomonadota bacterium
TGCTCTACCAACTGAGCTACGCGCCCTAAGACAAAAATGAAACTATTTGATAATAGTATTATAATCAAGTTCAAAGTTCATATTTTAACTATTTTTTTAACTTTTTTTTACTTTCTATTGCCTGAGAAACATTAGAAGGTACAAAAGAAGTAATATCTCCATCTAAAAGAGCAATTTCTTTTACAAAACGAGAAGCAACAAATTGATGTCTCTCTGAAGCAGTTAAGAAAACAGTTTCAATATCACTTGCTAATCTTGCATTCATCCCTGCCATCTGAAATTCATAGTCAAAATCTGATACAGCTCTTAATCCTCTAATAATCATAGTTACAGAATTTGATCTAGCAAAATCTATAAGCAAATCGTCAAAGCTCTTCACTTGTATTTCGCCTAATCTCCTTGTTGTATTGGAGTTTTTTGTACTAATAGCTTCTTCTATTAAGGATTTTCTTTTTGAAACATTAAAAAAAGGTTTCTTACCTATATTTTCAGCAACACCAACAATTAAAACATCACATAAAGAACTTGCTCTATATATTATGTCTAAATGACCATTTGTTACTGGATCAAAAGTACCCGGGTATAAAGCAATTCTTTTCAAATTACGTCTCTATATATTTAATTAATGTCTTTATTTTCAATATTTTTGTCAGTAGTTGTTTCATCTGTCGCCTCTGCTGGTACTGGAACTTCTTCGTCTTCGTCACTCTCATTTAAAAGAGCCACTGAAACCACTTTTTCGCCTTCATCAACATCAAATAACCTTACACCTTGTGTCTTTCTACCGGCTACCCTTATTGAATCACCTTCACCTCCATGCACACGAATTCTGATTAATTTACCTGAATTAGTTACTAGCATAATTTGATCATCTTCTGAAGCAACATAAGACGCAACAACAGGTCCATTCCTGGTAGAACATTCTATATTGGCAACACCTTGACCACCTCTATTAGTCATTCTGTAATCATCAACTGGGGTCCGTTTACCAAAACCATTTTCGGTGACTGACAAAACAAACCTTTTATCTTCATTAGGTATCAATGACATCGAAACTACAAAGTCATTTGGTTTTAACCTTATTCCTCTAACACCTGAAGATCCTCTTCCAACAAAAACTCTGACATCATGAACGTCAAACCTTATTGCTTTTCCAAGTCTTGTTGCTAAAAGTACATTATCTTTTTCACCACATGGAATGACAGAGACTAATTCGTCTTTTTCATTCAACTTCATTGCAATCTTTCCATTTTGCCTAATATTAGTAAAGTCGCTAAGCTGGTTTCTTCTGATATTACCATTTTTAGTTGCAAAAATAATTTGTAAATTTTCCCATGAGCTTTCGTCTTCTGGCATTGGCATTACAGTATGAATTTTTTCATCTTGTTCAATAGGCAACAAATTAATCATTGGTTTTCCTAAAGCTTGGGGAGCAGATTCTGGTAATTTATAGCATTTTAATTGATAAACCATACCTGATGATGTGAAAAATAAAATTGGTGTATGAGTATTTGTTACAAAGAGTGAAGTTACAGTATCTTCATCTCTCATTTTCATACCAGCTCTCCCTTTACCACCTCTTCTTTGCGCTCTGTAAGTAGATAAAGATACTCTTTTTATATAGCCCCTATGACTAACCGTAACAACCATATCTTCTTTTTGAATTAAGTCTTCGTCATCATGATCAACTGCACTATCATTAATTTCTGTTCGACGTGGATCATCAATTCTTTTTAATACCTCATCAAGTTCAGTTTGAATAAGGTTAGTTAACTTGGATTTATCAGATAATATTATCAGGTGCTCGTTTATTTGTTCAGATAATTCTTCTATTTCCTTTTCTAATTTATTTCTTTCCATACCTGTTAACCTTTGAAGTCTAAGCTCTAAAATAGCTTTAGCTTGCAAAACAGATAAATTGTAAGCTCCATCAATTATTTTATGACTTGGATCATCTATTAAATTAATAAAACCTTCCACTTCTTTAGCAGGCCATGATTTTGAACATAATAAATTTCTAGCATTTTCAGGATCAGACGACGATTTGATTAAGTCTATAACCTCGTCTATACTTGTAATTGCAACCATTAAACCAGCTAAAATATGAGCTCTATTTCGGGCTTTATTCAAAAGAAATTTAGTTCTTCTAGTAACAACCTCAAACCTAAAATCAATAAAAGCATTAAGAATTTCAAGCAAGCCCATTTGCTTTGGCTTACCGTGATCTAAAGCAAGCATATTTACTGGAAAGCTAGTTTGTAATCTAGTATGCCTCCATAATTGATTTAGTACAACATCACCTTGTGAATCTCTTTTAATCTCAACAACAATTCTCATTCCATTTCTATCAGATTCATCTCTTAAATCAGATATGCCCTCAATTGTTTTATCTCTTACTAATTCTCCAATTTTTTCTAAAACAAGAGCTTTATTAACTTGAAAAGGAATTTCTGTAATAATTATTACTTCTCTATCAGCATTTTTACCAGTTAAGATAATCTCTGCTCTAGAACGCATTATAACACTGCCTCTTCCAGTCTTAAAAGCTTCTTTAATACCTGATCTTCCCATTATAAAGGCTGCTGTTGGAAAATCTGGACCTGGAATAATTTCCATTAATTCTTCTAAACTTAAATCAGAGTTATCTATAAGAGCTTTACATGCTCTTATAACTTCACCAGGATTGTGAGGAGGAATATTTGTAGCCATTCCAACTGCAATGCCTCCAGCTCCATTTACAAGCATATTTGGAAATTCAGCAGGAAGAACAGATGGTTCTGATTGAGACTCGTCATAGTTAGGAATAAAATCAACTGTATCTTTATCTATGTCTCTTAATAAATTTTCTGATGATTTCGCAAGTCGAGATTCGGTATACCTCATTGCAGCAGGTGGATCACCATCAACTGATCCGAAATTTCCTTGACCGTCAACTAACATTAATCTCATTGAAAAGTTTTGAGCCATTCTAACCATTGAATCATAAATAGCAGTATCACCATGAGGATGATAATTACCCATAACGTCACCAACTACCCTTGCAGATTTTCTATATGCTTTAGACCAGTCATAACCACCTTCAATCATTGCATATAGTATTCTTCTATGGACAGGCTTAAGTCCGTCTCTTACATCAGGTAGAGCACGAGATACTATTACACTCATAGCATAGTCTAAGTAGGATTTTTTCATCTCATCTGTTATAGATATCAAAGAATGATTTAAAGATTTATTATCTTCATCAGACACAAATAAACTCCTAATATATTAAAAAAACACTATATATTGTAACTTCTTTTTTAGATTATAACAATATCTATTAAATGATTAATATTTATATAATTTTAAAATGGTATTTCGTCATCTAGATCAGAGGCGATATTAGATGTAGAATTTTCGTTTGAACCTTGAAATCCTGATTGATCGATTTGTGTATTATTACTTTCATTACTAATTGAACT
>JAOESH010000004.1 GCA_028382005.1 Pseudomonadota bacterium
ATACTGTCTCTTTAATCCAATTCAATATTTAATCTTTCTTTTGTTACATTATTATTTTAAGAATAAGTTCTAATTATGTTTTAATTTGTCTGAAATTTTAGATATAAATTCCATACAAGTCTTTACTATAAATTCTTTACTTTGATTGTTATCACTAGACGATTTTATTAAATCAACAACAGCCGAACCAACAACTATTCCATCAGAAATTGATGCCATTGAATAAGCTTGTTCTGGTGAACGAATACCAAAACCTATGACAGTCGGAAGCTTTGTAAAAGATTTTATTTTTTTTATGTTTATTGATACTTCATCATGGTTCGGAGTTTGCGTACCTGTTATTCCTGTAATTGAAACATAATACACAAAACCAGTAGCATTTTTTAAAATCTTGGCTAACCGTTCTTCTTTAGTAGTAGGTGTTATTAGCCTTATGAAGCTAAGATTTTGTTCTTCTGAATAATTATATAATTCATCATCTTCCTCAGGAGGCAAGTCAACAATGATTAAACCGTCTACACCAAATTTTATTGCTTTATTTACAAATTTCTCTTTACCATATTTATATATAGGGTTGAAGTAACCCATTAATATAATTGGGGTATGATTATTTTTTTCTCTAAATTTTTTTACAAGGTCTAAACATTTTTCTAGGCTCATACCAGACTTAAGGGCTCTTTGACTTGATAGTTGAATAGCAGGTCCATCAGCCATAGGGTCTGAGAAAGGCATTCCTATTTCAATAAAATCAACTCCATTATTTGGCAATTCTTCAAAAATTCTTATTGATGTTTCAAAATCAGGATCTCCTGCAGTTAAGAATATTCCCAAAGCTTTCTTATTATTTTGATTTAAATTTTCAAATATATTTTTAATTCTATTCATATATCGAGTTAGCCTCTATTTTTTCATAATCAGTGGTAAAACAGAGGATAAATCTTTATCACCTCTTCCGCACATATTCATAATTATAATTTCACCTTTTCGTTTTGAAGCTAATTGACCAGTAATATGAAGAGCGTGAGCTGGTTCGAGAGCAGGTATTATTCCTTCTAATCTACTGCATAGTTTAAAAGCGGTTAGGCTTTCTTTATCAGTTGTAGATAAATATTTAACTCTTCCAATATCGTGTAACCAAGAGTGTTCAGGTCCAATGCCGGGATAATCTAATCCAGCAGAAATTGAGTGTGCATCATTAATTTGACCATCGCTATCTTGTAATAAATATGTTCTATTTCCATGAAGGATTCCTGGAGTTCCTGCAGAAAGAGACGCTGCATGATAATCTGTGCCTAACCCCTTTCCAGCAGCTTCTACGCCAAATATTTCAACATCTTTATCATCAAGAAAAGGGTGAAATAAACCTAGAGCATTAGACCCACCCCCAATACATGCTACCAAAGCATTTGGTAAACAATTTTCTTTTTCTAAAATTTGTTTTTTAGCCTCTTCTCCTATTATGGATTGAAAATCTCTAACCATTTTAGGATATGGATGAGGACCAGCAGCAGTTCCAATGATATAGAAGTGTGAATTGGCGTTTGATACCCAAAATCGGAGTGCATCATTCATTGCATCTTTTAAAGTACCAGTTCCAGAGGTAACAGGGTTTATTTTAGCCCCTAAAAGTTGCATTCTTTGCACGTTAGGTTTTTGTCTTTCTATATCTAACGCACCCATAAAGACTTCACATTCAAATCCAAATAATGCACAAGCTGTTGCAGTTGCAACTCCGTGTTGACCAGCACCAGTTTCCGCAATTATTTTACTTTTACCCATTTTTTTGGCCAATAAAATTTGTCCAATGACGTTGTTTATTTTATGAGCTCCCGTATGATTAAGTTCATCTCTTTTCAAGTAAATTTTAGCTCCACCAAAAAATTCAGTAAGTCTTTCTGCAAAATAAAGAGGACTTGGTCTCCCAATATAATCACGTCTATACATGTCTAATTCATTTAAAAAAGACTGGTCTTTAAGGGCTTTCTCGTATGATTTTTCAACATCTAATACTAATGGCATGAGTGTTTCAGCTACAAATCTTCCTCCATGAATTCCAAATCTACCATTTGAATCTGGTCCTTTTCTTAAGCTGTTTAAATTGATGTTTGTCATAATAATTCCATTAAATATTTCTACATTTCATTACAAAATCTTTTATTAATTTTGCATTTTTTTTACCTTTGCTTTCTTCAACTCCAGAAGAAATATCAATTGCTGGTGGATGGCATTTGATGATCGCTTTATGAATATTATTTATATCAAGACCGCCTGCAAGCATCCATTTTTTTGATGATTTATAGTTTTTTAAAATGTTCCAATCAAATTGTTCACCATTCCCGCCTGGTAAATTAGTTGAAGGTGCATCAAGAAGCATAAAATCACAAAAATTCTCATATTTTTCTTTAGCTTTAATTAAGTCCAATTTACTTTTTATACCAACACCCTTTATTACTGGAATATTAAAATTGACATTTATTTCCTGACATCTTATTGGAGTTTCATTACCATGAAGTTGAATATAGTCAGGTTTAATATCGTTGTTAAGATCTTTTATTAAATTATCGTCAGGATCAACAGTTAAAGCTACTATTTTCGAATGTTTATTACGTTTATGTAGTAATTTTTTTGAATAATTGATTGTAACATTTCGGGGGGAATCTTTATAAAATACTAATCCTATGAAGTCGACTTTACATTCAATAGCAGCCGACATAGACATCTCATCATTTATACCACATATTTTTATTTCAAAATCATTGCTCATTATTTAAATAATCAATGTGGTTAACATCATTTGTTTAAACGATCTTTCATGCTTTTTCCCATCCTAAAGAATGGAACATTTTTTGCAGGAACAGCTACTACAGATCCATTTTTTGGATTTCTAGCAATACGAGCTTCTCTTTCCTTAACGCCAAAAACCCCAAAACCTCTTAGCTCAACTCTATCTTTTTGTGATATTGCATTGCCAATGGTATTAAAGAAAACATTAATAATCTTAGTAGCATCCTTCTGGTATAAGCTTGGATTTAATCTAGCAATTTTTGTTACAAGATCTGATTTATTCAATTTAAAACCTCCTCAACTATTCTTTAGAAATGGTTTCTTTTTTTGCTAAAGCGGCACCTAAAATTTCTCCTAAACTTGCTCCACTGTCAGATGATCCAAACTCAGCCATTGCTTTCTTTTCCTCTTCAATTTCTCTTGCTTTTATAGAAAGATTGATTTTTCTTTGCTTTTTATCAATATTTGTAACTGCAGCGTCAACTTTATCACCAACTCCATATCGATCTGTTTTTTGGTCAGCTCTTTCTCTAGCAAGATCATTTTTCTTTATAAAACCTTTAATATTATCGCCAACCGCGACTTCCAATCCAGCGTCTGAAATAGCTGCTATTGTGCATGTCACAGTTGAACCTTTCCTTATGTTATCAATTTCAGCAGAGGCTAAATCTTCAGTTAATTGTTTTATACCAAGAGATATTCTTTCCTTTTCAATGTCAATGTCCAATATTTTGGCTTTTACCAAGTTTCCTTTGACAAACTTTTTAATTAATTCGTCTCCATTTCCGTCCCAACTAAGGTCAGATAAGTGTACCAATCCATCAATATCCTCTGAAAGACCTAAAAATAAACCAAATTCAGTAATATTTCTTATTTCACCTTCAATCATATCACCTACTTTATTTTTATTTTTGTAAGCTTCCCATGGGTTATCTATACATTGCTTAATACCAAGTGATATTCGTCTTTTTTGTACATCAATTTCAAGAACTACAACATCAACTTTTTCAGATGTCGATACAATTTTACCTGGGTGAACGTTTTTCTTAGTCCAGCTCATTTCAGAAACATGAACTAAACCCTCAATACCATCTTCTAATTCTACAAAAGAACCATAATCTGTAATATTTGTTACAACACCATTCATTTTAGAGCCCACAGGAAATCTTTCATAAACTTTTAACCAAGGATCTTCTGTTAGTTGTTTAATGCCTAAAGAAATTCTTTGTGTTTCATCATTAAACTTAATTACTTTAACTTGAACTGAATCACCAACCTGCAATGCTTCAGAAGGATGATTAATTCTTTTCCAAGAAATGTCAGTTACATGTAATAACCCATCGACACCACCCAAGTCGACAAACGCTCCATAATCAGTAATGTTTTTAATAACACCTTGGAGTACCTGACCTTCTTGAAGATTAGCTACTAATTCAGATCTTGCCTCAGCTCTACTATCTTCGAGAACAGCTCTCCTTGAAACAACAATATTACCTCTTCTTCTATCCATTTTTAAAATCTGAAATGGTTGAGGAGTACCCATTAGAGCTCCTAAATCTTTTATTGGCCTAATATCAACTTGGCTTCCTGGTAAAAAAGCAGTTGCACCTTCCAAGTCGACTGTAAAACCACCTTTAACTTTACCAAAAATAACACCATTAACTCTTTTTTGTTCTTCCAGTGCTTTTTCTAAATTCACCCAAGATTCTTCTCTTCTAGCTTTTTCTCTACTTAAAACAGCATGCCCATTAATATCTTCTAATCTTTCAATATATACTTCAACTGTATCGCCTGATTTAATTTTAATATCATCGTCATTATCTCCAAATTCTCTTAGGGGCACTCTGCCTTCAGACTTAAGTCCAACGTCTATTAAAATCATATCTTTTTCTATTGATAGAACAGTTCCAGATACTACAGAACCTTCTATACTTGGCATTTCTTGAAAGCTTTGATCTAATAATTCTGCGAAACTTTCACCATTAGGATTGGCTGTTATGTCAGCTTGGGACAATATATTCTCCTATTAATTGTGTGCTTAAAAGCATTATGATGATGTTATAATTATGGAAACTAAAGAAATTAACTCTTAAATTATAATAAATCTTCATCAGCTTGTTATTTGTTAAAATTAATGATTAAAAGTTCCATTTTTTAATCAGATTTTTTACTACTTCCTTCAATGATATTGGTTACGATTGATAGTAATTCATTAGCATCAATCAAACTTGTATCTATTATAAATGCGTCTTCAGCCGGAACTAAAGGTGACACTTTCCTTTTAACGTCTGAGACATCCCTTTTGTTTATCTCAATAATTAAAGATTGCAACATACACTTTTCGTCATTTTCATGCAAGAAAGATATATTTTTTTCTAATAGTCTTCTTTTTGCTCTAATTTCTACAGAAGCGTTAATAAAAAATTTAAAATTTGCATTAGGTAGAATTTTAGTACCTATATCTCTCCCGTCAAGGATGCAGCCTCCATATTTTTTTTTATTTTTCTTAGCAAATTCTATTTGTTGTGAATTAAGGATTTCTCTAAGATCTGGAAAAGATGCAATTTTTGATGCAAGTTCTGCGATCTCTTCAGACCTTAATTGTATATTTTCTGATTGTTGAAAATCTATTTTTTTTGCGGTTTTACAACTTTCAAGTTCTAAGTTTGAAGAGTATTTTTTTTTTTGATAAATTAAATCATAGGCAACCATTCTGTACATTAAACCAGTATCTAAATAAGGAAATTTATATTTAAGCGATAATTTTTTTGCTAATGTACCCTTGCCTGATGCAGCAGTGCCATCTATTGCTATTTCAATCATTTTTCTAATACCTAATGCTAACTTGCCTCATGATTGTTGAAACTTAGCACCAATTTCTTTCATCTTCTCTAAAAAAAATGGAAATGATGAGTTTATAGTATCAGTATCTTCTACTATGATAGGATTTTCACTGATTAGACCAAGACACAAAAAGCTCATTGCAATTCTATGATCTAAATTAGAATTAATCTGAACGTTGCCATTTACTTTTGTCTTAGAACCTTTCCCTATTACAACCATTGTGTCCTTAGTATTAGTTGCTTCGATACCTAACTTTTGTAATCCTTCGCAGATTGCTTTTATTCGGTCAGTTTCTTTATACCTAAGTTCTTCGACACCTTCCATAATAGTATCTCCTTTAGCTTTAATTGCTGCAACTGCTAATATAGGATACTCATCAATCATTGAAGCTACTCTTGATTTAGGGACAGTGATGCCTTTTAATTTGCTGGTTTCAGCAGTAATATCAGCTATGAATTCTCCATTTATTTTTCTTGTGTTATTGAATTTAATGTTAGCACCCATTTCTATAAGTGTTTTATACAAACCTATTCTCAATTCATTAATACATACATTCATAACTTTAACTTTGCTGTTTGGAGTTATTATTGCTGAAACAATTGGAAATGAAGCGCTAGAGGGGTCTGATGGAACATCTATGTCTAACGGTATAAGTGTAGGTATACCATCTAATGTAATTTTCCAAGTTGAATTTTTTAATTTTGTTGTTTCAATTTTAGCACCAAAATATGTTAACATTCTTTCCGTATGATCTCTTGATAGTGAAGGCTCTACAATAGTCGTTGATCCTAAGGACGATAAACCAGCAAGTAGTATGCTAGATTTAACTTGGGCGGACGATATTGAGCTTTCATACTCTATAGGCAATGTGATTTTGCTGCCTTTTATTTTAATGGGTAGTCTATCATTATTTATATTTTCTATAATTGCGCCTGTTTCAATTAACGGTAAAGTTATTCTTTTCATAGGTCTTTTTGAAAGAGATTCATCTCCAATAAAAGTTGCTTCGACATCTGAACCTGCTACTAAACCCATTAATAATCTAGCGCCTGTTCCAGAATTACCCATATCCAACATATTGTTTTTACCTGATAAAGATCCTATCCCGTTTCCAAATACTTCCCATTTATTATTTGATAGTTTATTTATAGTTACACCCATTTGTCTTAAGGCATTAGCTGTTGCAAAAACATCTTCACTTTCTAAGAGATTTTTTATAGTTATTTTTCCTGTTACAGCTGAACCAATTATTAGAGATCTATGAGAAATAGATTTATCTCCAGGCACTATTATTTCACCAGATAAATTCGAACTTTTGTTAGATATGATAGAATTCATAAATTTTTTAACCTTTTCATAAATAATAGTGTCAATATATATTTAAATTAGTAAAAGTTAACATAATTATTAAAAATATTTTGACAGAATGGTTTTTTTAAGTCTAATCCAATTATAGTTTTGTCATATAAAGGAGAAAAGAAATGGCCAAACCTGAATGGGGTGTAAAAAGGATCTGCCCAGCCTGCGGAACAAAGTATTATGATTTTAATAATTCTCCTATTATATGTCCTTCGTGTAATATGGAATTTGACCCTGATATTTATTTAAAAAGTAGAAAAGGCAAAAACCTCTCGCCTAAATTAGTGGCAGATAATAACGATAACATTTCGAATTTAGACGATATTGAAGTTGAGAACGATGAAGAAGTAGTAAGTGATGATGATCCAATATTGGAAATAAATAAAGATGATGATAATGAAGGTGATATTGCTATAAACGATGATATAAATTTTATTGAAGATACTGATGTTAGCGAAGAAGATGAAACTAGCGTAGAAATTATTGAAGATCAAAAAGATTAAATAAAAAATGGGGCTATAGCTCAGTTGGGAGAGCGCTACACTGGCAGTGTAGAGGTCAGCGGTTCGAACCCGCTTAGCTCCACCAATATTTTTAAACTGGAGCTTTAACTAATGCCTATTATAGCATTTTACAGCAAAGGAACTTCTTTAGAAGTTCAAAACATATGGGAAAAAAGATTAAAGTTTTATTTACCGTCTATAAATTTAGTACCTCTTTTATCAGAAGAAGCAAAACTTGCAAAGATAGCTTTATTATGGAAAGCACCTTTAGATAATTTAAATCAGTTGAATAAAATCAAAGGATTAATTTCTTTAGGGCAAGGTGTAGACCACATATTAAATCAAAACTCAATTCCAGAGAACATTCCTGTAGTAAGGATTGTTGACCCTTACATGGCAAGGTCAATGAGTCACTGGGTTTTATTGTCTGTTTTAAATATTATTAGGGAAACATACGATTATTTTAATCAAGAAAATAAAAAAATATATAAACCTAGACGTGAAAAAGATTTTTTGTCAGTTAAAATTGGAGTTTATGGAATTGGTGCTATTGGTAGTGTGGTAGCTAAAGACTTAAGTTACATGGGTTTTGATGTGCAAGGCTGGAGTAGAACAAAAAAAAATATTAAAACTATAAAATGTTTTCATGGAGATAAAGGTTTTAACGAATTAGTTAACAATAGTGATATTCATGTTTGTCTTCTTCCACTTACATCTTCAACTATTAATATTTTTAATAAAGATACATTTGCCAAAATGAAAAAAGGATCTTGTTTTATTAATGCAGGAAGGGGAGAGCATGTTGTTGAAGATGACTTACTTAGAAGCTGTAAATCTAGACATGTTTCAAATGCTGTTTTAGATGTGTATAGGATTGAACCTTTACCAAAAAATCATTGTTTTTGGCAACAAGACAATATTAGACTGTGGCCTCATGTAGCTGCTGAGACTAACCCAGAAACTGCCGCTAAACAGATAGCAAATGCTATTAAATGCATTGACAATAATATTGTTCCACCCAACACAGTTAATAGAGCTATAGGTTATTAAATATCTTGTTTTACTCTCTATTACTAAACTTAATATTTAATAATGATAGTATGATAATAACCATATTATTTTTTGGAGAAAACAATGAACTTTAAAAATAAACTTATAAACTTAAATCAGATAAGGGGCGCTATGATATTTGAGTTTTTTAGTCCAGGAATTCCTATCATTTTAAAAAATGCTGGATGTGATTTTATTATATTCGATATGGAACATGGTGGACTTTCTTTAGAACAATTTAAAACTTTAGCTGCTATTAGTAATGCAAATAGAATTCTTCCACTTATAAGAATTCCAGAATTAAGCTATAATTATATTGCTAGAGCTCTAGACCTTGGAGCAGCAGGTATAATGAATCCTATGGTTAATAGTGCTGAAGAAGCAAAAAAAATAGTTCAATTTTCTAAATATCCACCTGTTGGTATTAGAGGAGCTGGGTTTGGTTTTGCTCACGACAATTATATAAATACAGATCCGTTGACCTATATTGAGGAAGCAAATAATAAACTTGTAAACATTATTCAAATAGAGACTAGTTTAGGATTAGAAAGTGTTGAAGAAATAGCTTCAATTGACGGTGTTGATTGTTTATGGGTTGGTCACTTTGATCTAACAAACTTTTTAGGAATACCAGGTAATTTTAAATCTCCAATTTATTTAAACGCTATAAAAAGAATTATCTGTGCAGCAAAATTAAATAATAAAAGCCTTGGTATAATGGTTAATAATAAAGATGAACTTGAAATGTATTCAAATCTTGGTTTTAATTTAATTGCTGTCGGTACAGAAATGAGTATTTTGAGTCAAGGAGTGTCTAGTTTATTGAAATACAAAAAATAACCCTTATGGAGAATGTGAAATGTTCAAAGTTGGAATTTCTGGAGATTTACTAAATAGTGAAAATAAACCATGTTTTGGAGATGCTCCTCTTGATCTTTTGAAAGCTAGAAAAGATATAGAAATTATTTGGATGGATAAATCTATTACAGAACTTTCTTCAGAGATATCATCAAAATTTGATGCCATACTTCTTAATCTTCCAAAAGCCAAGTCAGAATCTGTATCAAAAAAAGACTGTAAACTTAAAATAATTTCTCGTTTTGGAGTTGGTTTTGATTCGGTAGATATAAATGCTATGAAAGCAAAAGGTATAGTCGTAACTAACACACCTAATGCAGTTAGAAGGCCTGTAGCAGTTGCTGCTTTAACAATGATATTTGCAACGGCAAGTAAATTAATAATTAAAGATAAACTTGTTAGGGAAGGGAATTGGAATGAAAGAACCAATAATATGGGTATAGGACTATCTCAAAAAACTTTGGGTATTATTGGAGCTGGAAGCATCGGAACAGAAACAATAAAGTTGTCAAACCCTTTTTTTAAAAATATTTTAGCCTATGATCCTTTTTTATCTGAACAACAAATTCATCAAAAAGGTGCTATAAAATCAAGCTTAAATGATTTGTCTTCTAAAAGTGATTTTATTGTAATTTTATGTAATCTCGATGAAAACACTAAAGGAATGATCAATGAAGATTTTTTTTCTAATATGAAAAGTAGCGCTTACATTTTTAATCTATCAAGAGGTCCTGTAATCAATGAGAATGATTTAGAAAAAGCATTAGAAAATCATATAATTTCTGGGGCTGGATTGGATGTTACCAATACAGAACCACTATCATTGGATAGTCGACTATTATCATATAAAAACGTTTTAATTACTCCACATGCTCTTTGTTGGACAGATGAATGTTTTAATGACATTGCTGAAGAAGCGATAATGTCTATATTAAATTTTATAGATAATAAACCGTTACTAAATCAGGTTAATAGATAATGTTTCAAGCAGCTTCATCTTGAATTGTTTGGGAAATTACAGCTAGTGCACTTTGTGTGGTCTTGCAGCCTCTTAACTTAGTAATAAGTTCATTATTTCTAAGCAATCTTGATACTGAAGCAAGAGCTTGTAGATGTTCTGATCCATTGTTAGAAGGTGCTAAAAGTAAAAAAATAATATCAACGGGCTGATCGTCATTTGCATTAAACTCTAAGCCATGTGACAAAATTGCTAAAAAACCTTTAGGTTTATCTAAAGAAGTTTCAGAAGCGTGGGGTATAGCTATTCCTTTTCCCACAGCGGTTGAACCTAACTTTTCTCTTTTAATTAAGTTATCTAATATTACTCTGTAACTAACATTAATTTCTTTTTCTGCCAATTTACTTAAAGCATCCAGTACGTGTTTTTTGCTTGATGCATTAAAGTCAACTAAGAGTGAACGTTCAGATAGCATTTCGTTAATATTCATTGAGATTACCTATAAAAAAAACCTTATCGATAAAAATTAATTAGGTTGTGTAAATAGTATCATCAAAGAAATCAGTCAAGATTATATTTAATTTAATTTTAATCTAAAAATTATTTCCTAGATATACATCCCTAACTCTTCTATCTGACTTAATCTGACTTGGGTCCCCTGACATTATTACTGATCCATCAAATAATATATAAGCTCTATCAACTATTTCTAACGTTTCTCTTACGTTATGGTCGGTAATTAATACTCCTATATTTTTGGATTTTAATTTATTAATTAAATTTTTGACATCATTAATTGCAATTGGATCAATGCCAGCAAGGGGCTCGTCTAACAAAATATAACTTGGGTTTGTTGCTAAAGCTCTTGCTATTTCTACTCGTCTTCTCTCCCCTCCAGATAATGTTGCTCCATAAGAACCTCTAATTTTATTGATATTAAATTCTGCAATTAAATCTTCTAATATTTCAAATTTTTCATTTGTTGTGTAATTCAGAATTTCTAAAACGGATAGAATATTTTGTTCAACAGTCAATCCTTTAAAAATTGATGATTCTTGAGGGAGATAGCCTATTCCTTTCCTTGCTCGAATATGCATGGGCAAATGATTAATTGGAGATTCATCAAGTGAAATATCTCCTTTATCACAATCAATTAAGCCAGCTATCATATAAAAACATGTTGTTTTACCTGCTCCATTAGGACCAAGGAGTCCAACAGCCTCTCCTCTTTTAAGATTCATTGAAACTTCATTTACCACTTTTTTATTATCATAAGTTTTTGAAATAGAATTAATTAACAATCCATTTATTATTTGTGGTTTTTCGTCATTTTGAATAGATTTAGCCGTTGTTTGTTTCGTATGATTTGATGAGAGTTCTCTCAATCTTTTAAATTCATCTTCTAATGTACTCAGTTTAATCTCCATTATTTTTATTTGTTTGTGGGCGAGAAAACTCCTTTTACGCGCTGACCTTTTTTTGGATTACCAATTAATTTGCTGATACCAGTTTTAAGGTTTGTTATCCCACTAGAACCTTTAAAAGTTGATTGTTTATTAATTATAATGACGTTTCCGCTAAGTTTTATAATTGAATTAGAAGAGTTATAAATACCTAAATCAGCTTTTGATTTTTGTCCTTTTTTAGTATTTACAATAATTACATTCCCTTTAACGGTCGCATTTGTTAATGATTTATCTTTACCTGTAAAATTTGCTTTAACATTATTGCCAAATATTTTTGTTTTATTAGGTAAAATAATTTTTACTTCCCCACTAGCTTCAGCTTTATTATTTGAATCATTAAACATAATCATTTTTTTTGACTCTATATATCCTGATGGAGATGAAAAAGTTTGAAATGATCCAGTGATGACAGCAATTTTAGATTTTAAGTCATATGTCATAAATTCACCTGATGCTTTAACTTTTCCTTTAGAAAGAAAAACATTTTTTTTTGCAGTTATTTTTAATAGAACATTTTTACCATTTTCGTCTAAATATGTAGCTTTAACAAAATTTGCTTTTAGTGTAAGCCCATCTTTCTTTAATACAACGTTACCTTTAGCTAAATAATATTTATCTTTTTCAAACCATTCTATGGATTCATCTGCTTCAACTATAAGTTGTGAAGTTCTATTTTTCTTTTCCTCTTTTGAAAACACTAAATCCGGGTATGAACAAAATATTAAATAAAATATCAAAATATAATTTTTTTTATTTTTCATTTTTTTTTGATAAAAGCATTATTAATTTCGCTTTTCCTCTAATTCTTATATATTCGCCGTTTCTTCTTAAATCTAGACCAGTTCCATTAATCCTTGTGTTTCCTGAAATAACTTTAACCTTCTCATTTGTATAAAAATTTCCTTTTTTGAAAGATCCAATTAAGGTTTGAGTCTCTAATTTAAATTTTCTTGATTTTTTTGTTATCTTTACTTTATTCGAAAAATCAAAATTTTCATAATTATTTGATACTATCGCGTGACCGGCATAAATCTTGGTAAGAATACCTTTTTGATTAATTGTAGTTAAGGAGTTCTCTAAAATTACTGTATTATCCTCATTTTTGCTTTCTTGGAGAGTTTCAGCAATTATTATAAACTTTTCACCTTTTGTATTCTGTTGGTGAATACGTGCTCCAATAATTTTTTCTGAGCCCTCTTTTTTAATGCTTTTAGTGGGTTTAAAAGTTGATATATTACTATCTTTAATAAATAAAGTGGCTATAAAACTTAAAACTAGAATGACGATTAACGTTGCAAAAATTGATTTGTTACTAATTAATTTAAACATTTTTCAATTAAAACTTCTCTAAAATTCTAAATAATCAATGAGAAAAAATATCTAAATTATCAAATCCTATTAGATCCATTTTTGATCTTGTTTTTAAAAATTCAAAACAACACTTAGCTATATCTTCTCTGTTTTCACGTTTAAGAATGAGATCTAATTGTTCTTTTATTTGATGAAGGTATAAAACATCAGAAGCTGCGTATTTTAACTGTGATGGGTTTAATGCTTGTGCTCCCCAATCAGAAGTTTGATTTTGTTTGTCTAATTCAAAACCAAGGAGATCTTTGCATAAATCAGCTAGCCCATGCCTTGCTCCAAAAGTTCGTGATAACTTTGATGCAATTTTGGTACAATATATAGAACCATTTATTTCACATATGTTTTTTTCAATGGCAGCAATATCAAATCTTGCAAAATGAAATAATTTTGTTGATTTGCTATCACTTAAGATTTTTTTTAAATTTGAAAAACTTTCTTTTTTTTTCATAGTATCGTTTGAAACCTGTATTAGGTGTGCATTACCGTCTCCACTCGATAACTGAACTAAACATAAGCGATCTCTTTGTAAATTAAGCCCCATTGTTTCTGTGTCTATAGCAATAACATTTCCAAATTTTATGTCAGATGGAATATCATTTTGATAAAGAAAATAAGTCATTTATGCCTCGAAACCCTTTAAAAAACGAGTATAGGTCACAATATCATATTAATAAATAAAAATATCTATTTAAAGTTTTAACGTATTAAACACCATTTATAAAGGATAGACACTTGTATTCAGTAGAAAATAAAAAAATTCTCCTTTTAGGAGGAACAGGGTTCCTTGGAAACGCATTAATTGCATTTCTTGTAAAAGAAAATGTTAACATTTATTTGCTAGCTCGTAATGCAAGTAATCGAAAAGATTTACAAAAATACAAGTCCAACTCTAATATCAAAATATTTGATTGGCATTTGTCAGAACTAGAAATAATTGAAAAAGTTATTAATGAGGTTGATTGTGTTGTAAATCTATGTGGCATTCTTTATGAAAATATTAAAGGTGACTTTTATAAAATTCATTCTGATTTTCCATCTACTTTGGCTGAATTATGTTCTAAAAATAATATTACAAATTTTATTCATGTATCAGCTTTAGGCGTTTCAGAAACATCTGAAAGTAAATATTCAAGAAGTAAGGCTAGTGGGGATAGAAGGTTACTAGAAAAATTTCCAATGGCTAAAATACTAAGACCTTCTTTATTATATGGAAAAGGCGATAATTTTTTTGGACAATTCTCTGATATGGCATCTATTTCACCTGTAATACCTTTAATATCAAAAAACACAAAATTTCAACCTATATTCGTAAATGATGTTGTCTCGGCAATAATTAAATTAATTACAAACAAGGATATAAAAGGAAACATCTTTGATTTAGGTGGTAAATTTGCATATACATTTGAAAGTCTGTTAAAAATTTTGTTTGATATAAAAGGAATAAAAAGGTTTTTTATTCCTCTAAACCCCAACTTAATGATAATACCAGCTCTTTTTTTGGAACGTCTTCCAAAGCCGCCATTTACAGTTGATCAAATGAAATTGTTGAAACATGATAATATTCTAAATGGAAATTTCCCTGGTTTAGATGATTTGGGGATTGAACCTGCAGATATGGAAGAAGAGTTAGCTAAGATTTATTCAAAATAAATTTATTTCAACTATAATAAAATATTAAAATTAAAATTCCTAGAATAACTCTATATATAACAAATAATTTTAGCGAAGCTTTATTAATCCATTTCATAAAAAGTGTAATAGTAATAAATGCTGTTAAAAAACTAACTATAATTCCTATAATCATCTCATTGGTAAAAAAGAAACCTTTTTCTATATAAAGTGAAAATGCTTCTAATGAGGTTGCCGCAATAATCACTGGTATAGATAACAGTAGTGAGTATTTTGAGGCTTCATAACGGTTAAAGCCCATAAAAAGACTAGAAGTCATTACTATGCCTGATCTACTTACACCTGGTATGAGCGCTAATGTTTGTGCAAGGCCAATTAAAATTGAATTATTTAAATTTATATTAGTTAATTTTTTAAAAGCTTTAGGATTTCTGTCAGCTATTCCTAGGAGTATCCCAAAAATAAGGGTAGTCCATCCAATAACCTCTATAGTTCTAATTATATCAATTTTAAAATAGCTAATTGAAAAGCCTACTATAACCACGGGTATTGTGCTTATAATAATATTAATAAATAATTTATATCCTTCTTTTTCTATTCTGTTTTTTGATAAGGTTTCATTTAAGATAGTAAATAGGTCTTTCCTTAAATAAATCAAAACAGCGAATATACAGCCAAAGTGCAATGAAACATCAAAGTTTCTACCATTTTCGATCTGTGAAAAGAACTTAGGGATTAAAATTAAATGTGCACTTGATGATATAGGAAGAAATTCTGTAATTCCTTGTATTATTGATAATACTAAAATTATTTCCCACATCACTCGATACTCTATTATTTTTTTAAAAACATTATTAGACTTAAATATTGTTATAATCTAATAAAAAATCAATAATTGTCTTGTAATGATTATTTGCGTTTAGTTGAAGGGTATTAATAATGATTTGGAATAGAAAAAACCCGTATTTAGCAGAAATATCTGAATGCAAACTTTTGTCAGGCCTAAAATCAAAAAGAGAAATAAGACATTACGAAATTGCTCTTGGTAATAGTAAAATAATATATGAGCCTGGAGACAGTTTAGGGATAATACCCCAAAACAATGATGAGTTAGTAAATTATGTCATATCAAGGCTTGGTGTAACTCCTTCAACCATGCCGGTTGGATATACTAATTCCTTATTTGAATTACTGACAAACAATTTTGAAATTTTAATGCCCACTAATAGATTGATTTACTTCTTTAATGAAAATATTTCACACAAAAAACTTAATGATATTGTATCAAGTTTAGATAAAGAAGCTTTGGCAGACTTTAAATACGGAAAAGATATTTTGGATTTTATGAATTTAGATAAAGATTTTAAGATTGATTTAGATATTTTTTTAACACTTCTAAAACCACTTCAGCATAGAGCTTATTCAATTTCTTCTAGTAATTTAATTTATCCGAATCAAATTCATCTTACTGTATCTACAGAGAGATGGGAAAATAATTTTAGAAATTATGGAGGTGTTTGCTCTACTTTTTTATCTGATATGTGTTCCAAAGGTTCAAAATTACAAATATTTTTAATTCCTAATAAATTATTTAAACTTCCAAAAAATCAAAAAAAGCCAATAATAATGATTGGTCCTGGAACTGGTGTTGCACCTTTCATATCATTTTTGCAAGAAAGACAAGCTATGAAAAGTACAGGTAAAAATTGGCTTTTTTTTGGAGCTCAAACGAAGAATTATGATTTCCTGTATAAGGATCAAATTGTTCAATTGCAAAAAGATGATGTCTTACAAAAATTAAATTTATCTTTTTCAAGAGATCAGAAAGAAAAAATTTATGTGCAAGATAAAATGTATGAGGCACGATCAGATTTTTTCGAATGGATAGAAAATGGAGCATATCTATATGTATGTGGAGACGCATATAAAATGGCTAAAGATGTTGATGCAATGTTACATAAAATCATAAAATTGCAGTTGGATTGCTCCAATGAAGAAAGTTTAGAGTATGTTAAAAATCTTAAAAAGGAAAAAAGATATCTTTTAGATGTCTATTAATGCAAATATTATAAATATTTTGAGGTGGATTGATGAAATGGGATAGATTGCGTTTATTCAATATTGTTGCGCAAACAAGGAACATTACTGAAGCATCTTATATTTTACATATAAGTCAATCTGCTTTAAGTAGACAGATGAAAGCCTTGGAAAATGAGTTAGGCGTAAAATTGTTTTTAAGAAACTCAGATGGCATTTCATTAACTAAGGCTGGAATGCGTCTATCTTCTTCTGTAGAGATTTTAGCTTCTGATATTAGTAAAACACATAATCAACTTTTAGAAGATATGGATGTGCCTTCCGGTAGATTAAATATAACTGCTACAAACGCCTTCGGTGCATTGTGGGTTGCTCCAAGAATGTCTAAATTTAGATCTCTTTACCCCGACATTACTGTGGCTCTAAGCTTAAGAGACTCAGAGCCTAGGGTTACTAATTTCAATTCTGATGTAGAAGTTAGAATGACACCTAGTGTATCTCAGGATGATATTCAAATTAAGTTGGCAAACTGCAGGTACAAAATATTTGCATCAAATGATTATATTTCCCAAAATGGATACCCAAAGACAAGTAGTGATTTAGATAACCACAATATTATTTCTTATGGAGAAGATGCACAGCCACCTATAGATAGGCATAGGTTGAATTGGTTATTAACTATTGGTAAAGAAAATAAGAGACCTAGAAAACCAATATTTGAAGTTTCTAGTATTTATGGAATAGCAAAAGCAACTGAAGTAGGTATGGGGATAGCCTCATTACCTGATTGGATGGAGTTTGAAATGATTGCTCTTACAGAAATTTTATCGCAATTAGAAGGTCCAGAAATGTCAATTTCATTATGCTTTAATTATGAATTAAGAAATGACCCGAGAATTAAAGCCTTCAAGGATTTCATGTTAAAAGAAGCGGAAGCGATTAATTAATAAGTTAAGCATTTTTGAAATGCAATTAATGCATATCTGTTATATGATGATGTGTTTTACAATCATTATGAAATCAACTATATTTCGTTTCCCTTTTAATTTAGGGGTATAATTTAATTCTTAATTTAAGACTAACTGTTTACTGTAATATTCCAGTGCTCGAAGGGTTATAAATGTCTAAAAATAAATTAAATAAAATGGGTTTTCCTGAAGAGTTTGGTCTATATGATCCTAAAAATGAGCATGAAAATTGTGGCTTTGGTTTTATTGCTAATATTAAAAACGAACCCAAACATGAAATTGTACACCAAGCCCTAGAAATTGTTCATAATTTAGATCACAGAGGTGCTGTTGGTGCAGACCCACTAGCAGGAGATGGCGCTGGAATATTAATACAAATACCGGATCTTTTCTTTAGAAACGATTTTGCCAAAAATGAAATCACTCTCCCTAAAATTGGAGATTATGGGGTTGGAATGGTTTTTTTTCCTCAAGATAAAACTAGAGCAGATTTGGCCAAAAAAGCTATTGAGCAAACTATATCCAATGAAAGTCAAATTCTTATAGGATGGAGAGATGTCCCGACTGATGAAATAGTTCTAGGAGAAACTGTAAAAGATAATGCTCCTCAGATAAAACAATTTTTTATTCAAAAAGGTATTAACTGTAAAGACGAGAAACATTTTCAAAGAAAACTTTACGTAATTAGAAAGCAGTCACATTATATACTTCACAGTAAAAAAATAGAAGATTGGGATGATTTTTATATAGTTTCTCTTTCAACAAGAACTATTATTTTTAAAGGCATGGTATTAGCTCCAAACTTATCTAAATTTTATATTGATTTCCAAAATAAAAATTTTAAAACATCAATAGCTTTATTTCATCAGCGATTTTCGACAAACACTTTTCCATCGTGGAGATTAGCTCAACCATTTAGATACTTATGCCATAATGGTGAAATAAATACTGTTAAAGGTAACATTAATTGGATGAATTCTAGGCGTCATAATATGAAGTCTGATGTTTTAAAAGACGATCTAGAAAAGTTGTGGCCAATAATAGAAGAATCTCCATCAGATTCATCAACATTTGATAACGCATTAGAACTATTAGTCATGGGAGGTTATTCTCTTCCTCATGCAATGATGTTGATGATACCTGAAGCATGGAAAGATAATGAATTAATGGACGTAAAAAGAAAATCTTTTTATGAATATTATTCAGCTTTGATGGAGCCTTGGGACGGTCCAGCTGCAATGGCATTTACCGACGGTATACAAATAGCAGCCACTCTTGATAGAAATGGTCTAAGGCCAGCAAGGTATATTGTTACTGATGACGATTTAGTAATAATGTCTTCCGAAGTTGGAGTTTTACAAGATATTCCTGAAGAAAAAATTGTGAGTAAATGGAGACTTCAACCCGGAAAAATGCTTATAGTTGATTTAGATCAAAAAAGAATTATTTCTGATAAAGAGCTTAAGGACGATTTAACTAATTCTCATCCTTATCAAGAATGGTTAGATAACACTCAAATCAACTTATCCTCACTACCTAAAGAAATTAGTCCAATGACACCTGAAACGTCTGTTTTGTTGGATTTGCAACAAGCATTTGGCTATAATAAAGAAGATTTAAAATTTTTTCTTGAACCTATGATAGTTCAAGGTCAAGACCCAATCGCTTCAATGGGGCGAGACATTCCACTTGCCGCTCTGTCAGATAAAAATCGTCTATTATATGATTATTTTTTCCAAAATTTTGCTCAAGTAACCAACCCACCAATTGATCCTATCAGAGAAGAATTAGTTATGTCGTTGGTTAGTTTTATTGGACCAAGACCAAATCTTTTAGACTTGAAATCTGGGGGTAGACAAAAACGTTTAGAAGTTGACCAACCTATTCTAACAAACATGGATTTAGAAAGAATTAGAAGAATTGAAAATCATGTAGACGGTTCTTTTAAGACTTACACATTAAGCATTTGTTACAAAAAAAATATTTCTGTACCTGTAAGTATGGAAGAGATGCTTTCAAAACTTTGTATAAAAGCAGAAGAATTAGTTCGTGAGAATGGCTACAATATCGTAATTCTCTCTGATAGAAATGTAGACAAAGAACATTTAGCTATACCTGCGTTATTAGCAACTAGTTCTGTTCATCACCATTTAATTAAAAAAGGACTTAGGACTGAAGTTGGTATAGTTGTTGAAACTGGAGAAGCTAGAAGAGTTCATGATTTATGTCTTTTAGCTGGCTATGGTGCGGAAGCAATTAATCCTTATCTCGCTTTTTACACCCTTTCAGATATTGTTGAAAAAAATTATAAAACCATTACCGAAGAAGACGCTCATAAAAAGTATGTAAAGGCAGTATCTAAAGGGATGTTAAAGGTTATGTCAAAAATGGGTATATCCACGTATCAATCATACTGTGGAGCTCAAATTTTTGATGCCGTTGGATTATCTTCAAAACTAGTAGATAATTATTTCTGTGGAACATCCTCAAAAGTTGAAGGTATTGGCATAGAAGAAATACAATTAGAAACTGAAAATAAACATGAATTAGCTTTTGGAGATTCCCCTCTCTTAAGAAATGATCTAGACGTAGGAGGAGATTTAAGTTTTAGGTTAAGAGGAGAAGAGCATGTATGGACTCCAGAGACTATTGGAACTCTTCAGCATGCTGTAAGAAGTGCTGATTATAAGACTTTCAAAAAATACACAAAAAAAATTAATGATCAGTCTGTAAAATTAAAAAATCTAAGAGGGCTTTTCAATTTCACAGAAAATCATAAATCTATAAATATAGATGAAGTCGAACCAGTATCAGAAATCGTAAAAAGATTTGCTACTGGAGCGATGTCACTAGGTTCAATATCAACTGAAGCGCATACAACACTTGCTATAGCAATGAATCGTCTTGGAGGTAGGTCTAATACTGGTGAAGGAGGTGAAGAAGCTTCAAGATTTAAACCTTTGCCTAATGGTGATTCGATGAACTCCCGAATTAAGCAAGTTGCTTCTGGTAGATTTGGAGTGACAACAGAATATTTATCTAATGCCACAGATATTCAAATAAAAATGGCTCAAGGTGCAAAACCGGGTGAGGGTGGACAATTACCTGGAGATAAGGTGAATGATTTTATAGCTAAAATTAGACATTCAACACCCGGTGTTGGTTTGATATCACCACCACCCCATCACGATATCTATTCTATTGAGGATCTTGCTCAGTTAATCCATGATTTAAAAAATGTAAATCCAGACGCAAGGGTTTCTGTTAAATTAGTTTCTGAGATTGGTGTTGGGACAGTGGCTGCAGGTGTAAGTAAAGCTTACGCAGATCACGTTACTATTTCAGGGCATGATGGTGGCACTGGTGCAAGTCCAATAACGTCTTTGTTAAATGCGGGAGGACCCTGGGAAACAGGTTTAGCAGAAGCTCATCAGACATTGGTAATGAATGGTTTAAGAGAAAGAATTGCCGTTCAAGTTGACGGTGGTTTAAGAACTGGTCGTGATGTCATTATAGGAGCTATTTTAGGCGCGGATGAGTTTGGTTTTGCAACTGCAGCCTTAATATCTGAAGGGTGTATAATGATGAGAAAGTGTCATTTAAACACTTGCCCTGTTGGTGTAGCTACTCAAGATCCTGAACTACGCAAAAATTTTACTGGTTTACCAGATCACGTGGTTAACTTCTTTGTGTTTATTGCTAATGAAGTTCGAGAAATATTAGCTGAGTTAGGAATTAAAAACTTCAATGATATAATTGGTAGAAGAGATTTTTTAGATTATGGCAATGCAGATGATCATTGGAAAGCTTATAGTATTGACTTATCAAAGCTTATAGTTCCTTTAAGCGTTGATTCAGGAACAAAATTTTATAATTGTTCGTCTCAAAATCATCAGTTAGAAAAAGCTCTTGATAACATTTTAATAGATAAATGTGCAAACGCTATCAATAAAAGGCAGGGTGTAGAACTTGCTCTAAAAATTAAAAATACAAATAGAACTGTTGGAGCAATGTTATCTGGTAAAATAGCAAAGAAATACGGTCATGAAGGCTTACCAAAAGATACAATCAAGGTTAAATTTGTTGGGAGTGCTGGTCAAAGTTTTGGAGCCTGGCTATCAAAAGGAGTTACTTTTAACTTAGAGGGCGACGCCAACGATTATGTTGGCAAAGGGCTATCGGGAGGTAAAATTGCTGTTTATCCTCATGAAAAAAGTTCTTTGGTTCCTCAAGAAAATATTATAGCTGGAAATACACTATTATATGGAGCAATTTCAGGAGAATGTTACTTAAATGGAATAGTTGGTGAGAGGTTTGCTGTTAGAAACTCAGGAGCCACTGCAGTTGTTGAAGGTTGCGGAGATCATGGATGTGAATATATGACAGGCGGTGTTGTTGTTATTTTAGGAAAAACAGGAAGAAACTTTGCAGCAGGGATGTCTGGTGGCATAGCTTATATATTAGACGAAGACAAAATATTTGATAGATATTGTAATAAATCAATGGTTGATTTGGAGCTACTTTCAAATAATGATATCGATAACACTGACGATGAAGTTGAAATTAATTCTGATTTACTAAATTTTGATGAAGCCCGTCTTAAATTAATTATTAAAAATCATGTAAAATATACTCAAAGTTCAAAAGGAAAATTAATTTTAAGTGAATGGGATAAATATTTACCTCTATTTCTTAAAATCACACCATTTGAGTATAAAAGAGCTCTGAATGATAGAAAAAATAAACTTCAAGCTGATAATAATTTATCAGATAGAATTGCTGGAGAATAAAAATGGGTAAAGCTACAGGTTTTATGGAAATAGATCGTATTGAGAGAGATTACGAGCCAGTCGAAGATAGAATAAAGCATTTTAAGGAATTCATGGTTCCTTTATCTCCTGAAAAAGTTTCAGAACAAGGTGCTAGATGTATGGACTGTGGTATCCCATATTGCCATCAAGGTTGCCCCGTTAATAATCTCATTCCTGATTGGAATGAGATGGTTTATAGTGGGAAATGGAGAGATGCGTTAGATTTATTGCATTCCACTAATAATTTCCCTGAGTTTACTGGTAGAATATGTCCAGCACCTTGTGAATCTTCATGCACTTTAAATATTACTGATAATCCAGTTGCAATTAAAACAATAGAGTGCTCAGTTGTTGACAAAGGGTGGGACGAAGGATGGATAAAGCCTCTTTTACCAAGTAAACATTCTGATAAAAAAGTCGCAGTAATAGGTTCTGGTCCATCTGGTTTGGCTTGTGCGCAACAGCTTGCAAGAGCAGGGCACGCAGTTGTAGTTTTTGAAAAAAATGCAAGAGTAGGTGGTCTTCTAAGAATTGGTATTCCTGACTTTAAAATGGAAAAGACGTTGATAGATAGAAGAATGGCCCAAATGCAATCTGAAGGAGTTGAGTTTAGAGTTAATAGCCATGTTGGAAAAAATGTGACTATGGACAGCTTGAATAAAAATTTTGATGCAATTGCATTTTGTGGTGGGTCTGAAATGCCTCGTGATCTTCCTGTTCCAGGTAGAGAATTCACAGGAGTTCATTTTGCAATGGAATTCTTATCTCAACAAAATGATAGAGTTTCAGGAAAAGTTGTAAAAGCAGATAATGAAATCATAGCTAAAGGTAAGAAAGTGTTAGTTATTGGAGGAGGCGATACTGGTTCTGATTGTGTTGGAACTTCAAACCGTCAGGGAGCATTATCTGTTACTCAACTAGAATTATTGGATCAACCTCCAGAAAAAGAAGATAAAGCTTTGACTTGGCCAAATTGGCCAATGAAATTGAGAACTTCTAGTTCACATCAAGAAGGTTGTGATAGAAATTGGTCTGTTTTAACAAAGTCTTTTGAAGGTCATGATGGTAAAGTTTCTAAATTAAATTGTGTAAATGTGGAATGGATTAAAGAGCCAAATGGAAAAATGAAAATGGTTGAAATAGAAGGTTCAGAATTTTCTTTTGAAGCTGACCTTGTTTTACTTGCAATGGGTTTTATTCATCCAATTCATGACGGTTTGATTAGAGAATTAGGTGTAAAATTAACTCCATCAGGTAATCTAGAGGCCAGCGATATTAAGTACAAAACATCAATTGACAAGTTATTTACTGCAGGTGATTCACGACGTGGACAATCATTGGTAGTATGGGCCATTAAAGAAGGTAGACAATGCGCCCACTCAATAGATGAATATCTCATGGGGAAGTCTGAATTGCCTAGATAACTTGATCTTATTTTTTATTTATTTAATTTTTGTTATAAATAAATAGTATGCTGAGTTTTCAATTATAAGTGACTAGTTCTATGTTAACTAATATTAAAATTAGAAAAGAAATTACCTCTGATAATTTTCAAAAAACGAATATATTAGATGATTGTTTTGGGGTAAATAGGTTAAATAGAACTGTTTATATGTATAGAAAATCATTGCCTATAAAGGCTCTGTCACTAATATCATGTTTTAAAAAACATCCAATGAAAGTTGTGGGAACAATTAGTTTCTATAGGGTTTTTGTTGAAAAAACTGATTGTTTGTTATTAGGACCTCTAGCTGTTCAAAAAAAATATCAAGGTAAGGGGTTTGGAAAAAAATTAATTGAAATAGGATTAAAAAAAGCTAGATCAAATAATGAAAAAATTTGTTTTGTTTCAGGAGAGTATAGTTATTATAAGGAGTTTGGATTTGATAGGATAATTAATAAGAATTTGAATATTTCTATTCTAGGACCTTTGTCTTTTGAAGATTTATTAATCTGTGAGCTAAAAGATCATGCAGCTAGCTTATTGAAAAATAATTCTAAATTACTACCTCTAATAAATTAGAAATTTTAATTTATAATTATTGTTTATGTGTAAGACCAAGATTTATGAACTTAGTTGGTTGTTTTCGCTCCTTTAATTTCTCTCAATGTTCTTTTTATAATATCAATGATTGTAGATAGTTGATCATTTTCAGATAACCTATGGCCTGCTTCCTTATCTAACAATAAACTTACATTTTGAGAACCTTTAATTTTTTTTAATATTTCTATACTCATAGTATATGGAACATCTTGATCTTTCATGCCGTGGTATATATTGATAGGTCCTTCAAAGCATATATCTTCAGATAAAGATAAATTCTTAAAGCTATCTTTAATCAAATTATAAGAAAAAAAAATATTTGATCCGTTTTGATCAATAAAATTAATACTTTTATTTAAAATAAGTTGTCTTCTTTGTGAGGAGTTCATGTTCTTCCAAATTAAATTTTGAGGAAAATCAGGAGCAGGGGCTAAGCCAATCATTGCTGAAACTTTTTCAGGTAAAAGCTTGCATAACATTAACATTACCCAACCACCCATTGAAGAGCCTATTAAAATTTGTTTACCAGTAGTAAGTTTTTTTATCAAAAATTCTGCATCGTTATACCAATCTGTAAAACAGGTTGCATTTAAATTGTTTGAAGAAAGACCGTGGCCTGAGTAATCAAACCTTAAAAAGCTGTAATTGTTATCTTTTGCCCATTTTTCAATAAAAAGTGCTTTTTTACCTTGCATATCTGACCCAAAACCACTTAGAAAGACAAAACTGTTTTCTTTTCCAAAGCTCTGATTGTATGCTAATTTGCTACCATGTGGAGTTTGTATAAAGTTTGTCATTTAAAAAATCCATTCGATTTAAGGTTAATAAGATGAGTAAAAAAAAATATACTATAGCCCAAATTTTACCAGCATTAAATACTGGTGGAGTCGAAAGAGGTGTTATTGAAATATCAGGAGCACTAACAAAAAATGATTTCAGATCAATTGTTATTTCTTCTGGGGGGCATATGGAATCACAGTTAAGAAGAAATGGTACTGTCCATTATAAGATAGATGTACACTCTAAAAATCCATTTAGGTGGGTAAAGATAAGAAACCAATTAAAAATAATTTTAGAAAAAGAGAAAGTTGACCTGTTACATCTTTGTTCTCGAGCTCCAGCATGGATTGCCTTTCCTCTAGGTTCAATTTTAAATATTCCAGTGATTACTTCTGTGCATATGAGATTTAGAAAAACAAACATCTTTAAAAAAATGTATAATAGTATTTTAACCAAAGGTGACGCAATTATTGCTATTTCAAATCATATAGACAAAAGCATAAAAAGTAGTTTTCCTAAAGTAGGTTATAAAATTAACATTATTCATAGAGGTGTAGATTTAGATTTGTTTAATACTAATAATATCAAACCTGCAAGAATTATTGCTCAGTCTAAGTTGTTGAATTTAACAGATAATGTTCCTGTTATTTTAATGGCTGCACGTCCAGCAATGTGGAAAGGTTACATTACATTAATAAGTGCTTTGTCAAAGGTAAATAAAAACTTTCAATGTGTTCTAATAGGAGCGGGTGATGGTGATGAAAAGTTTCAAAAAGTGTTAATTGATAAAATAATCAAGTTAAAATTAGAAGCCAAAATTAAATTAGTAAAATCAACCAGAGATATACAGGCATCAATGGTTTTAGGTGATATAATTGTTATGCCGTCTTTAACACCAGAACCCTTTGGTAGAATAGTCCTTGAAGCTCAGGCTTTAGGAAAAATACCTATTGCATTTGACCATGGAGGAGCTTCTGAAACGATAACCGATGGTAAAAATGGTTTTTTGGCAGACCCCATAAAAATTGATAGTTTGAGTGAAAAAATTTCACTAGCCCTGTCTTTAAAGGAGCATAAAAGACAAAAAATTGGAGAATATGCTAAAAAAAATGTGTCTAAAAACTTTAGCCATGATAGAATGTGTAAGTTAACTTTATCATTATATAAACAATGCCTTGCAGAGCATAAGAGATAAATTAAAATGAAGTATAAAATAAATATAAATACTGGATAATATGCTTACAATTACATTACCTAATCAAGATAAAAAAAAATATAATCAACCTACAACTTCTATGAAAATAGCTGAAGATATTTCAAAAAACTTGGCTGCCAATGCCTTTGTTTCTTTAGTAAATGGTGAGCTTTGGGACTTAAACAGATTAATTCAGATTGATAGTTCAGTATCTATTTTAACTCAAAAAAATAAAGAAACTCTTGATATTATTAGACATGATGCGGCGCATATAATGGCAGAAGCTGTTTTAGAGCTTTTTCCAGAGACACAAGCTACCATAGGCCCCTCAATTGAAAATGGTTTCTATTATGATTTCTATAGAGAAAAAAAATTTTCCTTGATCGACTTAGAGATCATAGAAAAAAGAATGCATGAAATAGTTAATAGAGACGAGCAAATTTTAAGAGAAGTTTGGTCTAGAGAAAAAGCATTAGATCATTATAAAGACAATAACGAGAAGTTTAAAGTCGAGCTGGTTAATACTATACCTGAAGACGAGCTTATAACTTTTTATAGGCAAGGTGATTTTCTTGACCTATGTAGAGGTCCTCATTCTCCCTCTACAAAAAGATTAGGGCATTCTTTTAAACTAACTAAATTAGCAGGTTCATATTGGAGAGGTGATAGTAACAATGCTGTCCTTCAAAGAATATATGGAACTGCATTTTTAAATGATAAGGATCTAAAAAACTATTTATTAATGATAGAAGAAGCCGAAAAACGAGATCATAGAAAGCTTGGCAAAGAATTAAACCTCTTCCACCTTCAAGATGAGGCTGTAGGGTCAGTTTTTTGGCATAAAAAAGGGTGGGCTATTTATCTTGAGATTGAAGCTTATATGAGAAGAAAACTCAATAGCTCTGAATATGATGAAGTGAAAACTCCACAAGTCATAGATAGATCATTATGGGAGAAATCAGGTCATTGGGAAAAATTCAAAGAACATATGTTTATGGCTAAGGGTGATGACGAAAAAACTCTTGCTTTGAAGCCAATGAATTGTCCAGGTCATGTTCAAATTTACAAACAAGGTTTGAAGTCATATAAAGACCTTCCTATTAGGATGGCCGAGTTTGGTTCTTGTCATAGAAATGAACCTTCGGGCGCCTTGCACGGTATAATGAGAGTAAGACAATTTACTCAAGATGATGCGCATATATTCTGTATGGATTCACAAATAACTTCTGAATGTGTAAGATTCTGTGAGCTATTACAAGCAATATATAAGGATTTTGGTTTCGCAGACCTTAAAGTTAAATTTTCTGACAGACCAGAAATACGTGCTGGAGATGATGAAACATGGGACAAAGCTGAAAATGCACTGCTAGTTGCTATTAAAGCAGCAGATATTAGTTACACTTTGAATCCTGGAGAAGGAGCATTTTATGGACCAAAGTTAGAGTTCGTTCTTACAGATGCAATTGGAAGAGATTGGCAGTGTGGAACACTTCAGGTTGACTTTGTTTTACCTGACAGGTTAGGAGCATATTATATTGATGTTGAGGGTCAAAAAAAACATCCAGTAATGCTTCATAGGGCAATTTTAGGTTCTCTAGAACGTTGGATAGGCATATTAATTGAACAATATTCTGGTAGAATGCCATTATGGCTTGCACCAGTTCAAGTTATTGTTTGTTCAATTACTGATAATACCAATGATTATATTAAAAAAATCAAACAAGATCTGGATGAAGTAGGCGTGAGGAATCAAATTGATTTAAGAAATGAAAAAATTGGTTATAAAATTAGAGAACACTCGAATAATGCGACTCCAATAATAGTTGTAATTGGAGACAAAGAACAAGAAACAAATAGTGTTGCTATTAGATACTTAGGTTCTAAAAATCAGGAAACTTTAGTATTAGAATCTTTTATAGAAAATATTAAAAGAAAATGTTTGCCGCCTGATTTGGCGTAGTTGATTTTTTTTTAAAGTTATTAACAATTATTCTTAAAATAGTGTAATAGTAACCAAAATGTAATTTTTAAGAGGAGATTTTCGTATAGTAGGTTTAAATAATACCCCACCAACTCAAGATGGACCAAGAATTAATGAATTAATTAGAGCTGAGAATGTTAGATGTATTGGTGCTGCTGGAGAGCAACTTGGAGTTCTATCAATTAGTGAAGCTTTAAAGATTGCAGAAAATGAAAGTTTAGATCTAGTTGAAATTCAACCAAATGTAGATCCTCCTGTTTGTAAAATTTTAGATTATGGTAAGTTTAAATATGAAGCTCAAAAAAGAAAAAATGAAGCTAGAAAAAAACAAAAAATAATTGAAGTTAAAGAAATAAAATTAAGACCAAATATAGATAATAATGATTTCACAGTAAAAATGAAACAGGTTAAAAAATTCATTGATAATGGTGATAAAGTAAAAATAACGTTAAGGTTTAGGGGGCGTGAAATGACACACCAAGCTCTTGGAGTTGCAGTTTTAGACAGAGTTAAAGAAAATACAGAAGAATTATGTAAGATTGAAACAATGCCTAAGCTTGAAGGAAGACAAATGGTAATGATATTAGCGCCAAAATAACAATTTTAAAAATTTAATTGAAATATATTGAACTTAGGGTTGATAACTTTGAAATGCTTATGTATAAGCATTTTATAAAAACATTAAATATTATTTTAAAGAGAACGAAATGCCTAAATTGAAAACAAAAAGTGGTGCAAAAAAAAGATTCAGCCTTACTGCAAAAGGTAAAGTTAGAGGTAGTCCCGCTTTTTTAAGTCACAATTTACGAAAAAGATCTCAAAAGATGAAACGTCAAGCTCGTGGTACAATGATATTGAAGGACTGTGACGCAAAAATAGTTAAACAGTTTATTCCGTACGCATAGATAAGGAGAAGTTCAATGGCTAGAGTAAAAAGAGGTGTTACAACTCATGCTAGGCATCAAAAAGTAATAAAAGCCGCCAAAGGTTATTATGGTGCTAGAAAAAACCTGTTCACTGTTGCAACTCAAGCTGTTGAAAAAGCAAGTCAATACGCTTATAGAGACCGTAGAAATAAGAAGAGAATGTTTAGGGGTCTCTGGATACAAAGAATTAATGCTGGTTCTCGTTTATACGGTATGAATTATTCTAATTTTATGAATGGTCTTAAACTAGCTGGTATAGATATTGATAGAAAAATTTTAGCTGATATAGCAGTCTATGAACCACAGGCATTTGAAGAATTAGTATCTAAAGCAAAATCAGCTGCTGCTTAAACTAAACATCTTTTCGATAATATCTCTAACTCATTATTATTGTTGTTGTAATTTTAGGTTTTAAAATAAATATGATTGCTGAATTGAAAGATAAACTTCTAAATTTATCAGATGACATAAGCCTATTAATTTTAGGGTGCTCAAATTTAAATTCTTTAGATGATATTAGAATTAATGCTTTGGGGAAAAAAGGATCAATTACTTCTCATTTAAAAAATTTAAGAGAATACGACGATGTATCTAAAAGAGAAATTGGCTCTTTGGTTAATGAAATTAAAGACAAAATAAATCAAGAAATAGTTGTTAAAACTCAATTTTTTAAAAAAGAAATTCTTCAAGAAAAATTAAATATTGAAAAAATTGATGTTACTTTAACACCTCAAGATAATGATACAGGAACCTTACATCCTTTATCTAGAACAATAGATGAACTGTGTGCTATTTTTGCAGATATGGGGTTTTCTATTGTAGACGGACCTGATATTGAATCAGATTATTACAACTTTACAGCCTTAAACATTCCAACCGAACATCCTGCACGTCAAGAACATGATACATTTTATCTTCAACCAAATAATGATGGTGAAAGAAAAGTCTTAAGGACACATACAAGCCCAGTTCAAATTAGAACTATGGAAAAAATTGATTTAGAAAATTTTGACGAAATTAGATATATTATACCTGGAAGAACATATAGATCAGATCATGATGCTACTCACTCTCCAATGTTTCATCAATGTGAAGGTTTAGTTCTGGGTAAGAATATAAATATGGGCCATTTAAAAGGTTGTTTAATTGAATTTTGTAGAAATTATTTTAATGCAGAAAATTTACCTGTTCGCTTTAGACCCAGCTATTTTCCTTTCACCGAACCATCTGCAGAAGTTGATATTGGATGTAGAAAAGATAAAGATGGTAGTTTATCCATCGGTGAAGGTGAAGATTGGCTTGAGATATTAGGTTCTGGGATGGTTCATCCTCGTGTTTTAGAAGGTGTTGGCATAGACCCAACTGTTTATCAAGGGTTTGCCTTTGGAATGGGATTAGAGAGGTTGACCATGTTAAAATATGGAATTCCTGATTTAAGACCATTTTATGATAGTGATTTGAGATGGTTAAAGCACTATGGATTTATACCAGTCGATAACCCAAGTTTACACTCTGGTTTAAATGGTGTCTTTTCATGAAACTGACATGGAAATGGTTGCTAGACCATCTTGATACAGATTGTAGTCTTGATCAAATAATAGAAACTTTACCAAAACTAGGTCTTGAAGTAGCTTCAGTTTTTAATTTAGCAGAGGACCTTAAAGAATTTATTTCTGTAAAATTAGTTGAGGTCTATAAACATCCAGACGCAGATAAACTGAATGTTTGTAAAGTTTTTGACGGAAAAAATACATATAGCGTTGTATGTGGGGCTCCTAATGTAAGACAAGGTATGATAGGAGTATTTGCCAATATTGGTACATTTATTCCTGGTTTAAGCATAATTTTAAAAAAAGGTAAAATTAGAGGTGAAGAGTCTTTTGGAATGCTGTGCTCTGAAAAAGAATTAACTATATCTGAGAACCATAGTGGAATTATTGAATTACCAGAGGATACACGCATAGGCATATCAATTGCAGAAGTAATGGACCTAAATGATCCAGTTATAGAAATTGAAATCACCCCAAATAGAGGTGATTGTTTAGGTGTAAGAGGTATAGCAAGAGACTTAGCAGCCTCTGGAATAGGACAATTGAAAGATTTAAAAGTCTCTAAAGTTAAAGGTGAATTTGATAGCTTTATAAATTGGAAAATAGACCTAAACGATGGTAAGAAAAATCTATGCCCTAAAATTTTTGGAAGATCTTTCCAAAATTTAGAGAACAAAGAATCACCTGACTGGTTAAAAAACAGATTACTAGCTGTAGATCAAAGGCCAATAACTTCTCTCGTTGATATTACTAATTATATAATGATAGATCTTGGAAGACCTTTACATGCATACGATGTTGACAAGATTGAAGGTGATGAACTTATTGTAAGACAATCTAAAAATGGTGAAGATTTTGTTGCTCTTAATGGGACTACTTATAAATTAGATGAAGATATGTTGGTTATTAGCGATAAACACGGGGTCGATGACTTAGCAGGCATTATGGGTGGTGAAAGGACAGGTGTAACAGAAAAAACAACTAAGATGTTTTTAGAAGCTGCTATTTTTGATCCTATTTCAGTTGCAAAAACTGGTAGAAAATTAAATTTACACTCTGAAGCTAGATATAGGTTTGAAAGAGGTCTTGATTATGATTTACCTGAATTAGTAATGCATTATGCAGCAGCGTTAGTACAAAAAATTTGTGGTGGAAAATTTAGTAAAATAGTCAATTTTCAACTAGAAAGAGAAAACAAACATATTAAATTTAATCCTGATATTACGTACAAACTTACAGGTGTAAATGTTGAAAATAAATTTTCTGAAACGATTTTAAATAAGTTAGGCTTCAAAATAAATTCTATTGATGCTATTTGGGATGTCATTGTTCCTTCATGGCGTTCAGATATAGATGGAGTTGCAGATATAGTCGAAGAGATAATAAGGATAAACGGTTACACTTCTATTCCTACAACAAAGTTATCAAGAAATAATTACATAGCTAAGCCAGCTATGAAAACAAAGCATCGTCAAACTTTTTTCGCCTCTAGAACGTTGGCTAGTAGAGGTTATAACGAGGTAATCACTTTTTCATTCGTAAATAATGTAATGGCAAAACAATTTAAAGGTGGTTCTAAAGCTCTTAATTTAGTAAATCCCATATCTTCAGAATTAACAGATATGAGACCGTCAATACTTCCTACCTTATTACAAGCTGCACAAAAAAATAATAGAAAAGGGATTGAAGATATATCTTTTTTTGAAGCGGGCCCAATTTTCATAGGTGATGATCCTGATGAACAAATTAACACTGTCTCAGGCATTAGGTTAGGGTATAAAAACAAAAAAGATTGGAAGAATGAACTAGTCAATTTTGACTTTTATGATATTAAACTAGATGTATTAAAGACCTTAGAAGCGATTGGTTTACCTCAAAACAGTCTTAAAGTTTTTAAAGATACACCAACCTATTACCATCCAGGAAGAAGCGCTGTTTTCAAAATAGGTCAAACTGTAATTGCTAATTTAGGAGAGATACATCCTGAGATAAATGATTTTTTTGGCTTTAAAAATCCCGTCATTGGTTTTGAAATTTTTCATGAAAATATTCCGTTTCCAAAAAGAAATAAAACTTCTAGACCTATGTTAAAGTTGACAACACTTCAGTCTGTTACTAGAGAGTTTGCTTTTATTGTTGATGAATCAATGGATTCCGATAAATTAATACAAGTTGCTAAATCGAGTAATAATGATTTAATCAAAGATGTTTTGATATATGATGTCTATAAAGGAAATAAAATTCCTATCGATAAAAAATCAATTGCTATCAAGGTTTTTATCCAGCCTATTCATGAAACATTAACAGATACTGATTTAGAAAAAATAAGTTCTGACTTAATAGCAGTTGTTAATAAAAAGTTATCTGGAATTTTACGAGACGAGTAGAAAAATTTAATTTTTTTGTATTTGTTACAAATTTAAAAGATATCATCGATAATCTATGTATGTACCTTTTATACTCTTTTTGATTATTTAATATTTTTATAAATAAAAAATTGAGTTTATCATGGGGAAAAGTGGTGCCGTCAACTGGATTTGAACCAGTGACCTCGTCATTACCAATGACGCGCTCTACCGCTGGAGCTATGACGGCATTATTTCTTAGGGATAACTTAAATATGTTTTCTGTAATGACAAGTTTTTTATTATTCTATAAACATTAATAGATAAAATTTTTCAGTATAATTAAAATAGGAATACTAAAAAAGATATGATAAAAAAAGTGAAAGAAAATAATGCTTTATCTGATTTATTAAAGAAAAATTTAAAATTACGAAAGAAACAGGTATCTGAAAGAGATAATAAAGAAATTATTGGAAAAAGAACTCAAAAGATTGGTGTCTCTAGGCTTGATCTCAATGATAATAAAAAATAAATAAAGATATTATAATGAAGAATTTTGTTAATACAGATGTTGAAAAAATCTTTATAAAAGGTGAAAATCAACTTAAAGGAAATGTTTTAATTAGTGGTGCGAAAAACGCAGCTTTACCCTTGATGGCTTTATCATTAATCATCAATAAAGATTTTAGATTATCCAACATACCTGATCTGGCAGATACAAGGCTTATGGGTAGTTTGTTAGCAGATTTAGGTGTGACATTTGAATGGAAAAATGACTGTATTAATTTTGATGGTGGTCCAAAAAAAGATGAAGCTTCATATGATCTTGTAAAACATATGAGAGCATCAATACTTGTTTTAGGACCTTTATTAGCTTCTAAAGGTTCAGCCAAAGTGCCTCTTCCTGGAGGTTGTGCTATTGGGACTAGGCCTATTGACTTGCATGTAATGGTTATGGAAACACTTGGAGCTAATGTGTTTTATGATTCTGGGTTTATTATTGCTTCGTTAGGTCCTGATGGCTTAAAAGGTGGAGTTATTAATTTTCCAAAAATTTCTGTTGGTGCTACAGAAAGTGCCATTATGACAGCTGTGTTAGCAAAAGGTGAAACAAAAATTTTAAATGCAGCACAAGAACCCGAAGTTGTAGATTTAGGAAAATGTTTAGTCAGTGCAGGAGCAAATATTACTGGATTAGGAACGAAAACAATTACAATCAATGGAGTAGAAAAACTAAACTCCGTTAACCATTCAGTAGTGCCTGATAGAATAGAAGCTGGATCGTTTGCAATAGCTGCAAGTATTACTAAGGGTAATGTTGAAATATCCAATGTAAGGCCAATTGATCTTAATTTATTTTTAGAAGTGTTAAGATCAACTGGAAGTAGTGTTGAAATTTTTGAGAATTCTTTTAGTGTTTCTTCTTTAAAAAGACCAATATCACATAATATTGTAACTGAATGTCATCCAGGGTTCCCAACTGATTTGCAAGCCCAATATATGGCCTTAATGTCTATTGCTGATGGAATAACTATTGTTAAAGAAACAATATTTGAAAATAGATTTATGCATGTTCCTGAATTAATAAGAATGGGAGCTAAAATTGTGACTAAAAGCCAAGAGGCTGCAATTACTGGTGTTAAAAAATTAAAAGGGTCAAAGGTAATGGCCTCTGATTTAAGAGCATCAATGTGTCTAATTTTAGGAGCTCTCGCAGCTTCCGGAACTAGTGAAATTGATGGTATATTTCATCTTGACAGAGGTTATGAAAAGTTAGTTGATAAGCTATCTAATTTAGGGGCTAATATTAGAAGATCTTATTAGATAGACTAGATATTACAATAGGTAAACTTTATGGATGTTGAAAATAAAATTAAATTAAATGCTTTTGGTAATGATGATTTAAAAATATTTTCTTATTTATGCCAAGATGCAATATTGTCTCAGGATGAATTTTATTTTGATAAGGATCAAGAGTTATTCATAGCTACTTTTTCTAGGTATTGTTGGGAAAAAGAAGAATTGACTAATAATACGAATAACATAAATTATCGAGTAATATCTGGTTTGCAAATTAAACATGTTAAAAAAGCGTCTTATATAAAACTAAATTCAAGTGTTCCTTTTTTAAACTTACTTGCTATTTCATATAAAAAGAAGAAAATCACTTTACATTTTTCTTCTTCTGTAGAATTTGTTCTAGAATGTGAAAAAATTGAGGCTTATCTTGAGGATATTGATATACCTTGGCCAACAAAATTAAAACCTGAACATAAATAAAATAGATAGTTAGGTCGTCAATATGAGTGGAAATCACAATTTTACTATAGCTCTGCCTAAAGGTAGAATTTTGGAGGTAGTTTTACCTATTTTAAAAAAAGTTGGTATACAGCCAGAAGAATCTTTTTTTGATGACAAAGATCGTAAACTTAAATTTAAGAGTAATGTAAAAAACATTAATATAATAAGAGTACGTTCTTTTGATGTTGTTACATTTTTAGCATACGGTGCTGCTCAAATGGCTTTTGTAGGTAGTGATGTTTTAACTGAATTTGACCATTCAGAAGTGTATTCTCCTTTTGACCTTGATATTGGCAAATGTAGAATGGTGGTCGCTGCTCAAAAGGATATCGCTGCAAATGAAGATCCAAGAACATGGAGTCATGTAAGAGTGGCTACAAAGTATCCAAACATTACTAGGAAACACTTTGAATCTAGGGGTGTGCATGCTGAATGTATCAAGTTAAATGGTGCTATGGAACTTGCTCCTTCAATGGGTTTATGTAAAAGAATTGTTGATTTAGTTGAATCTGGGTCTACTTTACTTGCCAACGATCTTGTTGAATTAGAAGAAATTTGTAAAGTTTCTACTCGATTAGCTATTAATAGAAGTTTCATAAAAACAAACTCACACACTATACAACCTTGGATAGATAAGGTTGGAGAAGTTATAAATGACCCTAAATAAAGTTAAAAAATTAAATATATCTGAAGACAATTTTAAATCTAATTTAAGTTTATTATTACGTAATAATCAAGAGACAGATCGTGATACTTATAATACCGTTTTAAATATTATAAACAAAATACAAGAACTTGGTAATAAAGCCTTACTTGATTTGGTTAGAAAATATGATGGGATAAAAGTTAATAAAGTTGAAGATTTAAAAATAACCCATAAACAACTTAAATTAGCTTATGAAAGTCTAAATATACAAGAAAAGCAGGCATTAGAACTTGCCGCTAATAGAATTAAGTCTTTTCATCAACGTCAGATACCAACTGATTTAGAATATCAAGATGATATTGAAATAGATCTTGGTTTAAAATATTTGCCAGTAAGTTCAGCTGGTTTTTATGTTCCTGGTGGGAAAGCCATTTACCCATCTTCTGTTTTAATGAACGCAATACCTGCTAATGTCGCAGGTGTTAATAGAAGAGTCGTGGTAAGTCCAATTTCTGATTTAAAAAAATCTAAAATTGTACTTGCCGCTGCTTATTTAGCAGGTGTAACTGATTTTATTTGTATGGGTGGTGCTCACGCAATTGCTGCTTTGGCATATGGGACCGAATCTATAGATAAAGTAGATAAAATAGTTGGTCCAGGTAATGCATATGTAGCTGAAGCTAAAAGACAAGTTTTTGGAAAAGTAGGAATTGATTCAATTGCAGGCCCTTCAGAAGTTTTAATTGTATGCGACGAAACTGCTAATCCAGATCATATTGCAATTGACCTTTTATCTCAAGCTGAACATGATGAACAAGCACAAGCAATTTTGATAACTGATAGCAAGGAAATTGCTTCTAAAGTAGAGCTCTCTGTTGAAAATTATCTTAAAAATCTGAAAAGATCAAAAATAGCAAGTTCCTCATGGTATAGTAAGGGAGCTATAATTATTGTAAATGATATTGACGAAGCAATAGAGTTGGTTAACTTTATTGCTCCAGAACATTTAGAGTTAATATTTAAAGATGCAAAACAATCAATAAAAAAAATTAAAAATGCAGGAGCCATTTTTATTGGTCCTAACACCCCTGAAGCTATTGGAGATTATATTGCTGGTCCAAATCATGTTCTTCCTACAAATGGAACGGCAAAGTTTTCAAGTGGCTTAGGAGTTTTAGATTTTTATAAAAGGACTACGATAGTTCATTGTAATAAAGAAAGCCTTGGTATAATTGGGAAGCATGCTATAACTTTGGCAAAGGCAGAGGGTCTTGAGGCTCATGCCATGTCTATTGCTTTAAGAATTGATAAGTAATTATGAATATAAATTAACAAAAATCTTGACTAATTTTTTATATTAGTCAGATTACACTTAATATTAAAAGAGGTTACATGGCAAAAGAAGGCGTAATAGAATTTTCAGGTATAGTTGAAGAACTGTTACCGAATGCAATGTTTAGAGTAAAACTTGATAACGAACATGAAGTTTTAGCTCATACAAGTGGTAAAATGAGAAAAAACAGAATTAGAGTTTTGCTTGGTGACAGAGTTAATGTTGAAATGACCCCTTATGATTTAACAAAAGGTCGAATTACTTTTAGATCTAAATAGTTATTATTTTCTAGAGTTTGTTTTATGAACAATTCTAACGTTAACAAGAACTTCATATTAGGTTCAGGGTCAGCAAGACGTATTGACCTTTTAAATCAAATTGGTGTTCAGCCAGATCTTATATTAAAATCAAATGTTAATGAATTAAGTCATTTAAATGAACTACCTATAAATTATGTAAAAAGAATAGCGATTGAGAAAAACAAAGTTTTTCAAAGTAACCATCCTCAATCTATAATATTGACTGCTGATACAGTTGTGTCTGTTGGAAGAAGGATTCTACATAAAGCGACAGAGATTAAACAAGCTGAAGATTACTTAAAAATTATATCAGGTAGAAGACATAAGGTAATTACATGTTTTTGTCTTTTTTCTCCAAACAATCCATTCAAAATCAAAATAGTTCAGTCAGTTGTAAAATTTAAAAGATTAGACACAAAAGAAATATCTTACTATCTTGCATCAAATGAATGGCAAGGCAAAGCTGGAGGTTATGCTATACAGGGGATAGCGGCTTCATTTATTAATTTTATATCGGGATCTTATAGTAATGTTGTAGGCCTACCTTTGGCTGAATTATATAGAATGCTTCTATCTATTGGATATGAATTTAAAAATGACAAATAAAATTCCCAATCATTTTATTTTAATAGATAGATGTGCAGAGGAAACAAGAATAGTAGAAATTTTAAATAAAAAAATTTTAAAAATTATTTCTTGGTTCGATAATAATCCATCAATTGTTGGCAACACATACGATGCAGTAATCATAAAAATACTACACGGGGGTATTGTTCGTGCTAGGTTACAAAGTGGAACTATAGTAAGTGTTAGAGGCGTCCCAAAGTCTATTAAAGTTAACAGTCTTGTTAAAATAATTATTATGAGTGATAAATTTGATGATAAGCCTATTCAAGCAAAACTATTGGTTCCAAATTCAGAATTTGAAGAAAAGTTAAGTTCATTAGATCAAATACAAAAAATAATCTATCTTTATTTTACAGTTGGCATTCCTGTCGTAGAGGACGAATATGCTATATTTTGGCATCAATTAGATTTAGATCAATGTTTTCTTGAGGCTTTACAACCAAGAGTTAACATTAAAAACGGTGGATTAATTTGGATTGAAAAAACTAAAGCTGCTACTCTTATAGATATAGACACTCAAAAATTAATTATTAATACAGATGAAGACATGTTTGATTTTTGCAGAAAAGCTTATGCTAGATGTTTAGAGGAGATTAAGTTAAGAAATATTGGAGGTATGATATTAATAGACTTTCCAAGAATGTCTGCTGCAAAGAAAAAGTTGTTACATCAAAAAATTATTGAAATAGGAAAAAAATATTTTATTGATGGAAGTTTCCTAGGGTTTTCAAAATTGTTGCTTTATGAAATTTATATTCCAAGAAATATAGCTTTATTAGAAAATTTTTATAAAAATATAGATGAATTAAATTTTCAAAATCATTTAAGATCGCTATGGAGAACATCTATAAAAATAAAATCAAAAACTAAAGTAAAATTTATATGTGGTAAAAGTTTATATAAAAAAATTATAAAGAGAAAGTATCCACCTTTTGTTGAAATTATTCCAAGGAATGACCTTCCTAATAACTATGGTGAATTGTCGGAAACAAATTAATGAAAAACTTAGATATAAAACAATTAAAATGCCTTACTTGTAAAAAAGAATTTAACAGTGAAGCGAAAACAAAACCTTTCTGTTCTCAACGATGTAGTTATATAGATTTAAATAGCTGGTTAGGTGAAAAATACTCAATTCAGGCAAACGAAGAAGATTATGAAAAAGATATTTAATTTTTTTTTTTGTTATCTAGACATAATCTAAACTAGGCGTTATAGATTATTAATTCTATTTGCCCGGGTAGCTCAGTTGGTAGAGCAGAGGACTGAAAATCCTCGTGTCGGTGGTTCGAATCCGCCCCCGGGCACCACGTTTTTTTGATTTTCCAACTCTAAATAATGATGATTTTTCTTAGCCAAAAATACGTTTAGTCATATCTGGAAGATCAGCACCAAAAAAAGCGTTATTTACTACCTTTTGATGATCAGTGTCTAAAACTCTAGCAAGAATTGAAGCGTAAACAGCTCTAGCATCTATAGAAGAATTTAAATCGCGTCCTTCAAATAAATTCTTTTTTTCCAGGCCTGGCCAGTCACTTATTATTTTAGATTTAGACAATAGACCTCCAGCCATAAGAATAGCAGATCCATAACCATGTTCGGTCCCAGATCCGCCATTTTGATCAACTGTACGTCCAAACTCTGTTAGCGAAACAACAATTGTATTTTCAAAGGAAGGTCCCATTTGCTTTGCTAACGTACCTACAATATCGTCAAATTGTTCTAATTTTCGGGCATGTTGACCATAGTCGCCACCTTGGTCTGCATGAGTGTCAAAGCCTGCTATATCAAAAACAGCAATGCTTGGTCCATTGATATCATTTAATTGCTGAGAAGCGATTTTAGCTAAGCCTTTAATTTTTTTACCTGTTATATTTTTTGATTGCATCATGGCAATAGGGCGTTTACGAATTGTGTTTAAAACTTTTGATAACATTTCGTCATTTTTATAATCAGCAGCTAAAATTTTTAAAGTATCATCAGTAGGTAAGCTATTTCTTGAAGGCATAAAATTATCTAGGTTTTGTCCGCCTCTAAGAATTAAGGGCATAGGAAGAGAAATAGACAAGCTTTTTCTACCAGCTCCCTCTAAAGCTCTACCAAGCCATCCAGTTTTATCGTAATAGGGCTTAGTTCCTCCACTTTCCATAAGGTATTGCCCCTCGAAGTGGGATCTTCCTATATAAGGAATTGAAGTTGCATGGATTATTGAAGCTTTGTCTTCATTCCATAACTTTTTAAATTTTTTAAGTCTAGGGTGTAGTGCAAAATTTGACGTAACCTTTATTGGTTTATCTACTCCTATATCAGGTCTAGCCTTTGCAAGAATACCATTACCAATAAATGGAACTGCGGTTAGACCATCCATCCCGCCACGTAACATAACAACAACTAGGTTTTTCTTGGTTATACCAGATGCAAACCCTTTAGATAACATTGGGGCAGTAACTATTAATGATGCAGAACCTGATAAAAATACTCTTCTTGAAATATTCATGCGTTTAATACCTTTCTACTGCATAAGATAGCAATCAGCGGTTCTGAAATCTTTAAAGTAGGAAATTTTGAGTATTTATTCTTAAGATCTAACTCATCTAAAACATTCAGTAATTCTTGAGGATCGTCAAAATTATTTTTAACTACTTTTTTGGCAATATCCATAAAAGGTGTAGAGTTTTTATATAATCCAATTTGAACAGGGTTATTGATCAGTGCAATTCGTCTAACTAGATATTCTTGAGACAACCATTCTGTGGCTGTATCAGGAAACCCATTGGGTTGTTTTGCTCTAAAAGGAAGGTGACCTAATTCAGCAAGTATTTTACTTATTTTCTTCTGTTTATAATTTAGACGTGATACGAAGTCATATTCAAAAACCTTAGGATCTCCAGGCCAGTCAGCACCTGTCATTCTTGCAACTTGTATAAGCCAAGTTTCTGGTGAAAGAAATTTCTTTTCAGAGTTACCATGTTTCCAGGCGGCGTCTAAAACCGCTTTATGAATTTCTGTTAATATGCCATCAGATTTTACCCAGGCATCAGTGACAATTTTAATCATATCTCTATTTGGATCGTCACATATAAAATGTCTACATAATTTCCATGCAATAAAATTCATACAACTTTGACTTGCACATAAGTCGTTGACTAATTGCCGTAATTGTTTTTTACCTTTAGTTTTTGGACTAAAGCCTGATATTTTATATTCTTTCCCTAGTACTGTGTGTGTTCCTGGTTCATGATTAAAGTGTTCATATCCTGTTTTTTTAAGTTCACCCTTATGTCCTTTTTTCCAACCTGTAAAACCCCAACCTGTCATGATATATGCGGTGTTAATAACATCTTCTTGAGTATAACCTGCTTTAGGAGAGATTGTATGAAGTTCTAGTAACTCACGTCCATGATTTTCATTTAGCCCTTTTACACGTTTGTTTTTACGTTTTCTATGCATATTAGTATCTGAATTAGGACCTGCTGATTTAAAATTATCTAAACTCTTTATCATAGGCCACGTTAATGTCATATCGTAGACCATATCAGCAAACTTACCTGTCATTAATGGACGTAATTGTTCTCTTTGCATTGGACCTGTATTAAATACTGGTAATTTATTTTTATCAACAATAGCAAAGTGATTACCCCAAAAATGCCAAAATCTCTCAAATACAGGTTGATTTCCATGAACCGCTTGATGATGTCTAATAGCTAATTCGTATTTTTCAAAATATTTACGTCCAGTTCGACGGTATAGTTTTGTTTTCTTTATTTTCGCTTTTGCAGGGTTCTTCTCTGTTTCTTGAATTTTGTCTTCTTCAAGTTGAAAATCTACTCTTATATCTATCATTTCAGTTTCAGAGTAAAGTTTTCCAGGCCAAATTAACTTAGGTGATACATTCATTTGAGACTTAGCCCAATTAAGAGGATCTTCCGGGATGTCTTCGTCTGGTCTTAGTCCAAAACCTACACGACGAATGAATGCCTTAGTCATCATATCAGTATAAATATCCTTTTTATTAACTATATATTTTGGTCATTTTAATTTAAAAAACAACAATTAATTAAACTATATTTTATTTGTATAATTTATGGTTTTGATTAAAATTAATTTTTAAATACGCTTTTTGAGGTACTGTAATGGCTAAAGATAAACCAACTAATAAAAAAAAAGTATTAATGGTTCAAGGTCTTCACGAAGAAGGAAAGAAATTATTATTAGAAAGAGATGATATTGAGGCAATTACGATTATGTCTGGTGATGAAAATGAAATTATGAAAGCAGCAAAAGATGCTCATGGAATTACTGTTAGGACAGCAAATATTTCGAGAAGAATAATTGAGAATTCTAAAAATCTACAAATAGTATCTAGGCACGGTGTTGGTTATGATTCTATTGACGTTAATGCGTTAAATGATTGTGGTATTCCCTTGGCAATAGCAGCACATTCAAATATGATTTCTGTTGCTGAACATGCAATGTTTATGTTGTTAGCACTTTCTAAAAATGTTTTTTATTATGATGAATTTGCTCGAAAAGCCGATTGGACAAGTCGATGGGATATAAGAGCTTGGGATGTTGCAGAAAAAAATTTACTAATTGTTGGATTTGGAAGAATTGGATCAAAGTTGGTTAAGAGGGCTTTAGCTTTTGATATGAACGTATTTGTATATGACCCTTATATCAATGCTTCTGAAATAAAAAAATCTGGTGCAAATCATATAGAAAATTATGTCGACATTTTAGGAGATATGGATGCAGTATCATTACATTGTCCAAAAAATGAAGAAACTACTGATATGTTTTCTGAAAAAGAATTTAATATGATGAAGAAGAGTTCATTTTTAATAAACTGCGCTAGGGGAGGAATAGTAAATGAAAAAGCTCTTTATGACGCATTAACCTCTAAGAAAATTCTAGGTGCAGGATTAGATGTATATGATGATGAACCTTCAACATCTTCAAATCCATTGTTTGGTTTGGATAATATCCTACTTTCTCCGCATATTGCAGGTGTTACACAAGAAGCTACTATTAGAATGTCAAAACAAGCGGTTCAAAATGTGCTTGATATATTTGATAATAAAATAGACCCCGAAGTTATAATCAATAAAAATGTTTTGTAGGAGTAAATAAATGGAACAGCAATCTTTAAGAAACTGTTGGTCAAAAGGTAAGGGAGCCATTAATGCTTGGTGCTCTATTCCAAATGCAGTTACAGCCGAAATGATGTCAATGAACGATTTTGACTCTATAACAATAGACATGCAACATGGTTTAGTAGATTATCAAACTGCCTTAAACATGCTTCAAGTTATATCTGGGTCTGGAAAAACACCTATGGTTAGAGTTCCTTGGAATGAACCAGGAATTATTATGAAATCTCTAGATGCGGGTGCTTTAGGCGTAATATGTCCAATGATAAATACTCCTGAGGATGCTATCGAGTTTGTTGCTACAACAAAATATGCTCCTGTAGGAAGTAGAAGTTCTGGTCCAACAAGAGCTATGATGATACATGGCCCAAATTATCATGATGAAGCAAATGATAATATTATTTCTTTAGCTATGATAGAAACAGTTGAAGCTTTAGGTAATGTTGAAAAAATTGCAGCAACTGAAGGCTTAACTGGAATTTATATAGGTCCGTCAGATTTAAGTATTTCTATGGGATATAAACCAGGTTTAGATAGAGCAGAGCCAGAAGTAATAGAAGCTATTCAAAGAATTGAAAAGGCCTGTATTGACAATAATATCAAGGTTGGTATCCACTGCCTTTCCCCTTCATATTTAAAAGATAAATTATCTAATGGATATCACTTAGCGACTTTAGCTAGTGATGTAAGGATTTATGCCGAAGGTATAAGTAATAAATTAAAAGAAGCTAGAGCATAAATCTACATATTTAATAATTGAGGAGATATAATGAGGGCGGTAACAGTTATTGAAGGTGGAGTTAATATTCTAGATGTTGAAATTCCAAAACCTAAAAACAATGAAGTTCTTGTTAAAGTATTTTCTTGTGGTCTAAATAGAGCGGATCTAATGGTTGCCGATGGGGGGGCACATGGATCTGCAGGTGGTTCAGGTACAATTGTAGGGATGGAATTTTCTGGCGAAGTTATTGAGTTTGGTAATGATGTAACTAACCTCTCAGTCGGTGATAGAGTTATGTGTTCAGGTACTTCTGCTTGGGCAGAATATGCGGTTACAGATTGGGGAAGAGTTATTAAGATTCCTGATAATAATATGGATTTGATTACAGCAAGCACTTTACCAATAGCTCTTGGAACTATGCATAATGCAATTGTGACTGCTGGCGAGTTTTTAAAGGGACAATCTATTCTTATTCAAGGAGCAAGTTCTGGCGTTGGTTTGATGGGGTTGCAAATAGCAAAAAATTTAGAAGCTAAAATGATCATTGGAACTTCAACAAAACCTGAAAAGTTTGATAGATTAAAACAATTGGGTGCAGATATTGTTGTTAACTCAAAAGATCCTAAATGGTCAGAAGAAGTTTTAGATAAAACAAATGGTGAAGGGGTTGATTTAATTATAGACCAATTATCAGGTTATACCGTTAATCAAAATATGTTAGCCACTAAGATAAAAGGTAATATTATTAATGTTGGAAGATTAGCGGGTGGGCCTTCTGAATTTAATTGTGACATTCATGCTCTTAGGAGAATAAATTATAAAGGAGTTACTTTCAGAACTAGATCTTTAGATGAAATTAGAAATGTCTTTGCAAATATGTGGAATGATTTAAGTAGCATGGTCTCCAATGGAAATTTATCTATGCCAATTGAAAAAGTGTTTGATTTTAATGATGTTTCTCAAGCATTATCTCATATGAGAGATAATAAACATTTTGGAAAATTAATTTTAAAATTGTAAAGTTTATTTATTTTGTTTTCTGATCCATTAATAATTACAGCTATATTAGTAGCCTTTTCACTTGGTGGAATTTTAAAGGGTGCTACAGGTGCAGGTGCACCCATAATTACTATTCCAGTTATTGCAGCTTTTTACGATGTAAGAATAGCAGTGATTATTATGGTGGTTCCAAATTTATTAACAAATATTGGACAATTATATCAATTTAGAAAAACTATTTTACCTAAGTTTTTTACATTATCATTTGCTTTAGGTGGTGGGATTGGGGCGTTTTTAGGGACAATTTTACTAGTAAATTTGTCAATAAAAATTTTGACGCTATCTGTAGCTTTTATAGTTATCATATACATATTGCTTAAGTTAATAGTCCCTTCTTGGAAATTGACCTATAAAAAAGCAGAGAAATTAGTTTTTTTAATGGGGACAGGTGGTGGCGTTCTTCAGGGGACTGCAGGGCTTTCTGCTCCAATATCAATAACATTCCTTAATTCTATGAAATTAGAACGAAATCAATTTATTCCAACAATTTCTGTTTATTTTGGAGTCATGTCTATTTTTCAAATGCCTACTTTGTATTATTATGATTTTTTGAATTTAGAAATTATTATAGTTAGCTTTATATCTACATTAGTACTTTTATTATTTATGCCATTTGGATCTTGGATAGCTAAAAGTGTGTCTAAAGAAAGTTTTGACAAGATAACTTTAATACTTTTAGGATTTATTGCCTTTAGGATAATATATTTAAACTTTTAATATTTATTATTTATACCTATTTCCACAAACTAATTTTCCATTTTGAGTAATACAACTGTATTGCAATTTATTAGAATTATTTTTATTCTCAGTTTTTGAAATTGAGGGGATACATCCTTCTAAAAATTTATTGCTAATATTATCATTATTAAAATTTGTATTAGTGTTGATGATATTCCCGCTCTTGGATAGTTTAAAATAAGCAAACGGTGAAACCTTTCTTATCACTTTTTCTTTAAAAAATAGATCTAAATTACTGCCATAATTAATTAATTCTAATTCATTGTTTTTGGATAAAAAAACATTATTTTTAAACTTCTTAAAGCTATAAGAAAAAAAATTTATATTATATTTATCAGATGAATTATTTGGGATTTTTAGGAAAAGGTTACCGTTAATAAATTCAAAAGTAATTTCATAATTTTGTTTCACAAAATTTAAATCACTTACTTTTAAAGAGGAATTAGGAGATAAACATATTTTTGATTTATTTTTTAAAACAAAACTTGCTGGTAAATTTTTAGTTTTTAAGAAATCACCAATTTTTATTGAATCAGCATTTTTAAGATTAAATCTTTTTCCATAAATATCTAAAATAAATATGTCATTATTTACTTTAGTCACATCTATTTTTGAAGAACTAAAGCTAGGAGTATTGAAAAAAACAAAAGATAATAAGAGGAATACAATTCTTTTTATTTGAAAAGGTGAATTCATTATATCAAAGGTAGTCACATTATTTAATGTGACCACCTTGTTACTTTATTAAATTATCCAGGAATTTTTCCGTTTACGCCCTTCAGATAATAGTTCATGCCCCAAAGAGCACCATCATCGAGAGTTTTTCCTGCAGGTATAATTTCTTTACCTGTATTATCAACTAAAGGACCAGCAAAAATATTGACCTTTCCAGTTTTTACATCATTAACTGCTTTTTGAGCTTTTTTCGCAACATCGCCAGGCATATTTTGAAACTTAGATATAGTTAACATGTCTGCATCCAAGCCACCCCATACGTTTCCTGCCCAATGATCAGGTCCATCACCAGTGCTCCATTTTTTATTTCTTAATTGTTCTATTTTTTTAATATAATATGGTCCCCAATTATTAACAGATGCAAATAATTGAGCTTTTGGAGCAAACGCTGACATATCAGTTGACTGTCCAAAACCTAGGGCACCTTTTTTTTCAGCTATTTGAAGCATTGCAGGTGAGTCAGTATGTTGTGCTAAAATATCTGCACCTTCTGCAATATGAACTTTTGCTGCATCGGCTTCCTTAACGGGATCATACCAAGTATTAGCCCAAATAACCGAAATTGTTGCATCTTTATTGACTGATCTTAATCCTTGAGCAAATGCGTTAATACCCATTATTACCTCTGCAATAGGATATGCACCAATATAACCTATCTTATTAGTTTTAGTCATTAGACCAGCTACTACGCCTTGAATATACCTACCTTCATAAAATCTTATGTTACCTGTAGCTAAATTTTTAGACCTTTTGTAACCTGTAATATGTTCGAACTTTATATTTGGAAATTCTTTAGCAACTTTTAATGTTGGCTCCATGTATCCAAAAGATGTAGTGAAAATAATTTCATTTCCTTGTTTGGCAAGCTCTCTAATTACTCTTGTTGCATCGGGGCCTTCAGGAACATTTTCTACTACTGATATCTTAACATCTTTACCAAAACGTTTTTCAACCATTTGTTTTCCTAGCTCATGAGCATATGTCCAACCATGGTCTCCTGGAGTTGTTAAATAAACAAATCCTACTTTTGTAGTGCCACCATGACCAGACGCAAAGGAACTACTTACTAATAACATAAAAACTGATGCACTTAATGCAAACAGTGAAAAAATACGCATACAAAATTTTATCATTTCAAACTCCTAAATTAATAATAAAAGTTTAGAGTGAATCTAAAAAATCACAACAGAAAAAAGATCAATTTTTAAATTAAATAATTAAAATATATATTTTTAGTGATTTTATTGTGAATCTACAAATGGTTTACCAAGTGAAGCCGGAACAATACTTTTGTTTTTTGACATTCTTCCAGAAATCATAGTTAAAGCAATGATCGTTGCTAGGTAAGGCATCATTGAAAGTATTTGCGATGGTATTGGCCATCCCCTAGCTTGACCGACTAATTGAGCTATCGTTATTCCACCGAATATCAAAGCACCAACAATTATTCTCCATGGTATCCAAGAAGCAAATACTACTAATGCTAGTGCTATCCATCCACGTCCTGCTGTCATGCCTTCTGACCAGTGAGGTGTTAATACTAGAGGAATGTAAGCTCCTCCAATACCTGCACACATTCCTCCAAAACAAGTTGCAAACCATCTTATTTTTTTAACTGAGTAACCAATTGAATGAGCACTGTGATGATCATCACCAACTGCTCGTAAAACTATACCAGGTTTTGTATATTTTAGAAAATAAGTAGCAAATATAATTATAGCTATTGATAAGTAGGCAATTAGGTCTTGTTTAAAAAGAATATTACCAATCATAGGAATATCTGATAATAAGAAAATTTCTATTTTAGGTAATGAAGGTATCGTTTTTCCCACTAATGGAGCTCCTGCTAAGCCAGTTAATCCAGTTGCAAAAATAGTTAAACCAAGCCCTGTTGCTACTTGATTTGTCATAAAATTAATTGTAAAAATTGAAAATATTGAAGCCATAAATATACCTGAAAGTCCCCCAGCCAATATCCCAAAGTAAGGGTTTCCTAGCCATAATACGGCACCTAAAGCACCTACTGCTCCACTTAACATCATTCCTTCTACACCAAGATTTAACACGCCGCTTTTTTCAGAAATTAATTCTCCAATTGCAGCTAGTAACAAAGGTATTGAAGTTGCAATTATAGTTAAAATCAAAGCATCCATGTTATTTAACCTTGTTCCACTTTATTTGATATTTTTGAAGTGTTTCTCCAGTTAATAAGAAAAACAATAATATTCCTTCAAATAAACCAGTTACAACTTTTGGAATTCCCATAGCCATTTGAGCATTATCCGCACCTAGTTTGACAGTTGCTATAGTTATACCAGCAAAGAAAATTCCAACTGGGTTTAATCTTCCTAGAAAAGCAACTATAATTGCTGTAAACCCATAACCAAATGAGACTTCAGGTTGTAACTGACCCATATTTGCGGACACCTCTACTACCCCAGCTACCCCAGCCAATCCACCGGATAACAACAACACTGTTGTTGTAATGGAATTTTCTTTAAAACCTGCAAATTTTGATGCTTTTGGAGCGGATCCTAAAACCGTTATTTTAAATCCTCCCAATGTTTTATTAATAAAAATCCAAGATAAAGGGATTAATAAAAGTATTATAAGAATTCCATAATGAAGTTGTCCAAGAAAGCCTATGCCTGGAAATGGTATTTTATTAATTAATGCCCCTTCAGGATAAGGCTTAGTCAATGGAAATCCAAAACTCATTGGGTCTCGTAATGGACCTCTTACAATAAAGTCGATAAATAGCATTGCCACGTACACTAACATTAAGCTTACTAAAATTTCGTTAACATTTAATTTTGTCTTTAAAATAGCAGGAATAAATGCCCAAAGAGCGCCTCCAATAAAGCCAATTACTAACATAATTAATAATAAGAATTTGGTTTCTACGTCTGGGAACAATAAAGCAAATGAGCCTGCTAATAATGCACCCATTATAAATTGTCCTTCAGCTCCAATATTCCATATATTTGCCCTAAAGCACAGCATCAACCCACAGCCAATAATAATTAATGGACATGCTTTTACAAAGATATCGCTTATCCTGTCAATTCTTGAAAATGGTGACATAAAAACTTGATATAATGTTTCTAAAGGGTCATATCCGAGAAATGTAAAGATTAATAAACCAAAAAATATAGTAAAAAAAATTGAGACCAAAGGACCAACAATTACCCAATTTTTTGAAACTTTATCTCTTGGGACAAATGTAAACATTACAGAATTTCCGACTTTTTAAGATTATTTACATTAGCTCCCATTAACAACCCTACATCACTAGCAGACATTTCATTTACTGATAAAATATCACTTAAAACTCCATTATTTATTACACAAACTTTATCAGATAGTTCAAAAATTTCTTCTAAGTCTTGACTGATCAAAATAATTGCTTTTCCTTTCTGAGATAAATTTAATAGCTTTTGTCTTATAGATGTTGCTGCTCCAATATCTACTCCCCATGTTGGTTGTGAGAAAATTGCCACTTTAGGGTCATTAGCCATTGATCTTCCTAAGATAAATTTTTGAAGATTACCACCGGATAATTGATTGGCAAGAGGGTTTGGTTCTGGGCATCTTACATCATTATCTTTTATTATTTTATTACTTTCTTCTAAACTATTTTGTGGATTAATGAGGAAATTAGAAAAAAAGTTCTTCGTATTTTGATATTTATAATAATAAGTCAAAAATGTATTATGGTTCATTGCTAAGTTAGGAACTGTTGCATGAAGGGTGCGTTCTTCAGGTATTGGCTCAATACCTAATTTTCTTCTTGAAGTAATATTTGTTGCTCCTATTGGAATGTTATCTAGTAAAATTTCATCGTTATTTTCACAAATTGCTTCACCACTTAACATTTCCATTAATTCAATTTGACCATTACCAGCAATCCCCGCAACCCCTAATATTTCACCATAATTAATTTTTAAATTTATATTTTTTAGAGTAATTCCAAAATTATTATCTTTAATTTTATTCAAATTTATGACTTCTAAAGCCACATTTTTACTGTTGTCAATTACACTGCTTTTTTTTAATTTAATTATTTTTTTGCCTACCATTGTTTCAGCAAGTTCTTTTGTTGAGGTTGTTTTAGCGTTGAGTGTCGAAACACATTTCCCAGATTTCAATATTGTAACTTGATCGGCTAATTCAATAATTTCTTCTAATTTATGACTAATGTACAGAATAGAACAACCAGAACTTGAAAGACGCTTCAATATTTTAAACAAGTTTTCTATTTCTTGAGGTGTAAGAACAGAAGTTGGTTCATCCATTATCAATAATTTAGGGTTTTGCATAAGACAACGTATTATTTCTACTCTTTGTTGTTCTCCAACTGAAAGTTCACTAACAAGTCTCATTGGATCAATGAACAATTCCCATTCTTTAGATAAGCTACTTATCTCTGAAATTAAATTTTTAAAAATAATTTTCTTGTCTAAGGCTATGAAAATATTTTCTGCTACAGTTAGAGCTGGAAACAAAGAGAAATGTTGAAAAACCATACCAATGCCATTATCTCGCGCTGATTTAGGTGAAGAAATATTTACGATATGATTATTAACTTCAATCGTACCAAAATCAGGCTTTAATACTCCGTAAAATATTTTTACAAGAGTAGATTTTCCTGCGCCATTCTCTCCTAAGAGTGCATGTATTTCGCCCTTTTTTATAGATATATCAATGTCAATGTTAGCCTTAAAATCACCAAATGATTTGCTAATTTTTGTGGCTTTAAAAAGAATATCTAGTTCTTTTCTATTTGCCATTTAAATACCTTTTAAAAAATAAACTATATCTCAAAAATCTAATTTACACATAACATTAGCATATAACTAATCAATTTTTTGTTTTGAAGTTTTAAGAATAAAGCCAACTAAAACCGCTATTGATATAAACACTATAAAAATAAAAAGATTAAAGTTAGTAACATGCATTTTATTTATACCACATGCAAAAATAATAGAAGCAATAACAACTATCATTAGCCAATGACTCGGGAGACCTAAAAAAACTTTATTCATGTTTGAGCCTTTAAGTTAAAATTTAATTTGCCTTGTAAAAAATAGATAAGAATTAATAGTAATAGCCCGATTGCATTACAATAAAAACCCTGTATTCCATAAAAAACTTGAAGAGGAGGTATTAAAAGACTTACAGATCCTAACAATGCTATTGATCTTTTGTACACATTTAATTTACCATTAAACCAACCTTCAAGTCCAAGTGTCATACACCAATAAGCTAATAAAACAGATATAAGGCTATAAAAACTCCAAATCCGAGGACCTTCCATTAATAAAGATGGATTATAAATAAATGCAAAAGGTACTATATATTTTGCAATTCCTACTTTACTTGATTCAAAAGCGGTTGCCATAGGAGGAGATTTTGCTATCGCGGCTGCTGCAAAAGACGCCAGCGCTACTGGGGGAGTTATTGTAGAAACAACTCCAAAATAAAAAGCAAACATATGTGCTGCTATAGGTATAATACCTGCTTCAATGAGGGAAGGAACTATTAGCGCTGCAACTGTTATATATACTGCAGTAGTAGTCATTCCCATACCTAGGATAATAGCCGAAATAGCTGTTAAGCATAATAAAGGAAATAGCATGCCACCAGATAGCTCTATAACTGATTGAGTAAACTTTAGACCAAGCCCTGAAACAAATACAGATCCAATAATAATACCTGCACAAGCACAAGCGATGGTAACAGGCACTGTTGATTTTATACCACTTTCAAATGCACCAAGCAGATCTATAACTGACATACGTGTATTTTTTTTATAAAAACTTAATAGAATGACTGATACAATGCTCCAAAAACCAGCGGTCATAGCAGTTTTACCATAAATTAGTAGGCCGATAAGAACCGCTAGTGAAAGCAACATATGCCAGCCATCTTTAAGAACTTCCCACACATTCGGCAGCATAGATTTATCAATTTTTTCAATTCCATGTTTTTCTGCTTCAATATGAACCATGAAATATATAGTCACAAAGTACAAGAAGGCTGGAATAATAGCAGCTAAGATTACATAAGTATAAGGAGCTTCAAGAAACTCAGCCATAATAAATGCAGCAGCGCCCATTATTGGGGGAGTAATTTGTCCACCTGATGATGCACAGGCTTCAACGGCAGCGGCAAATTTAGCTCTATATCCATAATTTTTCATTAACGGAATAGTAAAAGATCCAGTTGTTACTACGTTAGCTACGGCAGAACCGTATACCGTGCCAGTCATGCCAGACGCAACAACAGCTGCTTTTGCTGGTCCCCCCGTTCTATGACCTGTTAATGAAACTGCTAAATCAACAAAAAATCTCCCAACACCTGATCTAATAAGGACACCGCCGAAGATAATAAATAGTACAATGTATGTTGATGCTACGTATAAAGGTATTCCGTAAATACCATCTGAAGTCATAAATAGTGTATCGATGTATTTAGATAATCTTGTTGGTGGTCCGTAGAAAAAACCAAAAAATTTATGAGCGTATAGAGCATGCATCATAAAAAAACCTGCAACGAATACCATAGCCCACCCAACTGCTCTTCTAGTTGCATCTAAGACTAAAAACATTAATATAGAGCCAGTAATAATATCGCCTATGTATTTATCTCCATATCTCATGGTAAAAGATTCAATATCCCAAAGGGTCCAAAATTGAACAAATAATATCAACCCAATGATAATAAAGTCATAACTGAAACCAAATAACCTAAGATAATCAGATGAATTTTTATTCAAGAAAATAGGCTCTTTTAAGCTTGTTCTATAAGCAGGGTAAATAAAAACAGCTAATATCATCATTATGGAGAGGTGAATTGACCTAAAAGATCTTCCTTCAGGTGTACCATAAACTGCTACAAATAAATGATAAAAAGCAAGCCCAATTGATAACCAAGAACATATAATTATTAACCAATATGCTAAAGTTTTATCTTTATTCCATTCTATTAATACGTCTAAAAAGCTGAGCTCTTTAACTTCATTATAGATTAGTTTTTTTTGATTTTGAGACATTTTATAAATTTGAAAATTATAGAAAAAAAAGGCACATTTCTGTGCCTTTTTTATTAAATTACATTACACCTTGTTCTTTATAATACTTTGCAGCACCAGGATGAATAGGAACAGCGGCCCCATTAACAGCATCTTTCATCAATACTTTTTTCCATACACCTTTAACTTTTACAAATTCGGCATGGTTATCCCAAAAAACCTTAGTCATTTTATAAACTAAATCATCAGATAGATCTTTATGAACTATCATTGATGTAACAATGCCTAAAGTAGGAATGTCTTTATCAAGGGATTTATAAGCACTAGCTGGGATTTTACCATAGATATATCCAGGATTGTTTTTAACAATTCTATCAATTCTATCTTTAGGTAATCCAATAAATCTTATACCAGGGCTATTCTCTAGTTCAATAAAGCTTGCTTGTGGTACTGAAGTTGCAGCCATAAATACATCAGCTTGTCCATCTTTCATTAAGGCAACTGATTCCTTATAACTAACCATATGCACAACCCCACCATTTTTTTTGATTGTACTAAAATCATAACCATAATCTTTTATAATAGATTCACAAAAAGCTGTCCCAGTCCATTTTGGTTTACCCGGGCTGATATTTGCAGATTTCATATCTTCAAAAGTTTTGATTTTTGAGTCTGCTCTTACTGCAACTTGGAATGCTGCAGGATATAAAGTGGCAAAATATCTTACATTCTTATGAGCTTTCTTAAATTTCCCTTTTCCAGAATATCCATTTGCTACTGTATGCGCATATGTCCAACCAATTTCTGCATCACCACCATCAACGGACATTACGTTAGAAATACCACCACCAGAAGTATTGGAAGTTGATACACCTTTTATATTGCTTTCAATCGTTTGCATAACCTTTGCACCTAGTGGATACCAAGAACCACCTGATGGACCTGACACCATTCTTATGAACTGATCTGCGTTAGCAATTGATGCAGTTGCTAACAAAGAAGAAGCAACCAATATTGCACTTGAAATACGTTTCATTAAAACCCCCAAATTAATTAAGTTGAATAAGTAAGTTTCCAATATCACTACTTATTATTACAAAGGTCAAGAAAATGTTATATTATTTTTTTAATAGCTTATTTTTAAAAAATTTAACTAGTTAAAAAAATAATGTTAAATATTATAAAGTTTTTTATTAAATAATTTGAAGGGTTTTATAGATGGATATTAAAGAAGTTAAGATTACAGAAGTAGGCCCAAGAGATGGGTTTCAATCAGAAAAAACTGTTCTAAAAACTGAAGATAAAATTGATATAATAAATAATCTTATTGAAGCAGGGTTCCCTAGAATTGAAGTTTCCTCTTTTGTGTCACCTAAAGCTATTCCTCAATTAGCTGATGCTGAAATAATATTAAATAAAGTAAATAGAAGTTCCAAAACAACATTAGCTGCTCTAGTTCCCAACGCTAGGGGAGCTCTAAGAGCAGTTGAAGCTAAACTTGATGAAATTGTTGTTTTCCTTTCTGCATCTGAAAGTCATAATAAAAAAAATGTAAATAGAAGCGTCAAAGAATCATTATCAGGTTTTAAAGAGATTGCCGATATTGCTGGAAAAAATAATATACCCATTCAAGGGGACATTGCCACTGCTTTTGGATGTCCTTTTGAGGGTAATATTTCACCAAAAAAATTAGCTGATATTTCAAAAGAGTACAAACTAATGGGGTTTAAAGGGGTTACTTTAGGAGATACTACGGGAATGGCAACTCCTCCTGTTGTAATAGATGCAATTAGTGCTATTAGGAATAATGTTCCAGATTTTAATATTACATTACATTTTCATAATACCAGGGGGGTAGGTCTTGCAAATGTGATGTCTGGTTTAAATTTAGGAATTACTGACTATGAGAGTTGTTTTGGTGGAATGGGTGGTTGTCCGTTTGCTCCAAATGCTACTGGCAATATTTGTTCTGAAGACCTTATATATTTATTACACGAAATGGAAATAGAGACGGGAATTGATTTAGATAAAATAATATCAATTGCTAAAAAAGTTGAAAATTTAGTTGGTCATAAACTTCCTGGTCAAGTAATGAGAGCTGGTCATAGATTATTATCGTATTCTATGGACGAAGTGCCTACAGCAGTTGGTGTTTAGATGGCAATACAAAATAATAATGGTGCTCTTTCAGGTATAAAAGTTATTGATCTTACAAGAGTTCTCTCAGGACCGTTTTGCACTATGTTGTTAGCTGACATGGGTGCTGAAGTCATAAAAATTGAACCACCAAAAGGTGATAATGTTAGAAATCAGGGAGACATGATCGATGGTTATAGCTCATATTTTGCCCAGTTTAATAGAAATAAGAAATCAGTAATTTTAGACTTATATAAAGAAACAGATAAAGAAATTCTTAAATCGTTATTAAGTGACGCAGATGTTGTTGTAGAAAATTTTAAAGCCGGGGTTTTTGCTAAAATGGGTTTTAATGACCAAGTTTTAAAGTCTATAAACTCAAGGCTAGTCAGAGCATCAGTAAATGGTTTTGGTAGTAAAGGGGAAATGAGTGAAAGGCCTGCATTTGATTTTATCGCTCAGGCTTTAAGCGGATTTATGTCTTTAAACGGAACAGAAGATAGTGGTCCAATGCGAGCTGCTATGCCCATTTCAGATTTAGTTGCAGGACTATATTGTTCTTTTGGTATTGTGTGTGCTCTTCAATCAAGGATAAAAAGCAATAGAGGGCAAAGAGTCGAATCAAGTTTGACGTCTGGATTAATTTCAATGATGGCCTATTTATCATCTGAAAGTTTTGTAAAAGGGACAGCTCCAAAAAAATCAGGTAATAATCATCCTATTTTAGCACCCTATGGCTTGTTTAAATCATCAGATGGAGAGGTTGCTGTAGCTCCGGCAAGTGATAAATTTTGTGTAATCTTTTTGGAATGTATTGAATTATCAAGCTTGTTAAATCAAGAAATTTATAAAGATAACGAAAATAGAATGAAAAATAGACAAAGTTTAAATGATATAATTAATAATAAAATGAAACAGAAAACGTCTGATTATTGGATTGAAAAACTAAATTATGCGGGTTGTCCTGCAGCTAAAGTGGCTTCACTTCCAGAAGCTCTTAATAGTCAATTGATAAAAGATACGGAAATGGTGATAAGCTCATCAGGTCCAGAAGGAAGAAAAATTAAAATGACAGGGTTCCCAGTGAAATTATCCGAAACACCGGCCCAGCTCTATAGATCTCCTCCATTGTTAGGAGAGCATACAGAAGAAGTTTTAAAAAACATCAAATAATAACATTGAAGGAATTTAATATGGACCTAGAAACTATTAATTTTAAAATTGAAGATAATATTGCATTTATTGAACTAAACAGACCAAAACATTATAATTCTTTAAATCAAACTATGGCAGAGGACTTATTTCAAGTCTCATTAGAATGCGACGACAATCCTAATATTAGGTCTGTTTTGATGAGTGGAGCAGGAGAAGATGCCTTCTGTGCTGGTGGAGACGTAAATTCTTTTTATAAATATGGTGAGAAGACCTCTAGTCATCTAAAAGAAGTTACAACAATCCTTCACGGAGCAATCTCTAGACTTTCAAGAATGAATGCACCTTTAATTGTAGCGGTAAACGGAGTTGCGGCTGGTGCTGGTTTTTCTTTTGTTGGTTTTGCAGATATGGCAATTGCGTCCTCAAATGCTACATTTGTTTCAGCTTATTCTAAAATAGGATTAACCCCAGATGGATCTTCTAGTTACTTTCTTCCAAGAATTATTGGTACAAGAAGATACACAGAGCTTTTATTAACAAATAGAGTTTTAAGTGCAAAAGAAGCACTTGATTGGGGGTTAATAAATAAAGTTGTTGATTTTAAAGATCTAAAAGATGAAGCACATAATTTAGCTAAAAAAATAGCAGAAGGTCCGTCTCTAGCATTTGGTAAATTAAAAAACTTGGTTCACAACAGTTTCTTAGATTCATTAGAAGGACAAATGGAGTATGAAGCTAGGATGATTGCTGAGTCTGCCAAAACAAAAGATGGAATGAATGGTATTGAAGCTTTTGTTAATAAAAAATCAGTGTCATTCAAAGGTAAATAAGAAAGTAATTTTATGACAATCAATTTAATAGCTTTTGATGGTGACGGTATTGGCCCAGAAATAATGACTTCAACTTTGGAGGTAATTAACCATTTGAACACTAAATTAAGTTTAGACGTCAATATTGAAAAAGAGCTTATAGGTATAAAATCTTTAAAAGCTTTGGGAACAACTTTACCAGAAAAAGCTTTATTAAAATCAAAAGAAGCGGATGGAATTATTTTAGGTCCAGTAGACCATAATAATTATCCTATTAAATCAGATGGTGGAGTTAATCCATCAGGTGTCCTCCGGATTGAATTAGATTTGTTTGCCAATATAAGGCCAGCCAAAAATTATAATAATGTTCAATCTCTTTCTAAAAACATGGATTTAGTAATTGTAAGGGAAAATACTGAGGGGTTCTATGCAGACAGAAATATGGTTGATGGTAACGGTGAATTTAGTCCTGTTGAAGGGGTCGGTCTCGCATTTAGAAAAATTACAAAAAAAGCTTCATTAAGAATTGCTGAAGAAGCTTTTAACATTGCTAATAACATATCCTTATCAAGAGATAAAAAAATAAAAGTACATGCTATTCACAAAGCAAATGTAATGAGATTAACGGATGGAATTTTTTTAGATGCCTGTCGTCAAATTTCTTCGAAATATAATGATATACATTATGAAGAGATGTTAGTTGATGCTTGCGCCGCTCACATTGTAAGGGATTCAAGTCAATTTGATATTATTGTAACTACTAATATGTTTGGTGATATATTATCAGATTTAGCTACAGAATTATCTGGTTCTTTGGGTTTGGCAGGCTCATTAAATTCTGGTGAAAATTTTGCTATGGCTCAGGCACAACATGGTTCAGCGAATGACATTGCCGGGAAAAACACTGCTAACCCAATATCACTAATTTTATCTGCAAGCATGTTATTAAATTGGTTAGGAGAAAAAAGAAAGTTGGATAACTTTATTTTAGCATCGAGTTTAATAAATAATTCTGTTATAAAACTTTTAGAAACTGATGAAAACTTAACAAAAGATCTTGGTGGAACAGCTTCAACTCAAGAAACAACAAAAAAATTAATTAGTATTTTGAATCACTTTATTTAATAAAATTATGTCAGATCAAATATCAATACCTACAGTTTATATGCGTGGAGGCACCTCTAAGGGTTTGCTGTTCAATAAAAAAGATTTGCCTAGTGATCAAACTAGATTAACAAACTATTTGCTTGCAGCCATGGGATCTCCAGATACAAGACAAATTAATGGAATGGGTGGAGCCACTTCAGTCACTAATAAAGTTTGCATTATTTCAAAAAGCGAACTTGCTAATGTTGATATTGATTATTTTTTTGCTCAAGTTTTAGTTGATGAAGCTAAGGTTGATTACGGACCTACATGTGGAAATATGCTCTCTGCTGTTGGTCCTTTTGCTATAGAACAAGGTTTAATTGAAGCTACAGAAACTTATACAAAAATTGTAATTAGGTCGGTGAATACTGGCTCTATAATTGATGCAACCATTCCTACTCCTAAAAAATTAGTAACTTACTCTGGTGATTATGAAATTGCAGGGGTTCCAGGTAATGGCTCTCCAATCCTATTAAAATTTAAAAATATTGTTGGAGGAGCTACTGGAAAGCTATTGCCTGCAGGACACACAACAACAAATATAAAGGGTATTGAAGTCACCTGTTTAGATGTGTCAATGCCAATTGTCATGGCTAAGGCAAAAGATTTTGGTATAGAGGGTAATGAAACTTCTTTAGTTTTAAATTCTAATAAAAATTTATTAAAAAATATTGAAGAAATACGATTGCTAGCAGGTTTAGAAATGGGCATGGGAAATGTAAATGGTAAGGTCTTACCTAAATTTGCATTGCTGTCTAAGCCTTTGCAAGGAGGGACAATTACCTCAAGATATTTTACTCCTAAAACATGTCACGAATCCCATGCCGCAACGGGTACTAATTGTGTTGCTTCTGCATGCTTAATTTCAGGAACTGTGGCTTCAAAAATTGCAAATATTAAAGCTACTGGAGAAGATAAAGTTATGATTGAGCATCCTTTAGGTTCTATAGATTGTATTGTTGAAACTTCAAGGACAATCCAGGAAACAGATAGTAATTATATAAAATCATGCGGAGTATATCGAACCTCAAGAAAAATTATGGGTGGAAACATCTATATTCCAAAAGATATTGAAAATGAATAAAATAATTCCTTCTTATTTTGATTTTCTTATTGATTGGTGGCCTCAGAAATGGAGTTACATATTAAGTTTGATTTTAGCTATAACAAGTAGTTTTATTGCTTATTATCTTGGGTTGCCTCTACCGTGGATGCTTGGACCTTTATTAGGATGTGGTTTTTTTTCAGCAATTGGTAAACCAGTTATAATAGGAAAAAAACCAAGACCACTTTGTAGAGCACTTTTAGGTTGCACAATTGGAGCAAATTTTGGACCAGAGATACTGGACAGGATGTCTGAAATTGGAGTGTCTTTATTATTTGTTCCTGGTTTTGTAATGATTATGGGATTTACAACATATATATATTTATCCACAATTATGAAACTTAATAAATCCACGTCAATTTATGGATCTATCCCCGGAGGTTTGAACGAAATGGTTATTCTTGGACAAGAAATAGGTGCTGATCCAAGAACCCTTGTTTTAATTCATGCAACAAGAATAGTGTTAGTAGTTTTTTTAGCTTCTTTGTTAATTTTATTTGTTCCAAATTTAGGAATAAAGAACATTCCTCAACCTGATTTATTCTATAATTGGCAGCAGCTTCCATTTGTATTTTTAGTTTCAGTTCTTGGCTGGTACTTAGCTGTTAAATTTAAAGTTCCTGGTCCCACAATAATAGGACCAATGATTTTATCTGCTTTTGTTCATATTTTTGAATTAGTTGAAGCAATGCCAATATATATATTAGTAATTTCGATTCAAATTTTGTTAGGTTCAGCTCTTGGGTGTTTGTTTAAAAATATAACATTAAAAGAAATGTCTGGTCCAATTCTGGCAGGAATTATTACAACTTTAATTTCTATGATCCCACTAGTGATGATTTATTTTATTTTAATAAATTTAGATTACGATCCATTATCAATTTTGTTAGCTTTTTCGCCTGGAGGTCAATCTGAGATGAATATTTTAGCTCTTTCAATTGGAGCTGATATGTCATTTGTAAGTCCTCATCATATGTTTAGAGTTTTTCTTGTAATTATTTGCGCTGGAATTTTACATAAAATTTTAAAAAAAAATATTTAATTAAAGTTTATTAATTAAGCTTTTTTAATATTCTTTACTAAGTTCATTTTGGTGTTGTCTACAAAAGGAGCTTCTTCAATCCAGGACATCTCAAAGCCTTCTATACAACCAATATTATATCCATACTGATTTGGATCAGATCTTCTTTTATGGTGGGTATTTATACCGCATATGTTACAAAAATAATGTTCAGCTATTTGTGTATTCCATTTATAGGTGTTTAAAAATTGTTTTCCTGAAGTAATAGTGAATTCATTTATTAGAGCCGTTGCCATAACAAATCCTTTTCTAGAACACATGGAGCAATTACATCTTCTTAAATCTCTAATATTTGTGTTTATCTCAAATTTAACAGAGCCGCAGTGACATTTGCCCTTAAGAGGTAAGGTTATATCTTTTATTTCCATAAACTCTCTTATGTTACTTACAATATAAATCCAAAGTCATTTCTCAATGTATCAGCTAATTCATCTCTTTTTTCTTTTGAAATTGATTGGAATGGTGGTCTTAAGTTATTCCACAGAGGATTTTTTGTTTGCAGTGCTAATAATGCTTTCTGTGCTGGAATTGGAGCATAATCTTGAAATAATAAACGGACTGACTTAACTTTTTTCTGAAGTTTTTCAGCTTCATCCCATTGTCCTGAGTGGCAAAAATCTATGACATTTGCAATATCTTTGCTGTTTAAATTTGCTGTTGCAGATATACAGCCAGGAGCACCAAGCTTGATTGCTTCAATCACAGGCAGTTCTGCTCCTGGATAAACTATTAAGTCTTTAATTCCCAGTAAAGCCTCTGTGTTATCCCATACACCTGAACTATCTTTTATTCCTATAATAGTTTCAGGGAACGAAGATTTTAACTTTTTAACAAGGTCTATTGACAAGCCCACTCCGCAAACTTGTGGAATATGGTACAGATATATTTCTAGTTTGTTATCATTTACACCTTCAATTAATTTTTCAAAATAGTTGAAAAGGCCATTATCACTCATTCCCTTAAAGTAAAATGGGGGTAAAGTCATAACACCTAGACAGCCTAAGTCTATTGCATGTTTAGTTATCTCTATTGTGTCCGGAAGGTTACATAAACCTGTGCCTGGGATCAATTTTTTAGGGTCAATGCCACTCTTAACCAATCCATCAAGTGCGTTCATCCTTTCTGAATTGCCAACTGATAGTGCTTCACCAGTCGTCCCAAAGGGTGCAAGTCCTGAACATCCATTGTCCATAAGACTTTTAGCTAAATCATTATACATCCTTTGATCAACTTGAAGATCATTATCAAAAGGTGTCAATATTGGTGCAATTAGTCCTTTGATCAATTTTATCTCCATTTATATATTTAATAAAGATATAACTTAACTTAAATTTTTAAATAATGAAATTTCATTTTGAATTTTGTATTAAGATTTTTAACTTTGGGTATATAAATTTTTGAGCCAACCCAAGTATTAAGACAACTATAAATAATCTAAATAAATGATGAGTAATAACAAATGCTGGTTTTATTCCTAGAGTTGCGGCGACTAAGCCCATTTCATTTATTCCACCAGGAGAGTATGCTAGTATTATAGCTTCCGGTCTAGCGTCTATTAAATATGTAATTAAAAATATGAAAGGTATCATACACATGCTAAGAAAAATAACGATTCCAATTGCATGGCCTACATAGTTTTTTGCTGTTTGCCAAGTTAACCCATTCATATTACTTCCAAAGAAACTTCCAGTTATCAGTTGAGCAAAAATGAAAATAATTATGGGAGCATTAAGGTCTATTGTGTCTGTAATATGAAGTATCGCGCTTACAATTAATGGACCAAATAAACGTCTACCTGGAATTTTAAATATTTTGCCAAATATAAGCCCGATAGGAAGTATCAATAAAATAATTAAACAATCAACAAGTGTACCTTCAAAATTTGGCCATACAGATTCTCTTTCAAAAGAACCAGGAAATAATACAAAAATTATTGTTGGTATAGTAAATACAGTCAAAAAAATCCTTATCATATGAACCAATCCTACTAGTTTAGAATTTGCACCACATTCTTCGGCACCTAATACCATTTCTAATAAACCACCAGGAGAAGAAATAAAAAATGCTTCAGCTTTCTCTAACTTTCTAATTTTATGAAGGAATAAATAAGTCATTAAATACGAAAAAGGTACATATAAAAGGAGTAGTATTATGGATATACCCCAATTATTTAATTCTACAAATACAGATGAAGAAAATGACTGACCTAACCAAATTCCAATAATACCTATAAAAGGATTTCTAAGTTTTTGAGGTATGTTCACTTCAACCCTAAACAGAGCAAAAATAGCAACAAAGAAAGCAGGTCCTAAAACCCATGGTAATGGAAATAACAGTATATTAAAAATAGCGCCACCTAACATACCAATTAGTATTGTTCTAAAAATTATTTTTGCCATTTTTATAAAATTTTTTCCTAACAGATATTGATTAGTTTAAATTTAATGAACAAGGATTTTTATTTTACTTAATATATTAATTAAATTATATCTTAAACCCAATCTTTAAAAAAAATATAGGTGGTGCAAGTGTCTTATAAAAATAAAAATTCTGAAATTCGAGTTAAAGTCAAAGATGCAATAGAGCTTATATCAGAAATATTTCAAGCTAAATCATGCAGTGATTATGAAGCTAGAACAATTGCGGAGAGACTTTGTGGTTCTAATTTAAAAGGTCATGATAGTCATGGAATAGTAAGAGTGCCCAGATATGTTGAGTGGATGGGAGAAGAAAAGGTATTTGCTAATAGAAAGTCAGAGTTGGTAATAGATGCGGGTGCACTAGCTTGTGTAGACGCAAAACAAGGTTTCGGTCAGATTGCAGGAGAAGTAGCAGTTGATGAAGGAGTCAATAGAGCAAAAAAACATGGTGTTTCAGTTGTTGGTTTGAAAAATTCAGGACATTTAGGTAGAATTGGTGATTGGGCAGAAAGAGCAGCAGATGCTGGGTTTGTTTCCTTTCATTTTGTAAATGTAAGAGGAAGTTTGATTGTTGCTCCTTTTGGAGGTACGGGTCGTACTGGTAGTACTTCTCCTTTGTCTATTGGCATTCCAGTTAAAGGAAAACCACACATAATTTTAGATATGGCTACTTCTACGGTTGCTGAAGGTAAAGTGCTCGTTGCTCAAAAAGGTGGAAAACCTCTTCCAGATGGTGCATTAATAGATAGCTCTGGTAATTTAAGTGTAGATCCTGAGGTGCTTTATGGGCGAGTTAGAGATGAAGAAGTTCCAGATCCATCAAAAGGACCTGGTGCAATCACGGCCTTTGGGATGCATAAAGGATCAGGCATTAATTTTATGATGGAAATGTTAGGTGGTGCTCTAACAGGATCAGGGGTTTCTGGTGGAATAGATGATAAAGACGTGAGGCTATTCGCAAATGGTATGCTCTCAGTTTATATCTCGGTTGAGAAAATGGTTGATATTGATTACTTTAGTAAAGAGGTTCAATCATATGTTGATTTTGTTAGGGCCTCTCCAGCATCAGATTTAAATGGAAAAGTTTTAATACCTGGCGACAAAGAGATTATTACAAATAATGAACGATTAGCTAATGGTTTACCTGTTGCCCCCATGATTTGGGAAAATATTAGGCAAACTGCTGAAAAATTACAAATTTCAAATTTAGAAAGATTTGACGAAGCTATAGTTTAATTTTCTTTACTGAATTTATTAGATATAATAATCTTTTATTCATCTTGATGAGTTAGGTAAAAATTTGTTGTATTCAGAAGATCTAAATGTCGTTTATGTTAATAATGAGAAGAGATTATTATCTAATATAGATCACGATATCACCTTGCTTGATTGGCTTAGAACAAATCAAAAATTAAAGGGAACTAAAGAAGGTTGTGCAGAAGGTGATTGTGGAGCATGCTCAGTTCTAGTTCATGACGGTCTTAATTCTGAAGTAAAACCTATTAATTCTTGTTTAGTTAGATTAGGCCAAGTTGTCGGAAAAGGTATTATTACTGTTGAAGGCGTAGGCAATGAAAAAAAACCTCATCCTCTGCAAACTGCTTTTATAAAAGAAAATGCTTCACAATGTGGATATTGCACACCAGGTTTTATAATTTCAGGTATCTCATTATTAAATTCTAAAAAAGATGTGAATGATAATTCAATTAATGATGCAATTTCAGGTAATTTATGCAGGTGTACGGGTTATTCACCAATAGTAAAAGCATTAAAATCTGTTGCTAATAATAATAAAGAAATTAAGCCTAAACATTTTGTAGAACAAAATAATGATATCCAATTAGGTATGGTAACTTACTGTAACCCCATAAATTTAGGCGAATTAAAACAACTAACTAATAAAAAAAACTTTAGGTTCTTAGCTGGCGGAACAGACTTAAACTTACAAAGACCTATTATAAATGAAGTTAAAAATACGATCATTAACTTAAGTAATATAAAAGAATTAAAAGAGATAGAAATTCAGGGTAATAACCTTCTTTTAGGCAGTGCTGTAAGTATAGAAGATTTTTTAGAAATTATTAAGGATAAGATACCAGAGTTAATAGAACTTTTGCAAAGATTTGGGTCACCACAAATACGAAATCAAGGTACTATTGGTGGTAATTTATGTACATCTAGTCCAATTGGAGACATAGCTCCTGTACTTTTGGCTTTGAATTCAAAATTAAATATTTTTAGTCGTGAAGGTACAAAAAAAGTTTATTTAAGAGATTTTTACACTGGCTATAGAAAAAATATCCTAAATAAAGATGAGATTATAAGTTCAATTGAAATACCTTTGCCAAAAAAAGATTACAATCTTTTTTGCTGGAAGTTATCAAAAAGATATGACCAAGACATTTCTACAATTTCTCTTACGGTTTATATTAAAATTAAAGATCAAATTATTGATGACATTCATCTTGCGGCAGGAGGTATTGCTGAAATCCCAAAGACGCTTGAGGGTCTTTGTAAAGATATGATAGGACAAGAATTAGATAAATCAATTTCATTAGCCATTAATGACATTAAAAGTCATATTAAGCCTATTTCAGATATAAGAGGAACTGCAGATTATAGAATTGAAGCCTTTAGAGGACTATTCAAAAGACTACAAAAATGCTTAGTTGATGATGTAAATACTTTGTCAATAATGGAATATAATGATGAATAAAGTTGCTTTTCATGACTCCTCTATCAGGCACACCACTGGTCAGGCAATTTATATTGATGATATTCCAGATCAAGAAAACTTGTTACATGGAGGACTTGTTCTTTCTAAGTGTGCTTTCGGAAAAATTAAAAAAATAAATTATAGTAAGTTAAGTAATTTACCATTTTATACAAAAATTATAATGGCAAAAGATATTCCTGGTGAAAACGAGATTGGTCCCATTAAAAATGGAGAACCTATTCTTGCTGAAGATATAATTACATATTACGGTCAACCAGTTGCAATAATTCTAGCAAATACGCATCAAGAAGCAATATACGCTGCAAATCTAGTTGAAGTTGAAATAGAGTTTATAGATGATCCAATTCTTACACTTGACGAGGCGTACTCTAAAAAATCATTTTTGGATGATCCCATTATTTTAGAAAAGGGTTCAGTTGAAAATGAAATGGATCGTTCTAAGTTTAAAGTATCGGATAGTTTTGAAATTGGTGGTCAGGACCATTTTTATTTAGAAACACATGTTGCACTAACTTTTCCAGGTGAAAATAATGAATACACGGTTTGGTCAAGTACGCAACATCCAACTGAGGTACAGCATGGAGTTGGAAAGGTTTTAAAAGTTCCGTCAGCTAAAATCGATAGTAAAGTTCGAAGGTTAGGAGGAGGTTTTGGGGGTAAAGAAAGTCAGGCAACAATATTTGCAGCAATGTCTGCTTTGTGTGCATTTGTTACTCAACAACCTGTAAAAATCCGTCTTAATCGGCATGATGATATGACTGCATCAGGAAAAAGACACAACTTTAAGATATATTTTACAGTTGGTTTCTCAAGTAAAGGAAAGATAAATGCTCTTGATTTAAAGCTATTAAGTAATGGTGGAAATGTTTTGGATCTTTCAGGCCCAGTTATGACAAGAGCTTTAACCCATTTAGATAATTGTTATTTTATAAAATCCATTAAGGCTATTGGGTATATTTGTAAAACAAACACAGTTTCCAATACAGCCTTTAGAGGATTTGGTGGACCTCAAGGTATGCTTGCTATTGAAAATATTATTTATAGTGTGGCCCAGTTTTTAAAAAAACCGTTAGATGAAATCAGGCACGTTAATTATTATTCCAAGTCAAATGGTCTTACCACACCTTATGGGCAAGTTGTCACAAAACCAAGAATTGATAGAGTTATTAAAGAAATTTATGAATTCAGTGATTATCATAAAAGATTGCAAACAATAAAAAAATTTAATTTAGATCAAACAAGAAACAAATTACCTTTTAGAAAAGGACTTGCTCTTATGCCTGCAAAGTTTGGCATATCATTTAATAAGCCTTCTTTTAATCAGGCAGGAGCGTTAGTTCATATATACTCTGATGGATCGGTTCGATTAAATCATGGTGGAACAGAAATGGGGCAGGGGTTATTCGTTAAGGTAGCTCAAGTTGTTGCAGAATGTTTTAAAATTCCACTTGATCAAATACATATCACCTCTACTAATACAGCTGAGGTTCCTAATACATCTGCAACGGCGGCCTCATCTGGTTCGGATTTAAACGGAATGGCTGCTTGGGATGCTGCATCTAAAATAAAAAATAGAATGATAAATCATGCCTCTCAATTATTTCAGAAGCATAAGTCAGAGATAATTTTTGAAAATGGTAGAATATTAGCGGGTAATAAAAGTTTGTCATTTTCAGAATTAACATTTTCTTGTTGGGAAAATAGAATTTCACTTTCCTCAACAGGTTTTTATAAAACTCCAAAAATACATTGGGATCAAGGTAAGTTAAAAGGTCATCCTTATTTTTACTTTACGTGGGGAGCTGCTGTATCAGAAGCTTTAATAGATATTAATACAGGAGAAAGTAGAATACTTCAGGCAGATATTATTCAAGATTGTGGTAATTCACTTAATGAAAATATTGATATTGGTCAAATTGAAGGTGGTTTTATTCAAGGTCTTGGTTGGTTGACATGTGAAGAGCTTCATTTCTCTCAAGATGGAAAGTTACTAACTACAGGGCCTTCAACTTATAAGTTACCTGGTAGTAGAGACGCCCCACCAAAGTTTAAAGTCAAATTACTTGAAAATGCAGATAATGATGAAAAAACTATTTTTAGATCTAAGGCTGTTGGAGAGCCACCAATATTATTAGCTATTTCACATTTATTAGCTCTGAAGGACGCTATTAAAGCAGCTAATCCATTATCAAGACCAGAATTGTTAAACTCACCAGCTACTCCTTCAGAAATTTTAAAAGTTATTAGAGCTTAACAAGTTAAGTAACTTTAGTTTGTGTTCATCTATATATTGTGATTTGATTTTATAGTTTAACAACATATAGGGGAGGTAAATATGAGTACCTTAGAAAATGTTTCTAAAGAAGATCTTAAAAATCCTGATTATGTTCCACCTTTACAAGTTGGAATAATACTCGGTTTACAACATGTTTTAGCAATGTTTGTAAGTAATGTAACTCCATCAATTATAATTGCTGGTGTTGCAGGATTTGCATTTGGAAGTGCCGATACTGTCTTTTTAATACAGATGTCGATGCTATTTGCTGGTATAGCAACTTTAATGCAAACAATAGGTTTTGGTCCAGTAGGGGCTAGACTTCCAGTTATGCAAGGTACTAGTTTTGCCTTTGTACCAGTTATGATTGGAGCCGCTAAAATGGGTATGGGAACCCTGTTTGGTGGAATAGTCATTGGAGGTTTGTTTCACGCTTTTATGGGGTTGTTCATTGGCAAAATAAGACATTGGTTTCCTCCGCTCGTATCTGGAATAATTATTTTGGCAATTGGTATTTATCTAATCCCAGTTGGTATTCAATATGCTGCTGGTGGGGCAGGCGATTTTAATATGTCGAAACCGACCTGGGGAGGTCTAGGCAATTGGAGTCTAGCAATAATTGTTATATTAGTATCTTTTGGATTAAAATTTTGGACAAAAGGTATTATTTCAAGCTCATCAGTACTTTTAGGAATGATTGTAGCTTATATCATCGCTATTTTAATGGGAGACGTAAACTTCTCTGGTGTTAGTAAAGCTGCATGGTTTGCCTTGCCAGAACCATTTAAGTATGGTTTTGATATTAACTTGACTGTAATTATAGCCATGTGCCTTATGTCTATTGTAAGTGCAATTGAGACCGTTGGAGATATCTCAGGTATAGCCAAAGGTGGAGCCAATCGAGAAGCTACAGACAAAGAACTTCAAGGTGGTACCTACGCTGATGGAATAGGTACTGCAGTTGCTGGAATTTTTGGAGGTTTACCAAATACTAGTTTTAGCCAAAATGTTGGTTTAATTTCTATGACTGGTGTAATGAGCAGATCTGTTGTTACTATAGCAGCCATTTTTCTAATACTTTGTGGTCTCGTTCCTAAAATAGGCTCACTAGTTTCTTCTATGCCAATAGCCGTGTTAGGAGGGGGAGTTATTGTCATGTTTGGTATGGTTGCATCTGCAGGTATAAATATGCTTAGTAGTGTAAATTGGAATAGAAGGAATATGATGATATTTGCTATTTCTTTATCTATAGGTTTTGGATTACAAAAAGTTCCTGCTTCTGTTCAAGGATTAGGAGGAGATCTTCAAATGCTTATGACATCTGGCTTATTACCAGCTGCTTTTTTAGCTGTTTTATTAAATATTATTTTACCAGAGGAAGATAAATAATAATTTTAAAATTTTTATAAATACTGTTATGTTACACCGCTAAACTATAAGCGGTGTAATTTTTTTATCATATCATGTCTAATATCTTAATAAAAAATGCTAAAATTATAGCAACTATGGATGACAATCAAAATGAAATTGTTAACCAATCTATTTACTGTGAAAATGGAAAAATTATCGAAATTGGTGAATGTAACAACGAAAATTATGATAGTAAGTATACCATAAATGCCTCAGAAATGGTTGTAATACCAGGTCTCATTAATACACATCATCATTTATTTCAAAATTTAACTCGTTGCTATACAAACGCTCAAAATGAATCATTGTTTGGTTGGTTAACAAGTTTATATCCAATTTGGAATAAAATAATTCCTTCTGATATTTATATTTCATCTTTAATAGGCTTATCAGAAATGGTAATGAGTGGGTGTACCACTTCAAGTGATCATCTGTATCTTTTTCCTAATGGTTCTAAACTTGAAGACCAAATTGAAGCCGCTAAAAATGTAGGTTGTAGGTTTCATGCAACTAGAGGTTCAATGAGTATTGGGGTTAGTAAAGGAGGGTTGCCACCTGACACTCTTGTAGAAGAAGAAAACTTTATATTAAAGGATTGTCAAAGAGTTATTGAAACGTTTCATGATGATTCTGACTTATCAATGTTAAAAATAGCTTTAGCTCCATGTTCACCATTTAGTGTGAGTCAAAATTTGATGAGAGAGACAGCAATTTTAGCTAGAGATTTTTCTGTGGGAATGCATACCCACTTAGCAGAAAATAAAGAAGATATAATTTACACCCAGGAAAATTTTGGTATGCGACCAGGGCAATATATTGAAGAATTGGGATGGCTTGGAAATGACGTTTGGCATGCTCATTGTGTTCAATTAGATCAAAGTGAAATAAGTTTGTTTGCAAACACAGGTACAGGAATAGCTCATTGTCCTTGTTCGAATATGCGTTTAGCAAGTGGTATTGCTCCTTTACGAAACTGGATTGATTCAGGTGTTAATGTTGGATTAGGTGTTGATGGATCAAGTTCTAATGATAGTGGCCATCTTTTAAATGAAGCTCGTCAAGCTATGCTCTTACAAAGAGTTAATCTTGGAGCAGATAAATTTTCTGCTCGAGAAGCACTATATACTGCTACAAGAGGTGGAGCCAAGGTTCTTAATAGAAATGACATAGGACAAATTGCGGTCGGTAAGGCTGCAGATTTTGCTATTTACGATCTTAATCAAATTTCATTGTCTGGAACTTGGAGTGATCCATTAGCTGGTTTAGTGTTTTGTTCACCTATGCATACAGCGTATACGATATGTAATGGAAAAATCATTTCTGAGACAGGTAATATGTGTAATTTTGATATAGGTATTTCACTTGATGAACATAAGTCGGCATCAAAAAGATTGCTAGATTTATAAGTATTAAAAAATTAAATGTCTTATTTGATTTTCTTTGAAATGATATTCCTTTAAATTAATTGAAGGATTTTCATTTTTTTTAATCCTATCAACAATCCAAAAATCTTGATTTTTTCTAACTAATAAAGGGTGATGCCAAATATTCTTTTTATAAGTTATACCAACGTCACCTTTTATGTGAAAACATCTCATAGTATCTAAATCTGGCATATCGTTTTTTTCCTTAGATACAACTATTAACCAATCTATATTTTGAATAGGTAAAAAGCTTTGAGAAGCAATAGGGTGTTTTTCCATTATTTTTATTTCAACAGGTATATTTCTTGGAGATCCTGAAAAAATTGAAATTGCAGAAATTCCATCTTCATTGTTTAATTCTAAATCTGAAATATTGTGATGTCTGACTGTAGTACCTTGATTTATAGAAATTTTTTTAAAAGCTGATTCTTTAGATATTAAATGTCCAAATTCAGAAAAATTATCTAAGTTTATATTTTCAATTTTAATCTTGTTAATCATCTAACTTTGTCCCAAATATTCTTAGTCTGGAAACTCCTCCATCTGGGTAAATATTCAATCTAATATGTGTGGCTTCATTTTTTGAATTTGAATTAATTTTATATTTATGGATATTGTCTGCACTTAACTTTGTTTCATTCAATATGATATTCCAATTCTCTGAGTTTTGAATAAGGTCTTTCGTTGTTATATTTTTATCAATAGATGTCGCTTGAATTGATGCTCGATCAGGATAATTGCCTTTAAAATGGGCCGTATCAATTTCAATTTTTTCAATATTACCTTTTTGAGCTAATTTGATAATGATCCAATCATTACCCGGTTCACGTCTTCTTCTTGTTTCCCAGCCATCACCCATTGTCTTTCCTCTTCCATCTGAAAGAAGTGCAGAAACGTCACCATAATGAGCATTATTATAAGCTAGAATAGATCCGCCTAGTTTTAAGGAAGATAATTCTATTATTTCATCACTATTGAATTGCTTCCAGTTATATTTAACTTCTCCAAATAACCTAATTCTAGCAACACCGCCGTCGGGAAATATTTGTAATCTTATAAAATTAAGTGTTTCTTTTAAATTTAATTCAAAATTATTCTTACAATCGCCAATTAAGCTAGTTTTATCTATTAAAGTCGTCCAATTAGAATCTTTATCTGGTTCAGTCTCGCTATATATTCCTTCTAAAGAAAAAAAAGGAGGAAAGTTTCCAGTAAAATAACTCGTATCTATTTCTATCTTAGATATTATACCAGCTGAACCAAGTTTTATAATTGCCCAGTCATTTCCTCCATCACGGCGTCTTTTACTTTCCCATCCATCCATCCACTTTCCATGATTATCATATTTATCTTCGATAAATATTGGGTCTTTATCATTTAACATTCTTGTAACTTCACCAAAAAAGTCGTCAGAAAAGGCTAATATTTTTGTTCCCATTTTAGGAGAAGCAAGATTAACTAAACCCTTAATTGCACTATCTATAGTCATAATTAATAATCCTGAATTATTTAGAGTAAACAAAAATCTCTTGAAACATATTTACCAAGGTTCTTTTGTGTAATAAATTTATTTTGTTCGTATATTTTTTGACCCCTTAACCAGGTTTGAATTGGCCAACCTTTAATTTCTAAATTTTCGTATGGAGTATAGTCTGATCCGTGATGAAGGTCAGCTTGTTTAATTTTTTTTACCTTGTTTGGATCCCAAACAGTTAAATCTGCATCACCACCTATTTTAATAGAACCTTTTTGTGGATATAATCCATACATCTTTGCAGGGTTTGTAGAAGTTAACTCAACAAATCTTTCAATTGAAATTCTATTTTTACTAACGCCTTCAGAGAATAAGATTGGAAGCCTAGTTTCTACACCAGGTATTCCATTAGGAACCCATTTAAAAGAAGTTCGTGCTCCTGGCCGATCTTTTCCTTTTTTATCTTTAAATTTAAAAGGGCAGTGATCTGAAGAAAAAATATCAAAAGTTCCATCAATTATTCCTTCCCATATTGCTTCTTGACTTTCTTTATCTCTTGGAGGTGGAGAGCATACATATTTAGCGCCCTCAAAGTCCATATTAAGTCCTTTCATATCATCTTCAGTTAGGCAGATATATTGAGGACATGTTTCTGAAAAAACCTTAATACCATTTTCTTTAGCCCATTTTATTTGAGAGAGAGCTTCATTTCCTGACACATGAACTATTACTATTGGTATATCAACAATTTGTGCATGACTGATAGCTCTGTGAGTGGCTTCTCGTTCCACTATCTGAGGTCTTGATAATCCATGATAGTAAGGAGCTAATTTACCCTCATCTTCTAATTTTTTAGTTAAATATCTTATAGCATCATAACCTTCTGCATGAACCATAACCAATGTTTTTTCTTTTTTTGCAACTTCAAAAACTTTTAATAGTTCTTCATCATTTAATACAAGGTCATCGTATGTCATGAAAACTTTGAAAGAAGTATATCCATCTCTAGCTAATGCAGGAAGCTCTTGTCCCAAAACTTGCGGTGATGGATCACTAATTATCAAATGAAAAGAAGTATCCACAAATAAATTATCCTTAGCTTTTGCATGATAATTTTCTACACATTCTCTTAAGGACTGACCTTTTTCCTGCATAGCAAATGGTAATACTGTTGTTGATCCACCAGCTGCTGCAGACATTGTGGCGCTTTGAAAGTTATCAGCCATTTCGACATCAGGTCCTGAAGGTTGATCGATATGTACATGTGCATCTATTCCACCCGGAAGAATAATTAAATCCGAAGCATCTTCTATAACTTTGGCATTTTTATTTAATTGACCTAATGCACAAATTTTTCCATCAGAGATACCAATGTCACAATTTTCCGTACCCTTTTCAGTAACCACTCTACCGTTAGTTAGAATAATATCTAGATTTTCCATATCTATTTTCCGTTATTATTTATTTTTTGTTAAATTCAGTATTGTTAAGTAAAGCTTTTCAATCTCAGCTCTTTCATGATTTTCTAAAAATGACACATTGCCTGGTGGCATTGCAAATGAAGCAACTGATTGAGAATATATATTTTCAATATTAACTATTATGTCTTCAGCAGTCTCCAGTATTAGTTGCTTTGGAGGGTTATGCATATTGTCCCATAATGGTTCTTTGGCATGACACATTGAACATTTTGAAACTATGATTTCCTGAGCACTACTTAAAATAGGTTTAGGTATATCTTTAATTAAATGAACATTTTGATTTAATTTAGTAAGTTGTGGTTTACCATAATCAGAAATAAATATTGATAAAAACAATAAAATTATTACTGGAAAAATTATCCAATATGGCGGCTTTAGCCCAGTATGTTTTATGTTAAAAAAATGTCTTATTAATGCACCGATGATTAATATAATAGGAATAACCATCCAAGAATATGTTGTTGCATAAATTATTGGATAATGATTTGAAACCATAATAAAAATTACTGGTAGCGTTAAGTAATTATTATGAAGAGAACGTTGCTTAGCGATCATGCCGTATTTTGCGTCAGGAGTTTCATTTTTAATAAGGCTGGCGACTACTTTTTTTTGTCCTGGAATAATAACCATTAAAACATTAGCGACCATTATTGTGCCCAATACTGTTCCAATTTGCATGAAAGCACCTCTATAACTAAATAGCTCTGAGTAGGCCCATGACATCACTGTAATTAAAATAAAAATAGATAGAATTAAGGTATAAACATTTGTTTTTAATGAAATCCTGCACATAATATCATATACCAACCAACCAAAAATAATTCCAAAAATAGAAATTAATATAGCTTCATATTTTTCAAAATCGTATTTAATCATATCAATCAAATACAATTCTGCTCCCGCATAGTAAATAAGTGCTAATAAAGCGAAGCCTGAAACCCATGTAGCGTAGGCCTCCCATTTAAACCACGTTAATTCAGAAGGAAGTTTAGAAGGGGCGACTAAATATTTAACTAGGTGATAAAAACCACCGCCATGCACTTGCCAAGCTTCACCATATGATTTTGGAGGTAAACTTTGATTCTGTTTTAAACTGAGATCTAGAGCTATGAAGTAAAAGCTAGATCCAATCCAAGCAATTGCAGCAATAACATGAAACCATCTCAAGACAAGCTCTAGCCATTCATGCATAAGAAACATCATATTTTAACTTCCCCTATAAGTACTGTAACCAAAAGGTGATAAAAGTAATGGGACGTGATAATGCTCAAGTTTATTAATTACATTAAACCTAATAGGAATTTGATTTAAAAATAAATTTTTATCTAAATTTATATATTCTTTTTTTAAATAATCACCTGCAAAAAATAATAGCTCATAGTTTATTTCTTCTAAATTTTCTGCTGATATTAATGGTCCTTCAACTCTACCGTCTTCATTAGTTACAAATTTTCCAATTAAAAACTTTTCTAATTTGTTTATTTTGAATAATTGAATTTTAACTTTTGAAGCAGGTTTGCCTTTACTAGTGTCAAGAACGTGTGTAGTTAATCCAGCCATAAATTTCTCTATCAAAAGTTATATGAAGTATGTTTAAGTAAATATAAACATAATAATATTAGGTGATGCAATGTCCAATAAAACTTTTACATTCAATTCCAAAACAATAAATCAAGATGAACTTATAGATTTACTTGAAAGTATTTATGAACATTCACCGTGGGTTCCTCTAAGGCTTTTTTCTGGTAAAATCAATAAGACTATAGATAAAGAATATTTGTATGAAAAAATGAAAGTTGTTGTTAATAATGCAAGTAAAACAGAAAAATTGAATTTAATTAGGTCTCATCCTGAATTAGGAAACAAGCTACAAAAAACAGATGAATTAACTAAATTTTCGAAGGACGAACAAAAATCTGCTGGATTAGATCGGTGTAATGAAGAAGAATTCAAAATTTTAACTCATCTCAATCAACAATATAGAGCTCAATTTGAGTTTCCGTTTATCATTGCTGTAAAAGGCTTGTCAAAAAATAACATTATAAGTGAAATGAAAATAAGAGTTAATAGTACAAAACAAGAAGAGTTTGAAACTGCAATAAACGAAATTCATAAAATAGCCAAGTTAAGGATTTATGATCTAAATTATTGAATACTAAACTTTTTCCAACAATTAAATAATTCTAAATTGGAATTCCATAATTTTTATTAGGTGGATTAGTAATTTTTTTTATTTTTAAGTCTTGTTTTGAGAGAGCTTCTAAAAGTGTTGCCGCTGCAGTAACACCTTCAACTATTGGAATATTAAATCTATCACTAAAAATTTTTGTTAAATTAAGAATTCCTGGGCTAGTTATTATTATTGCTTCTGGGTTATCCTCAACTATAGTTCTATTAATTTCACTCTCTAATTTTTTTATATTCAATTTTGACATCGTTTCCATATCCAATATTGGTACTTCAATTGATTTCAAAGAGACGCATTTATTATCAAGATCATATTTTATCAAATTATTTTTAAGTGCTTCATGAGATGTAGATAAGTTTGTGATAATTGAAAACTTATTTGCAATAATGTTAGCAGTGTAAAATGCTGCCTCACCTATCCCTATGACAGGCCTAGAAGTAATTTTTCTAATAACATCTATTCCAATGTCTTCGTAGCAAGCTATGATGAAGGCATCTGAAGAATTGTTACTCTCTATCTCTTTAACAATTTTTGAAACATTAGCTGTTTCTAGGTAATAGCTATAATAATCCTCAAAAATAGAATTTTGATTCAGGTAAACTGTTGAATTTTTGTCAATTACTTCAGAAACACATTTTTTAAGCTTGGCATTCGATTTATCTGTTGCGTATGGATTTATAATACATATTTCAATACTCAAGATGAATAACTCTATTTATTAATTATATTTGGTTTATCAAATATAGTAATGGGAGGTAATTCTTTAGTGAATTTTTTAATTTCAACTAATGTTGAATGAGCTGAAGGGCCTTGAGCAAGTGAAGAAGTTCCAATATCTTCAGTTAAGACATTTGGATTTCCATGAACACAAAAACTTCCGTCATCTAGTGGATCATACCATGCACCCACAGGCAAAAAAACTATACCTGGCATTACTTCATTACTTATAATAACACCGGCAAGACATTTACCTCTTTTATTAAAAATTTCAACTATGTCACCATTATTCAAATTTCGAAAATTAGCGTCTTTTATATTAATTTTTATGGGTTCTCTTCCATTAATTTTAAATTTTTGACTTTCTGATCCGTTATCAAGTTGGCTGTGTAGTCTGTTATGTGGTTGACCAGAAATAAGTTGAAGAGGAAATTGTTTGGTAAGAGCTGATCCTAACCATTCATCTTGTTCTAACCAAGTAGGATGCCCAGGGCAGTCATCATAATTAAAATCAGCAACAGTCTTAGAAAATATTTCAATTTTACCTGATGGTGTTGGTATAGGGTTATTTATGGGATCTTTTCTGAACTCTTCTAGAAGAATAGTTTGTTTCGTGGGAGATAAAACTTCTTGAAATCCATTTTTCCAAAATTTATCAAATTCTTGTAGATTGAAATCAGCTTGGCTAGCACTGTCTCTTGCTTCTTCCCATAAATGTCTTAGCCATTGGTCTTCATTACGGTTTTCAGTAAATTTTTCATTAATATTTAGTTTTGCTGAGATAGCAGAAAAGATTTCATAATCAGATTTAGATTCACCTATTGGCTCAATGACTTTATGCATTGGAGATATTGTTTGGTCCCAATGTCTTATACCAATATCATTTCTCTCTAAAGAGGTAGTTGCAGGCAAAACTATATCTGCATGTCTTGCCAAGCTATTCCACCAAATCTCATTAACTATAATACTATCTGGTTGTTTAAAGGCCTTCACAAGTTTTTTTAAATTCATCTGATGATGAAAAGGATTTCCACCAGCCCAATATACTAGCTTAATGTCAGGATATTTTAGTTCTGTGCCATTATATGTAAAACCTTTTCCTGGCTCTAGAAGCATATCGGACACTCTTGCAACTGGTATAAAATCACTTACTGGATTTTGAAATTGTTCTAAGGCTGGCCATTTATGATAATTTACAGGATTACCTATACCATTTTCGGCACTATAGCCTAGTCCAAATCCTCCGCCAGGAAGACCTATTTGTCCTAACATGCAAGCTAAAACAGTAATCATCCAATGAGATTGCTCTCCATATTGTTGTCTTTGTAAGGCCCATGCTCCTGTTATCATGGTTCTTTTTTTAGACATCTGTTTTGCTAAATCATATATAGTATTACTTGGTATTCCTGTAATTTTGGAGGCCCAAAAGGGCGTTTTTGCTTTCCCGTCTGTTGTTCCTTTTAAGTAGTTACAAAAAATTTTGTAACCAGTACAATATTTATTTAGAAAATCTTTATCTACCAAACTTTCAGTTTCGAGTATAAAAGCTACACCAAGCATAAAGGCTGTGTCTGTACCAGGTCTGATTTTAATCCAATCTGCTTTACTAATAATATCAGCTTCCATTTCCATTGGGCTAATATTAATAAATTTAATTCCTTTTTTTTCACAACTTTTAATAAATTCTTTAGTTGTGTGTTTACCCACACCACCTGATGTTACTTGTGAGTTTTTTAAAGGTAATCCGCCAAACATAACCATTAGCTCAGAATTATCTTTAATGTTATTCCAGTCAGTGTGTGTATCCAGAAACTTTCTGTACGATAAACCGATGACATGAGGCATAATTGTTTCGCTTGCAGCATAAGAATAAGTGTTAACCGATTTGGTGTATCCACCGTAAGAGTTAAAAAATCTATGAAGTTGACTTTGTGCATGGTGAAATCTACCAGCCGAAGCCCAACCATAGGAACCTGCATAAAAAGATTTATTTTTGTATTTCTTTTTAATTCTGTTCATTTCAAATGACACTATGTCAATAGCTTCTTCCCATGAGACAGGAACAAAGTTATCAGATCCACGCTTTTCTCTTGATCGTTTGCCTGTAATAGACGTTTTGCTATTAGCTAATTCTTTTCGAATTTCTTTAAGGTAACCTTTACGAATATGCGGAACTTTAATTCTTAATTCATCGTCTATACTGTCTAAAATACCATTTGCAATGGAAGATGGATCTCTATCTTTTTCATATGGCTTTATGCCAACAAGTTTTTCGTTCTCGGTCTCGGCATAATAGCTTCCCCAATGAAAAGCAGTTGGTTTTTTAATTTTATTTGGCATTCTTACCTCATATTGGATTTATATTAAATCTAAATTGAATTTTAGTAAATTATATTATCATCTAGAAATTTAGCAACATGCATGGCTTTCCTATTCATACCGTCTTTTATTTGACATCTACACGATGTTCCATCAGCAATGATTTTAATATCTTTTGAATTTTTTTTAATTGCGGGGAATAATCTTTCTTCAGCCATCTTCATTGATATATCATATGTATCCTTTCCATATCCAAATGCACCAGCCATTCCACAACAACTTGTTTCAATTGTTTCAACTTCTAAACCCTCAATTTTACTTAAGATCTGCTCAATTGGTTTTACTACGTCAAATGCCTTTTGATGGCAATGTCCGTGCAGTAAAATTTTTTCATTTAATTTTTTAAACTTAATTTTTTTATTTTGCGTAGCCAATAATTCTTCGAATGTAAAAGAGTTATTTTTTAGTAGGTCAGTGTTCTTACCTTTCAATAAAGCTGGTAATTCGTCTCTAAACGATAAGATACATGAGGGTTCTAATCCAACTACTTTAACACCCTGTAATAGGAAAGGTAAGAAAGTATCAAAAACATTATTTGCCTCAATTTTTGCGTTTTTAATTAAGCCATTACTTAGATATGTTCTTCCACAGCATAATGAATTTTTAGTGTTTTTTGACTTTGGAATAAAAGGCGAAAAGCCGGCGGCTTTTAATACTTTTATTGCAGATCTTATATTCTCGGGTTCGTAGTATCGATTGAATGTATCAACAAATAAAATAACTGGTTTCTTATTTCTATTTTTGTCGATTGTGTCTAATAATTCATTATCTTTAAAGTAATCACTTCTCCATTCTGGAAGAGGTCTTTTAGCAGTAAAGCCAAAAAATATTTCACTTATTTTTGCTAAGCCTGGAATTTTATCTCTAAGATTCATAATTTTAGAAAACTTTGAAGCAAATGGTGCATATTGAGGTAAGAATGCAACAAGTTTGCTATTAATATCTAAGCCATATTTTTTAGCTTTTAAATAAGACAGTTCAATTTTCATTTTTGACATGTCTACACCTGTGGGACATTCTCTTTTACAGGCTTTACATGAAACACATAGCTTCATTGTATCAGTCATATCATCGCTAATTAAAGCATCTTTCCCAAGTTGTCCTGAAAGAGCTAACCTAAGAGAATTAGCTCTTCCTCTAGTGGAATCTTTTTCATCTTTAGTAACTCTAAAAGATGGACACATTACACCGCCATCTAATTTTCTACATGATCCGTTATTATTGCACATTTCAATTGCACCCTGAAACCCACCAGCTTTACCGGGCCAATCAGACCAGTCTAAAAGTGTGTTGATATTCTCAGCGTTATATGAAGGTGCATACCTAAAAAGTTCTCTTGTATCCATTTTAGGCGAGTTAATAATTTTTCCTGGATTAAAAATATTATAAGGATCAAATGATTTTTTGACAGTTTTAAAAAAATCAATCATTTTTTTGCCAAACATCACTTCATTGAATTCGGATCTAACTATTCCGTCACCATGCTCACCGGAATAAGATCCGTTGAATTTTTTAACTAGAGCACTCGTTTCATTAGCAATATCTCTCATTTTTGAAACATCTTCATTTAGTTTCATATTTAGAACAGGTCGTACATGAAGACATCCAACAGATGCATGAGCGTACCAAGTACCCTTAGTATTATGTTTATTAAAAATTTTATTTAATCCGTCAGTATATTCTGCCAAGTCTTTCAATTCAACAGCACAATCCTCGATAAAAGAAACTGGCTTTGCTTCTTGTTTCATAGACATCATTATGTTTAGACCTGATTTCCTCATTTCACTTACTTTTGATTGGAGGCTATCTTCTATCACATCTACAACTCCTCCATTTTTTTTATTATCTTTCCAAGAGTATCCAAGATCTCCAATTAATTGATGAAGTTTTTTTAACCTGTGAAAGTTTTCATTCATATCTTCTTCTGCAAATTCAACTATAAGTAAAGATTTTGGATTCCCTTTTACGACTGCTTCAACTGTCGGCTTAAACATATCAATTTTTCTTGCAAGACTTAACATAGTATCATCAACCAATTCTACTGCTACTGGGTCTAATGGAACTATATGCTGAGCTGCATCCATAGCTTCATAAAATGAAGGAAAATGACAAATACCCATAATTTTTTTAGATGGAAGCGGTGATAACTTAAGAGTAATTGAAGATGAATAGGCTAAAGTGCCTTCAGAACCAACTAGTAAGTGTGACAAATTAATACCATCTCCTATTTTGCCATTGGGTCTACTTGCCATTGCATCTGGGATTAGTGCATCAATATTATAACCACCCACTCTTCTAAGAACTTTAGGAAATTTAGAAAGAATTTCGTTTTGATTATCTTTAGCTAATTTTAGAAGATCTACAATAATTTTAGTAGCTCCACCACTACTTGAATTAATATGATTGTTTTCTATTTTCCCAAAATTATATGTTGAACCATCAAATAATATTGCTTCTATATCAAGGACATTATCTCTCATCATTCCATATCTAATTGATCTACCACCACAACTGTTATTTCCAGCCATACCTCCAATTGTAGCCCTACTTGAAGTTGAAACGTCTACTGGAAACCATACTCCAAAAGGCTTTAAAAATCGGTTTAGCTCATCAAGCACTATTCCGGGCTCCACTATGCATGTCATTTTATCTTTATTAAAATCTAATATTTTATTTAAAAACTTTGAATTATCTATGACTATTGCTTCATTAACTGTTTGACCACATTGAGAAGTACCTCCTCCTCTAGCTAAAAGTGGGATTTTGGCTTCTCGAGCATAATTTATAGTTTCTATTAGATCAGACTTAGTTTTTGGTATTAAAACACCATAAGGCATGATTTGATAAATTGATGCGTCTGTAGCGTATCTACCTCTGGTAAAATTATCGTAATGAACTTCAGCTGTTGTGTTATTTTTCAATTTTTTTAGTAATTGGTTTGAACTACCGTCTGGCATAAAAAAACCTCTATGTTTGAATTTAAATTCAATATGGAAAATTTGTTATTTAAAGTGTATACGTAAAGTAATTTATAAATAGTTTATTTTCAATGACAGATATCAAGTAAATAAGGAAATTTTTAAGTATGAATAAAAAATATATGCCAGGGAAACATTTTTTACAATTGCCTGGACCTTCAAATGTACCCGATAGAATTTTACGTGCTATGGATTATCCTACTATAGATCATCGTGGCCCAGATTTTCCTTATTTAGCGAATGATTGTCTTAATGGAATGAAAACAATATTCAAAACAAAATCAGATGTAATAATTTTTCCAGCTTCTGGAACAGGTGCATGGGAAGCCGCCCTAGTAAACACAATTAAGGCGGGAGATTTAGTCCTTATGGTAGAAACTGGTCATTTTGCAACTTTATGGAAGAAAATGGCTGATAAACTTGGTGTTATTACAGAGTTTTTAGAAACTGACTGGAGAAGGGGAGTTGAACCAGAAAAATTGTTAGATAGATTAAAAAAAGATACAGAAGGAAAAATCAAGGCTGTATGTGTAGTTCACAATGAAACATCTACAGGGAGCATCTCTAGAATAAAAGAAGTAAGAGATGTAATGAATTTAGCTAATCATGAATCTTTGTTAATGGTTGATACTATTTCAGGGTTAGCTTCTATGGAATATAAACATGACGATTGGGGAGTTGATGTTACGATTTCAGGATCCCAAAAAGGCCTAATGCTACCTCCAGGGTTATCATTTAATGCAATATCTGAAAAAGCTGTTATTACTTCAAAAAAATCAGGGATGCATAGGTCCTATTGGGATTGGCAAGAACAAATAGAGGCTAATAAATCAGGCTCTTTTCCCTATACTCCGGCTACAAATCTATTGTATGGCTTAAAAGAAGCAATAAATATGCTTCACGAAGAGGGTTTAGAGAATGTTTTTAAACGTCATGATAGGCATGCAAAAGCGACTAGGGCAGCAGTGCAAGCATGGGGATTAGAAGTTCTTTGCCAAGAAGAAAAAGATTACTCCAATGTCCTGACTGCTGTAAAATTGCCAGACGGTCATAATGCTGATGAATTAAGAAAAATTATATTGGAAAACTTTAATATGTCTCTTGGTAACGGGTTGTCTAAACTTGCTGGAAAAGTTTTTAGAATCGGTCATTTAGGAGACTTTAATGACTTAATGTTAATGGGGACATTAACTGGTATAGAAATGGGCTTATCTTTAGCTGGTGTTCCTTATCAAAAGGGGGGAGCAGCAAGGGCTTCTGAATTTTTAATAAGTAGAAATTAGACTCAAAAAAACCATGGGCAAAGAAATATGAACAAAATTAAGTTTTTTCAAGAGTTAATAAATACTCTTTTTGATAAACCTATTAAGAGCAAGTCATTTATTTTTTTTTCAGACACAAAAAAATCCATTACTACTAAAGAGTTTATTGATAATGTAGCGTCTGCAAAGGGCGAGGTTTCTGCCCTTGGTTATGCTGAGTTACTAATGCAACATTGCGAACAATTAAATGAAAAAGAATTAATCAAATTTTTTAAGTTAATCAGAGATAATTTTGAAATCACTTCTGAAGAACTATTCCGCGCTACTGAAAAGTATAAACTAGAAAAGAATTCTGAAAATTTGATACAATTAATGAAAGTTTCTGAACCTAAACGACGTGAAATTTTTAGAAGATGTAACGGAATATCCAGAGGAACCATAAGATTAGTTAATCTTAGAAAGAGACTTTTAATTATTTTAAATAAAAATCCTCAACTTAAAGCTGTAGATTATGACTTGGTTTACTTATTTAAAAATTGGTTTAATAGAGGGTTTCTTATTTTAAGGCCAATTAATTGGGAAACGCCAGCTCACATATTAGAAAAAATTATAGCCTATGAAGCTGTACATGAAATAAATTCGTGGGATGAATTAAGATCACGCTTAGCTCCTAAAGATAGAAGGTGCTTTGCCTTTTTTCATCCTGCAATGCAAGACGAACCAATTATATTTGTAGAGGTAGCTCTTATGAAAGACGTACCTTCAAAAATTGAAGACGTTCTTAAAGAAAAAAGAGATATTTTTGAACCAGAAGAAACCAGTGTTGCCGTTTTTTACTCAATATCTAACTGTCAAAAAGGCTTGGCAGGTATCTCTTTTGGTAATTTTCTT
>JAOESH010000051.1 GCA_028382005.1 Pseudomonadota bacterium
GCTTTCAATAGAATGTCTTCAAAAGTGAAATCGATTTTTGACAATCTTGTTGATAGTTATGAAGTTGTATTTGTTCTTGGAAACCATGAAAATAAAATGAAACCTACTTTTATAAAATTTTATGAACGTTATATTGTAGACGATATTCATTTTCTTCATGAAGCTGTTTTAGAAAAAACACATCAGATTTCAGGGCACTTCCATCCTGTTGCCTCTCTTAAAATTAGTTCAAAAAAAATTACTGAAAAATGCTTAGTTCACTCAGGTAATCATATAATAATGCCTGCCTTTGGAGAATTTACTGGCGGACTAAATATAAACAATCCTGTTTTTAAGCCTTTTTTAAACAAGAATTATTACATATATTTTTTAACAAAAAAATCTGTATATAAATTCAAATCTCAAGACATTAAAACTTAACTGCATTTAATAATTTGGTACAAAATTTGCGGCTTTCATTTTTAATTTATATTAAATGGAGTTCAGATGTATGGAATAAAAGTTTGGTTATCAAAGGATGATAAAGACTGGTATCTTTTAAGGGATTTAAATGATGGTATAGTTCATATATGGGATAGAAGGGTAGATGTCGAATACGTCCGAAAAAATTTGAAATGTATTAGATCTCAGATAACTAAGATAATGTCGAAAAAAATGATTGAAAGAGCTCAAGATAAAAGAAAAAAAATAGCTTAATCTTTTTATAAGTTTACATTCAAATTATTAAATATATTAATACAATTTACTAAGGTTTTAAATTATGAATGTTATAAAACAAAATTTTTTTGGATTTCTCTTAGTTTCTTCTTTAGTAATATTGTCTATATTTTTAAATATTTACCTATCCAACAATAATATTTTAGTTTCTACTGCATTCATATGTATTTTACTTGGACTGTTTGTAGGTAACCTTTTCCCATCAAATAAAAATGTTGAGTCCTTTATAAACTTTTCATTAAAAAAATTATTAAGAATTGGTATTGCTATATTAGGACTTAGTCTAAGTTTAACTGAGTTATATAATTATGGCTCTATTTCTCTTTTTTTAATTATAATTAATATTTTTATAGCATTCATAATAATAAAATATTTATGTCAATTTTTTAAAGTATCAAATAGTTTGGGTTATTTAATAACTATGGGGACTTGTATATGTGGGGTTACAGCAGTTATAGCTACCTCTTCAATTATAAAATCTGATAAAAACGAAACTAGTTATGCTGTTGCTATAGTTACTTTATTTGGAATGATTGCAGTTTTTATGTATCCTTATTTAGCTAATTATTATTTTGATCTAACTCCAGATTTAGCAGGGGCTTTTCTTGGAACGGCTATTCATGATACAGCACAAGTTAGTGCAGCTGGAGTAATATATTCTGAAATGTACAATAGTCCTGAGGCTTTGAATTCGGCTATGACGACCAAACTTTTAAGAAATTCTTTTTTAATAATCTTAATTCCACTTATAGCCTATCTGTATAATAAAGATAACGATATAAATGTTAAAAAATCAGTTAAAGATTTTTTCCCTTTATTTGTAGCTGGATTTATCTTTTTTTCTTTTTTAAGAACTATAGGTGATGAATTGATCATTGATTTAACACTAATAAATTATTGGAAAAACTCTCTTATATTTGCAAAAGAAATATCAATATATTGCATATTATTCGCTATGGTTGCCCTAGGTTTACAAACTAATCTTAAAAATATGATAAAACTTGGCTTAAAACCTTTATTAATTGGTTTTGCAGCGTCAACTACTGTTGGAATAATGAGTGTTATTTATCTAATATAGTTTAGCCATTACTTATTAAATAATATTAATAAGACGATAACCTTATCTTTTTTATTATGTAAGTAACTATTATTGGAATAATAAGAGTTAATAAACATACAATGATTAATAATATGCCAAGCTCAGAATAATCTTCAGGTATTTTGATATCACCTTTGTCAGTTTTAACTTCACGAGTTATCACAAAAAATTGATTTAAATACTTAGTTCCTAAATTACTTGCAGAGAGTGCCAAATTAGTAAAACTTGCTAGAACTGCAAAGAATGTAGCTTTTAGATGACTAGGAGCAGACTGCGCTATCCAAGCTAAAATTGGTATCATAGATACCTGACCTAAAGGACTTTCCATTGCTGTGTTGAAGATCGCAATAAAACGAGCGTCAATAAGACCGTTTGTGATTTTAGATGTATATTCGTGAAACCCGTAAAACATTGCAATCGAAGGTAGAATAAAAAATGAACCTGCAACCGAAAGGATAACAATAAGTTTAGTCATTGAAGATTTTTCCATTAAGGGTCTTAAAATAAAAATACCTATAATAGTCAAAATGGAAGCAATTAGACCAAGTAATGATAAAAATTCTTGGTCAAAATCTAAGACATCTATTTCAAACCAACTTCCACCTTGGCCAACACCTGGCATCGCCCTAAAAGCAAAAATGGCAATAGCTGTTCCTAGAAGCATTTTTTTTGCATTAGCATCTAGTTCTTTTGATAATTTAATTAACAAAAATAAGATAATAGCAAATGAACCTACAAATACAATTTCTTGTGAAAATTTTATATTTGATGTTCCAACAGCCAATGTAAAAATAACAAAAATAATTGAGCCTATTATGATTAGTAAATTTGGTTTTGTTATTTCAGGAATAGAAAAAATCATATTTTTAGCTTTTAAAGGTTCCATTCCATTTTTAATAAGAGCGTTAAGTTTATTTTGTTTATTAAAATAAGCTAAAATTATTCCTGATATTGAGATGATTGGAACTACTAAGGAATATAAATATATGTCACCATAAGCGCTAATTTTTTCTAATTCGGACATTTTGGACGAATCTGAAAATACTATTAAGTTAAGTATTGAAACTAGTACAGTGCCAAAAATAATCGAAACTCGTCCTAATAACTGCATAGACACATTTAAAGACTTTAAAATTTTAAAATCTATTGTTTTCCCATTATCATCAATTTTTGGAACTGCCTCAACAGTCATTGCATCTGCAACAACATCTTGCAAAACAAACCCAATTGGAGCTAATAAAGCTGAAATAACAAACCATGTTTCAGCATTGAGTATATTAACCATCTCTAACTTGTACTCAATAAGACAAAACATAATTATACTACTGGTAGCCATGACTAATGCACCTAGAATGACTAGAACAGATTTAAACTTCCAAAGGATGTCTACAAGATGACCTAAAGGCATTTTAAGAACCCAGGGTAGACCTACCCAGAAACCTAACCC
>JAOESH010000049.1 GCA_028382005.1 Pseudomonadota bacterium
TATTGATTATAGTCCAAGGATAAAGTACCAAAGTTCAATGACGGATTCTTTTGACTTGGTCAGTTTGTTTTAGACTTAATTTAAAATTTTGCTAAGAATTTTTTTTGTAGCTTCATCTATTGTTTGATTAATAGTTTTAATATGAATATCTGGATTTTCAGGAATTTCATATGGGCTGTCAATACCAGTAAAATTTTTTAGCTGTCCCGAACGTGCCTTTGCATAAAGTCCTTTAACATCACGCTTTTCTGCTATAGAAAGAGGAGTATCTATAAAGACTTCAATAAATTCGTTTGGATTAATCATTTGCCGAACCATTTCACGTTCAGAGCGAAAAGGTGATATTAAGGCGACAATCACTAAAAGGCCGGCATCAGTCATAAGTTTAGCAACTTGACCAACACGGCGGATATTTTCTACACGATCCACATTACTAAAACCAAGGTCTTTATTGAGTGCTTGACGTACGTTATCTCCATCTAATATGAATGTGTGGCGGTTCATTTGTAACAATTTTTTTTCAAGAGCATTAGCTATAGTCGACTTACCAGAACCAGAAAGCCCAGTCATCCAAATGACACCTGGTTTTTGATTTTTAAGTTTAGAGCGATCATCTCGAGAAACTTCAGTGGCTTGCCAATGAACATTGTGTGATCGATGAAGGGCAAAATTGATTAAGCCTGCGCCAACTGTTGCATTAGTTATTTTATCAATAAGGATAAATCCACCAAGCGTACGATTTTCATTATAAGGGATAAATGGTATTGATCGATCAGTAGTCACGTTGGCAATACCAATGTCATTTATGTTTAATGTTTTACTAGCAATTTTTTCCATTGTGTTGACGTTGACCTTATATTTTAAATTAGAAATAAATGCTGAAACAGTCTCTGTACCAATTTTAAGATAATATGAACGACCTGGGATTAAAATCTTATCATCCATCCAGATAAGTATTGTTTCAAATTGATCGGCCGATTGTATAGGTGAACTGGCAGATGCAATAATCTGACCTCGTGAACAATCAACTTCGTCTTTTAATGTGAGCGTAATAGATTGATCACAAATTGCTTGATCTAAATCACCATCGTAGGTAACAATCCGATCTATATGTGTTATTTTCTCTGATGGAAGAATACGCACCTTATCACCAGCTCTAACTATTCCTGCTACAACTGTCCCGCTAAAGCCACGGAAGTTTTGGTTTGGACGATTCACCCATTGCACAGGCATACAAAAATTGTCTAAATTCTCAGTGTTTTGAAAAATTTCAATATCTTCGAGGTAGGTTAATAAAGTTGATCCATTGTACCATTTTGTCTTGGAAGAACGTGATGCTATATTATCGCCGTTTAGGCCAGAGATTGGAATAGCCGTAAAGTTTTCAATCCCAACGCTAGTGGCAAAGTTTTTATAATCACTGACTATCTTATCATATGTTGTTTTGTTGAATTTGACCAAGTCCATCTTGTTTACGGCCAAAATAATATTTTTTATTCCAAGTAAATGACACACATAACTGTGGCGACGCGTCTGTGTTAAAACACCTTTCCTAGCATCAATTAAGATGACAGCCAGTTGGGCACTTGAAGCACCAGTAACCATATTGCGCGTATATTGTTCATGTCCTGGTGTGTCGGCTACTATAAATTTACGCTTTTCCGTAGAGAAGAAGCGGTAAGCAACATCAATTGTAATACCCTGTTCCCTTTCTGCGTCAAGACCATCAACAAGAAGAGCAAAATCAATCTCTTTTCCTTGTGTACCTATCTTTCTGCTGTCTACTTTAAGTTGTACTAATTGATCCTCAAAAATCATTTTGCTGTCATACAACAGACGGCCAATGAGTGTTGATTTCCCATCATCCACAGAGCCACAAGTTATAAAGCGTAGCAAAGATTTATTTTGATGTGTTTTTAGGTAGGTATCAATATCATTTGCTATAAGAATATCAGTTTTGTAAGCTTGATCTGTCATTATCTTTCAACCTAGAAATAACCTTGTTTTTTTTTGCTTTCCATCGAAGCACCTTGATCTTTGTCAATTGCGCGTCCATGGCGTTCTGAAGTAATTGTCAAAAGCATTTCTTGGATTACTTCAGTCAGTGTCGATGCTTCAGACAAAATAGCACCTGTTAATGGATAACATCCCAAGGTACGGAATCTTATCGATTGTATGTTTGGTTCTTCTCCTTGTCCTAGAGGAAAGCGATTATCGTCTACCATCAGAATTAAACCATCCCGCTCCACTGTTGGACGCGGTGCAGCAAAGTAAAGTGAGACAATTTGAATTCTCTCTTGGAGAATATATTGCCAGATATCCAACTCAGTCCAATTCGATAAAGGAAAAACACGAATACTCTCACCCTTGGATTTATGGGTATTATATAGTGACCAAAGTTCAGGTCTCTGTGTTTTAGAATTCCAACGGTGTTGCGATGAACGAAAAGAAAATATACGTTCTTTCGCTCGTGATTTTTCTTCATCGCGGCGGGCACCAATAAAGGCCGCATCAAAACTGTACTTATCTAAAGCCTGCTTTAGGCCTTCTGTTTTCCACATATCTGTGTGAAGTGCTCCGTCATCAAAAGGATTGATCTCTTTTTCTTTTGCTTCTGGGTTTTGATAAACAATCAACTCCATACCTATATTTTTGACTGCTTTATCACGAAACTTATACATCTCTTGAAATTTCCAAGTAGTATCAATATGCATTAATGGGAATGGAGGTAGAGAGGGGTAAAATGCTTTCTTCATTAAGTGTAACATTACCGCACTATCTTTACCAATAGAGTAGAGCATGACTGGGTTTAGAGATTCTGAAATTACTTCACGAATAATATGAATAGACTCTGCTTCTAAGTATTTTAAGTGGTTAATATTATGAAAAGGTTTTGATTCTAAGTATTTAAAGTGGTTCATATTTAACTCTTAATTTCACATAACATTTATTTTTGTAATTTAAAGCAGGGTATTTTCTTAGAAAAATAATATTTGTATCTTTTCCAACTATCAACGCTTCCACTATAGGTTCTCTTTCTTACCTAGAGTGAACTACCTTCAATAATTGCTAACCTCTTTATAATTTCATCTCTAGTTTAAAAATAATAATATATTTAGAATGCAAATTTTATACCGAAATTTGTAATAAAAAATGTTTACATATATCTTATAAACTCAATGACTTAAGAAAATTAAAAAATTCTTCTTAGAATTTATATTTAAGATTTATTGAAAAGACAAAGTATCATAGAACAATGCTTATCAATGAGCATATTATGGTTAGTGGGGAGTTAATATTTATTATTTAAAAATGTTTTCTTTTCCTCCCTTTTTTGTATCA
>JAOESH010000053.1 GCA_028382005.1 Pseudomonadota bacterium
TAGTCAATGAACAAAGTGATTTTACAAATAAAATAACAATTCAACTTGAACGAGCAATAATGTCTGGTACCATCAAAGTCAAAAATAGTTTTTTTAATACTTTACAACATCAGTTCTTTAATAAAGTAGAAAGACCCGCAAGATTAGAGTTAGTTATAAATGATAAGTTAAATATTAATAAGAATGGAATTCTATTTTTAGAAAGAGAATTAACGTCTAAAATATTAGAATATAAATTTTATATGCCCCTTTTATAAAATTTTAATATGATTAATAAATTGAAATATAAGTTTATCAAGTTCAACCATCAATTAATCTTTTAGTGATGTCAACTTCAGTTTGAAGGAGCCTAGATACACCTGAAAAAGCTTGCTGTGTTTTTAACATAGTTACCATTTCTGTTGTAATATCAACATTTGCTCTTTCTAGGTTTCCTGCTTCAATTTTTCCAAATGCATCATTCATAGCTACGCCAAATTGTGGAGCACCAGACTTAGCATTATTTTGATATCTATTGTTACCAACTGGATTCAAACCAGGGTCATTGGTAAATGAAGCAAGTCCAAAACTTCCTATAACTACTTCAGTATCTAAACCGTATGTAGCAGTAATTTTTCCCTTAAAATTGACATTAACATTGGAAATAGTTGAAACAGTATCATCTAAATTATTCCTTGTTGTAGGTATAACAAGATTCACCAAACCTCCTGCTGTAGCATCACCGATAAATCCCATAACGCTTAAACCGTCATTAGTTACAACCTCTCCAGTTGCTTTGATATTAAATGACCCGTCTCTTGTAAAAAAAGGGGTATTAACTTGGTCACCTTGAACTACTGTAAAGAAACCTTGACCAGTAACTGCTAAGTCTAATGCTCCTCCTGTAGCCTGAAGAGAACCTTGACTCATTTGTAAACGAGGGTCACTTATATCGACACCTTGTCCTGAAAATGTGTCTGGGTCTGATGCTTTATTAATAGAATAAATATGTTCAAAATTAGCTGTGCTTTTTTTAAAACCTGTACTGTTTGCATTTGCAATATTATTTGATATAATTCCCATCTCTTTTGAGTTTGCATTCAATGCACTTTTTAAAATTGATAACATGTATAATCTCCTATATCATTAAAATAGGAGCAATTTTTATGCCATTGATTTCAGATAAGTTGAAATCTTATAAACAAAATGATAAAATAATCGTAATATTATAAGTATTGCAAATTTTGATAAGCTATAAGGGTATTTTGAAAATGAAATCATCATCTAAAAGCACTGATTTAATAAAAGTTGATGAGAAAAAATCAAATTTACCTATAAAATTTAATCATAATGAAATAAATCACGCTTTAGAACTTGTTGATAAAGACTTATTTTTAAAAAACAGGGAAGATGTTAAAAAATACTTACCTGACATTTTGGGAAGAGTATTAGCAAGAATTTGGATTGATAAAGCTTTTAAAGATAATTTCAAATTAGACCCAAAATTTGTTTTAAATGAAAATGGAGTTTTTTTACCCGATGATATGATTTTAGAGTTCCAAAAACCAAATTCAGACCGACCTAAAATTATAGTTTATGAAAAAAAACCTGATTCAAAATTTAAAGTTAGAGTTGTTCAATTGCAACTAGTTATGGTAGCAGGAAGATAAAATTGTCTAATCTTTTAAAAACAAATTTCATAATAATGAAATTTATTGTTAGCATTGTATTAATTAGTTTTTATATTTTAAATATTTATCCAGCTTTTGCTGATGTTAAAAACAAAGAAATTGATTATGTTTATAAGCTTCTGCAACAAAAAAAATTTGCTGAGGGAATTGAACAACTTAAGATACTTTCATCTAACAATGATATCAATGCTCAATTATTATATTCAAAAATATTGTTTTCTGGAGATCTAATACCTCAAGATTTTGAAAGTTCATACTTCTGGGCTTCATCTGCATTTCTAGGTGGTCTAAAGAATTCAAAAAAAATCATTGATAAATTAGATGATTATTTAACAGAAAAACAAATAGGCAGTATTAAGGATAAAATTAAACTTTTTCTTGAGAAAAGAGCATTTATTAAAGATAAACGAGCTATAATTCAAATTGCAAAATTTTATGAGGGTTATGTAAATCCTCCAGATATGATAAACGCTTATACATGGTATAATATAGCAGTAGCAAATGGAATTAAAACCGCCAAAAATAAAAGAAATGAAACCTTAAGTGAACTAAATCAAAAAGATTTGCTTGAAGCTCAAACATTATCCATTAAACTATTTAAGCAGATTAATAATTAATGGAGAAATTTATGAAATTTAAAGTTCATTGGTTGATTGACGGTCTTGTAGAAATTGACGCCAAAAATGCTGAGAATGCCGAGAAAATTATTAAGGATAAAATTGAATTATTTGTTAAAAATAATGCAATTTTTTTTGAAGAAGTAGGTGCTAAAGCTGTTCAAGGTCAAGCTTACTTACCTGGTAAAGACGAGTAAAAATAAGGTTTTTCATGTTGAAACAAAATAAATTAATAATTCAGCTAACTATGATGTTTATTTTGATATTATTTCCTTACTATGCCTTTTCCAAAGGTAAAATTTACGGAAGTTCTAAAACTATTTCAAAAGATTATATTAAGTATGAAAATTGTAGACTTAGGCAAACATTACAGAATATAAAAGACGGTGAAAAAGATGGTTACAAATGTATTTATAAAAGACAGAGTAAAGAAAAAGACATAACTGTGTTTCAGCCATCTGCAATATGCCAAAAATCATTTAAATGTAAGCAAGTTAATCAATAAGAGTTTTTATAAAATCTATATATAAACATATTACATATAAAAATTACCACATATAGTATATGTATAAAAATATATTCAATAAATTCAATTATTTATAGCTAAATGCTTTGATCTCAACTAATGTTTAATTATGGATAATTATGAAATAAATATTTTAAGAAGAGATGGAAACTGGAAAAAAGTTAAACCAAAAGATTTACTTTTAGACACTGTTGATCAAAATGATATTGAAAAGAGACATATTAACGCTGATACTAAAGTTGATTTGGGAGTTAGCAAGCGAGGTGTTTTTTTAAATAATCTAAATCAGGTTAATTCAATAATTAGCAAATTAGAAAGTTTAGAAAATGAAAAAACTAATCTAAAAA
>JAOESH010000050.1 GCA_028382005.1 Pseudomonadota bacterium
TTTTCAACCTTTGCAAAACACTTGGGACCAAATAAAGAGTACTATTATTCCTATATCTAAAAAATTAAAATGGATAAATTTAGGAGGTGGACATCATATTACAAGAGAAGACTATGAACTTAGTAAATTAAAGTCTTTTTTAAAAAAAATTTCAGATGAAACAAATTGTCAAATTTATATTGAGCCTGGTGAAGCAGTAGTTCTAGATAGTGGAATTTTAATTGGAGAAATTGTAGATTCTTTCAAACCAACTAATAACTTATCACCCTATATAGCAATTACTGATATAAGTGCAATATCTCACATTCCTGACGTTATTGAAGCCCCATACAGACCCGCCCTACTAAATGAGCCTGAAGATGGATACGAAGTCGTTTTGGGTGGACCAAGTTGTCTTGCCGGCGATATCGTTGGCAAATATAAATTTAAAAAGTTACCTTTAATTGGAGATAGGATAGCTCTTTTAGATCAAGCTCATTATACAATGGTAAAAACTAGCTTCTTTAATGGTGTAAAGCTTCCTTCAATAGCACTGTGGGATAGTGAAACGGATCATATTGACGTTATAAAACAGTTTTCATTTAAGGATTTTGAAAATAAATTATAATATAGATAGGTGAATGATGGATACGCATAAAAATATTTTTTTAAAATCAGAACTTTCAAAAGAAGAACAAGATGAGGACAGGTCTAAATTTCATATTATACCTGTACCCTTAGAAAAAACAGTTTCATATGGTAAAGGCACATCAAAAGGTCCTGAAAATATAATCTATGCTAGTAACGAATTAGAGAGATATACTGGCAAAAGTGAGCCTTGTTTGGAAGGAATTTTCACTCATCCAATTTTAGATTGCAATGTTCCTTTGAAAGATATTATGATTAATATACAAAAATTAACTAAAGAAGTAAGTTCCAAAAAAAAAATACCTGTTATTCTTGGTGGTGAACATAGCATCACATACGGCGCTATTAATGGTATATTTGAGGGTTTAAACCTTAAGCATAAAAACGAAATAGGTATTATTCATATTGATGCTCATGCTGACTTAAGAAAAAACTATGAAAATGAAATGCACTCACATGCAAGCGTCATGTATCTTTTGGGAAAAGAGAAATACAAAATTGCTCAATTTGGAGTAAGAGCTTTAAGTTTAGAAGAAGTAAAAAATAGATCTGATTTTGACATCACCTTCTTTGATGCTGAAATGATTCTCACAAATAAAAAATTAAAATTACCAAGTAATTTTCCTACAAAATTATATATATCGTTTGATGTTGACGGATTAGATCCATCAGTAATGCCTGCGACGGGAACACCAGTGCCAGGTGGATTAGGTTATTACGAAAGTTTATATTTAATTGAAGATTTAATTAAAGGGAAAGAAGTGGTTGGGTTTGATGTTGTCGAGCTAGCTCCTATAGATGGACTTCAAGCGTATGACTTTACAGCAGCATCGATAGTTTATAAAATTATGGAATTAATAAATTTAAACGTTCAGTAATTTATTTTATTAATGTTGCAACCATTTTTCAGCATCTAATGCAGCCATACAACCCATACCTGCAGCAGTTACAGCTTGCCTGTATATTTTGTCAACACAATCTCCTGCAGCAAAAACACCCTCTATATTCGTAAAACAGGTTCCTGGTTTTTTAGCAATAATATATCCTTCATCATCCATATCTATTGCATTTTTAAACGGCTTAGTAGAAGGAACATGTCCAATAGCTATAAAAACACCATCGAGTTTGATTAATTTTTGTGCAGTTGAATTAGTTGAATTCAACTCTAAAGCATTAACTCCATTTTCATCACCTTTAATTTCACTTACAACGCTATTCCAAATTACTTCAATATTATCTCTGGCAAATAACCTTTCTTGTAAAATTTTTTCAGATCTTAGTTCGTCTCGTCTATGAACTAAAGTTACTTTTGAACAAATATTAGACAAATATAACGCTTCTTCAACTGCTGTATTACCTCCACCAATTACTGCAACTTGTTTATTCCTATAGAAAAATCCATCACATGTAGCGCAAGCTGAAACTCCTTTTCCATTAAACTGATTTTCACTTTCAAGGCCTAACCATTTTGCTTGAGCACCAGTAGTTATTATAATAGTTTTGGATTCAAAAACTTTTTTAGAGTCTAAAGTAATTTTTTTTATATCTTTCTTAAAATTTACTTTCGTAACAATATCACTTATAATTCTTGCTCCAACTTTTATAGCCTGTAATCTCATTTGCTCCATCATCCAAGGACCTTGCACTACATCTGCATATCCTGGATAATTTTCTACATCAGTAGTTATGGTTAATTGTCCACCTGGTTGAATTCCTTCAATAACTAAGGGATTTAAGTTAGCTCTGGCAGCATAAATAGCAGCTGTTAAACCCGCAGCACCCGATCCTATAATAATAACTTGTTCTTTTTGCACATTCATCCTAATAGTCTATGTCCTTTAAAAACTACTGTTCTGTTACCATTTAGAAAAACTCTACGTTCAGAGTGAGCTTTAAGTGCTCTATATAAAACTCTTGATTCAATATCTCTTCCAATTGCAACTAAATTATTTGGCATCATTTCATGGTCAACTTCTTGGGTATCTTGTTCAATTATTGGACCTTCATCTAAGTCACTAGTAACGTAATGAGCCGTTGCTCCAATAACTTTAACACCTCTTTCAAAGGCCTGATGGTAAGGTTTGGCTCCTTTAAAACTTGGCAAAAAACTATGATGAATATTAATAATTTTTCCTGAAAATTCATCTGTGAATTCCTTTGATAAAACTTGCATATACCTAGCTAACACTATCATTTCAACGTCGTTTTTAAAGATAATATTTTTAATTTTTAGTTCTTGTTCTTCCTTGTTGGACTTATCAATTGGTAAATAATAAAAGGGTATATTTGAAAAATTTGCAATCTCTTTAGCAATCATATGATTAGAGACTATAGCCTTGATATTTAAATTTAATGAGCTTTTCCTTACTCTATAAAGTAAGTCATTTAAACAATGATCAAACTTCGAAACTAACATAATAGTATTCATCGAACTTTGAATATCAGATAAGAAGAATTCCGCATTTAAGTCTTTTGATAAAGTAAATAAGTCATCTTCAAGTTTTTTTAAATGATAGTCATTGAATAATGTAATACTTTGTCTAATAAAAAAATATCCATTCTGCTGGTCGGTAAACTGTTTAGATTCAACAATGTTACAATTATGTTTTGCTAAGATTGAAGAAATACTGGCAACTATA
>JAOESH010000052.1 GCA_028382005.1 Pseudomonadota bacterium
ACCTTTATTTGGGTTAAACCATTTTACTGTACCGTTAGGCATTCTTTGCTCCTTGTTATTAACTTATTTTCATAAGCATAGTTGTTCAATCAAAACACGTTAGACTAGATTGAACATTAAATGAACAAAGGAAGTCGATCGTATTAGTCAGCAAGCTGACTGCCTTTACAGGCTAAGATAATTAACAATCGTATAAGCTAAATTTTAAAGTTTGGCAAATAAAAAAAAAAATACCTAATAAATATACAAATTTTTATTAACTATATTAGGTTTTCTAATGTATTTAAAAACTTAGACCTGTCAGACTTAGAGTAAGCCTTGTTGTTACCCTTTAAAAAGGGGTCAAATGAACGTAAATCAGACATTAAATCTCTTGTAGCAAGAGTGTTTCCTATATTGTCTTTAGTTAGAATATTACCATCATGCTTTAAAACTACAGCTTTCTTTTCAATGCATTTAGCTGCTAACGGAATATCAGCGGTTATAACAATATCTTCATGACTTACGTTTTCAAATATCCACTTATCAGCTTCATCTGAGCCTTCTGAAACTATCACAAGATTAACTAAATCATTCTTGAATGGACGTATACCTCCATTACAAACCATTAAAACATTCAATCCATGTCGTGTGGCAACTTTAATTATCTCTTCTTTAACTGGACAGGCATCCGCGTCAACATAAATTTTTTTCATACTCTTGTTATCTTTCCTCTAAAGTCAGCGGAAGGAATTAAAACTTTTAATCTCCTAATGCTCTCTTCTTCAGATAATGCGGGTATTATTGCAGATCCTTCTAAATTCTCAATCTCTAATGCAATATCAGAATTATCTTCTGTTCGAAAAATGTAGCAATTTTTAGGTAAAATAAAATTAATTCTCCAAATTGGTACTTTTCTAGGATAACCTAGGTATCTACTTACTCTCGAAGCGTCAATAATAAGCCTTTCAACTGTGTTTATTTTTTCACCTTTACTCATAAACCTACCTAATTTTAATAAACTAATATCCTTTTACATTCTTATACAATAAAGTTAGCATTTGAATATTTTTAATTAATTATAAGGAAATTTTATGCTTTTAGACGTTAGAACATATAGATGTAGACCAGGAACTATAAATTCACATCTTAAATTATATAGTGAAATAGGCAAACCGGCTCAATCAAAACATTTAGGAAATCCTTTATTATTTGCAACAACTGAAACTGGTAACCCAAATGAATATACTCATATTTGGGTATATCAAAATGCTGATGACAGAGAAAAGAAGAGAACTGCAATGTGGTTAGATCCAGATTGGATTAATTATACACAAGAAAGCGCTAAGTTAGGGGCTTTAGAATCTCAAGAAAACAAACTTTTAAAACCTGTTGATTTTTATGAACTTAAAGCAACTTAATGTTTTTCTAAGCAGGCTTTGCAGATCTATCTAAAAAATCATCTCTTCTAGATAAATAAAATGAGTAACTATCTGGAAGAAATGATTTTGCATTGTCTAAATTAAAATAAGTTGCTGCCTTATACACCCACTGCGTATCTGCAAGTAATTCTCGTCCCAAAGCAACTAAATCTGCCCTTTTGTTTAAAATAATATCATTCGCTTGATCAGGGTTTATTATAGCTCCAACTGCCATTGAACTAATATTTGCTTCATTCTTTATTTTCTCAGAATACGGCACTTGAAATCCTGGAATAATTTTTGACTTAGTCAACACGGGTGAACCAGTAATGCCTCCAGAAGAGCAATCAATCACATCTACTCCTGCAAATTTAAGAGCTTTAGCTAAATTAACATTGTCCTCAATAGTGGCTCCTTCTCCGGGGGTATCTATAGAAGACAATCTAAAAAATATAGGTTTATTTTCTGGCCATACAGATTTAACTTCAGCAATAGTTTCTAATGCAAATCTTATTCTATTATCAAAACTACCTCCATATTTATCATTTCTTTTATTAGAAATAGGAGAAAAAAAAGAATGCAATAAATAACCATGCGCACCATGAATTTCTATTACTTCAAACCCAGATTTATCAGCTCTTTGCGCTGCTTTTTTAAAATCACTTTTTACTTTTTCAATATCATTTATTGTCATTTCTTTTGGGATTGGCGAGCTATCATTAATCGGGATTGGACTAGGTCCAATTGTCTGCCATGCAGGCTCATTTCCATCTTTCTTAGTAATAGGTGAAGCTCCATCCCAAGGCCTTAAGAAACTAGCTTTCCTGCCAGCATGCGCCAACTGTATTCCGCTTATACAGTTATATTCTTTAAAAGTTTTTACGATTTTAGATAATCCTTCAATATGATTTTCATCCCATATACCAGTACATCCATGACCAATTCTACCCTCAGGTGACACACCGGTTGCCTCAATAAAGGCTGCTCCAAGTCCAGAAAATGCAAATCTAGAATAATGTTGTAAATGCCACTCACTAATAAAGCCGTCTAGGGCTTTATATTGGCACATAGGAGATAAAACTATCCGGTTACGCAGTGTCTTAGATTTAATTTTAAATGGCGTAAACAAAGGCACTTCACTCATTATTTTTACTCCTAAATATAATTTATAATTATTTTTTTTGAAAAGATCTTATATTATCAGATCTCTGTTTTGCTGAATTCATCATAAATGAAAGATCGGAACCAGATAATATGAATTTCATGCCCATCCCAATATATTCCGACATTAATTCTTCACTGTATACGCCGCCCATACCTGGTGTTTTTCCAAATTTTTTACAAGCTTGAATTACTTTCTTATAAGCCTCTCTAATTTTAGGATTAGCATAATCACCTGGAATACCCATTTCCATGCAAAGATCATTTGTGCCAATTAATAGCACATCAACTCCTGGTATTGCGGCTATATCTTCAACATTATTAATAGCTTCAGGGCTTTCAAGCATCATTACAATAATTAGGCTATCATTAATAGTTGTTGCGACTTCTGAAATAGGAGTGGGTACAAAATTTAATTGTGGAAGAGAACCTGTCATTGAACGATGGCCTTTTGGAGGGAACAAACAATAGGAAACTAATTTTTTTGCGGTATCAGCATCATCAACATGAGGGAAAACTATTCCCATAGCACCGCAATCAAGTACTCTCGTTGCGTGATGATGAGCAAAGTCTGGAACTCTTACTATGGGAGTTATACCAGCGTCTTGAGCCGCAACAGAAATCTGTGAGGCAATGT
>JAOESH010000055.1 GCA_028382005.1 Pseudomonadota bacterium
CCAAACATGTTTGTGGTTATTTAAGTATAATTTATAACTTTCTTCCATTACTTTTTCATATGTTAACTTATTGTCACCTTGAATGTTTTTTTCAGCAACCATTCTGTTAAGTGTGCTGGCAGAAATAGGAAGGCTTATGTATTTTTTTAATAATTTTTCTGTTAAATTATCTGGAGCTTTATTTATTTCTTTTGGATCTCTAAAATCAATTATAGCATAAGGATTTATATTTTCCAGTTTAGCAATATCTTCATTATCTAAGGTGCTGAGTTTGGCACATCTAAACAATAGATCTTTTTTCATTTTAGGGCCTATTGCAACATCCCTAAAATTTGATACAGAACTAATAGATAACAATTTATATTTTTCCTTGTTTGAAGAGATTTTTGTTATTCAGCGGCGTTAACCCTTTGATTAACTAATTCATTCAAACAATTATCATTAAGTTTAGAGATAGGTGTAAAATCTCTGTGAGCGATCCATTCTTCTCTATTAAACTCGCGTATATGATTATCGACATGACATAATGAAAGGTAAACAATGGTTCTACCAAATGGAGAAATATTTGGTGGACTTGCATGAACAAGTAATGAAGAAAACATTAACATACTTCCTGCTGGGCCAGTTGGAGCTTCGCAACCTCCTCTTTTTGCTAATTCTAATACTTTATCATTATCTAACGTCCAAAGAGGGTAACTAGTTGTTTTTAAGTCGTGTCCTGCATCAATAACCCCAACCTTGTGACTTCCAGGGATAAATAATAAAGGACCATTTGCGGCAGTTACATCGTCTAAAAATACAGCTATATTCATTGCTCTTGGTTCAGGCATTCCATCATCCCTTTTCCAAGTGCCGTAATCTTGATGCCATTGCCATACAGCTCCATCAAAGGCAGCTTTTGCATTTAACTTAAATTGATGCATATAAATATCCCCATCTAATACTTGTGAGACGGGTTCAACTAATCTGGGATGAGCTCCTAATCTACTAAAAGCCTCATTGTATTTGTGAGCTGCAAATGCTGTTCTAGCTACTCCAGAACTCTCTTTCCAAACTTCTTTTCTATCTTCTAAATAGACTTTGTCAGCTTCATCCTTTAATAAGGAAGCCTCATCAGCACTAAACATTTCAGGAAAAAATAAATAACCATCTTCGTCAAATTTTTTTAATTGGGTATCATTTAAATGCATTTTTAACCTCCATTGTTCTAATTATTAAATTATAGTAAAAAAATAAAAAATTGTAATTAATTTATTGATGATTTCATAATTAGAGTGTTAAATGTCCAAATCCAATTATATTATATTTTAAAGGAGCTAATATTGTCACTGCTTCCCCCTCTAGATAAGTTAAAAATTCCTGTTATAGGATCGCCACTTTTTATAATTTCAAACCCAGATCTTGTAATCGCTCAATGTAAAGCTGGTGTTATTGGTTCATTCCCGTGCCTTAATGCAAGAGAAGGAGAAGGAGAGCCAAATATGTTAGAAATTTGGCTTAATAAAATTAATGAAGAATTAGATAAATATAATCAAGAAAACCCAGATAATCCAGCTGCTCCCTATGCTGTCAACCATATAGTGCATAAATCTAATGTAAGGCTTCAGCAAGATATTGATATCTGTGCTAAATGGAAAGCTCCTGTTTGGATAACATCTCTTGGAGCTCGACCAGAAGTTAATGAAGTAGCACACCAAGCAAACGGTATCGTTTTACATGATATAATTAATAATTTCTTTGCTAAAAAAGCCATTGAAAAAGGGGCTGATGGCCTAGTTGCTGTAGCAGCAGGTGCAGGTGGTCATGCAGGAACTTTATCACCTTTTGCTCTAATTCAAGAAATTCGTGAATGGTTTGATGGACCTTTATTATTGTCAGGATCAATAGCTAACGGAGGAGCTGTTTTAGCTGCACAAGCTATGGGCGCTGATTTGGCTTATATTGGATCTGCTTTTATTGCAACTAATGAAGCAAATGCAGATCAGAGGTATAAGGAAATGATTACTGAATCTTCTGCAGATGATATAGTTTATACTAATTTGTTTACGGGTGTTCATGGTAATTATTTAAAAGGCTCCATTGAAGCACAAGGTCTAGATCCAAATAACCTAGAAGTTAGTGATTCAAGTAAAATGAATTTTAGTTCAGGTGCTTCAAAGCCAAAAAGTTGGAAAGAAATCTGGGGGTCAGGTCAGGGTATATCAGCTGTGAAAAGTATTTTGCCGGCAAGTGACTTAGTTAAAAGAATTAATGATGAATATATTAAAGCTAAAAAAGAATTAGTATAAAGAGAGAAAAATGACAGTAGTTAAACATAGTATTGTAGACAATATAGCGTTAATTGAAATTTCCAACCCACCAGTCAATGCTATTAGTGCAGCTGTTAGAATCGAGCTGCTTCAAGTCATTGAAATATTAGCTTTAGATAATTCACTTAAAGCAATTGTGATAACCGCTCCTGAAAGAACTTTTCTTGCAGGAGCTGACATAAAGGAGTTTGGTAAAAATATTGATGCACCAATTTTGAGCGAAATTTGTGATAAAATTGAAAATTTAGACAAAATTGTTATAGCGTCTCTTCATGGTACGCCCTTAGGAGGAGGGTTAGAAGTAGCTATGTCTGCTCACTATAGAATTGCATCACCTAAAACTAAAGTTGGATTGCCAGAGGTTTTGTTAGGTATTCTGCCAGGAGCAGGAGGAACTCAAAGACTTCCGAGACTTTGTGGTGTTCCGATGGCTTTAGATATGATGTTAACAGGAAAGCA
>JAOESH010000054.1 GCA_028382005.1 Pseudomonadota bacterium
CAAATTGTGGAGATCCATTAATCACAGAAATTATATTTTCTACAATTGATTTACTCAAGTACTTATATTCAGAGTTATTTGAAATATTTTCAAATGGCATAACAATAATTGAAGGATTTTCTGGTATTGAATCTTTTGAATTTTCAACATTAAGTTTTTGTTTCGTATCCAACACTCCTGAGAAGAACAGTCCTATGAAGACAGCAGCTATGGCTCCTCCTATCATGGCTATTAACTTTGTATTAGATGATTGTGTTTTAAGCTTTCTCTTTTGTGATGGATCTAATAACAGATCATAAGCATGGAATTGGTTTTGTTTTACCTTTTGTATACCTAAATCATTGAACTCATACTTTGTTTTGTTTGCCACTAGATCATAAACATTCTTGGATATAGTTATTCCACCAGGTTGAGCCAACGCTTCTAATCTAGCTGCTACATTAACACCATCTCCCATAAGGTTAGCATCACCCTGTTTTACAACATCACCCATATTGATACCTATACGGTATTCTAATTTAACTTCAGTTGTATCTTTATCATTGCGGTCTTTAATCTGCTTTTGGAACTCTACAGCTGTATTAACTGCAGCGACTGCACTAGAAAACTCTGCAAAAACGGAGTCTCCTCCAGTATTGAATATACGGCCTTTTTGTTTTTTTATAAGAGGTTCAATGATCTTATTACAGTCATTAAGACTAGCTAAAGTAGCGTCCTCGTTTTTTTCCATATGTTTACTATAGCCAACTACGTCAGTCGCAAATATTACAGCAATTTTACGGTCAGTGTCTTTTATGCTCATAATGATAATCATTATCATACACCTTTAAAAAAGCCAATAATATGATTAAAATATTTTTTAAAAAAAGACTATTTTTGAAACTTAACCTGTCACACTCAAGGTCATAACCTGTCACACTAAATTTATTTTGGGATTGCTGAAAAAAATCTAACAGACTTTTACAGACTATTTTGGGGCTAAAAACACCTATTTTTGACCTATTTTTTAGGAACGTATTAGGTATCGAATAGGTACGTTTTAGGGATTGGTAATAAAAATAACCTAATAACTTCAATAACTTACAAGTTAAGTCTTTGTTATTTCTAACGTATTTGATCTTGGTAGAAATGGTGGGACTAACTGGGATTGAACCAGTGACCCCTTCGATGTCAACGAAGTGCTCTCCCGCTGAGCTATAGTCCCAATATAACTAATAATTTAAACAAGATATAAATAAAAAGTCATAAGTATGTATATATAATTGTTTATCAATATCAATGATTTTTGTTATAATTGAATTAAAATAGTATCAAGCATTTTTTTAAAATCATAATTTAGAGGTATTGGTTTATTTGTTTGTCTATCAACATATACATGAATAAAATGTCCGTCTGCTGATGACATTTCCTCTTCCTCGTGAAACAATCCTACTTCATACCTAACAGAACTAGTTCCTATTTTTGTTACCCTTATTCCTGCGTCAACATTCTCTGGATATTGAAATGAAGAAAAGTAATCACAGCCTGATTGAACAATTAAACCAATATTTTTTCCATTTTTTATATCGATTAATTTATTTTTAATTAACCATTTGTTCACTGCTGTATCAAATAATGCATAATAAATAATATTATTCATGTGCCCATAGATATCATTATCATTCCATCTTGTGCTAAGTTTAGAAAAATAATTGTACTCGCTTCTATTAGACGGTATTTTTTTCAAATTAATTCTTTCTACTCTGGAATTCTCGTAAGTTGCATATTGATGAAGTTATGTATTCAATATTATCTTCAGGCAAAGAAGCTATATTTATTCTTCCATCCGGCATTAAATATATAGCATTCTCCTTTCTTAAAGACATAACTCCTTCATTAGAGATAGGAAGTAATGAAAACATACCATTTTGAACATTTAAAAAACTAAAAAAGTCAGATTGTTGTTTTTGTTGGAGCGATAATGTTAATTTATTTCTTAGAGACATAATTCTTTTTTGCATAATGCCAATTTCTAGTAACCAATCATTTTTAAGTTTATCATTTTCAAGTAAAATATTTATTACAGATGCAGCATGATCAGGTGGATGAAAATACAGCTCACGTGCAATTTCACTTAACATGGTCTGTAAGGACTTACTGTTAACCTTTTCTAAATCTGTTATCACTGCAATTAGTCCACATCGATCCCTATAAACACCAAAAGTTTTACTTGAAGAAACAGTTAAGATTGTTTCAGGTACAATTTCTACTAATTTTCTTATCCCTAAGACGTCTTCTTCAATTCCTTTACCCAACCCTTGGTATACTAAGTCAATGAAAGGCAAAATACCTTTTTTGAGACAGATTTGTGCTACTTGTTCCCATTGTTCAACTGACAAGTCAGCTCCTGTAGGATTATGACAACAACCATGTAGTAATAATGAATCGCCAGATTTCAGTTTGTTTAGATCATTGATCATATGATCAAAATTAAGGAAGTTGTTATCCTTATCATAATATGAATGCTTTGTTATTTTTAATCCAGATTTCTCAAACATAAATGTTTGTTGTCCCCAAGTTGGATCTGGAATGGAGATATGTTTATTTTTAGAATTTCTTTTTATTAATTCACCTGCTATTCTTAATCCAGAACCAGCTCCTGGTATTTGAATAGAACCAATTTTATTAGTTCTTTCTTCTAGAATTGTTTTTCCTAGAACTAAATCCAGAATTTTTTCACAATATTGATGATTTCCAGCAGGAGTTTTATACGATTTACTTGTTTCATTATTAAATAAAAATTTTTCAGCACTCTTAACAGCTTTGA
>JAOESH010000056.1 GCA_028382005.1 Pseudomonadota bacterium
AAAGTTCAAACTACAAGGTTTTGTATCAAAGGTATTTGTTTATTTAATTTAAAAGATGGTAATCAATCACAAATTATCTTCATAGATACCCCTGGTGTTTTTCAAGCTAAAAGAAGATTAGATAAAGCCATGGTATCAGCAGCTTGGTCAGAGACTAAACATTGTGACACTGTTATTCTTATACATGATATTTCTAAAGAAATAATTAATGAAGACACAAAAAATATCATTGATAGAGTTTTAAAAATTAAATCGAATGTAATTTTAGTTCTTAATAAAATTGATTTATGTTCAAAGTCAAAATTGTTAGAAAGAGTATCTAATCTTAAAAAATTATACAATTTTAATAAAATATTTTTAGTTTCAGCAAAAAATGGTCACGGGTGTCAAGACTTGTTATCCCATTTAGCTTCTCTTATGCCACTTCATCCTTTTTTATATGATAAAGACGCTGTTTCTGATTTACCTGAAGCTTTACTTGCATCTGAAATTACCAGAGAAAAGCTATTTCGTACTTTAAATCAAGAATTACCTTACAATTTAATGGTAGAAACAGAGAAATGGTCAGTAAACAAAAATAAAAGTATTAATATTGAACAAGTTATATATGTCAATAAGGAGAGTCATAAACCTATTGTTTTAGGAAAAAGTGGTCAAAACATTAAACGTGTAGGTATAACGTCAAGAAAAGAGTTAGAAGTTTTATTAAATTGTAAAATTCATTTATTTTTATTTGTAAAATATAAAAAAAATTGGATGGATGACCCTTCTAAATATTCTTCAATAGGTCTTGACTATAATGCCTGAATGGAGAGATAAGGGCATAGTTTTATCTGTAAGAAAATATGGTGAGAGTGGAATAATAGCAAATATACTTACCCTCGAACATGGAAGACATCTTGGCTGGATTAGTAATTATAAAAACAAGAATGTTTCTTCTCATGCACAACCTGGAAACCTAGTTGATGTTTTTTGGAAATCAAGATTAATAGACCAAATGGGTAATTTTAAAATTGAATTGATTTCCTCTGTTGTAGGAAAAATTTTAGATGATAAAATAAAATTACAAGCCGTTATTTCTCTTTGCGCACTCCTAGAAAAAGTTTTGCCAGAAAGACAAAGTTACGCTGAAATTTTTCATGCAACGCAAGCCTTTATAAATGTTTTGTTATTAGATGATGATATCTCAAAAAATGCGTGGGTTGAGGGTTATGTAAAATGGGAAATAGGTATTTTGTCTGCAATTGGATTTTCTTTAAAATTAGATGAATGTGCTGTTACAGGAAAAAAAAATAGCTTATACTATGTAAGTCCTAAAACCGGAAAAGCTGTTTCTAAAGAGGGAGCTGGCAAATTTGCTCCTAAATTACTTTTATTACCATATTTTCTTGGTGGACCTAAGGTTGTTGGTTCAAACTTTTATCAAGATATGATTACTGGATTAAAAATTACTTCTTATTTTTTTAAAAATAAATTATTACTGTCCATAAATGATAATAAAAATAATTTCTTACCAAATGCTAGAAATAGATTTATTGAGATGATTGAAAAACTATAATTTTATACGAGTAAAGTAAATGGACAACACAGATTTAAACGAAAAAAATATTAATTTAACAAGTTTTTCAAAAGCAATTTCAGAACGCTATTTATCATATGCACTTTCAACTATTACTTCAAGATCATTGCCAGATGTCAGAGACGGCTTAAAACCTGTGCATAGACGCGTCCTGTTTGCCATGCGTCAACTTAAGTTAAATTATAATCAAGGGTTCAAAAAATCAGCAAGAGTAGTGGGTGACGTCATGGGAAAATTTCATCCTCATGGTGATGGTGCAATTTATGACTCAATGGTAAGAATGGCCCAAGATTTTGCTCTAAGATATCCATTAGTTGATGGACAAGGTAATTTTGGTAATATTGACGGTGATAATGCTGCTGCAATGAGGTATACTGAAGCAAGAATGACAAAAGCAGCTGAATTGCTTCTTTTAGATATTGACCAAGATACTGTTGATTTTAGAATTACTTACGATGATGAAGGTGAAGAACCAGTAGTTTTGCCTTCTGCATTTCCAAATTTGTTAGCAAATGGTTCACAAGGAATAGCAGTCGGTATGGCTACTTCTATTCCTCCTCATAATATTTCTGAGTTATGTGAAGCTGTATTACATTTAATAAAATTTCCTAATGCCTCCGATAATACTATTTCCAACTTAGTAAAAGGTCCTGATTTTCCTACAGGAGGTATTCTTGTCGAGACGAAAGAGTCTATTGAAGCATCTTATAAAAGTGGTAAAGGTGGATTTAAACTCAGAGCTAGATGGAATATTGAAAAACTAAAGGCTGGACAATGGCAAATAATTATAACTGAGATACCTTATCAAGTTCAAAAAAGTAGGTTGTTAGAAAAAATTGCAGAGTTAATGGAAACTAAAACATTACCAATGCTATCTGACATCAGAGATGAAAGTACTGAAAGCGTTAGATTAATAATTGAGCCTAAAAGTAGAAATCTTTCTCCTGAAATGATTATGGAAACGCTCTTTAAAAAAACTGATTTAGAAACCAGAGTTTCATTAAATTTAAATGTAATA
>JAOESH010000057.1 GCA_028382005.1 Pseudomonadota bacterium
TACTAATTTTATTGCTATTGATTGTTGCAAGAATGCTGAATACTCAAAAAAAGTTTTAGAAAGTCTTATAAGACAGGGTGTTTTTGTTAGAATGCCTTACTCATTTCCTCAAAATCGATGTATAAGAGTAACCGCAGGTTTAGATAAAGATATAGATTTATTTGAAACGGCATTTCCTATTGCTTTAATGGAAAGTAAATAGCTATGATTTAATATATTAACTTGTTATTTTCATTCTAATAACTAAATTAAGCTAATTATCATCATAATTATCATAATTTCAAGGGAGTGCTCAAAATGTCACAAGAATATCCTAATACCCAACTTTTTATTAATGGAGAATGGAGAGAGTCTTTATCAAAAGAAACTTTGGCAATCATAAATCCAGCTACTGAAGAAGTTATTGGCAAAGTTTCACATGCAAGAAAAGAAGATTTAGATATAGCTTTAGATGCAGCTAATAAAGCATTTAGTGATTGGAAAAATGTCTCAGCATATGAACGTTCCAAAATATTAAGAAAAGCTGGTGACATTGTCCGAAGTAGAGCTGATAAAATAGCAAAACTAATGACATTAGAACAAGGTAAACCCCTAGTAGAAGCTAAAATGGAAACTTTAGGTGCAGCAGATTCGATTGACTGGTATGCAGAAGAAGGTAGAAGAGCATATGGTAGAATTATACCTGCAAGAGCCCAAGGTGTATTTCAATATGTTTTCAAGGAGCCAGTTGGAGTTGTAGCAGCCTTTACACCTTGGAACTTTCCTTTAAATCAAGTTGTAAAAAAAGTGGCAGCTGCATTTGCTGCTGGATGCACAGCTATTGTAAAAGGTCCTGAAGAGACTCCAGCAAGTGTTGCTGAATTAATCAAAGCATTTGATGAAGCAGGTATGCCTAAAGGATCTATAAATCTTGTATATGGTATCCCAGCTGAAATATCTTCTTACTTAATAGCTCATCCAGTAATTAGAAAAGTTACTTTTACTGGATCAACTGCAGTTGGAAAGCAGTTAGCAGCTCTTGCAGGCACTCATATGAAAAGAGCTACCATGGAGCTTGGTGGACATTCACCAGCTATTGTTTGTGAAGATGCTGATGTTAATGCGGCAGTAAAAATTCTTAGTGCTAATAAATTTAGGAATGCTGGTCAGGTTTGTATTTCTCCAACAAGATTTTTAGTTCATGATTCTGTTTATGATCAGTTTGTTGATGGTTTTGTTAAGCAAGCTGAAGCTTTAAGTGTTGGTAATGGACTTGACGAAGGTGTAAAAATGGGCCCCTTAGCTCATGACAGACGATTGACAGCTATTGAGGGCTTTGTTTCTGACGCAGTTGAAAAAGGTGCAAACATATTAACTGGAGGAAAACGTAAAGGTAATAAGGGTTATTTCTTTGAACCTACAGTTATGACTAATGTTAGTAACGATTCAAGAATTATGAACGAAGAGCCATTTGGCCCTTTGGCTCCTATTAATTCATTCAGCTCTATTGATGATGTTATAGATGAAGCTAATAGACTAAACTATGGTTTAGCAGCTTATGCCTATACAAATTCTGCAAAGACAGCTCAGGATTTAGGTCAAGCTATAGAAAGTGGTCAGGTTTCTATTAACCATCATGGTTTAGGTCTAGTTGATACTCCATTTGGTGGTGTAAAAGATTCTGGTTATGGGTCAGAAGGTGGTCCAGAGGGATTAGACGCATACATGACTACTAAATTGGTTTCCCAAACTGGTTTATAAGTTTATTTGGACAAATATTTTAAAAGCAGTCTTTATGACTGCTTTTTTTGTTTAATTAATATGCAAAGTGCACTGTTTATAATATTTTTATTTTTATATTAGTTAAAATTAGTTACCATGATAATCGTTATCATCTTTAATGGAGGCTAAAAATGGATTGGATACCAGCACCCACTCCTATAAATGAAAATAGAAGAGCTCAAGCAGTTGAAAAAACAGGAATAATAGGGACTGATCAAATATATTTATTCGATATATATTTAGAAATAGCCAAAGATATATCAGGTTATGATGCAGGCAGTTTTAGTTTATATGATTCTAATAACCAATGCATGATTTCTGAAATTGGTAAGCCTGGTGAAAGAGAATTACATAGAAAAGCTGATAAAGCTGCTAGTATATGTTCATATGTATTACTTGAGAAAAATCCATTGTTAGTTTTTGAGTTGAACAAGCATGAAATTTTCAAAAATCATGATGCCGTCAAAGGTGGCATGGTACAGAGTTATTGTGGTTTTCCTGTAAGAAATAAAGATGGCTATGCAATGGGTACTTTTTGCATTTTTAACTTTTCTCAAGTTAAAGAAATTCCATCTGAAAAGGTTAAATTAATTGAGAAACTTGTTTCTAGATTAGCTTTGCAAATTGATACTCAAACGGATCAGAAAGAGATAACATCTCAAAAAATTTCAAAATCAATTGAAATATTTATAGATAATTATGAGGAATTCACGCTTGTAGATTATAAAAAA
>JAOESH010000060.1 GCA_028382005.1 Pseudomonadota bacterium
TGTAACGTTAGCACCACCTTTTGCAAATCCAGCAACTCCACCTTTACCTTCTCCAGAAATTCTATAACTTTCAGGTTCAATTATATCAGATAACTCAACCTCTCCTTTAAATTTTGCAGATACAGGACCAATTTTTAGAGCCACTGTAGCTTTTAAGTGATGAGCGTCTATAGTTTCTAATTCCGTACATCCAGGTATAGAGGCTTGAAGTATAATAGGGTTGTTAAGTGCTTTCCAAACTTCAGATCTATTTGCTGGTATTTGATACTCTCCTGACATTTCCATGATCATTAATCCTAAGTTACTTTTTAATTAAAAGAAATATTCCCATGTAAATATTATAAGTAAAAAAACAGTAAAAATTTGTATAATTATTAATGTATCTTGACCAACATCTCTATCAAATACTTTATTATTTAACATATAATTAGAAAAAAATAATTTAAATTTTGAAAATGTATAATTAATTTGATCTTCTAATTTTCGACTACTTTTTTTAATTAATGTAAATAATGGTATTACTACTCCAGGGATCATTTTCCTATATATCCAGTCACTATTTAAAACGGTAGAATTCAGTTCTGGAGGATAAATTTTGAAATGCCACAAACATATAAATGCAAAAGCAGCAAACGTTAAAAGTTGTAATTGTCCTACGACATGACTGAAATCGTAAGGTTCATATATTATTTCATATGGTAAAATTTGATAAAAGAGTGCTGGAAAAACGCCTATCATTATACATAATGCAGAGGCTATTATCATTGCCACAATCATGTTTTTGGGAGCTTCTTTAGTTTCAATGCTACTTTCATGCGCAAAAAAAGCAAAGAAAGGTATTTTTATACCAGAATGATGCAACACGCCTGCTGATGCAAATAGAAGCATGAAATATACTAGAACTAAACCTTCTTTTCCAACCGCTGACATAATTAAAGATTTCGCAACAAAACCACTAAATAAAGGAAAAGCTGAAATAGAGATTGCGCCTATTATAGTACACACTGCAGTTATAGGCATATATTTATATAAACCTCCTAATTCTGAAGCCTTACAAGTACCAGCTCTGTAAAGTACCGCTCCCATGCCCATAAACAGTAATCCCTTATATAAAATATGAGCAAAAGCATGCGCAACAGCCCCATTAATAGCTAATTCAGTACCTATGCCAATTGCAACTATCATAAATCCAAGCTGATTATTTAAACTGTAAGTTAGGACCCTTCTTAAGTCATTTTCAATTACAGCAAAAAATATTGGATAAAATGTCATTATTGCTCCAATGACAATTAAAATTTCTGTTCCAGCAAAACACTTTGCAAAACAAAATATTGCTAATTTAGTTGTAAAAGTTGAAAGGGCAACGGTACCAATTTCAGAAGCTTCTGGATAAGTATCTTGCAACCATCCATTAAGTAAAGGAAAAGCTGCTTTAATTCCAAAAGCAATGAAAATCAACTGTCCATGAAGACTATTAATATCAAACTTTGTCAGAAGAACATTGCCGTCATTTAATAATAAGATTACGGCACCAGCTAATAAAAACATGCCTGATATAACTTGAATTATAATATACCTTAAAGCTGCCTTATAAGATCTTGAAGAATTACCGGCTAATATTAAAAAAACTGATGTAAAAGCTGTAGCTTCCCACCAAACAAATAATGTAAGTAAATCACCAGCATGAATAGCTGCTATTGCTGCTCCACTATAGCTTATTATTGAAACGTGTTGTTTCCAATGTTTTTCGTGAGCACCATATATGACATTCAAAGCTGCAGCAATATGGAAAATAATTGCAAATGGAAGCGTAAGCGCGTCAGACTGGAATAAAATAAATTCATAATCCATAATATTTATAATTGAATGAATTCCAAATCCTAAAGTTAGAGAGTAGGATGAAATTAAAATTAAAATCATCATATAAACTTGTCTGATTATATGTGGTAGAAATGGAACTAATAGTGCTCCAAGAACCATTATGAAACCAGGTGGCAGACTACTTATCATAATAATCCTCATCTTTCATAAGAAATGCTCTTAGACTTACACCTAATTTGAAAATTACAATGCACGATATAAAACCAAAAAAAGCTGGAAAAAAGAGAAAGTCTTCTATTGATGTTTCGCCATGTCTATGACCAACCAATTCTAAAATACAAAAAAATATGCATAAGAAGAGGACGGAAGTATTAATTTTACCAAACTTTTGGAATAGTAATTTTATCATTTACTCACCATTAAAGAAGCTAAGTTTTGAAAAGGTTCAATAAAGAAAAATAATAGTATTGTTAAAAAACATGTCATTAATGTCGGTATAGTTATTAAAATGGGGACTTTA
>JAOESH010000005.1 GCA_028382005.1 Pseudomonadota bacterium
CTGATTAGAGACGTCGTGAGAATTCTCTAATCAAATTAAGTTATACTTAATTCCTGCTTTGAATTTTTTAATAGATTTTTTTATTTTTTTTACTTTATTATTGTTTGAAATATTAGAACTAGTTTTTGATCATTTTACTTGGCGATAAAAAAATACATAATTAGCTATCTTCCCGTTTTTCATTTTTTTTGAACCTACGTTTACATAAGTAACTATACCATCTTTACTTGTTGAGACTTTTTTTTCATTTTCTAATTTTTTAATTTTATCAACTTTATTAAAATTACATTTAGTATCAGGTGGAGCAATAGTTTTGTAGAAGTCTTCTTGCTCAGATATTTTATTAAAACTCGCCCACATCTTTGTTATTTCAAGAAGTTCTTTCATGTTCATAGAGCTAACACAAAAAAAAGTTTCTTTGATTTTTAAAGAGACATTTGTTTTTTTAGGAATATTTTTGGGAATGTTTTTAGATTTTTTTATTTTTTTAGGTTCACCATTAATATATTTATTTATTTCATTATTGGATTTGATTAGCTTTTTTATATTATTTAATGAGCTCTCTAGTTTAGCCTTGTCATTCGATTTGATCCCATTATCAATTTGTTGTATAATGGGTATTAGTTTTTCTGAGACAGAGCTGTTCACTGATAAACTTATTGACAGAAGTTTCACTAGTTTTGCTTTATAAGAAGTAAAAGTAGCTTTAATTTTTGAAATAGCTTCAGCTTCTATTTTTGCCTCTTCTGCTAATCTTCTAGCTTCCGCTTCCGCTTTTTGCTTAGCTAAATCTTGTTGTTTCTGCTTTCTTTTTTCAATAAGTAATTTTCGATATTCATAAAAATCAGAAAACTCTCTCATCTTTTTTTCGAAGGTTTTAATAGCTTTGTTAAGAATTATTCCATTGTTTGAATTAAGAGCTTTTTTCAATTCCAATGCTGCCATAGAAATAGGAAGCATGTTTGGAGAAGTTAAATTATCTTGAATAAAAATTTGAGCGTCTTTAATATAAGATTTTCCTTTGGTTTCAAGTTTGGAAAATAGTTTTTTGTTTTGCTCAGCTTTTACTTTTCGTTCATTCTCGAGTTTTGCTTCTTGTTGTTTTTTTTCTATATCAGCAGCTTCCTTTAATCTTCGGACTTCATCTTCTTCAGCTTTTCTTTCAGCTTCCTCAACTTTAAGTATAGCTTCGGCTAAGCGTCTTTCTTCATCTTTACGAGTTTGCTCTGCTTTATCGGCTGCTAATTTAGCTTCTTTAGATTTACGTTCTTCTTCAGCTAGAAGCAGGGCATTTTCTTGATTTTGTTTATCACGCTTGGCTTTTATTGCTGCTAGTCGAATTTCCATTTCTTTGCGCTTAGTTTCTATTAATTTTATAGCTTCATCATCTTTACGTTTACGTTCTGCATCAGCTAAACGTTTTACATTTATTTCATTTCTTTTATTTTTTAATATTTCTAAACGACGAGTTTCTAATACAGCTTTTTTTTGTATAAGATATGCCTCTGCAGATTTTTTTAACTTTAAAACAATAACATCATCTATAAGCCTAGTTTGTTTATAGTTATTATTTTTTAACCATTTATCAAAAGCAGTTAAAGATCTATTATCAAGTTTACCAGTTATTTTTCCCTGAAAAAGATCAAGTTTTTTTAGAGATTTTTGAACAGAAATAATCAATTTTTGTGTTTTTAAAACAGATTCTTTTTTAATTTTTCTAGCTTTATCGTCTTTAAGTTTTTGTTCCTGTAACAATTTAGCTTCTTGTTGCTGTTTTTTTAAAACAGATTCTTTTTTAATTTTTCTAGCTTTATCATCTTTGAGTTTTTGTTTGTCTATGAATTTAATTTTTTCTGGTAATAACTTTAAATTACAAAAACGTGCACCTTGTGTAGCCTTAATACCTTTTTGTAAATAATTAGTTATATTTACATTTTTCTGACTACTTTTATCAAAATTAATGAACCCCTGTTTAGTTAATGACTTTCTATTTTCTAATAAAATTCTAGAATTAATTTGAAAATAGCCAGAAGATTGAGTTGCTCCTGTAAATGTTTGGATAAAGTATTTATTTCTTCTTTTACTAAAAAACTTTACTTCACCATAGAAACCATCTGATGTTAATTTTATATCAAAGAATCTATAAAATCCTCTTTCTCCAGTTGCTACAACTTTTTTACATCTATATTCCATTTTTATATTTTGAGACAAAGCTTTTGCACTAAAACTAAATGCAAAAATTACCATAATTATAAAATTTAATAATTTCATGCCATCTCTTTATTTTTTTTCAATTTGATTAACTATTTACTTTTAATAAGCAATACAATTTTTTTGAACGGCTACTCTATCTAGAGCTTCATACTCACCTTTAAGTCTAGCGTATTCTGCTTCTTGCTCTTTGGTACCTCCAAGAAAAAACAATGCGGGCCAGAATAAAATTATTCCTGCTCCTGTTATCATTTTATCATTTTCATTATTTGTATCAATTTTACCAGTAAGAGCTTTAACTTTAGATGAAACCCTAACCATTTCACTTTTTAGTTGTGGGCAAGCATAATCTGCATATTGTAATGGAGAGACATAAGTTCCAACAATATCTTTAGATGATTTAGCACAAGAATTTAAGAATATACAAATAAAAAAAATTGTTATTATTTTTTTAAAAACATGCATACCTTTGCCTCACTTAATTTAACTTTCTTTATAATATTACCTTATTTTAAATTTAATAAAAGTAAACATATAAATGGTCTACCATTTGGTCTGCCATCAAAGCTCACATTATAAAATATGATAACACATCAACTACTTAGGGTGACTGAATCACTTGAAATGGTGCGGCTGAAAAGCAGTTCCATGCTCTACTTATGCAAGGTGTCCTATCACAATCAAGCTACAGCTTAAGATATGCTCTCCAGCCCATCAACTTGGGGATGCAAGCACGGTGGTCATTAAATCAAATGATTGTGCCGTTTTCCAAATTCCAAATTAATTACTATAGCTTCTTAAACTATTTTAATGAATTCATTTCCTCTCTCAACTTATTGATTTCATATTCGTGCATTTAAATTGTCTTCTTGTTATTTTTTACTGTTGCATATCCGTAAACCAATGCGGCTATTCCAATCGCAAAAATTCCAAAAGAGGCAGTTTCGTTATTCGGCTGCTCCATCAAAAATATGGAAAACAATATCATTCCAATTCCTACAAACAATATTACTTTGGGTTGAGGGGTAATCAAACTAAATTTTTTCTCACTTAAAACTGCAATTTCTTTTTCATAAGAGATTAATTTATTCTGCAGTTCAGTCTTGATCTTGTCTTGAGAAGGTGTGCTCATAGCATATCCCAGAATACCTAATTTATGTCTAATAATGTTACAATTAAATGAATACATATAAATGAAGCAAAACCCCTGTACTCAGTAGCGACTTTTTAAGTGTGAAACATGTTGTGTGTATTGACAACACGAATGGAATACATATCCTATGCTATAGGTTGATTGTAATCAGTTATGTTGCATGCCAAGGGCATAGAACTTCAATCAGAGCGCAACATGTTCTGCTATTACTTTTCCCTAGCAACACATGTCCAATTAAACCTACCCTTAACGTATCTTTCGCAACTCTTTGGGTTGGTATGACATTTTACAATTTTTCCATTATTGGTTTGAACGGCGCACCACTCTACTGCCGCAACAGCAGGTACAGTTACAAAAATCAAAGAAAACGCAAACCCAGCAGATATTAAATGTTTCATTCTTATGCTCCATTGTCTAAAGGATAGAATATTAATAACATTATTATTTTTTTCATAAAAAATTCCTGTGTTTTATTTTAAGTATATTTAACAAGAACGACCTCCCACCTGTCTTCCTACTCTTAACATATTTTCATATTGAGCATTAGCAGATTTAAGCATATTGATAGCCGTTCCTGTTTGTTTCATCTTTATGAATCTTACACCATTATTAAACATCTTATTTGCATTAAGATAAAGGCTAGCAACGGTACTTCTATAAACTTGTGGAACAGATAAATAGCACCTTCCAGCAGAAGCTTTTAAACTGTCAGCCCTGTTTGCAACATCCATCAATTGATTAGCTTGAACGTTTGAAGAAAAAATAAAAATTAAAAAAGAAAAATAAGTTAAATATCTCATAACAACTCCTAAGTACCTAAATATGGACTTATTTATAATTAATTTGATAGTTGATGTAAAGGAACTATTTAAAATATCAAATAGATTATCAATATTAACAATGCTAAGACACAAACTTTTTGTGTCACACACCCACTGTAACCACATCTCATGTACCATTGGCTCTGATTACATTAACCCTGCTGTATGACGCTGTTTGAAGCATTAAAATGGTTAACATCTATATGACCCCATCTGCTGCAGAGCCTATGTATAATATACGTATGGGGGGTATGTACGTTATATATACATAGGCTCTGCAGCAGATGGGGTTTTTGATATATTGTTAACCAATGAAGATAGTTTAGATTAGAATATTAAAATGAATTATTTCGTAAAAATTATATATTCATCTAAAGTTTATACAGGACAACTATTAGTTTTAAGATTATGAATAGATTTAAATTGCTGAACAATTTTTCAATTATCTATCTTATGTATAAGCTAACTATAGATTTGTTTTTTAAATCGAATTGACAAGTAACACTACTCTTTTTCATAGCACCAAAACCATTTTGAAATTTTACTCTGTTATCTTGAATCTTTATAACACCAGTTTTAACATAATTATTTCCAACAAAATATGTACCAAAGGTTACCCAATTCCAATCTGGTTTACCGAATTTTGCTCTAGAATTAGCTTCAACTTGACAATAAGCTTTTGCCTTACTTATACCAGAGTAATGATTTATTAACATTCCATTATCAACACATTTTTTCCAATCATTTTTACAAAGTTTTATTTTTGAATTATAATCTCTAAATTGAGCAATCGTCATTTTCATCTTTGCTGCTTCTTTTTTTTCTTTTTCTAATTTAGCATTTTTTATTTCTTTTAGTTTTTTAGTGTCTATTTTTACATTTGTGACTAATCCCCTTACGTCATGATTCATCATATGATATTCAATAAAATAACCACTTACATCAAAACTAGAAACGCTTAATTCCTCTTGTGACAATTTTTTAATTGTCGATCCAATAGTTACTGCTGTTGTTTTTGTCTTCTTGTCATATACAACATTAGACAAAGACATGTCTGCTCCATGTTTTTGAACTCCATTAAAAAAAACCTTACCGTTTATGGGAAATTTGCCATTGCCATTTTTTAATTTTTTAACTATTATATGAGTAGATTCTCCTTCACATCCACTTCCACATTCTTTAAAATTTCCATTGCCTACCTCAACAGACTTCTTAAACTCTTCATTAAGTTTTCGAATCTCATTTTTGTCTTTAGCATTGCTCATTTTCTTATAAATATCTTCTGGACTATCTCCACAACCAGATAAAATAACAATTGGAAATAATACTGTAATAATAAGCTTTAATTTAAAAATAATAAGTTTCATAAGACACCCGTAAAGAAATTAAGTTTATACTTATAGACTTAATTTAAAAAGTTTTCTGTAAATGTAAAGAATTTTTAATATAATATGTTATTTACAAGGATTATATTAATTTAATATGATATTCTATTCGTATTTGCTGCAGACTCTATATATATAAAGTACATACTCCCCCCAGTGTCCTTGCATGGGTAGGGTCATTTAAGTGATACATATAACTAGAACACCTAAATGAATACATATTAATATGAACACATTAACTGAATAATGAACAAGGTAGTATGTAGTTCAGTATATTTATATGTGTATACATTTGTAGGCTCTTTCCATTACCAGAAGATTTCTTAACTGTGAAAGAAACTGTGAAAGAAAATGTGCCTGTTGACACGGATTCAGGAATACATAAACTGAGGCTATTGCTAAAGTTCAGTTGCAAATGGTGCATCTTGTATGAATAGAACTGCTTCTCAGCCGCACCATTATCTCATGCTAACCAATTGAACTGTAAGCATTTTATGTGTAACAGGCAACTGGTGTGAAAGACTTCACTAAATCTTATTCATCCATTTACTAATAACTTCTAAAGGAAAGCCTTGACCATAAGATTGTCCTACTCCTGCAGTTATCCAACCACCAATCTTATCTATTATATCACTTGGACATTCAACGGCTCTTAAACGGTCACGCATACTATGTCTAAAACCATGAATTACATAACTGTCTGACAGTTTCTCTTTCATCCATTTGTTAAGAGCAGCACTTGCACTATTTGCATTGCAGATACTCACGGAAGTATATCTAGGAAAGGCATATATACTATCATTGTTATGCTCTAAGATTCTCTCACAAGCCCAGAGTGATGCTCCTACAAGTGGTATACATCTCTGACTTCCTTTAGTCTTTAGACGTCTCCAAGGATGAGGAATGAGTCTTATATGAGGTATCTCACAATTAAGGTTTATATCAGATTTAAGTAAACCTACCCCCTCACCTAATCTCATTCCAGTATCACTAAGTAATGCAATTAACCATCTTAAATCATCATCATATTCTCTACATAACTTATGCACTAATTTGATTTTATCTATAGGTAAAGGTTTACGGATATTAACAATATTATCATTTGGAAAGTAAGTCCTAGCAAATCCATTTGAACAATCTAGTCCATATTCACTAATAGCTATATTGATTATAGACCTAATAGATGAAAATACTCTCTTAACAGTATTTACACTCATCCCTTCTTCTAATAACCAATCACGAAACTTCCCACCATCAGATGATGAATATGATTTTAATGACTTATTCCCTAAAACTTTAATCACATATCTAATGTTTCTCTTAGCAGTTCTAAAAAATACTTTATCTTTTCCAACACCCTTTAGTCTTAGATACAAATCTAGAGCATCAGAAATCTTGGGAGTATCATCATTAATAGCACCATCTAGTTTAATCTTATCTCCTGCAGGTACATTCATATCCTTCAAACGCATACCAAACCAATAGTCATCTAATCTTTGAGTAATAGATTTAGAATATCTAATTGCAGTTGAATCAGATTTAGTTTTCAAACTAAAACATAGCCTTTGAACTGAATAATGATGGGTTAAGTCAGAAGGTATATGACGAACATAATAAAACTTACTATCACGTTTCATCACATGATTTGTTACACATTTATTTCTCATTTTCTTTCACACCAGTTGCCTGTTACACATAAAATGCTTACAGTTCAATTGGTTAGCATGAGATAATGGTGCGGCTGAGAAGACTCGAACTTCCACGGGTTTTATCCCACAGCGACCTCAACGCTGCGCGTCTACCAGTTCCGCCACAACCGCATTTAAAAAAGATCTTCTTTGCGATAACAAAACGATATGCATAATGCAAGATAAATAATATAATAAATAACCTATTATTTAATGGTGATTACTTTGCTTAAAACAATTGAATGGAAAATATCTAATACTCCTATTGAATATGATTTTGCTATTTCAGAAATGCAAAAAAGAGTAACAAACATCAAATCTAATACTAATAATGAGTTAGTTTGGCTATTAGAACATGAATCAATTTTTACAGCTGGAACTTCTGCAAGAGACGAAGATTTAATCAACAATCAAGTTAAAACAAGACATACAGGTAGAGGTGGACAGTGGACCTGGCATGGTCCAGGACAAAGGGTTGCTTATGTTATGCTCAATTTAAAGAAAAGGCTTCCTGATATTAAGGCATACGTCAACGCGCTTGAAGAATGGATTATTTTAACTTTAGAAGATTTTAATATAGTGGGAGTAAGATTAGAGAACAAACCTGGAGTTTGGGTAGCAAATAAAAATAAAAGTTATGATAAGGTTGCCGCTCTTGGTGTAAGAATATCAAGTTGGGTGTCTTGGCATGGAATATCTATAAATATAAATCCAAACCTAGAAGAATTCAAAAATATTATTCCTTGTGGAATTAATGACGGTGGAGTTACAAGTTTATATAATCTTAATAGAAAGATTACCTTTGAAGAATTTGATTTTAAATTGAATAAAAATTTTCTTTTTATTTTTGGAGATAAGAGTTTATTCAAATTAAACTAGGATAAATTTCAGCTAAAAAGTTTTGAAAAACATTTGTTTATAACTTTGTTAGCTCTATCTGCATCTAATTTTAATACACTCAGACTATCTTTACTACCGTAAAAACCTTCAATTGGACCTTCATAATGTAATATTTTATTTCTCCTTGATCTTAACCAATGCATATCTCTAGATTTTTTTAATTCGTTTAAATCTAATCCGTCTATGTGTTCAAGGCAGTTTTCATCTGACAAAATATTATCTATTATTGTTAATGATAAAATTATTGCAGTAGCCCACATTTTATTCTCATGGGCAATTATGTATTCTTCTATTAAAGTTTTAGCATGGGGATTTAAAAATGCATAATAATCTTCTAATTTTCTTTTATTAGTCATAATTAACTAATCTTTTTCTTTTAAATAATTAACCAAGGTAATAATCTTTTTTAATTCTTTAGACACCTTATCTCTTTTTTTAGCAGCCTCTTCTTCTACACCCCAATTTTCAGCCTGCCAAAGCTCATCTAAGAAACACAGCTGACAAATATATTTTTTTAATATATCCCCTTTTATTACGCAAAGTGAAATAAAAATTGAGCCAATTATATTTGTAAGTCTATGAAGTATAGATAATTCTATATTAGAAAAATTGTGTATTAATTTTTTAATTTTATTATGAACTTGTATATTTTGTGTTCCAGGCATAATACCTGTAAAAACTTCAATTTCTTCACCAATATAATTTTTTATAATTAATAAAATTGGGTCCCAATGTTTATTCTGTAACTCTACTAATTCGTCAGGTTTATCTGCTTTATAACAAATCAAATCAGTATCAACAAATTTCATAATTTCATTAATATATAAAACTCTATCATTAACAATTCTATCAATAGCAGTTGAAAATATACCAAAAAAAATCATCTCATCTGTATCTAACTCGTCAGAATTAATATCCCACTCTAATGATGTTTCATACGAGATTCTATAATTTGTAAATATTAGATCATTCTGCATGGGTGTCTTTAAAATTTTTTTATCTAATAGTATTTGATAACTATTAGTTGTCAGTTCACTAACCTCTACAGTTTTCCAGAACTTTTTCATTTTAATTAATTATAGTTTTCATTAATTCATTTAACTCAGATGAGTTGTTAACTAAATGTGAGGCACCTGCTGATTTTAATAATTCCTTTTTATTATAGCCCCACGTAACTCCTATACTTTTAATACCTGCATTTACACCCAAACCAATATCATTGATAGTATCGCCAATAATAACACAATTATTTTTATCAACTCCTAATTCGTTCATAGCTCTTTTTGCCATAGCAGGATTAGGTTTAGGTATGTTTTCGTCTGTACTGAGGGTTATATCAAACATATCTGATAAATCATGTTTTGCTAATCCGTTAGTTAAGCCAATACGTGACTTGTTTGTAGCAATTCCAATTAACCAATCGTTAGCTTTTAATTCATATAATAATTCAACCATCCCAGGGTAAAGTGGTTCATTTTGTAGACCCAATCTACCTTGTTCTGCATACCATGATCTATATGCTTCTGAAATTTGCTCTGGCGATATATCGTAACCAGGTGGCATATAAAAGTCTAATGCAACAGCCAGAGGTCTTCCTATATTCTCTCTTACCTTTTTAGGGTCAGGATCGGGTAACCCACATATTCTAAAGGCTGCAATAGCTCCTTCAACGATCATAATAGCTGAGTCTACTATAGTTCCATCGTAATCAAACAATGCTAATTTTAAATTTTTATTCACAAAATTATTCTCCAATTGTTATATAAATATTTCATTTATATTTTTAGGTAATATTATCCCTAAGAATTTTAAATTATTTTTAAATTCTTCATTTAGTTCAGCTTCAATTATTTCATTATTTGGTAATCTTAATGAATACGCATGTAACTGAAGATTATTGTTTTTCTCAGAACTCCATTTAATTTGGGAAATACTATCATGATCATTTAAATTACTATCAGAAGAATAAATGCCAGGTAAGCCTTTATATTTTTTATCACCTACAATAGGAGAGTTTATATGCTCAAGATGTACACGTAATTGGTGGGTTCTGCCAGTTTTCGGAGATAATGCTAGTAAGGCTACACGTGAACCAACTTTATCAAGGACCTTATACTCAGTAAGTGATACCTTACCTTTATCATAATCTATTTTCATTCTTTGATTTCCTTCTCCCCCTTTCTTCAAAAGAGGTAAATTTATAAAACCAGTATCAATTTTAGGACTTGGGGATACTAATGCTAAATAAGTTTTAATAATTTTTTGTTCTTTAAAAAAAATTGACAATTTTTTTGCATTTATTTGGTCATTAGCAATTAATAATAAACCTGAAGTATCTTTATCAATTCTATGAACTAATTTAGGGATAGTATGATCCTTGAAAACATATTTTAACATGTCGTCAATATGAAATTTTTGAGAACTACCTCCTTGAACAGCTAGTCCACTTGGCTTATTAATAGCAATATATTCCTTTGTCTTTTTAATTAATATTTTATTGTATAACTTTTGATAATATTTATATCTATCTTCGTTTATATATTCTTTTATTGTTTTATTTTCAAAATCAATATGTGATGAATATTCTATTAATTGACCAACACTTACTTTAAATGAAGACTTTATTTTTTTCTTTTCTAATAAAATTGAACCAGATCTTAAATACTTTTCTAAGATTGACTGGTTAATGTTACCCAACAACCTTCGAATGCATCTATCTATTCTAGAACCATGTTCTTCTTTGGGAATCTCTATACTCAGTAATTTATCAATCATATATTTTTAAACCTATCAAATTACTATACGCCAAATATCCAACCTTCTTTTTTAGAAAAACCTTGTACAATCCATGTTTTTTTATTAGCAGAAAAAAACCTTAATGCTGCTGCAGAAATAATTGCATCAGCATCATCTTGGTCAGGACCACCAATAATTATATTTTCTGGTAAAGAATTACAATTATAATAATTCAGTGCTTCATTTATTTTATTTTTAGTATAGCCTATTTTTTTTTCTGGTTTAATGCCTGCATATCTAAAATAATAGGTAGGAAAAATTTCAACAGCCAAACTTTTTTTATTCGAAGAATTACTGTTAAAAGGCCAAATATTAATTTTGTTTTTTAACAAATTTAAAACTCTCATGCCTGCTAAAGATCCTGTCCCAACTGCTCCTGGCCCTACACAATTAAAAGTTGGGCTTGGTGAATGTATTTTGTTTTTAGCATGTATTTCTGTATGTCTCCTTCTACTCTTATAAAATAAACCTTTCAAGTTTGGAGCATTAAAAAAATTTGAATACGGTTCTTGCACCCATATCCTACCCCCATAAAAGTTTGGGATTTTATTATTTATATTGTCAATCTTTTCCCATAATCCATGTGGAGAGGATGGACTATCTCTGATGCCTGGGAAATATGAAAAATAATCATAAAAAGGGTATGAAAATGCAAAATCAAATCCAATAAGAGTTTTTTTAGTATTAATTTCTTTAATTAACCATTCAATTAGACTACGTCTTGACCAATATTTATCCTTTGGTTGAATGATCTTTGGTGTATTTTGATTCATTTCACATTTAGCTACGCTTATACCTCTTTGGTATTTATTCTTATCCCCTGACCAGTCTATGCCAATAAAATTGTCAAATTCCATTTTTTACTCAAAAAAAAACCGTTCTTTATGCAAGAACGGTTTGTAATTAATATTTTAAGGATTACCCAGCAACAGCTTCTTTAGTTTCGTCTTCGTTAGTAGAAGTATTCTGTTGCGGTCCACTATCTTTACCTCTTGCATCTTCATCTCTATCAACCAGTTCTATTACTGCCATACCAGCTGCATCACCATACCTAAAACCTGCTTTTAGAACACGTGTATATCCGCCATTTCTATCTGAGTATCTAGTAGCTAGTATACCAAATAGTTTTGATACCATATTATCATCTCTTAATTTAGAAAAAGCTTGCCTTCTTGCATGAAGGCTTCCTTTTTTACCTAAAGTTATTAGTTTATCAACTATTGGTTTCATAGTTTTAGCTTTTGGCAAAGTTGTAATTATCTGTTCGTGCTTAATTATTGCTTGAGCCATGTTTTTAAATAATGCTTTCCTGTGAGAGGAAGTTCTGTTTAACTTCTTGCCTTTAATTCTATGCTTCATAATTATCTCCTAATTTTAAACCAAAATTAAAATGGCTCTTCTATTCTTTTTACTAATTCTTCTATATTTTCAGGTGGCCAGCTTTCTATAATCATGCCAAGCTCAAGTCCCATAATTTTTAGAACTTCTCTAATTTCATTTAAACTTTTTCTTCCAAAATTAGGGGTTCTCAACATTTCCGGCTCTGATCTTTGTACTAAATCACCTATATATACAATATTATCATTCTTAAGACAATTGGCAGACCTAACTGATAATTCTAATTCATCAACCTTTCTAAGTAAATTCTTATTAAAAGGAAGATCTTCTAGTACTTCTTGAACTTCTTCTTCCTCAGGTTCTTCAAAATTAATGAAGTTGCTTAATTGGTCTTGCAATATTCTTGCTGAAAAAGCAACTGCATCTTCTGGTGTTACAGAACCATCTGTAGAGACAACTAAAGATAATTTATCAAAGTCAGTTTGCTGACCAACACGAGCATTATCTACATTGTAAGAAACTTGAACTACAGGACTAAATATTGCATCTATTGGTATGACACCTATCGGTAAATCCTCTTTGCGGTTTACAATAGAAGAAACATAACCTTTGCCATTTTCAACAGTAAACTCAATTGAAAGTTTAGCACCTTGGTCTAAGGTGCAAATTTCGTGGTCTTTATTCATTATTTCAATTTCTGATGGACATGTTATCATTCCTGCAGTCACTGTTGCTGGGCCATCTACATTTAATTGAATCCTTTTAATGCCATCAAATTCCATACGAACTTTAATACCTTTAACATTCAAAATAATGTCGGTTAAATCTTCTCTTACACCTGGTATTGAGGAAAATTCATGAAGTACACCTTGAACTTGGATTGAAGTTATTGCTGAACCCTGCAATGATGATAACAAAACTCTCCTAAGTGCGTTTCCAATCGTTACTCCATAACCTCTTTCAAGAGGCTCTGCAATAATTGTTGAAGTATATTCGGGATTTTTTTCTTCTTTTACTTCTAGCTTAGAAGGCTTAATTATCTCTTTCCAATTCTTTTCAATCATGATTACTCTCTATAAATAATTATTAGTATAATATTAGTAAATATAAGTTAAACTCTTCTTCTCTTTTTAGGTCTACATCCATTATGTGGTATTGGAGTAACATCTCTTATGGAATTAACTTGGAAACCAATTGTTTGTAAGGCTCTGAGTGCAGATTCTCTCCCAGACCCAGGTCCTTGAACTTGAATGTCTACGGTCTTTACGCCATGTTCAGAAGCTTTTTTACCAGCATCTTCTGCTGCTAATTGAGCAGCATAAGGAGTTGATTTCCTTGAACCTTTGAATCCCATGCTCCCTGATGAAGACCACGAAATGGCATTACCCTGAATATCTGTTATAGTTACAACTGTATTGTTAAAAGAAGAATTCACATGCGCTACAGCATTAGTTACATTCTTTTTTTCTTTACGACGAATTCTTGTTTGAGTTGGTTGTTTAACCATAATAAATTACTCTCCCTTTAGGATTATTTCTTTTTACCCGCTATCGCTTTTGCAGGGCCTTTTCTTGTTCTAGCATTAGTATGGGTTCTTTGACCCCTTACAGGTAAATTTTTTCTGTGTCTTAGACCTCTTAAACATCCTAAATCTAAATATCTTTTTATATCCATTGAGGTTTTTCTTCTTAAGTCACCTTCTACTAAGTAATCTTCATCAATTACATCTCTTATCTTAGTAAGTTCATCTTCAGAGAGATTATTGATTCTTTTGTCTTCAGTAACACCTACTTTTTTACATATATTTTTTGAGCCAGTTAACCCAATGCCATGGACATAGGTTAAGGCTATATGGACTCTTTTATTAGTTGGTACATTAACTCCTGCAATACGTGCCACTAATTTCTCCTTTTGTAATAAGTATTAAAATAAATTAAATAGATTGCGAATTATAGACTTAACAAAAAATCAGTCAACTTTTATAATAGTTAAAACAATTTTTTGATATCTTCTGAAACCCTCTCTATACTTTGCATTCCATCTACTGTCTTTAGTCTCTTTAGATCTCTGTAATATTCCAAAACTGGCATTGTATCATTTTTATATATTAGAATCCTGTTTTTTAAAACTTCGGTGTTATCATCGTTTCTAACAAGATCACCTTCTGTTTTTCTTTGTTCAATTCTTTCAAATAATAACTCTTCATCAACTTTAATTTCTATTATTTGGTCAATGTTTAATGTTTTATTTTCTACCAAATAATCTAGTGCAATTGCTTGATTTAAAGTTCTTGGAAAACCGTCAAGTATAAATCCTTTTTGGCAATCAGGTTTCTTGATTCTTTCTTCAATTATAGACATAATTATATCGTCAGAAATGAGGTCACCTTTGTCCATAATAGATTTAGCTGTTTTTCCTAAGCTAGAACCAGAATTAACTTCTTCCCTTAACATATCACCTGTTGATATTTGTATTATATCATGTTTTTCAATTAAAATCTTAGCTTGTGTTCCTTTTCCTGCTCCAGGAGGCCCGAATAATATAATAATAATCATTTAACGCCTGCCGCCTCTTAATTTAGTCTTTTTGATCAATCCCGAATAACGATGAGCTATTAAATGGGATTGTGCTTGGGCTACAGTATCCATTGATACCGTTACCACAATAAGCAAACTCGTACCTCCTAAATAGAACGGGATTGAATATTTAGATATTAATATCTCTGGTAAAATACAAACTGCTGACAGATATGTCGCACCTATGGCTGTAAGTCTAGTCAAAACATAATCTAAATAATCTGAAGTCGGCGGCCCTGGTCTTATCCCGGGAACATAGCCTCCATTTTTCTTTAAATTGTCAGCTGTTTCGTCAGGATTAAAAACAATAGCAGTATAAAAAAATGCGAAAAAAACAATTAAGCTTATATAAAGAGCTAAATAAAGTGGTTGGCCTCTACCGAAATACGAATTTAATGTTAAAACCCACTCAGAACTATCACTCGCCATTCCAGAAAAGGAAGAAAGAGAGGTAGGTAACAGTAAAAGTGCAGATGCAAATATAGGAGGGATTACCCCAGGAACATTAATTTTTAGAGGTAAGTGTGACGAATCACCTGCAAACATTTTATTACCCATTTGCCGTTTAGGATATTGAACAATTATTTTTCTTTGTGAACGCTCAATAAATACAATAAATGCAACTACAGCTATAGCTAAAACAAAAATGCCGACGATAAGTATAGATGAAATTGAACCTGTTCTTCCTTGCTCTAATATTTGGGCCATTGCTCTAGGTAACTCGGCAACTATTCCTGAAAAAATTATTATAGATACACCATTACCTATACCTCTTGAGGTAATCTGCTCTCCAAGCCATAGCAAAAACATAACTGATCCAACTAATGTAACAACGGTTGTTACTTTAAAGAATATGCCTGGATTTAAAACTAACTGTCCAGATGAACCAGATGTACTTTCTAATGCTACTGCAAAACCATAGGCCTGAACTGTAGCTAAAAGCACGGTTAGATATCTGGTGTATTGATTAATAGTTTTTCTACCTGATTCACCATCTTTTTTTAGTTGAGACATTTGTGGTGAAATAGAAGTCATAAGTTGCATTATTATGGAGGCTGAAATGTAAGGTAGAATTGTAAGAGCAAAAATCGTCATACGACCTAACGCTCCCCCAGAAAACATATTAAACATTCCTAATACACCATTATTGGCATTGTCAACTATTTCTGACAAAGCCAAAGCATTTATTCCAGGCACTGGGATATAAGTACCTAATCTATAAACAACTAGGGCTCCAAGTGTAAATAAAATTCTTTGACGTAGTTCAGTAGCTTGACCTAAAACCCCAAACATACTCTCATTCGCCATAAGTTATACCTCAGACTTTTTAATTTTTTCATTCTCAGGTTTCTTTTTTTTAATCAAAGTAACTGAACCACCTAATTGTTCAATTGCTTCTTTGGCTTTTGAAGAAACAGCTGAGACTTCTATATTAATTTTACTTTTAATTGAGCCTTTAGCTAGGATTTTGACTTTAGCAGAGATTTTTTTTATTACACCTATTTCTAATAAAGCTTCCAAATTAATAGTTTTTTTGGGATCTATCTTCTTGGCTACTATCATTTCTTCAATCTTACTTAAGTTAAGTTCTGTAAAAGGAACCCTGTGGATATTTGTAAAACCTCTTTTTGGAAGACGTCTATGAATAGGCATTTGACCACCTTCAAAACCTTTTACTGCAACACCTGACCTGGCTTTTTGGCCTTTATGCCCCTGGCCAGATGTTTTACCAGTACCGGATCCTATACCCCTACCAATTCTTTTTCTTTGTTTAATAGCGCTTTTATTGTCTCTAATCTCATTTAGATTCATTAATATTCTCCCACTTAGCATTCAACAGAAGCTAATTTACAATTACTAGATGCTTAACTTTATTTATCATTCCACGGATTGAAGGTGTATCTTCTAGTTCACTTGATCTTCCAATTTTGTTTAGACCAAGACCTATTAAAGTTTGTCTTTGATAGCCCTGCCTACCTATAGGACTTTTCTTTTGTGTAACAATAACAGTTTTTTTATCAGACATTATAATCCCTACTCAACCTTTGACGTTTCATTTAAATCTTTATTTTGGTTACCAAAAATTTCAGCTACTTTTCTTCCTCTTTTATTTGCAACGTTTCTAGGAGAATACATAGACCCAAACGCATCAAAAGTAGCCTTAATCATGTTATGTGGGTTGGAAGTTCCAATAGATTTAGCTACAACATCTTGGACACCAAGTGTTTCGAAAACAGCTCTCATTGGACCACCAGCTATTATACCAGTACCAGAGGGTGCACTTCTTAATACAACTCTCCCAGCACCATAGTGACCTTTCATATCGTGGTGTAAAGTTCTGCCTTCTTTCATTGGCACTTTTACCATATTTTTTTTGGCATCTTCAGTTGCTTTTTTAATTGCTTCTGGTACCTCTTTTGCTTTTCCTGTTCCAAAACCTACTTTTCCTCTTAAATCACCAACAACTACAAGTGCAGCAAAACCAAATCTTCTGCCACCTTTTACTACTTTCGCAACTCTGTTAATTCCTACCAACTTGTCAACTAAGTCACTTTCTTCTTTCTGATTTTTCTTATTTTGTTTATCAAATTTTGCCATTACAAACCCCTAAAATATTAATCCACCATCTCTAGCTGCATCAGCTAAATTTTTAACTCTTCCGTGATATATATATCCACCTCTATCAAATACAACCTTGGTAATACCTTTTTGAACTGCTTTTTCTGCTATTAATTTACCAACTAAAGTAGCTACTTCTTTAGAACCGCAATTTTTAAATTTACCTTTAATATTTATATCAAGGCTAGATGCAGAGGTCATTGTTGAGCCTTTTTCATCATCAATTATTTGACCATAAATATGTTTGCTTGATCTAAATACAGATAACCTAGGCGTACCTTTAGATTTCTTTTTTAAAGAAGCCCTATTCCTTTGTTTTCTTCTATCGTGTAAAGATGTAAAATTAGCCATTTTTTCCTCTATTTTTTCTTGCCTTCTTTGCGTAAAATATATTCATTTGCATATCGAATTCCTTTGCCTTTAAATGGTTCAGGAGGTCTTTTTGACCTGATCACTGCCGCAAACTGGCCAAGTTTTTGTTTGTCAGCTCCTGAGACAGTAAATTTTGTATTTCCATCCATTTTAATAGAAAGTCCTTCTGGAACATCAATTTCTACTGGATGACTCAAACCAAGGCTAAGAGATAATTTGTTACCTTGAAGGGCACCTCTATAGCCAACACCAACAATCTCCATTTCTTTTGTAAAACCAACACTCACACCTTGAACAGCGCTGTTAATCAGTGCTCTAGTTGTGCCCCATAAGGCTTTCCCTTTAGATGATTTATCCTTGGGCTCAACTGTTATAACTTTATCTACAACACTAATATTTATAGCGTCACTTAAAGGAGTATTTAACTCACCCTTTGAACCTTTTACCCAAAATATATTGTCATTTTGTTTAACTTCAACACCCTCAGGAATATTTATAACTGATTGACCTACTCTAGACATTTTTACTAACTCCTAAAATACTTGACATAGAACTTCCCCACCAACTTTAGCAGCTCTAGCTTCATTATCACTCATAACTCCCCTGGGGGTTGATAATATTGATATGCCTAACCCATTGTAAGTTTTCGGCAAATCATTGATACTAGAATAAATCCTTCTACCGGGTGTTGAGACCCTTTTAATTTCACTAATAACTGGCTTACCATCATAATATTTAAGCTCGATTTTAAACTCATTAATACCTGGACGCTTCTCAACTTGTGAAAAGTTACGAATGTAACCTTCTCTTTTTAAAACATCTAGTACATTACCTCTGAATCTAGACGCAGGAGCATCAACCACAGACTTATTAGCAGTTTGACCATTTCTAATTCGAGTTAACATATCTCCAAGCGTATCACTCATTGACATAATTATTACCTTTCTACCAGCTTGATTTTACCATACCTGGAATCTGTCCAGATAAAGCTAATTCTCGTAGTGCAATTCGTGACATTTTTACTTTTCTATAATATCCACGAGGCCTACCTGTAATTAAACATCTATTTCTTAATCTAATTTTTGCACCATCTCTTGGCATTTCTGACAACTTTAATTGAGCTTCAAAGCGCTCTTCAATAGGGGTAGTTCTATCTTTACAAATAGCTTTTAATCTATCTCTTCTTGATTTACTTTTTTTAACTTGTATTTCTCTATTTAAATTTTTTTGGATAGCGCTTTTTTTAGCCATCATATTCTCCTAATAAAATTATACTGCAGTAAATGGGAAATCAAATCCTTTGAGAAGCTCTTTAGCTTCGTCATCAGTTTTTGCTGAGGTAACAAATATTATATCCATACCTCTAGCCGAATCAACGTTATCATATTCAATTTCTGGGAACACGAATTGCTCTTTTAACCCTAAAGAATAGTTTCCATTACCATCAAAGCTCTTTGGGTTAATACCCCTAAAATCTCTAACTCTTGGAAGGGCTATGTTTATAAATCTGTCAATAAATTCATACATTTTATTTTTTCTAAGTGTCACTTTAACACCGATAGGCATACCTTCTCTTAGCTTGAAACTAGCATTTGCTTTTTTTGATTTGGTTATAATAGGCTTTTGCCCTGTAATTGCGGCCATTTCACTGGCAGCAGATTCAATTTTTTTACTGTCTTTAACAGCTTCACCTACACCCATATTTATGACAACTTTTTCAAGTTTAGGTATTTGCATTTCGTTTTTATAATTAAATTTTTCTTTAAGAACATTAATTATTTCTTTTTTGTATTTTTCTTGTAATCGTATGGTCATCGATTTCTCCAAATCACTTATCTAATGCAGAACCTGAAACTACAGATACTCTTTTCTTTAAACCATCTTTGAATTCATACTTAACTCTAGTTGGCTTACCAGTTTCTGGATCAACATGCGAAACATTAGAAATATGAATTGATGCTTCTATTTCTTCTATCTTTCCAGGATTTTCTTGTGTTGCTTTTCTATGTTTTTTAACGATATTTATACCCTGAACAAATACTCTGTTTTTATCTGTTATTATTGAAGTAACGTTTCCAAATTTACCTTTATCTTTCCCAGTAATAACGATAACTGTGTCACCTTTTTTTATTTTGAATTTTTTATTCATCATAAAACCTCCGGTGCAAGAGAAACTATTTTCATAAATTGTTTTCCACGTAATTCTCTAGTAACTGGGCCAAAAATTCTAGTTCCAATTGGTTCATTACTTTTATTAACTAGTACAGCAGCATTTCTATCAAATCTAATGCAAGTACCATCATTTCTTCTCACTTCTTTTGCTGTTCTTACGATTACAGCTCTGTGAACGTCCCCTTTTTTAACACGGCCTCTAGGTATTGCTTCTTTTATTGACACAACAATAACATCACCAACCCCAGCAGTTTTACGACCTGACCCTCCAAGAACCTTAATACATTGAACTCTTCTTGCTCCTGAATTGTCAGCAACTTCAAGATTACTTTGCATCTGTATCATATTATTTCTCCAACATAGAATAGGTTAGTATATAACTTCAAAACGTTTGCTTTTTGAAATAGGAACACATTCTTTTATATTCACAACATCACCTACTTTAAATTTATTTTCACTGTCGTGAGCAGCGAATTTTTTTGATTTTGTTACAAATTTTTTGTACATAGGGTGCATTATTTTTCTTTCAACTACTACAGTAATTGTTTTGTCAGCACTGTTACTTGTAACCTTACCGGTTAATATTCTTTTTGGCATTTTCGTTTCCCTTAGACTTCAGTTGGAACTATGTTATTCAAAATAGTTTTAATACAAGCTATCTCTCTTCTAATATGCTTGAATCTTGACGGATTTTCATTCTGACCATTTGTGACTTGAAAACGCAAATTAAACTGCTCTTTTCTCAGCGAAGTTAATTGCTGTTTCAATTCATCATTAGTTTTTACTTTTAAATCTTTTGCTTTATGTTTTGCCATTGGAACCTCTTTTTTTACTATTCACCTAATCTTTTAACGACCTTTGTGCCCATTGGTAACTTTGCTGCAGCAAGACTTAAAGCCTCTTTTGCAGCTGTTTCAGAAACGCCATCTAACTCAAACATTATCCTACCTGGCTTTACTCTACACACCCAGAATTCTGGTGAACCTTTACCTTTACCCATTCTAACTTCAGCAGGTTTACTAGAGACTGGCACATCAGGAAATATTCTAATCCATACTCTTCCAGCTCTTCTTAAATGCCTAGTTATAGCTCTCCTTGCAGCTTCTATTTGTCTTGCAGAAACTCTCTCTGGTTCCACTGCCTTAAGTCCGAAAGATCCAAAATTAAGCTTAGTCCCACCTTTAGCTAAACCGTGTATTCTACCCTTATGAGCTTTCCTAAATTTTGTTCTTTTTGGTTGCAACATTTTAATTATCCTTGGTCTATAGGTTTGTTGTTAGGAGTTTTAACCGAACCGGCCATTCTTTTATCTTGAGCCATAGGATCGTGTTCCATAATCTCACCTTTAAAAATCCAAACTTTAACACCCGTAGCACCATAAGTAGTAAAAGCTGTAGCCTCTGCATAATCAACATCAGCACGGAGAGTGTGCAACGGAACTCTTCCCTCCCTGTACCATTCAGTTCTTGCTATTTCAGCACCACCTAATCTTCCAGCACAATTTATTCGAACGCCTTCAGCACCCAATCTCATTGAACCTTGAACTGCTCTTTTCATAGCTCTTCTAAAAGCAACTCTTCTTTCTAATTGTTGGGCAATACCATCTGCAACTAACTTTGCATCAAGTTCAGGTTTCCTTATTTCAATAATGTTTAAGCTTACTTCAGCTCCAATTTGTTTTCCTAAGGTCTTTTTGAGAGTTTCAATATCCTGACCTTTTTTACCAATAACTAAGCCAGGTCTACCAGCATATATTGATATTCTTGCTCTACCAGCAGGTCTTTCAATAACTATTTTACTTACCGCAGCAGATTTAAGTTTTTCAAATAAGTATTTTCTTAATCCTATATCTTGATGAAGTAAATCAGCATATAACTTACCACCAAACCACCTTGAATCCCAAGTACGATTAATACCTAATCTAAAACCAACTGGCTGTGTTTTTTGACCCATTTTAATTACCTTCCTGTTCAGACAATAAAATTGTAAGATGTGAAAATGGCTTTATTATTTTTGCTCCGCGGCCTCTAGCACGAGCGTGAAAGCGTTTCATGACTAATCCTTTTCCAACATAGGCTTCTTTAACAATTAATTTATCAATATCTAGGGAATGATTATTTTCAGCATTTGCTATCGCGGATCTTAATGCTTTTTCCACATCATTTGAAATTCTTCTTTTAGAAAACTGAAGAATAGATATCGCTTTAGAAGCACTTTGTTTTCTTATCATCTGTGCAACTAAGTTAAGTTTCTGAGGACTAACTCTTATATTTTTTAAAACAACTTTAGCTTCGTTATCTAATTCTCTACGTTTGTTTTTTTCTTTACCCATAATTATATCCTAACGCTTAGATTTTTTGTCAGCAGTATGACCATAAAAAGTTCTTGTTGGCGAAAACTCACCTAATTTATGACCAACCATTGTTTCAGTAATTGTAACAGGTATAAATTTTTTTCCATTGTAAACACCAAAAGTTAATCCAACAAATTGAGGCATTACAGTGGATCTTCTGGACCAGGTTTTAATAACGTCATTTCTACCTGAATTCCTAGCAACTTCAGCTTTTTTTAATAAATAACCGTCCACAAAAGGACCTTTCCATATCGATCTTGTCATTATATCAACCCTACGCTTTTCTTCTTCTAATAATTAATTTATCTGTTCTTTTATTATTTCTAGTTCTGTATCCCTTCGTAGGCTTTCCCCAAGGCGTAACTGGATGCCTGCCACCAGATGTCCTACCTTCACCACCACCGTGTGGGTGATCAACAGGATTCATAGCAACCCCTCTAACTGATGGTCTCTTTCCCAACCATCTATTTCTTCCCGCTTTACCAAGATTTGTATTTTGATTGTCAGGATTAGATACAGCGCCAATTGTGCATAGACATGTTGAAAGCACAAACCTTACTTCGCCTGAAGTTAATCTTAAAATCGAATATGATAAATCCTTACCAATTAATTGAACATAAGAGCCAGCAGATCTAGCTAATTGTCCACCTTTTCCAGGTTTGAGTTCAATATTATGAATGATTGTTCCAACTGGAACTGCTGCAAGTGGCATGGTATTCCCAGGTTTAATATCTGCTTTACTTGAAGATATAATTTTGTCACCTATGGCAAGTCTTTGTGGAGCAATTATATATCTGTACTCATTATCTTCATACTTTATCAAAGCTATGTAAGCAGTTCTATTTGGATCATATTCAATACGCTCAACTGTACCGATTATATCCATCTTATTTCGCTTGAAGTCAATTATTCTATAACGTCTCTTATGACCTCCACCTCTTTGCCACATTGTTATTTTTCCAGAATTATTTCTTCCACCAGCTTTATTTAAACCTTCAGTAAGTGTCTTAATTGGCTTGCCTTTATACAAATCAGATTTATCAACTAAAACAAGTCCTCTTTGGCCTGGTGTGTTTGGTTTAAATTTTTTTAATGGCATTTTAAGCTCCTACTGACAAATCGATAGTATTACCAGGAACCAGCGTAACAATAGCTTTTTTAGTATCAACCCTACGTCCTAAAATACCTTTAAATCTCTTAACCTTGCCTTTGAGCAGGATAGTGTTAACTGATTTAACTTTAACAGAATATATTTTTTCTACTGATAATTTAATATCAACTTTATTAGCGTCTAGCGGAACCGCAAAAACGACTTTATTAAATTCTGATAACTGTGTAGCTTTTTCAGTAATTATGGGATTAAGGATAACCTGGTAGGATCTATTAACACTAACTCTTTGATCAACTTTTTTTCTTGGTCTTACACTCATAATAAGCGCTCCTCAACATATTTTACTGCATCATCAATAATTACCAAATTTTCTTTTCTAACTATATCGTAAACGTTTAAACCTTCGTAAGATAAAACATCTATATTCATTATGTTATTTGCGGCTCTAATAAAGTTTTGGTCAATATCTTTACCTGATATAATAAGAACATTTTCTAAACCCATTACATCTAATTTTTTCTTTAAAGTCGATGATTTTCCATCACATTTAGAACCTTCTAATATGGTCAACCTTCCTAGTTTAAACTTATCAGATAAAGCAGATTTTAGACCTAGCATCTTTATTTTTTTATTTAAGTTGTGAGAGTGAGAGTGTACTACTGGGCCATGGGCCATTCCACCACCTCTAAATTGTGATACAGCTCCAGATCCATGCCTAGCTTTACCTGTACCTTTTTGTTTATACATTTTAGCAGTTGTCATTTTAACATCACTTCTTGTTTGTACAGAGTGATTACCTAATCTTCTTTTAGCTAATTGCCATCTTACAACTCTAGCCATTATATCGGCTCGGGGATCAACACCAAAAACTTTTTCATTTAGTTCTATATCTTTCCCAGGCTTATTACTTAAGCTTAATGATTTAATTTTCACCTTGATCTCCATTTTTTTCTGGATTTTCATCAATTTTTTTCTTTTCAACTGCAAGATCATCAATTTTAGTTACATCAGTATCATTATCTGAATACAAACCTGCTGGAAACGGTGCGGTTTCCGGAACTTTGAATTTTATGGCGTCTTTTAACATTACTATACCATTTTTTGAGCCCGGAACTGAACCTTCAACTAATATCAAGTTATCATTTTCGATCAATTTAACCACTGTTAAATTTTGAGTTGTTATTCGTACATTTCCGTATTGACCTGCCATCTTCTTGCCTTTCCAAGTTCTACCTGGATCCTGACTGTTACCAGTTGATCCGTGCGCTCTATGACTTACGGAAACACCGTGTGATGCTTGCATTCCACCAAAGTTATGTCTTTTCATTGCTCCAGCAAAACCTTTACCCTGAGACACTCCAACAACGTCAACTTTTTGTCCTGTTACATAATGATTAACACTTAATTTATCACCTACTTTTAGAATGGCATCTTCAGAAACTCTGAATTCAGCGACCTTCTTCTTAGGTTCAGTTTTTGATTTAGCAAAAACTCCTCGCATCGGCTTAGTAGTATGTTTAAGTTTTTTGTTCCCAAAGCCTAATTGCACAGCTGTGTAACCATCTTTGTCTAAAGTTTTAGTGGAAAGCACCTCAGTATCTTCCAATCTTAAAACTGTGACAGGAATATGCTCACCTTTGTCATTAAAGACACGAGACATTCCTAATTTCCTAACTATAACTCCACAGCGCATAATACTATCCTTTAAAGCTTAATTTCAACATCTACACCTGACGCCAAGTCTAATTTCATTAGTGCATCAACAGTTTGAGGGGTAGGTTCTACAATATCTAAAACTCTTTTATGAGTTCTCATTTCGAATTGCTCTCTACTTTTTTTATCAACATGAGGCCCTCTAAGAACAGTAAATCTATTTAATGACGTAGGAAGAGGGATAGGACCACGTATCTTAGCACCAGTTCTTCTAGCTGTATTAACAATTTCTGAGGTAGATTGATCAAGAATTCTATGATCGAATGCTTTTAATCTAATTCTAATATTTTGACTATCCATAAATCGTCCTCATTACATTAACTACTAATTATTATTTATTATTTAAGACTGAATGCTTGAAACCACTCCAGCACCAACAGTTCTTCCACCTTCTCTTATAGCAAACCTTAACCCTTCATCCATTGCAATTGGCGCAATTAATTCTACAGTTATTGCTATGTTATCTCCTGGCATTACCATTTCAGTTCCAGACGGAAGCTCAACTGCTCCAGTTACATCTGTAGTTCTAAAATAAAATTGAGGACGATAATTACTAAAGAATGGTGTATGTCTTCCACCTTCATCTTTATTTAATATATAAGCTTCACCTTTAAACTTTGAATAAGGCTTAATTGAACCAGGAGCAGACAAAACCTGACCACGCTCAACATCTTCTCTTTTTGTACCTCTTAGAAGAACTCCAACATTGTCTCCTGCTTCACCAGAATCTAACAACTTACGAAACATTTCAACACCAGTACATGTTGTCTTAGTTGTTTCTTTGATACCAACAATCTCTATTTCTTCACCAACCTTCACTACTCCTCTTTCAACACGACCTGTAACAACAGTTCCTCTTCCTGAAATAGAAAACACATCTTCAATAGGCATTAAAAAAGGCTTGTCTTTATCACGAGCTGGTTGTGGAATGTAAGAATCAACAGCAGCCATTAATTCATTTATAGAGTTAAGACCAATAGCTTCGTCGCGATTCTCTAACGCTGCTAACGCACTACCTTTTATAATAGGAATATCGTCACCTGGAAAATCATAACTACTTAATAGCTCACGGATTTCCAACTCAACTAATTCTAAAAGTTCTTCATCGTCAACTTGATCAACTTTATTCATATAAACAACTAATGAAGGAACACCAACCTGACGAGCTAATAATATATGCTCTTTTGTTTGTGGCATAGGACCGTCTGCAGCATTCACAACTAATATAGCTCCATCCATTTGAGCTGCACCAGTAATCATATTTTTAACATAGTCGGCATGACCTGGACAATCAACATGAGCATAATGTCGGTTTTCAGTTGAATATTCAACGTGAGCTGTGGAAATTGTAATGCCTCTTTCTCTTTCTTCAGGGGCTTTATCAATTTGGTCATAAGCAGAAAAGTCAGCGCGACCAGCATCAGCCATGACTTTTGTAATCGCAGCCGTTAGTGTTGTTTTACCATGATCAACATGGCCTATTGTTCCAATGTTACAGTGTGGTTTACTGCGATCAAATTTTTCTTTAGACATCTTAAACGACCTTTCTATTACTTTTATTATTACTTAAGCTAGTTTTGCTTTCACTTCATCTGCAACAGCTTGTGGAACTTGATCATAATGATCAAATATCATTGTATATTGAGCCCTACCTTGACTCATCGATCTTAAGTTATTTACATAACCAAACATATTAGCCAAAGGGACCATTGCATTTATAACTTGTGCATTACCCCTTGAGTCCATTCCATTAACCTGACCTCTTCTACTATTTAAGTCACCAATAATATCACCCATATATTCTTCTGGAGTAACACACTCAACTTTCATAATTGGCTCTAATAATGCTGGGGAAGCCTTTTTCATTCCTTCACGAAAAGCAGCTCTAGCAGCAATTTCAAATGCCATTACTGAAGAGTCAACATCATGATAAGCGCCATCATGCAAGTTAACCTTAAAATCAATAGCAGGAAAACCCGCTATAATCCCTGATTCTTTGGCTTGCCTAAGACCCTTTTCAACACCGGGAATATATTCAGTTGGAATATTACCGCCTTTAATTGTGTTTAAAAACTCAAAATCTTTATCAGGGTTGGGAGAGAACGTCATCTTAACTCTAGCAAATTGACCTGATCCACCTGATTGTTTTTTATGAGTATAATCCACCTCAACTTCTTTAGTAATAGTTTCCCTGTAAGCAACTTGGGGAGCTCCAATATTAGCCTCAACTTTGAATTCACGTCTAAGTCTATCTATCAAAATATCAAGATGCAACTCACCCATACCCTTCATAATTGTTTGACCAGACTCAATGTCTGTAGAAACTTGAAAAGAAGGATCCTCAGCAGCTAACCTAGCAAGTCCAGTTGACATTTTTTCTTGGTCATTTTTTGACTTAGGTTCGACAGCTATTTCAATCACTGGATTAGGAAAAGTCATTGTCTCTAAAACAACAGGCTTAATAGGATCGGATAAAGTATCCCCTGTAGTTGTTTCTTTCATACCTGCCAGTGCGACAATGTCGCCTGCAAAAGCTTCATCAATTTCTTCTCTATTATTAGAATGCATCATCATCATTCTACCAACTCGCTCTTTCTTTCCTTTGGTAGAATTTAACAAAGCATCTCCCTTTTTAATTGAACCAGAATACATTCTTAAAAAAGTTAATGAACCAACAAACGGATCATTCATTATTTTAAATGCTAAACCTGAGAAAGGCTCTTCATCGCTTGCCTTTCTTTCAATGTTTCTAGTTTCAGTGTTATCTCCGGGCAAGAAACCAACATAAGGTGGCACATCCAAGGGATCAGGAAGAAAATCAATTACTGAGTTCAACATTGTTTGAACTCCTTTGTTCTTAAAAGCAGACCCACAAAGAACAGGAACAAAATCCATTGCCAAAGTACCTTTTCTTATAAGCTTCCTTAAAGAATTTTCATCAGGCTCTTCACCTTCTAAATATTTCTCCATCCACTCATCATCTTGTTCTACAGCAAGCTCAAGAAGTTCGGCTCTCATAGACTTAGCTTTATCTAGAAGATCTTCTCTTATATCACGAACACTCCAAGAAGCGCCTAAGTCTTCAGAATCCCAAACCCATTCTTTCATGGAAACCAAATCAACAAGACCAGCAAATTCATTTTCTGCACCAATAGGCAAATTTATTGCCATTGGCGTAGCACCTGTCCTATCTTTAATCATATCAACACATTTGAAAAAATCGGCACCGATTTTATCCATTTTGTTGACAAAAACTATTCTTGGAACCTTATATCTATCGGCCTGCCTCCAAACTGTTTCTGTTTGAGGCTCTATACCAGCATTTGCGTCAAGCACTACTACTGCACCGTCTAGAACAGCTAAAGAACGCTCAACTTCAATCGTAAAATCAACGTGACCCGGAGTATCAATAATATTAAATCTAAATTTGGCTTCATCTTCTGAAGATCCATAACGTGGATCAAAGTTTTGGCCATCCTCTGTTCTGAACCAAAAACAAGTAGTTGCAGCAGAGGTAATGGTAATCCCACGCTCTTGCTCTTGTTCCATCCAGTCCATAGTAGCATTACCGTCGTGGACTTCGCCAATTTTATGAGATCTTCCAGTATAATATAGTACTCTTTCTGATGTCGTAGTTTTACCAGCATCAATATGAGCGATTATACCAAAATTTCTATATCTATTTAAATTATATCCACGCGCCATCTTTAATCCTTATATTTTTTTCTTTTACCATCGATAATGTGAAAAAGCCTTATTGGCTTCAGCCATTTTATGAGTATCTTCTCTCTTCTTAACGGAAGCACCTCTATTGGCAGAGGCATCTATTAATTCACCACTTAATCTTTCAGTCATGGAGTTTTCAGATCTATTTCTACTACTGTTTATCAACCATCTAATAGCAAGAGCAAGAGCTCTTTCAGAACGAACTTCAACTGGAACTTGATATGTTGCACCACCTACTCTTCTAGACCTTACTTCAAGCTGTGGCTGAACATTTTCCAAAGCTTCATGAAAAATCTTTACAGGTTCTGTACCAGACTTTTTTTCAATAACCTCAAAAGCTCCATAAACTATTTTTTCAGCTGTAGACCTTTTCCCGTCATACATTAAACAAGATGTAAATTTAGACACTACTTTATCACTGAATTTTGGATCAGGCATAACATCTCTTTTGACAGCTTTTCTTCTTCTTGACATATTTTTTTCCTTTTTTACTTAGGCCTCTTCGCACCATATTTTGATCTTCTCTGTCGTCTATCAGATACACCTTGAGTATCTAAGGTTCCTCTTATTACGTGATACCTTACACCTGGCAAGTCCTTAACCCTGCCACCCCTTATAAGAACTACAGAATGCTCTTGCAAATTATGACCTTCACCTGGAATATATGAAGTAACCTCAAAGCCATTTGTTAATCTTATTCTCGCTACTTTTCTGAGCGCTGAGTTAGGCTTTTTTGGAGTAGTTGTATAAACTCTAGTACAAACGCCTCTTTTCTGAGGACAAGATTGCATAGCGGGAACTTTTGTTTTGTTAACAGGCCTGCTTCGACCATGCCTTATTAGCTGATTAATTGTAGGCATTTTTTAATCCTTCATAAATCGGTATGACTGAATTTCACAGGCATAAATTAATTATAATCTAAATACGTTACTAGAGGGCTAGCGTCTAATCTAAGATTACTACCAGAACCCAATAATCGCGGGATTGTAATATTTACTATCTATTTGGTCAAGAACAAAAAAAGAAACTTTATTTTTTTTTCATCTATTCCATTATGCTTTAATTTTACTCTTCATTTACTTCATCAATTAAAGCCGGTTTCTCTTTTGCATTGACTTCCAATATTTCCTTATCTCTTCTATTAGCTGTCATTCTTAATTTATTAACTATTGATCCAGTGCCCGCAGGAACTAGGCGACCAACAATAACATTTTCTTTCAAACCTAATAAAGAGTCTGATTTTCCTGACACCGCTGCTTCGGTTAACACTCTAGTAGTTTCTTGAAATGAAGCCGCTGAAATAAAACTTTCAGTTTGTAAACTTGCTTTAGTAATTCCCAATAGAACTGGAGAACCTTTTGCAGGCTCAATATTTTGTTCTATAGCTTTTTCATTGGCTATCTTAAACTCTAATCTGTTAACGTGTTCTCCATTAAGAAAAGTAGTTCCACCATGTTCTGTTATTTCAATCTTTTGTAACATTTGCCTTACTATAACTTCAATATGTTTATCATTGATTTTCACACCCTGAAGCCTATATACATCTTGTACTTCTTTTACCAAATAATCAGCTAAAGCTTCTACTCCAAGTATATTTAAAATATCATGAGGAACAGGACTGCCGTCTATAATCATGTCACCTTTTCGAATAAAATCACCTTCTTGGACAGCAAGTAATTTTCCTTTTGGCACCATATACTCAACAGGATCAACATCTACATCTTGAGATACAACTTTAATTCTTCTTTTGGCTTTATAATCTGCTCCAAATTCAACAACACCATCACTCTCAGAAATTATAGCAAAATCCTTTGGTTTTCTAGCCTCAAACAACTCAGCTACTCTTGGTAAACCACCAGTAATATCTCTTGTTTTTGAACTTTCTCTAGGAATACGAGCCAAAACTGAACCTGCCTTCACTTTACTGCCATTTTCAACGCTCAATATAGCATTCATTGACATAAAGTATCTTGCTTCCAATCCATTTGGTAAGTTAATAACTTCACCTGCTTCATTTCTCAGAGTAATTCTAGGCCTCAAATTAGAACCACCGGCTTGCTGTTTCCAATCCAATACAACTCTGTTTCCAATACCAGTAGCTTCATCTATAACTTCTCTCATTGAAATACCATCCACAAGATCAACATAATGAGCCGTACCTTCTTTTTCTGTAACTATAGGAATTGTGTAAGGGTCCCATTCAGCTAAAATTTGACCAGCTTTAACATTTTCACTATCTTTTTTTAGTAATTTAGCACCGTATTGCAGCCTATAACGAGCTTTTTCTCTTCCTTGCTCGTCTAATATAAGCATCTCAGAAGATCTCGATAGTACAACTTCACTACCATCTTCAGTAGTAACTAAAGATGCGTTATCCAACTTTAATTTACCGTCAAAAGGAGCTTCAATCTTTGATTGCTCAGCACCTCTTTGAGCTGCCCCACCAATATGAAATGTTCTCATTGTTAATTGTGTACCTGGTTCACCAATCGATTGAGCTGCAATAACTCCAACAGCTTCACCAATATTTACAGGGGTTCCTCTAGCGAGATCCCTACCATAACAAGCCGCACAAATACCAGGTTGAGTATCACAAGTTAAAGCGGATCTGACTTTTATCTGATCTATTCCAGCTTTTTCAATCTTATCAACATCATCTTCATTAAGTATTACACCTTTTTTAATAATGACTTTGCTGTCTTTCCCACTTACAACGTCATCAGTTAAAGTTCGGCCTAATATTCTTTCTGTAAGAGGTTCAATTATATCTCCTCCTTCGATCACTGCACGCATAACAAATCCATTTTCTGTTCCGCAGTCTTCGTCAGTTACAATACAATCTTGAGCTACATCAACAAGCCTTCTAGTTAAATATCCAGAGTTAGCTGTTTTTAAAGCTGTGTCTGCTAAGCCTTTTCTAGCACCATGTGTAGAGTTAAAATATTCAAGAACATTCAAACCATCTTTGAATGAAGATTTTATTGGAGTTTCAATAATTTCTCCAGATGGCTTGGCCATTAAACCTCTCATTCCAGCCAACTGTTTAATTTGAGCTGCGGAACCTCTTGCCCCTGAATGAGCCATCATCCAAACTGAGTTTACTGGCTCTCCAACTTTTATAGTTGAAATATTTTTCATCATTTCAGCAGCTACATCGTCAGAACACTTAGACCAAACATCAACAACTTTGTTGTATTTTTCACCTTGTGTAATCAATCCGTCTTGGTACTGCTGTTCAAAATCTTTCACTTGTTTTTCAGCGTCAGCCATTAAACCAGCTTTAGCCTTCGGGGTTTCTAGATCAGATATACCAAAGGATATACCTGCGGTACACGCATGTTTAAATCCCATTGCCATCAATTGGTCACAAAAAATTACAGTGTCTTTTTGACCACAATGCCTATACACATAATCAATAACATTAGTTACTTCTTTCTTTGTCATTAACTTGTTTATAGTATTAAAGGTTACTGAAGAGTGTTTTGGTAACAGAGTTGATAACTTCGCTCTACCAGGAGTGGTTTCAACTACTTCAACAATCGGATTGCCTGTGTTATCATATGTATTCACTCTAACTTTAACTTTTGCCTGCAAATTAACTTGATTGTTATCTAATGCCATTAAAGCTTCGGACGGAGACGAGAATATCATACCTTCACCTAATACTTTTTCACTAACCATTGACAAGTAATAAAGACCAAGAATTATATCTTGAGATGGAACAATAATAGGCTTCCCACTAGAGGGGGATAAAATATTATTTGTAGACATCATTAGAACTCTAGCTTCTAATTGAGCTTCAAGTGACAATGGAACATGAACGGCCATTTGATCACCGTCAAAGTCTGCGTTAAAAGCTGTACAAACTAAAGGATGCAGATTTATAGCCTTACCCTCAATTAGTACCGGTTCAAAAGCTTGTATTCCTAATCTATGTAAAGTTGGAGCTCTGTTTAGCATCACGGGATGCTCCCTTATAACCTCTTCAAGAATGTCCCATACCTCAGGTCTTTCTTTTTCAACCATCTTTTTAGCAGCTTTAACAGTACTAGCTAAACCATAAAGCTCTAATCTTGAATATATAAAAGGTTTAAATAGCTCTAAAGCCATTTTTTTTGGAAGGCCACATTGATGTAACTTTAATTCAGGCCCTACAACTATTACTGATCTTCCAGAGTAATCAACTCTTTTACCAAGTAAGTTTTGTCTAAACCTTCCTTGCTTACCTTTTAACATGTCTGACAAAGATTTTAACGGTCTTTTATTTACACCAGTAATAACTCTACCTCTTCTGCCATTGTCAAATAAAGCATCCACAGATTCTTGCAACATTCTTTTTTCATTTCGAATTATTATATCTGGTGCTCTTAGTTCTATAAGCCTTTTAAGACGATTATTTCTATTTATAACCCTTCTATAAAGATCATTTAAATCTGAAGTAGCAAACCTACCTCCATCTAATGGAACTAATGGACGCAGCTCTGGCGGTATAACAGGAACAACTTCAAGTATCATCCATTCAGGTTTAGAACCTGACTCAATAAATGATTCTACTAATTTCAATCTTTTAACTAATTTTTTTCTTTTAATTTCAGAACCGGTTTTAACTAAGTCTTCACGAATTTTTATGAGTTCCTGATCAAGGTTCATTTCGGTTAATATTTTCTTAATTGCTTCTGCACCTATAGCAACTTCAAAACTTTCATCCCCAAACTCATCAAGAGCGTTGTCGTAATCTTCTTCACTAAGCAATTGACCTTTAATAAGAGATGTTAAACCAGGTTCTGTTACTAAAAAATACTCGAAATAAAGGACTCTCTCAAGATCTTTAAGAGTCATGTCTGCAAGCAGTCCAATTCGAGATGGTAATGATTTCAAAAACCATATATGCGCAACTGGAGCAGCCAACTCAATATGCCCCATTCTTTCCCTTCTAACTTTAGAAAGAGTAACCTCCACACCACATTTTTCGCAAATTATTCCCCTATATTTCATACGCTTGTACTTACCACATAGACATTCGTAGTCTCTAACGGGGCCGAATATTTTGGCACAGAATAACCCATCACGTTCTGGTTTGAATGTTCTATAATTTATTGTTTCAGGTTTTCTTATTTCTCCAAATGACCAGCTTTTAATTGCTTCTGGAGAAGCAATTGAAATACTTATTTGATCAAAACCTTGAGTTACCCCTGTTTGTCCAAAAGGGTTCATGAGTTCATTCATTTTATTTCCAATCTTATTTACAAATTAATCTTTTATTGTTCAACAACATCCATATTAACATTCAGACCCAGTGACTTTAACTCTTTTATTAAAACATTAAATGATTCTGGAATACCTGCCTCAAAATCGTCATCACCCTTGATTATAGATTCATATACTTTTGTTCTACCTGAAACATCATCAGATTTGACTGTTAGCATTTCTTGCAGAGTGTAAGCTGCACCATATGCTTCAAGAGCCCAAACTTCCATCTCACCAAAACGCTGCCCACCAAACTGGGCCTTTCCACCTAAAGGCTGTTGTGTAACTAAAGAATATGGTCCAATTGATCTAGCGTGAATTTTATCATCAACTAAATGATGGAGTTTTAACATATAGATATAACCAACTGTTACTTTTCTATCAAAAACTTCTCCAGTTCTGCCATCTGTAAGCCAAACTTGACCTGTCTCGTCTAAATCAGCTAATTTTAACATATCTTTAACATTTTTTTCACTTGCTCCATCAAATACTGGAGTTGCCATCGGAACACCTCTTTTAAGATTTTGAGCTTGCTGAATAATTTGATCGTCACTTAAGTTTGATAAGTCAGACTTAAATTGTTTATCACCATAAATCTCTGATAAGAATTTTTTTATTTTTGTATTATCATAATCATCGGAATAAACCATTTTATTAATCTTACTTCCAAGCCCAGAGGCTGCCCAACCTAAGTGAGTTTCTAATATTTGACCAACATTCATACGTGAGGGAACTCCAAGAGGATTGAGAACTACATCAACAGGAGTACCATCTTCTAAATATGGCATATCTTCTGAAGGTATAATTCTAGAAATAACACCTTTGTTACCGTGTCTACCAGCCATTTTATCGCCAGATTGCAACTTTCTTTTAACAGCTACAAAAACTTTTACCATCTTCATTACACCAGGCAAGAGTTCGTCACCTCTTTGTAACTTATCAACCTTGTCGTTAAATCTGTTTTCTAAAACTTTAATAACTCCATCAAAATGGTTGGATAATTTTTCAATATTTTTTTGTATTGTGTCGTCACTTATAGAAATAGATCTCAGCTCAACTCTAGAGATGTTACTAATAATCTCATCTGTAATAATATCTCCATTTTTAATTGATTTTATTTCTGCAGATGAAACTTCTTTTCCTAATAAATATTCTTTTAACCTCCCATAGTAAGCTCTTTCAAGAATTATTTTTTCATCATCTCGATCTTTAGCAAATCTATCAATTTCGGCTCTTTCAATTGCTCTAGCCCTTTCATCTTTATCTACACCTCTTCTAGAAAAAACTCTGACGTCAACAATAGTGCCAGACACTCCAGGAGGTACTTTTAAGGAAGTGTCACGAACATCAGAAGCTTTTTCTCCAAAAATAGCTCTAAGTAATTTTTCTTCGGGTGTCATTGGACTTTCACCCTTTGGTGTTACCTTACCAACCATTATTTCACCAGGTTTAACTTCTGCTCCAATATATACCATTCCTGCTTCATCAAGGTTTCTGAGTGCCTCTTCTCCAATGTTAGGAATATCACGAGTAATTTCTTCTTGACCTAATTTAGTGTCTCTAGCCATCACTTCAAATTCTTCAATATGAATTGAAGAAAATACATCTTCTTTAACAATTCTTTCAGAAATTAAAATTGAATCTTCAAAGTTATAACCATTCCAAGGCATAAACGCTACCAACACATTCCTTCCTAAGGCCAACTCACCATCTTCAGTAGCTGGACCATCCGCAATTATATCACCAATATTAATCAAATCACCAACTTGGACTAACGGTCTTTGATTTATACAAGTATTTTGATTGCTTCTTTGAAATTTCAGTAATGAATATATATCAACTGGGCTAATATCAACTTCGTCAGACGTATTTGCTCTTATAACTATACGAGTAGCATCGACTTGATCCACAACCCCAGATCTTCTTGCAACCAAAGTCACTCCTGAATCTTGAGCAACAGTTGCTTCAATACCAGTCCCTACAAGAGGGCTTTCTGACTTAACTAACGGCACAGCTTGTCTCATCATATTTGAACCCATCAAAGCTCTGTTTGCATCGTCATTTTCTAAAAATGGAATTAGCGCAGATGCAACTGAGACTAATTGCTTGGGAGACACATCCATGAGGTTAATATCATTTGGATTTGCAAGACCTATGTCACCCGCCTTTCTTACTGGAAGCAGTTCATCTGTAAATCGATCTTTATTGTCCAATTCAGCATTAGCTTGAGCTATAGTAAACTTTCCTTCTTCAATAGCAGACACATATACAACTTCTTTAGTAACTTTACCTTGCTCTACTTTTCTATAAGGAGTTTCTATAAAACCATACTGATTGATTTGAGCAAACGTAGCCAAAGAATTAATTAAACCTATGTTTGGCCCTTCTGGTGTTTCAATTGGACAAATTCTACCATAATGAGTTGGGTGAACGTCCCTAACTTCAAACCCTGCTCTTTCTCTTGTCAAACCACCAGGTCCTAAAGCAGATACCCTACGTTTATGAGTTATTTCTGAAAGTGGATTTGTTTGATCCATAAACTGAGACAATTGGCTTGATCCAAAAAACTCTCTAATAGAAGCCGCAGCCGGCTTTGCATTTATAAGATCTTGAGGCATTAAATTTTCTATTTCATTAGCTGAGCTCATTCTTTCTTTAATCGCTCTTTCCATCCTAGAAAGACCAACACGATATTGATTTTCTAACAATTCACCAACTGATCTTACTCTTCTATTACCTAAATGATCAATATCATCAATTTCACCATGACCATCTTTTAGTGATATCAACTCCTTAAGAATAGCTAATATATCCACTTTTCTTAAGACTCTCAAACTATCATCCAAATCAAGGTCTAAACGAGCTGACATTTTAACTCTACCAACAGCCGATAAATCGTATTTATCTTGATCAAAAAACAACCCATTAAATAAAGCTTCAGCTGTTTCATGCGCAGGAGGCTCCCCTGGACGCATTACTCTGTAGATATCAACCAAAGATTCTTCTCTAGATGCATTTTTATCTAAAGCTAACGTATTTCTTAACCAAGGACCAACAGATGAATTATCAATTGATAATATTCTTAGTTCATCCAAATTATTCATTTTAAAAAGATTTATTAAATCCTCAGTTACTTCGTCACCAGCTTCAGCATATACCTCGCCTGAATCTAAGTTTATAATATCGTCTGAAATGTATTTACCGAGAAGTTGTTGTTCATCGACAGTAATTGTTTTTAGCCCGTCTTCAGATAATTTCTTTATGCTTCTAGGTGTAATTTTATCACCAGATTCAGCTACAACTTTTCCAGTTTTAGCGTTAATCAAGTCAAAACTTAAACGTAAGCCTTTATAATTATTTTCAATAAAATCAGTTGTCCACTTGTTAGATTTTAATTTATAGGTTTGATTCTGATAGAAAAAATTTAAAATATCTTCTCTTGTCATACCAATAAGTTTTGTTCTATCAGGTTCTTCTTGTTTTTCTTGACATTCTTTCAAATATTTCTCTGATTTTTCATCTAACAAAGCCATTAGTAATGTAGTGCATGGTAATTTTCTTCTTCGGTCTATCCTTACATTTAGAATATCTTTTGGATCAAATTCAAAGTCCAACCATGATCCTCTGTAAGGAATAACTCTTGCTGCGAATAAATATTTGCCTGAAGCATGACTTTTTCCTTTATCATGGTCAAAAAATACACCTGGAGATCTATGCATCTGTGAGACTATTACTCTTTCAGTACCATTTACAACGAATGTTCCATTAGGCGTCATTAATGGCATATCACCCATATATACATCTTGCTCTTTCATATCTCTAATGGATCTAGTACCAGTATCAGCGTCCAAATCCCAAACTATTAATCTTAAAGTTAATCTTAAAGGAGAGGAATAAGTTAATCCTCGTTGGTGACATTCCTCAACGTCATATTTAGGCTCTTCTAAAGTGTAAGAAACAAACTCTAACATAGATCTGCCAGCAAAGTCTTTAATTGGAAAGACTGAATTAAAAACAGCTTGTAACCCTATATCGTTTCTATCAATAATTGGGATATACATTTGTAAGAATTGTTCATAAGAATTTCTTTGAACTTCAATCAAATTTGGCATTTTGGCAACTTCTTTGATTTTTCCGAATGTTCTTCTTATTCTTCTTCTATTTAACAATGTACTTGATTGAACTGGCATTTATTATCCTTTTAATTTTAAAATTTGCTTTATATTACAAAGTGGACAAAATAAAGTTGAAAAAACAAGCCTATATCACATAGGCTTGTTTATATATTATCTTAAAAATCAATTACTTGATTTCGACAGTAGCACCAGCTTCTTCAAGCTTAGCTTTAATTTCGTTAGCCTCTGCCTCAGGTACAGCTTCCTTTACCATTGAAGGTGCAGCTTCTACTAGGTCTTTAGCTTCTTTCAAACCTAACCCTGTTACAGCTCTAACTTCTTTGATAACATTTATTTTCTTTTCACCTATTGAGGATAACATAACATTAAATTCAGTCTTTGCCTCAGCTGCAGGAGCAGCATCACCGCCGCCTGCAGCTGCAACAGCAACAGGTGCGGATGCAGAAACACCCCATTTTTCTTCAAGAAGTTTAGCCAAGTCAGCTGCCTCTAAGACAGTAAGTGCGCTTAAGTCTTCTACGATTTTCTCTATATCTGCCATTTTAATCTCCTAAATATTTATTTGTTATTGTTTTGATTTTTGTGAAATTGTTCTTAAAACTTGTGAGGCCGGCTCCATTGACAATCTTAGTATTTTTGAAGCAGGTGCTTGAAGTAGACCTACAAGCGTTCCTCTTAGATCTGTTAGACTTGGAAGCTTAGCTAATGCTTCTACATCTGTTTTAGAAAGCGGTTTATCTTCTAAACCACCTCCAATTATAACTAATTTTTCATTCTCTTTAGCAAAATCGACCAATATTTTTGCAGCCATCACAGGATCTTTAGAAGAACCAATAGCGGTTGGTCCTTTAAACATAGCGTCCATGTGTTGGTATTTTGTGTCCTTTAACGCGATACGAGCAATTCTATTTTTTGTGACTTTAAAATTACATTTTTCGTTACGCATTTTAGTTCGGAGATCTGTGCTCTCCGCGACCGTAAGACCAATACAATGAACAATTACGACTGACGCCGCTCCTTCAAATGTATCATGCAAAATATTGACCAAGTCGGTTTTTTGATTTCTATCCACCGATTAAGCCTCCAATTTGTTATTATGACAACTTTACTATCATAATACTTGTTGCATTTAAGGTAATATAATTACCCACGGCCCGCCCTATAAGTTACAGCAGAATTTCTGCTTTCCTTGTCTATGTAGGATATTAAGAACTTCTAAATTCTCCTACAGTCTTGGACAGGTTCAGCCTTTTTAAGGGCTGATTGAGAATAAAAAACTATTATTCTCGTTATAAATATAAAGTCAGTAACTATATATTTATATTTATACCAGCTCCCATTGTTGAACTGATTGATATTTTTTTTATAAATGTTCCTTTTGCACCAGAAGGTCTAGCCTTTTGTACCGCTTCTATGAATGAATTAACATTTTCAGTTAACTTTTCAGAACCAAAACTAATTTTTCCTACACCCGCTTGTACTATACCAGTTTTTTCAGCACGATACTGAACTTGACCTGATTTTGCAGCTTCAACAGCCACCTTAACATCTGCGGTTACTGTACCTAGCTTTGGGTTAGGCATAAGGCCTTTAGGACCTAAAATCTTTCCTATTCTTCCAACAACTCCCATTAAATCAGGTGTCGCTATAATCCTATCATAGTCAAGATTACCTTTTTGCATATCCTCAGCTAGATCCTCGGCACCGACTATATCAGCACCTGCACTTCTAGCTTCTTCAGCTTTTTGATCCCTTGCAAAAACTGCTACCTTCATTTTTTTTCCATTACCATGAGGTAACGACACAACACCTCTAACCATTTGATCAGCATGTCTAGGGTCAATACCTAAATTCATTGAAACTTCGATAGTTTCATCAAACTTCTTTTTTTTGCTATCAACAAAAAGCTTCATCGCTTCACTTACGTTAAAAGATTTATTATCTATATCTTTGTACATATCTGTTAAATTTTTACTCTTTTTCATTGTTTACTCCAAAATCTCTAAACCCATTGACCTAGCTGAACCCTTAACCATTTCCATAGCACCTTCAATATTAGCTGCATTTAAATCTTTCATTTTACTTTCAGCTATTTCTCTTACTTGATTAATTTTAACTGAACCACCAACAGTTCTTCCTGGTTCACTAGAACCTTTATCCTTGCCAGCAGCTTTTTTCAGAAAAAACGAAACTGGTGGTGTTTTGGTAACAAAACTGAAACTCTTATCTGAAAAAACTGTAATGACAACAGGTATTGGCATATTTTTTTCAAGAGAGTCAGTTGAGGCATTAAAAGCTTTACAAAACTCCATTATGTTCACACCTCTTTGACCAAGAGCTGGGCCAACAGGTGGGGATGGATTAGCAGCCCCTGCTGGGATATTTAACTTAATGTAACCGTCTATTTTTTTTGCCATTTTAACCTCCGCAACAACAAAGTTGGTGCTAATAAATTACTAATTAAATCTTTTCTACCTGCGTATATTCAAGATCAACAGGAGTTGATCTTCCAAAAATAGATACTGCTACCTTCAACCTTGATTTATCTTCATCAACTTCTTCAACTAAACCATTAAAACTTTGAAAAGGACCTTCAGAAACCCTAACTTCCTCACCAATTTCATAAATTATACTAGATCTAGGTCTTTCTACACCTTCACTTATTTGATTGATTAACCTTTTAGCCTCAACTTCAGTAATAGCACTTGGCCTACCTTTACCTCCAAGAAATCCTGTTACTTTAGGTTGGGCCTTAATTAAATGCCAACTTTCATCTGTCATTTCCATCTTGATTAATATATATCCAGGAAAAAACTTCTTTTCAGTTTGCACCTTAGATCCACGTCTGATTTCGACAACTTCCTCAGTTGGAACTAAAACTTCTTCGATTAGATTCTCTAACTTTTTAGAAGCAACTTGTTCTTCAATGCTCTGACATACTTTTTTTTCAGAACCTGAAAAAACATGAACTACGTACCACCTCATGGCCATTATAACCGCCTAATATTAAAACTTAGAATTAAACAAAAAAACAACAAGATAATTAGCCACCAAAACTCAATAATGTTTGAACAATATTTGAAAGCAGAAGGTCAACTAGAAAAAAAAATACTGATGCAATTAAAGCCATTACAAAAACTGACATAGAGGCTAACAAAGTTTCACGCTTAGTTGCCCATGTTATTCTATTAATTTCTTGTCTAACCTGCCTAACAAATTGTGCGGGATTTGTTTTAGCCATGAGTAGCCTTCCTTGCAAGGATAAAATGATTAATTACATTTTTTTTTATGATAAGTCAAAGTGATTAAGTCTTTTTATTTAATTTTAAATGGCAGGAGTGGAGGGACTCGAACCCCCAGCCCCCGGTTTTGGAGACCGGTGCTCTACCAATTGAGCTACACTCCTAATTAAATCAAATCGTCCTCATTACATTAACTACTAATTATTATTTATTATTTAAGACTGAATGCTTGAAACCACTCCAGCACCAACAGTTCTTCCACCTTCTCTTATAGCAAACCTTAACCCTTCATCCATTGCAATTGGCGCAATTAATTCTACAGTTATTGCTATGTTATCTCCTGGCATTACCATTTCAGTTCCAGACGGAAGCTCAACTGCTCCAGTTACATCTGTAGTTCTAAAATAAAATTGAGGACGATAATTACTAAAGAATGGTGTATGTCTTCCACCTTCATCTTTATTTAATATATAAGCTTCACCTTTAAACTTTGAATAAGGCTTAATTGAACCAGGAGCAGACAAAACCTGACCACGCTCAACATCTTCTCTTTTTGTACCTCTTAGAAGAACTCCAACATTGTCTCCTGCTTCACCAGAATCTAACAACTTACGAAACATTTCAACACCAGTACATGTTGTCTTAGTTGTTTCTTTGATACCAACAATCTCTATTTCTTCACCAACCTTCACTACTCCTCTTTCAACACGACCTGTAACAACAGTTCCTCTTCCTGAAATAGAAAACACATCTTCAATAGGCATTAAAAAAGGCTTGTCTTTATCACGAGCTGGTTGTGGAATGTAAGAATCAACAGCAGCCATTAATTCATTTATAGAGTTAAGACCAATAGCTTCGTCGCGATTCTCTAACGCTGCTAACGCACTACCTTTTATAATAGGAATATCGTCACCTGGAAAATCATAACTACTTAATAGCTCACGGATTTCCAACTCAACTAATTCTAAAAGTTCTTCATCGTCAACTTGATCAACTTTATTCATATAAACAACTAATGAAGGAACACCAACCTGACGAGCTAATAATATATGCTCTTTTGTTTGTGGCATAGGACCGTCTGCAGCATTCACAACTAATATAGCTCCATCCATTTGAGCTGCACCAGTAATCATATTTTTAACATAGTCGGCATGACCTGGACAATCAACATGAGCATAATGTCGGTTTTCAGTTGAATATTCAACGTGAGCTGTGGAAATTGTAATGCCTCTTTCTCTTTCTTCAGGGGCTTTATCAATTTGGTCATAAGCAGAAAAGTCAGCGCGACCAGCATCAGCCATGACTTTTGTAATCGCAGCCGTTAGTGTTGTTTTACCATGATCAACATGGCCTATTGTTCCAATGTTACAGTGTGGTTTACTGCGATCAAATTTTTCTTTAGACATCTTAAACGACCTTTCTATTACTTTTATTATTACTTAAGCTAGTTTTCTAAATTATTGGTGGTGGGGGTAGGATTCGAACCTACGTACGCTACGCGGGCAGATTTACAGTCTGCTGCCTTTAACCACTCGGCCACCCCACCAAAGAATTTATAATTATCATACTATCTTATTTGGTAATTCACCTTACTTAATTTAATTCATATGCTATGTTTATATACACAAGCCTTGCGGAATAGAAAAGGTTTAATTAAATGTCAATAAAAAAAAAAAAAAAATAGTTTTTTAACAAGATTTTAACATGAACAATAAACACAAAAAATTTAAGATTAACAAAGGAATAAAACCTCTTAGAGTAGAGGGTTTCGACTATAAAAACACAAATAATTATTCTAAACATATGACGCTAAAAAATAATCAAATCATAATATCTGGAAGACATTCTACATTATCAGCACTAAAAAATACTCATAGAAAATTATTTTACCTGATTTCAACACCCGATAATCACATATTTTGGAGTAAAGAAGTAGAAAATTTAGGAATTAATATTGATATTCAAATCAAAGAAAAAGAGGCATTAGACCAAATAAATAACTTTAAGCCTCATCAAAATATAATTTTAGTTACTGAACCATTAAAAAGAATTTCACTAGATGAGTTTTTAATAAAAAAACAAATTCAATCAACTAATCCAATAAGAATTATTCTTTTAGACCAGGTTACAGACCCTCAGAACGTAGGGGCTATAATTAGATCGGCTCACGCTTTTAAAATGGATGGACTAGCATTGTCTCAAAGAAACAGTCCTTTAGAAACTGCAGCAATGTCAAAGGCATCTTCTGGCGCCATTGAAAAACTAACAATTATTGAATTATCTAATATGGCTAGAGAAATAAAAAAACTGCAACAATCAAACTTTACTGTTTATGGTTTAGCACATGGTGGAGCAGGTGATGTGTTTGATTTAGAAAATGAAACAGGAAATATTGCTGTTATTGTTGGCTCTGAAGGCAAAGGCTTAAGAAGATTAACTAGAGACAAGGTTGATAAATTGATTACTATTCCGATTAATGTAGAAAGCGAATCATTAAATGTTGCAAATGCAGCTTCTATTACAATGTTACAATTACAAAAAAACATTATAAAAAATTAAATAAGTTCTTGTCTCCAAAATAAATATCCATTATTGATTTGTTCAGTGCCGGCTTAGCTCAGTTGGTAGAGCAGTTGATTTGTAATCATCAGGTCGGGAGTTCGAGTCCCCCAGCCGGCACCATAATAAAATTATTTATCTTTTTCGATAAACTGATTGGATTGATTTGACTTATATATTAAATCTTCAATTTTTAAATTTTCTATGTATTCTTTAGCTTCGTTTTTAAGTTCTTGGCCATTCACAAAATGATCCAAAAGATGTTTTTGATAGTAAAAAACACTGTCTCCTGCAAAACCAATATTATTCCACTCATACTCTATTATCTTTTCTTCATTTTCATTAAATTTCCGATAAAAAATTTCTCCATTTCCATTTAGCCTCAATGATCCCTCTGATCCTTCAATTAACATCTCTCCTATTGTTAATCGTCTATCTATTGCAATATGATCAGATAGTCTATTACCATCAAATAATCCCCTCATTCCACTTTCAAACTCAAAAAAAACTATACCAGCATCCTCTCCTTTAATATAATTGTTAAGTTTAGATAATTTAGCAAAAACACTTTTAATGTCGCCAAACAAAAACCTGAAAACATCTATTATGTGAATAGCTGTTTCATGTATCATAAAACGTTCCATTTTCTGAAAATATGGCTGTCTACTTAAATATGCATCTTTGCCTTGACCGTCTCCTGGCCGCATTCGAAAACTAACTTGAAATAAATCACCTAATAATGAAGATTTTAAAATTTCGTTAATTTTTAAATACCATGGCTGATATCTAAAGTTTTCGTGAACTGCTATTGTAACTCCATATTTTTCAGCAATTTTAACGGCTTCTTTTGCTTCTTTAATAGAGTTAGTAAAAGGTTTCTGGCAAATAATATTTACATTAGATTCAGCAGCAATTTTAATAAAATTTAGATGAAACTGCGGGGGTACAATAATATCGATAAGGGTTGATTTAGTTTCGGTTATCATGGTTTTAAAATCTTGAAAAACTTTACAGTTATTAAATTGTTTGGACCTTTCTAGAGCCTCATTCTTATTTAATGAACATATTCCAACAATTTCAACACCTAGCCTTTTCCAGGCATCAACGTGAAATTGGCTAAAATACCCAGTTCCGACTATTGACAAACGAATTTTATTTTTCATTAAAAATCACATTAATAAATTAGTTTAGATGCTTCATAGCTATGTGCAAAATACCATCCTCTAAAAATCTATCTCCATAGGGAGTGAAATTTAGACTTTTATAAAAATCTTCAACTGCAACTTGGCTATGTAGCATTATAGAGATTTTTTTATTTTTTTTAAGATAGTAGTTTATGATTTCATTAATCAACAAACTCCCTACCTTAAGTTTTCTATATTCAACTAATACAGCAACCCGTTCAATTTTAAATAAATGATCTTCTTTTTTACGAACTCTAGCTGTCCCAATAGCTTCACCTTTCTTATAAATCAAAAAATGCTCACATAAATGATCTAAATTATCAAACTCAATTTCTTCTGATATCCTCTGCTCTTCACAAAATACTTTTTTTCTAATTTTAAATGAAACGTTGATTTCATCTGATAAATCAATAATTTTAAAACTATATAAACTCATAACTTAAATCTCTATAAATAAAACTATAATGGCAAAGCATTGCCATCATAATTAAAAAACTTACCTGTGTCTTCAATACTTAAACCTAAGAATTGCTCTAGTAAACCCTCAGCACTTTCTTCAGGAGATATATCAGCTTGATCACCACCCATATCAGTCCTAACCCAACCGGGATGGAAAGAAGTGACTATTATATGATCATTTAAAAATTGATTGGATAAAGTTCTCATTAAATTATTAGCAGCAGCTTTGGAAGCTCTATAAATAGGTGCATTAGACGACAAATGAGCCTGACTTCCCATAAGAGAAGAAATTATAGCCACTTTTGATTGAGATTTTTTATTTAAATTTCGATAAAAATTTTGAATAGTAAGAAAAGGACCTGCAACATTTGCCATCATGACATCCATGATAGCCTTTTCATTATGGTCTTTACTAAAAATATCGCCTTTTCCATTATTAACTCCAGCGTTACATACTAAAATATCTATATCAGATTTGATGTTTTGGGATGCATTTATAATACTTTGAGCGCTTGTCACATCCACTTCATGAATATTTAGGTTGGAATATTTTTGAGAAAGTTCGCTTAATTTCTCTGAATTTTCTAAATTTCTACAACACGCTTCAACATTCAAATTTTTAATAAGAGATATTTCAGTTAAAGCTAAACCAATACCTCTATTAGCTCCTGTTATTAAGATTGTTTCTGTCATGACATCTCCTGTAAACTGCTAAATTGATTACTTATAATTTCGAGGTAATTTTTTTGTTGTTAATATAATTTCTCCATGCAGCAAAAACCCCACTACCAACAACTATACTACCACCGATAAATATTGATAATGTTATTATATCGTTAAAAATCATTATTCCTATTATAGATGCAAAGAATAGTTGAAAGTATGTAAACGGTTGTAAAACACTTGCTTCTGCATTTTCATAAGCTTTTATTAATAGAAAATGACCTGCTGTGCTTAATACACATAATAAAGTCATCCATCCCCAATCTTTAAATAAAATTGGCTCCCAATAAAATGGGCCAACTATTGACATAACTATGCATCCAACTATAGCAACCCAAAAAAAACTTGTTTCAGAAGTATCATCTTTTGAGACCTTTCTTGTCAAAATTGTATAAAAACCTAACACGAATGCGCCTAAGATAGGTAAGATAGCATCAAAGCTAATTACAAAATTCGCTGGGTCTAAAATAATTAAAACTCCTAAAAAACCAAATAAAACTGCTAGCCATCTTTGAATACCTATTTTTTCTTTTAAAATTGGACCTGAAAAAGCCACTACAATTAAAGGAAAAAAAGACAAAATCGAATGAGTTTGAACTAGACCAAGTGTGGTAAAAGAATAAACTCCAATTAATATTGCAGAAATAAGTAATAATCCCCTAATAAATTGGATGTATGGCTGTTTTGTAGATATTACCTTTAAAATTCCGTTTTTTTTTCTTAAACTAATTACAATTACTAATAATGCTAAGACCCAACTTCTAACCATATTAATGACAAATACGTTATAATTTTCAGCTAAATATCTTGAAACTCCATCCATTATAGCAAAAAAAAATGTGGCAAGCACAATTGTCAAAACTCCTTTCTTAACATTATTAATCATAGTAAAATATATTCCCTTGAACTTTTATTATTTTTAAAGAATGAAGATTACGAATTGAAACAATGATACTTTTTAATTGATTATAACAATGTTTATCGTGTTACTATAAATTATAAATATTAAACATTATATTTTTTTATGAGAACCCAATGAATAATAATTTCAATCCCATAGGATTTATCGGAACAGGGCTGATGGGCGTATGTTTCATAAAACGTTTATCAGAAGTCAATTATTTAATAAATGCATATGATAAAAGACAAGAAAAATTAGAGTTATTAAAGGGTGAAGATAAAGTATCTTTATCTATTAACCCTGCTCAAGTATCTAAAAATTGCGACATAATATTTATCTGTGTAGATAAAACTGAGAATGTAAAAGATGTAGTATTCGGAGATAAAGGAATAATTCAAAACGCTTCTGAAAATACTATAATCGTTGATTTATCAACAACGTTAGCCAACGAAACTATAAATTTTTCAAAGAAAATTAAACTTGAAAAAGGATCATCATGGGTTGATGCTCCAATATCCGGAGGTCCTGAAAAAGCTTTGGATGGATCCTTAGCTATAATGGTTGGGGGAGAGCAAAAAGATATAGATATTATTTCACCAATTTTAAACGATATTTCATCAAATTTTACACATTTTGGTTCTGTGGGATCAGGTCAAATTGTAAAGATGATAAATCAAATATTAGTGTTAAATAATTATGCAGTTTTGGCTGAAGCTTTATCATTTGCAGAGGCTTGGGGAATTGATGCTCATAAAATACCTAATGCGTTAAGTAATGGTCACGCTGGTTCAAATTTACTAACACATTTATTTCCAAGAATGATAGAAAAAGACTTTAAACCTCAGGGTTATGTTTCACAAATTTTAAAGGATCTTTCCATGGTATCTAAACTTGCCGATCAAAAAGATATACCCATACCCATAACTAGCCTAACAAAACAATTATTTACAATTCTTACAGGAAAAGCAAAAGAAAACCTAGATGGCACTTCTATTGTAAAGTTATTTGATAAGAATAAAATTATTTGAAGAGGAAGAAAATGGAAGACATACCCATAATTGACGCTCATCATCATTTTTGGGATTTGAGTTTAAAAAAAAACCCATGGTTAGATGCAAACAATCAAATACCTTTTAGATATGGAGACTATGGCTCTATCTGTAAAAATTTTTTAATTTCTGATTATAAAAAAGTTAGTAAAAAACATAATATTGTTAAAACAATTCACATGGAAACTGAATGGGACAATAGTGACCCTGTGGGCGAAACTAAGTGGCTTCAACAATTGTTTGATGCTTCTGGTTTCCCAAATGCCTTAGTTGGGCAGGCCTGGTTTGATAGAGACGATATTGAAAAGGTTTTAAGAGGACACAAACAATTTCCTTTAATAAGAAGTATAAGACATAAGCCAAAATCCTCACCTTCTCCAACCGTTCAACTTCTTAATCCAAAAGGAACGTTAAATGATCCAATTTTTAGACAAGGGTATTCTTTGCTAAAAAAACACAAACTTAGTTTTGATCTACAAACACCTTGGTGGCATCTAAAAGATGCCTCTAAGTTAGCTCGAGATTTTCCAGATACGATTATTATTTTAAACCATACAGGACTTCCTGAAGATCGATCAAAAAGAGGTTTGGATGATTGGAAAAGTAATTTAGAAGAATTTGCTGATGAACCAAATACAGCTGTAAAAATATCAGGAATTTGCGTTCCTAACAAAAAGTGGACACTGGATCTTAATAAAGAAATTATCTTAGATACAATTAAAATATTTGGTTTTGAAAGATGCATGTTCGCATCTAATTTCCCTGTAGACAGTGTTTTAGCTAGCTTTGACGAAATATTCGACGGATTTAAAAATATCACATCTAAAATGAGCAACAATGAAACCACACATTTATTTTACCAAAATGCTATAAAATATTATGACCCAGCATGATTTAAGATTAACTTTGATTTAAATTCCTTTAAAATTTGCGGATCTTTTTTCCATAAAAGCCCTCCTGCCTTCTTTGTAATCTTCACTATCAAAACACGCAGATGCAAGTTGTTCACATAACAAAAGATTTCTATCATTAGGATTTTTTGCAATTTCTATCCCTATCTGTTTCATAGCTTTTATAGTCAAAGGTGCATTTTTAGAAATCGTGGAAGCATAATCCTTAACAAACAACTCTAAATCTTCTTCTTTTACAAGCTTTTGAACTAGCCCACAGGACAGAGCTTCATCTGCTGTTATTTTTTCAGCTGTAAACATGAAATGCTTAGCCATTCCAGGCCCCATAACATCAAAAAGTCTTTTTATTGATGAAAAGGGGTATCCAAGCGATAATTTTGCAGCAGGCATTGCAAATTTTGATTTTTGTGAACATATCCTTATATCACAACAGACTGCTACGTTTAGACCACCACCTATACAATAGCCATTGATCATAGCTATTGTTGGTTTCGGAAATGTCTCAAGATTTTCATAAACTTTTTGTGTTCTTTTATTGTAACTCAAAATAGCATCTTTAGAGCTTCTTTCTTTATCAAACTTCGAAATATCAGCTCCAGAAATAAATGATTTACCGCCTGCCCCATTTAAAACAATTACTCTTATACTTTGATTTTCTCTAAAATTATCGAGAATGTTTTCTAATGCATCCCACATTTCAATTGATACCGCATTATGTTTTTCTGGGTTGTTAAACGTAATATATCCAATACCATCTTCAACTCGGGATAACATTTTTTCTTTAGCCATTATAAAACCTATATTTAAATTATATTTTTTGATTCAAAGTCATTAAGCTCACTATCAGTAAAACCTAAATCTAACAAAACTTCCTTATTATGCTCGCCCTTCTCCGGAGGTCTTTGTTTCATAGAACTCGGAGAACGTGATAAGTTAAATGGCTGTCCAACAAGTTCAGTTTTTCCAAATGGAATTGTCTCAATAGACTGAGCTATACCAAGATGTTTAACCTGAGGATCATTAAAAACTTTATCAATTGAATTAATTGGACCACAAGGAACGCCAACTTTTTCTAATTTTTCAACCCATTCACTTGAAGTTTTCTTGACGGTAACTTCTTCGATAAGGCTATTTAAATAATCTCTATTTTCCAGTCGTTCCTTAGCTCCTTTAAATTCATCTTTTTCAAGCCATTCTTTCTTGTCTATAGCCTCAACAAATCGTTTCCAAATTGTTTCTCCAGCTACAGCTAAATTTATTGATCCGTCAGTTGTTTTAAACACACCTGTAGGGACACTTGTTGGATGATTATTACCAGCTTGCCCTGCTACATTCTTTTCACTTAGCCATCTCGCAGCTTGAAAATCTAACATGAAAATTTGTGCTTGCAATAAGGACGTATTAACCCACTGTCCAACTCCAGATTTTTCTCTTTCTATTAATGCTGTTTGAATACCCATAGCACAAAATAAACCAGCAGTAAGGTCTGCAACTGGAATTCCAACTCTCATAGGCCCCTCACCTGGCGCACCTGTAATACTCATTAGCCCTCCCATACCTTGAGCAATTTGGTCAAAACCAGGTCTTTTAGCATATGGACCGTCCTGTCCAAATCCTGAGATACTAGCTAGGATTATTTTGGGGTTTCTTTTTTTTAAAGTTTCATAATCTAGACCAAGTCTGCCTTTAACATCTGGTCGAAAATTTTCTACTACTACATCGGAAGTTTCAACAAGCTTCATTAAAATCTCAATGGCTTCAGGTTTTTTTAAATTTAGAGTAATACTTCTTTTATTACGATGTAAGTTTTGAAAATCAGACGTATGTCTTGATGCACCAAGAGCTCCATCAGCTTCAACACTTTCTGGAGCCTCTACTTTAATTACGTCTGCACCCCAGTCAGCTAACTGTCTAACAGCAGTTGGACCAGATCTCACTCTAGTAAGATCAATTACTCTAATATGAGACAGAGCTTCAGAAGCAGGTGAATGTGGCATGATGTCTTTCTCCGTAGCCAATTATGTGAGAACAGTTGTAACTTATTTAATAATTTAAACATATTAAATAAATATGTATATATTATCAAAAAAATATTTGTTAATAAATGAAAAAAATTATCCGTTGCTAGGTTATGTCCTAAAGGAAAACTATGATTGAGTATAAATTTAATTTTGACAAACATTTAGAAGAACTTTCTGCGATAGAAAAACATTCTAAAAAATTATTTATTTCCTCTAAAGAATCAAGAGTTTGTTGGAGATCGTGGGGTGAAGGCATACCTTTAATTTTTTTACATGGTGGATATGGTAGTTGGGGGCATTGGATAAAACAAGCAATACCATTTTCAAAGAAACATAGAGTTTTAATACCTGACATGCCTGGATTTGGGGAATCTGATGATTTAACTCTTCCTCACACTCCAGAAAAAATAGCTTCAAATTTAGCTGATACAATTTTAGAATTAATAACATTAGATGAAAACCCCATAATATGTGGATTTTCTTTTGGTGGGCTTATTGCTGGCCACTTATCTTATGAGTTAATTCAAAGAGGTTTTCAACCAGAAAAATTAATTTTGGTTGGACCTGGTGGATTAGGAGCTAAAAGAGGTGAAATAAGAGCTATGATCCCAAGACATTCTAGGATGAGTGAGTCAGATATTTATAACGCTCATAAAACAAATCTTGAAATTTTAATGATGTACAATCGCAATAAAGTTGACGATTTTTCTGTTCATATACAAAAACAAAATACTGATGCTCATCGGATTAAAAGTAGACCCATATCAGCAACAGATACTTTAGCAGTAGTATTAGGTAAACAAAATATACCCCTTTACGTAGTTTGGGGGGAGAAAGACGCTAGTGTCGGAGTTTATCTTGAAGATAGAATGGCCATTTTAAGAACCCATAATAGTAATGTAAGGTTTCACGTCGAATACAATTTAGGTCATTGGATAATGTATGAAGATGAAAAAATCTTTAACAAAATTTTACAAGATATTATTCAAGGTTAATTCCATGATCTTTCAGCCATTTTTTAAAGTTTTCTCTCTCTGGAACAGATAATTGTCTACTAATATTTTCTGACCAAGTTCCTTTTTCGGCAATACCATAAAGATCTACATGTCTTTGTTTTTCTTCTGAAATAGGAGCTATTTTAAATACACGTTCATCATATTCATTTATTTTTTGACTAAGATCATCTTCTTTATAGGTATCTACATGAGTGATTATATCCTGGGGTAGCCGAAGAGAAACAGGGGCTTTTTCATCAGGCCAACCAACTGCAAGTCCTGCAATTGGGAAAACTCCCTTTGGCAAATTACAGATAAATTTAACTTCTTCAATTATATTCCTAATCATGCTTATTGGGCAAACTCCTAAACCCATTGCCTCAGAAGCAATTACCATTGATTGCATAGAAAGAGCTGCGTCTATTACGCCATTCATAAAAGTGTCTACGTTATTATTCTTATGCTTATACCCCCTTTCACTTGAAATTTTAATGTTTCTTCTAATATCAGCAAGAAATAAAAGAAAAACAGGCGCTGTGAGTGCCCATTTTGTATTTCCAATCAAATTTGATATTTCCGTTTTTATACTAGTATCTTGTATTACTAGGATTGAATATTGCTGAAGGTTTGATTTTGAGGGAGCAGACTGAGCAGATGCTAATAGGAGTGTTAATATTTCTTTAGTTATAGGTTTTTTTAAGAATTTTCTTACACTAGCTCTTGATAAGATGGATTTTAATAAAGGAGAAATATCAACTTGTGACAAATCTAGGTCAGAGTTTTTACCATATCTATTATTATATAGTTTAGATGCATCAATCATTATCTATTGCTTTCAAAAAGTTTTAATTGATCTTATACTACTCTTGATGAATCATAATTTTAAGGATTTTTTTTATGTTGAATCTTCAAGGTAAAGTAGCAATTGTTTCAGGGTGCGGTTCAATCGGCGATGGTTTTGGGAATGGCCGGGCAATTACAACACTTTTAGCACGGCAGGGTGCAACAGTAATTGGAACTGACATTAATGAAGAAGCTGGTAATAATACATCTGAATTCATTAAAAAAGAGGGTAATGATTGCACCTTTCATAAAGTGAATATGACTAATGAAGATGATGTAAAGGATTTTTTCAGTGAAGTTAAAACAAGATATAAAAAAATTGATATCTTAGTTAATGTTGTTGGTCAATCTGAGCCAGGAGGGCCTGTTGAGTTAGATTCAAATACATGGCGTCAGCAATTTACTCTAAATTTAGACAGCGCTTATTTTTGTATTAAATTTGCAATTCCAATTATGGAAGAAAACTTAAGTGGATCAATTGTAAATATCTCTTCAGTTGCAGGGATGAGATATGTAGGTAAACCACAAGTTGGTTACAGCGCCTCTAAAGCAGCACTCATTCAAATGACTAAAACTACAGCTGTTATTAAAGCAAAAAAAAATATACGGCTTAATTGTGTTGTTCCAGGTTTGATGCATACCCCTTTAGTTGATAGATTAGCAAAAAAATACGCTGATGGAGATTATGATGGGTTTGTTAAAAAACGACACAACCAAGTTCCAATGGGTAAAATGGGAGAAGCTTGGGATGTAGCTAACGCAGTGTTATTTTTGTGTTCAGATGAAGCTAAATATATAACAGGAACTGAAATAGTAGTTGATGGCGGACTTACTGCCTCAACTCCTTAAGTTATTTACTAATTATGTATTTAGTCTAAATTAATTTAGATGAATAAAGTTTTTAAAAGGTATAATTATGTACAGTAAAGTTCAAAAACGTACTAATGAACTACTTTCTAAAGGAAATAAATCTGACAAACCCAGTCAGTATGTTGACCTTATATTATTTATACTAATTCTATTAAATATAACTGCTGTATGCTTGGAGTCAGTAAAGTATTTAGGTAAAGAATATAAAGAGGCATTTAATATTTTTGAGTTTTTTTCTGTAGTTATTTTTAGCATAGAATACTTATTAAGAATTTGGTCGGCGCCATCTAGAGATGATTTAGGAAGTTCCTCTGGTTTAGTGAAAAGGTTAAAGTATATTTTTAGCTTTACAGGCTTAATTGATTTTTTAGCTATTATACCGTCAATACTACCATATTTTTTTGGTGGGTTAGATTTAAGATGGCTTAGGGTTTTAAGACTATTAAGATTATTAAAAATATCAAATTATAGCTCAGCATTAGAGGATTTTTTTTCAGCTATAAAAGCTGAATGGAGCTCATTCAGTGCAGCTTTGTATCTAATGCTAATTGCTTTATTTCTATCAAGCTCTCTCATGTATATTGCTGAACATAATAGTCAACCAGAAAAATTTAGTTCAATACCAGAAACAATGTGGTGGGGACTAATTACTCTTACTACTGTCGGATATGGTGATGTCTCGCCCATTACCCCACTTGGTAAAATTATTGGTGCATTTACAGCTATAATGGGTGTTTTTGCTGTGGCTTTGTTAACGGGTATTGTTGCTTCAGCATTTGCAAATCAAAGGGCTCAAAAAGCGGCAATATTAGAAGCTGAGATAAACGATGCTCTTAGTGACGGAGTAATAAGTGAAGAAGAGGCTCAGAAGATTGAAAAATTAAGAAAAGAACTCAATCTTTCTCCTGAACACTCTAAGTCATTAATTGATATTCTTTCAGATAAGAAGTAATAATTAAGGTACTAAAATCTTCTTGCATATTGTGGAGGCACCTCAATATCATGCTTTAAAATTTTTGCAGCATCCCATACCCACCTTGGATTAGTAAGAAACCCTCTTGCCATTGCTACCATATCAGCCTCTTTATCAACTATAATTTGATTAGCTTTAATTTGATCTGTAATCATACCTACAGCTCTTACAACCATTTTTGTATTTTGCTTAATAGCTTTAGCCAAGTGAACTTGGTAATGTGGACCTATTGGTATTTTAGGATTGGGTGTGTTTCCGCCGCTAGAAACACAAACATAATGGCAGCCTAGTTTTTGTAATTCTTTAGCAAATATAATAGCTTCTTTTTCGTCAATTCCTCCTTTTTCCCATTCAGTGCCTGTTATCCTCATGCCTAAAGGAAAATCTCTTGGCAATGCTTCCTTAATTGCTGAAAAAACCTCTAATGGATATCTCATTCTATTCTTAAGACTACCTCCATATTTATCAGAACGTTGATTTGATAGTGGAGATAAAAATTGATGAAAAAGATAACCATGTGTTCCATGAATTTCTATTAAATCAAACCCTATTTTAATTGCTCTCAGTGATGCTTCTACGAATTTATTCTTGATACTTTCTAAATCTTTATCTTCCATGAATTGGGGAATATGCCAACCTTCATCAAATGCTAAAGAAGATGCACCCATAGTAATCCATGGATCTTCTTCTTTAGTTAAACTTTTCCTACCTTCCCATGGCCTTTGAGTTGACGCTTTTCTTCCAGCATGGGCCAATTGAATACCAAAAGCTGTTTTTTTTTGAGAAACTGACTTTGCTTGATCTAAAGTTTTTTTTATAGATCTCTCACAAAAATCATTGTAAAGGCCTACACAATGGTGTGTTATTCTTCCTATTCTCTCTACAGCTGTAGCTTCAACCATTACAAGACCTGCGCCTGAATAACCTAACTGCATTAAATGCTGAGTATGCCAGTCTGTCATAGCGCCATCCACTGAGGAATATTGACACATAGGGGCGACTGCTATTCTGTTTGAAACATTCAAATTAGCAATTTGAATTGGAGAAAAAATCATGAGTGTCCTCTTAAATTTTAATTAGTTAAACTTATTAATCCAGTTATCAACTAGTCTACGTGCAATTGAGTCAACTCTCGGCAATTTAAATCCTCCACTTATTGAAGGATGCTTTAAAGATCTAAGTTCTTCTATTGAAAACCAATGAGCATCTTCAATCTCATCATAGTCAATATTCATATCTTCATTAATTGCTTCAGCAAAAAAACCAAGCATTAATGAAGCTGGAAATGGCCAAGGCTGTGAATTAAAATATCTGATGTTTTTTACTTTAACACCGACTTCTTCAAACACCTCTCTCTCAAGTGCTTGTTCTAAACTTTCTCCAGGTTCTACAAAACCTGCAAGTGTACTATACATTCCTTCAGGAAACCTTGGAGATCTTCCTAATAAAACTTTATCCTCAGATGAAATAAGTGTAATTATTGCTGGATCTGTTCTTGGGAAATGACTTTTACCACATTTTATATTTGAACAAACTTTAACAAAACCAGCTTCTGTTGTAAAATTTTTTGAACCACATGAACCACAAAATTGGTGGTTCTTATGCCAAAAGGTCATTCCATTATTTAAAGATAGAAAAGAAGCATCTATATCATTTAAAGTTGGGCCATATTTTCTTAAATCGTCAATAATTACTGAGTTTTCACTACACCATAAATCTATTTTAGAATTATGTTCATCTATATCTATTCCTACATAATTAGTATTATTGGCAACACCAAGAAAGATAGGATTTTCAATTCCATTTGGATTGAATATTTTCAATTGTTCCGTATTAAAAAAACAAGCCTCTATATTGTTATTTGATTGTTTAAACAAGTTTTTGCCTTTTAAAACTGGAACAAATTTAGTTTTTTTATCTGATATAATTTTTTCTATTAATTCTTTATCGCTTCTAAAATCACCATGACGATTTATTTGTGAACTAGCATAAAAAGGTTGATGCATAAGTTTTACCTCAGAAATCTTAATTAATGAACGTTAATTAGTAGTATATATACTGATTCTCTCAATTAAAAATATTAAAAATATATTGTTTAGAAATATGTGTAAAAGTCTATATTTTTCATATAGTTACAATTAGATGTTGCCGGTGTCTGAACTTAAGCAGATCATATTAAAAATTTAAAGGATAACAATATGATCAAAATTAGTCGTATCTCATCACCACTTAAAGATAAAGTAAAAAACCTTGAAACCTGCTCTCAACTTGATGGAGATGGCGTTTTTGAAGGAAAGTATAATACTTCTGGTTCGATTTTAATAAGAAATAAATTTTTAGGCGAGTTATCAGCGGATCAAATTATAGTTGATGAAAAAGGTCACATTGAGGGTACGGTAAAATCTTCTGAGTTAATTGTTAGCGGTAATGTAGATGGAAAAATAAACTGTGACAGTATTGTTGTTATGGAAAATGGTATTTTGTCAGGTGAAATTGTATATAAACAAATTGCAGTGTTTGAAGGTGGTATTATAAACGTTGCTGGTATGAGGCAAGCGGACGCAAAGACTGATAAAGTGGTTGATATTATGCAAAAGGCCAATGATTAATTAATTCTAAGTTTTAACTAAAAATTCTAAACCTGCCATTGAGCCTACATAAAAATTAGGTTTTGTTTTTTTTAGTTTAATAATAGTTCCTGAAACTTCTACATCAATTCCGTTACCATACATCCTTACAATTTTACCTTCGCTTTCAGTGTCTCTATCAGTACATACTACTGTAACCTTCTGATCTAAATGCATAATATTCTCCTTATATTTAATCCACAGAATAATTTTGTAAGTCTTCTAAGTTAATTATAGACAAAGTTGCAATATTTGTTGATTTTATAACAACTTTAGGAGCTTTACCTGAATTAAATGCTTCTTTCCATCTTGATGCACAAAGGCACCAAAAATCACCTTCATTCAGCCCAAAAAAATTATACGCTGGAATAGGCGTACTTAAATCATTACCCACTGATTTTGAAAAAGCTAAAAATTCCTTTGTCATAATACAACAAACTGTGTGCAAACCGAAATCATCTTGTCCAGTATTGCAACAATTATCTCTGTAAAACCCAGTTACAATATCTTTATTATTTTCTAAAATTGATTTACATGGTTCAAGAGGTCCGCCAAGGACATTTAATTGTTTATTGTTTCCTCCTCTAGGTGAAAAACCATCCATTATTATTTCTCCTTTTCAATTAATTCATTTGATGCATTTTCTATTTCAGTTTCTAACTTTGATAAAAATTCTTGTTTAGGTAACCCTGGTGGTATTTCAGGAAGTATTTTAAGAGTAACTGATTTTGAAGAAAGTCGTTCGGGGTACTTAATAAAACTATTTTTAGGCCAAATTAACCCTGCGTTATGAGCAACAGGAATAACAGGAACCTTAGTCTGGGAATATAAAAAATATACTCCTGGCAAGTAAGGTTTTTCTTCAGACGAAACTCCTGGACTAACACGTGTTCCTTGTGGAAAAATCATCATTGATCTATTTTTTTTTACTGCAACCTTAGCATTTCTTCCCATTTTTTTTAAAGCATTTATACCCTGATCTCGTGTAATTGGAATAGCTCCAGATCTTAAAAAGTATAAACCTATTACAGGTAAAAATATTAATGCCTTTTTTAACACGATTGATGGCATTGCAAAAAGATCAGTACAAAAAACCGTTTCCCAAGCTGATTGATGTTTAATTGCGTAGATAACTACTTTATCTTTTGGGGGCAGTTTACCTTCAACTTTAATGTCTGTATTTAACCACCATCTCATTCCTTTTATCATTATCAAACACCAAACTCTATTTACAAAAAGAACTACTGGTCTCGGAAACAACAAACATGGCAAACAAACTGTAACTAAAATACTAGTACCAAGATAGAATTGAATGTTAAAAATAAGAGATCTTAAAAAGTTCATATTAGCTTATCCACAAACTTCCTTATAATTTTCTAAATAAAGTAAAATAATGTTTGCCTAATTCAGTTGTTTTAATTGATATATTATAACCTTCGTGCTCACAAAAGTGTGAAAAATCAATTGGGCTTGCTGGATCATCTGAAATAAACGTTACTTTTTGCCCTTTTTCTAAGTTTTTTAAAACTCTCTTTGCCTTTAAGACTGGTAGTGGACACTTTAAACCGCTAAAATCATGTTCTTCAATCAAAAAAATCCCCTGAAAAAAATTATAAGAATTTAGATTTATACATATTTACAGTTGCATTCCAATTTTATTTTACTTGTATGCAATGATTCTTAATTGTAAGAAATAATTTATGAGTATATGGGGAAAATTTATTGTTAGCGCTGCTGGATTTGCATTAGGCGGTCCTATAGGAGCTTTAATTGGCGTAGTTGCTGGACATGCAATAGACAAAATTAAAGCTAAACATAAGTTCCCAGCAGAACATGCTCTAAAGCAGATAGGTTTCACAGTTGGAGTAATAGTATTATCTGCTAAAATGGCTAAAGCAGATGGTAAAGTGACAAAAGAAGAAATAATAGCTTTTAAAAATAAAATAAGTGTTCCTGAAAAAGAAATTAAAAATGTTGCCCGGTTATGGGATCAAGCCAAGAAAACAACGGATGGGTTCGAGGTCTATGCTCAACAAATTTGTCAGTTATTAGGAAAAAATTCTTCAGTATTAGAAGAATTATTAAATTTACTTATAATTATAGCAAAAGCAGATGGGAAAATAACTGAACCAGAAATTCTTTATCTAAAACAAGTTAGCGTTATTTTTGGGTTTTCTATTGAAAAATTTGAGAGAGTTTATTCTTCAAGTTTAGGCAAAATTTCAGATCCATATCAAATATTAGGAGTAACAAGAGACACACCAATTCTTGAAATAAAAAATAAATGGAAAATTCTAGCCACTAATCATCACCCAGACAGATTGATAGCCCAAGGTCTACCAATAGATTTTATAGAAAAAACTACTCATAGACTTCAAGAAATTAATAATGCTTGGGATATAATAAAAATCGAAATTAATAGGTAAAAAATGTCAACACCTCTAATCACAACACAAAATTTAAAATTTTCGCAGTCAAATAAAACACTTATAAAAGATGCTGAATTTTCTATTCATAAATATGATCGCATAATATTAGTTGGCACAAATGGTTGTGGTAAAAGTTCATTTTTAAGAATTTTGAAAGGAATTGATGTCCCTGATCAAGGTAAAATTTGGAAAGCTCCAAATATAAAAATAGATCTTCTTGAACAAAATCCTCAAATGCCTAAGACAAATAATTTAACTGATTTCATTTCAAAAGGTAATTACCACCCTAACCTTTCCAAAATAAGCTTAATCCTAGAGCAATTAAGTTTAACTAACATAGACTTAACAAAACAATTATCAGGTGGAGAAATTCGTAAAATTTATCTAGCGCAATCTATATTAAATGAGCCTGACATAATACTTCTTGACGAACCAACTAATCATATAGATTTACCAACAATTGATTGGCTAGAAAAAAAATTATTAGAACTAAACACTACAATGATAATTGTCAGTCATGACCAAGAATTTCTTAAAAAAATTGGCACTAGAATATTTTGGTTTAATAAAACTCAATTAATTAAACGAGAAGGCACTTACAATAATTTTTTCGAATGGACCGAAGAGTTAATTGATATTGAAAAACATAAAATACATAAAATTAAACAAAAAATAAAAAATGAAACAAAATGGTCTGTCGAAGGAATTTCCGGAAGAAGAAAAAGGAATATGGGACGAGTAAAAGAACTAGAAAAGTTAAATCAAAATTATGAAAATAACAAAATTTCAGATAATAAATCGATTGATATATCCCTTACCAAAACAAATGATTCGTCTGTCAACATTGCTGAGACTCTTAATGTATCTTTTAAATATGAAAATACCTACGTAAAAAAAAATGTGATTACAGATTTTAATTATAAAATAAGACGTAATGATAGAATAGGCATTATAGGTGCTAATGGATCTGGTAAAACCACTTTAATAAAAATTTTACAAGGTATTTATAAACCGACAAGTGGCAAAGTTAAGATTGGTGAACGTTTAAGCATTAAATACTTTGATCAAAATAAAGAAACAATAAAATTAGACAGTTCACCCTGGAAAACATTAACTGAAGATGGTGACCACGTAGAGTTTTTAGGAAAAAAAATACATGTATTATCGTATCTAAAAAAATTTTTATTTGATGAAAAAAAATCATTACAAAATAATTCTACTTTATCTGGCGGAGAAAAAGTAAGATTGTTATTAGCTAAATTATTCTTAAATAATCATAACTTTCTTATTTTAGATGAACCCACTAATGATCTAGATTTTGAAACACTAAAACTTTTAAAGGAAAGTATTAGTAATTATGACGGTACAGTTTTAATTATTAGTCACGATAGATATTTTCTGGACCATACAGTTAATAAATTATTAGTTTTTGAAAATGATAACAAAATATTTCAACATGAAGGAAATTTTACAGATTATTTTGAGAAATACGGTTTATATAAATTAATTAAATCAAATTCAAAAAAAATAAATCAAGTAAAGGCCTCAAAAGAAAACTATATAAAGCCAAATATAATTTCTAAAAAGAAATTAAGTTTCAAAGAAACTCATAATTTAAAAACTTTGCCAGACAAAATAGAAATTTTAGAAATAAAACTTAAACAATTAGAAAATCTATTAAACAAAAATGATCTTTACCGTAATGATAAAACTACTTTTGACAAAACAATTGTTGAAATAACAGATGTCAAAAAAAATCTATCAATAGCTGAAGATGAATTATTAGAATTACAAATATTAAATGATGAAATTAATCCTCAATGACTATTTAATTATAATAATTTGTTGACCAAATACATAAAAATTATATTTTTGTACTGTCAGAGAGTGAGTAGTCGCTTTTTTAAAGAGGAAAGTCCGGGCTCTATAGAAAGAAGGTGCTGGATAACTTCCAGCAGGGGCAACCCTAGGGAGAGTGCCACAGAAAATATACCGCCGTTTTGGTAAGGGTGAAATGGTGCGGTAAGAGCGCACCGCATTTCTAGTAATAGAAATGGCATGGTAAACCCCGCCTAGAGCAAGACCAAATAGGAGAAACGCATTTTGTCTTTCTACAAAGTTTCTCGGGTAGGTCGCTAGAAAAATTTGGTAACAAATTTTCAAGATGAATGACTACAGTCAAAATTTTGATACAAAACCCGGCTTACAGCTCTCTGACAACATTAATTAGTAGTAGAAATTTATTTAAATAACCATAATTTTCATATAATTTCCCATTGACTCCCATAAATTCCCATGGTATCCCATAAAGCTATTAGTTTAACTATTTTAGGCATGAAATTTAACTTTTATTTAACTTTACGTTTAGATTCTACACATGTTTTTTACTTTTAACTAAGGGTCTTGCAAATTAAATGTTTTTATCAACTTCACATAATAAGATTGATTTAAAATCTAGAGTGTCTATTCCGGCTTCCTTTCGACTTAATCTTGAAAAAAACAATGAGCAATTAATATTATTTAAAAGCCTTCAGTTCAAATGTATTGAAGGTACTACATATAGTCGAATGCAAATGTATATTAACTCGATAGACGAACTAGATGCTCTTTCTGATGAAGCATTCGTTCTAAGAATGATGATGGCAGATTCTTTTGAAATGAAATTTGATACAGGTGGAAGAGTTGTTATTCCAGAAATTCTAATGAACTTTTCTAAGTTAACAGATAAAGCTGTTTTTATGGGAATAGGTGAATCTTTTTATATTTGGTCTCCAAATGAGTATGAAAATCAATACTCAAAATCTCAAAAAATACTCAAAGAAAAAGGACCACCAAAATTAATATTAAAAAAGAAAAGCGATTAAAAGAAAATTGTGATGATTAATAAAACAACACATATACCTGTATTATTAGACGAAACAATAAAAGCTTTGTCTATTAAAAATGAAGAGTTTTACATAGATGCAACTTTTGGTGTAGGCGGTTACTCTAAAGCTATACTTGAAGCAAAAAAATGTAAGGTTTTAGGTGTGGATCGAGATCCTGAGGCTGCCCCTATTGCCGAGACTATAAAAATAGAGTTTAATAATAGATTTTTTTTTCAAAATGCTAAATTTTCTCAAATTGAAGAACTTTTAGAACCTTTAAAAATTAAAAAGGTGGCTGGTATTGTATTTGATTTGGGTGTTTCAAGCCCTCAAATTGATCAAATACATAGAGGATTTTCTTTTAAATTGGATGGTCCTCTTGATATGAGAATGTCCAAAGAAGGCCCAACAGCTGAAGAATTTATAAATAAAGTTGAAGAAAATACTCTTGCAAACATAATATTTGAACTAGGTGATGAAGTTTTTTCTAGGCGAATTGCAAAAAATATAATCTCAGAAAGAGCAATTAACAGCATTACTAAAACTGGTCAATTAGCTTCAATTGTAAGAAAAGCCATACCATCTGCTAAACATAAAATTGATCCCGCTACTAAAACATTTCAAGCAATAAGGATATACCTGAACGATGAAATATCTGAGTTAGAAAAGGGATTAATTGCCGCAGAAAAAATATTACAACCTAATGGAATTTTAGCTGTAGTTTCTTTTCATTCAATAGAAGATAGAATAATAAAGAATTTTTTTTTAAAGTGTTCACAAGATAAAAATTTATCAAGACACATACCTGAGATTCCATCAAAACAACATAGTTTAAAAATATTAACTAAAAAACCAATTTTGCCCTCAGCAATTGAAATTAAATATAACAAAAGGTCAAGATCAGCTAAATTACGAGTTGCGGAAAGAACAATATTTCCATCACAATTTGGAGATGTTGCATGATAAAATACCCTTCATTTCTGTCTATTTTTGTAATAATTTTTATAGCTATTTCATTATATCAGATAAAGTATTTTATTACTAAAAAGGAGATAGAGTTAGCTAAAATAAATAAGAAAATAAAAAACACCCAACTAGATTTATATATTTTAAAAGCTGAATTGAGCTATTTAAAAAGACCCGATAGATTGGAGAAAATAGCCAAAAATAAGTTGAAAATGACAGAAGTCCTTCCAATAGATATTTGGAATTTAAGAGATTTAGTTGATGCAACAAAATCTTTAAATGAAAGTGGATTGTGATGCAATTTTTAAACTTTCACAACAATACCTTTTCAAAAAATAATAGCTTTAAAACTAGAAGACTTAAATTATTAATTTGTAGCTCATTGTTAGTTTCTGCTTTTACTACAATTGGCTACAGAACAGTATCGTTAGCTAGTATAGACAATAACAAGACAACTCAAATTTCTATAAAACATATAAACTCCAAAAATTTAGAACATACTTTAAGAGGCAATATATTTGATAGAAATAATAATTTACTAGCAACAACTGTTAACGTTTCAAGCTTAAATATAAATCCGCAAGAAGTATTAAACATAAATGAAACTATATTTAAATTAAAAAAAGTATTCCCAGAATTAAATAGAGAAAAATTATTACAAAAACTAAATTCTAATAAAAAACATGTGAACTTATTAAGAGAAATTTCTCCCAAAGATCATGTTTCTTTACTAAAATTAGGGATTGAAGCACTTAAAATTGAAAATAGTAACAAACGTATTTACCCAAATCATACCTTAGCATCACACGTATTAGGCAGCACCGATATTGACGGCAAAGGTATTGCTGGCATAGAAAAATCGTTTAATAAAAAATTAAATGATGGCCATGATATTTCTATAACAATACATAGTGGTATTCAGCATATTACAAAAACATTATTATCAGAGCAAATCAAAAAATTTAAAGCTGAAGGTGGCGCTGGAATTGTAATGGATGCAAAAAATGGAGAAATATATGCTTTGGTATCTCTCCCTGACTATAATGCAAATAATTATAATAAAACATTAGATAAAAAATTATTTAACAAAGCAACTAAAGGCACCTATGAACTAGGATCTACTCTAAAGTTAATTACAGCTGCTGTTGCTTTAGAAAGTGATTTAATAAATGAAAATGAAGTTTTTGATGTTTCAAGCCCCCTCAGAATTTCGTCAAAAACCATAAGTGATTATCACCCCTTAAATTACTCAATTAATATACCAGAAGTTGTTGTGCATTCCAGCAATATAGGTTCTGCAAAAATTGCTGAAAAGTTTGGGCCATCTACACAATTAAAATATTTAAAATATTTAGGATTAATGAATAAACTTTCACTAGAGTTACCTGAACTTGGGAGACCTCAGGTACGTACTGATAAAAAATTATTGACAACCATGACAATTTCTTATGGACATGGAATTGCTATAACACCAACTCATCTTGCTTCTGCAACTGCAACAATAGTTAATGATGGAATAAAAGTAGACCCTACGTTATTGATTTCTAAATCATCCAAAATAAATAATCGTATTTTCTCAAATAAGACATCTGAAACAATGAGAAGTATAATGAGATTAGTTGTAAGCAATAAGAATGGAACAGCAAAACAAGCTGAGGCATCAGGTTACTTGGTTGGTGGGAAAACAGGAACTGCTGAAAAAGTAAATCCAGAAGGTGGGTATTATAAAAAACAAAATATAGTAGCACTTACTTCAGCTTTTCCTATGAATAACCCAAAATTTATTATCACAGTAATGATAGATAACCCAAAAGGAAAAAGAAGGACTGCCGGATGGGTTGTTGCTCCAGTGGTAAATAAAATAGTAACTAGAATAGCTCCAATTTTAAGCATCAAACCTCAAAATAAGAGCTCTATAAATTTCTCTAAAAACCTTCTTAAATATAAAATAAGAGGTAAAGATAAGGGAGCTAATTTATAAAATGGTAGTGTTAAAAAATTTAATTTCAAAAAATCAAATTTTAAAAGATACATTTAAAAATTTCAGTTCTGAAAAGATGAATTATTTTGTTAATGGAATATCCTCAAATAGCAAGGAAATAAAAAAAGGTTATATTTTTGTTGCTTTAAAGGGTCAAAAATTTGATGGAACAGATTTTATTGCAGAAGCTGAAAAAAATGGAGCATTAATAATATTAGCGGAGAGTTTTGATAAAGAAAATGTAATCTCCTTAACAAAAGGAACTTCTAGAAAGGTTTATTCTTTATTACTTTCTTGTTTTCATGAGAAGCAACCAAAACAAATAGTGGGAGTGACTGGCACCAACGGTAAGACTTCGGTGGTTGAATTTTGTCGTCAAATTTGGGAGCAAGCAAGCTGGAAAGCTGCTTCAATGGGAACACTTGGAACTAAAATTGGGACAATTAGTGAAAAATATAATCTATTAACGTCAACAGAAAATCTAACTACATATGATCCAGCGGATTTATATGAACAACTACATTACTTGGCAAGCAAACAAGTTTCACATTTAGCAATTGAGGCATCGTCACATGGCATTGATCAATGTCGACTAGATGGAATTAAATTTTCTGGGGCTGTGTTTACTAACTTATCACATGACCATCTTGATTATCACAAAAACATCAAAAGTTATTACTCTTCCAAAAAGAGATTATTCACACATCTTTTAAATAAAAATTCTTCAATAGCAATAAACATAGATGATAATTATGGATTAAAACTATATCAAGAGTTAAAAAAATATAACTATTTAATTTTAACCTTTGGGAAAAAGGAAGAAGCAGATATTCAAATTGTTTCCACAAATACTAATAGTAAATCTATTGATCTAATAATAAAATTCCATAATAAAACATTTCAAACAACCATTGGTATGATTGGCCAGTTTCAAGTTTATAATATAATTGCTTCGGCTACAATTTGCATAGCATTAGGAATGGATCCTAATTTTGTTTTCAATTCTCTAAGCTATTTAAAACCAGCTCGTGGTAGGATGGAGATTGTTTCAGATAGTGAAAACAAATCATTAGTTATAATTGATTATGCACATACGCCAGAGGCTTTGTCGTCAGTTCTGTCTTCTCTTCGACATGATGCAAAAGGAAAAATAATAACACTTTTCGGATGTGGCGGAGATAGAGATATCGAAAAAAGGGCATTAATGGGAAAAATTGCTATTAATAATTCAGATTTAGTTATTATTACAGACGATAATCCAAGAGAAGAACTCCCATCAAAGATAAGACAAGATATTTTGCAAGGTTGTCCAAATGCAATTGAAATTGCTGATAGAAATAGTGCCATTAAATTTGGAATCTCTAAGTTGCAAGATAATGATTTATTACTTATTGCAGGTAAAGGCCATGAATCAACTCAGACAATAGGTACAGAAAGCCTTCCATTTGATGATTATACAGCTTCCAAAGAGGCCATAAAAAATATTAAAAAGAATGGAATATTAAATTGAAAGCCTTATGGACAAAAAAAGATTTAATAGCAGCTACTAATGCTACAGATCCATCTTTAAACTTTCTTAATAAAATTAATGGTATTTCTGGCGTTAGTATTGATGACCGAACTCTTCAGCCAGGTGATTTGTTTATTGCTTTCAAAGGAGATAAATTTGATGGACATGACTTTGTACAATCAGCAATTACAAAAGGTGCGGGTGGAATAATTGTTTCAGACCTTAAATTAGCAAAAAAATATAAAGGATTACTAGTTAATAATACAAATAAAGCTTTAATAAATATCGCAAAATTCAGTAGGAATAGATTCAAAGGAACAATAATTGCTTTAACAGGAAGTAGTGGAAAAACAAGTACTAAGCACTTGTTATCTTGTTCTTTAAAAGGATACGGGAAAACTCATTCTACCAAAGAAAACAATAATAATATTGTTGGCCTTTCATTGACATTGTCAAGATTAGATCCTGATTGTAAATACTGTGTTTTAGAATTAGGTATCAATAATGTCGGTGAAATGGAAGAACTTACAAAATTAGCTTTGCCTAATATTGCTTTAATTACAAATGTAACAAACTCTCACATTCAAAATTTTAAAAATGAAGAGGAAATTGCATGCGCAAAGAGTAAAATATTTTTAGGGTTAAAGAAAAATGGCATAGTAATTCTAAATTCAGATAATTTTTGGAGTGACTTTCTAATAAAAGAAGCAAAAAAATTAAACTTAAATATTCATTTATATGGTTATTGTAAAAATTCACATACCAATATCAAAAAAATTATACAACAAAAAGAAGGGGCAACAATCTGTTTTGATGAGACAAAAGATTGGCATCTAAATTATCTGAATATTACACAAGCTTTAAATGCAGTTGCAACTGTTGCCGTAATAAAAGAGCTAAAGTTAGATTTAACAAATACTCTTAAAACTATTAGCAATATCAGACCTTTACCAGGTAGGGGGGACAAAATAATAATTAATTTTAAATACAACAAAAAAACTTTTATTATTGACGATAGTTATAATGCTAATCCTGACTCAATGACAGCTGCTCTTAATAACTTTCAAAATATGAGGAATAACAATAAAAATTATGAAAGTGTACTCATTATTGGAGATATGTTAGAGTTAGGAGAAAGCTCCAAGGAGTTACATTTAAAACTTATTCCAATAATTAAAAAGATAAAACCAAACACGTTAATAACTCTTGGTTTCTATACTGCCAACATATGTAAAGAGCTATGTTCAAGTATTAATTGTTATCCTTACACTTCAGTTGATAAACTAATAACAGATATAAAAAAGTATCTTAAACCTTCACAACTTATTCTTATAAAAGGATCTAATGGAACAGGTCTTTGGAAATTGGTGCCATTTTTAAAAAGAAACATTCAGGAGGGATCCAATGCTGCCTGATTTTTTACTAAACTTCACTGAATATTTTCAACCATTAAATCTTTTCAAGTATATAACTTTTAGAACAATTGGAGCACTTTTAACTGCATTGTTAATCAGTTTCATTTTTGGTGGAAAAATAATTTCTTTACTAAAAAAAATGCAAAAACAAGGCCAACCTATAAGACAAGATGGACCAAAAAATCATATAATTTTTAAAACAGGTACCCCAACAATGGGTGGCTTATTGATATTGTTTGCATTCACAACCTCAACTTTATTGTGGGCAAGATTGGATAATATTTATATTTGGATACTCCTTTTTGTCGCTATTTCATTCGGGTTTGTTGGTCTTTTAGATGATTGGTTAAAAGTATCTAAAATGAATAGTAATGGATTAAAGAGTTATCAAAAAATTATACCTCAAATTTTTATAGCTTTTACAGCAGCATGGCTAATATCAGAAAACTCTCCTTCAGATCTTCATAATTCAATCTCTATTCCTTTTTTAAAAGAAAGTATTTTGTTTTTAGGGATCTTTTATATTCCTTTTACAATTATTGTTATTGTCGGCTCATCTAATGCAGTCAACCTAACTGACGGTCTTGACGGGTTGGCAATTGTTCCTGTAATGATTGCAGCTAGCTCTTTAGCTATTATTGCCTATTTAGCTGGAAATATAAATTTTTCTGATTACTTGCAAATTAATTATATTCCCGGCGTAGGTGAAATAGCTGTGTTTTTAGGAGCCATCATAGGAGCTGGATTAGGTTTCTTATGGTTTAATGCACCTCCAGCAATGGTTTTCATGGGAGATACTGGTTCTTTGTCACTTGGGGGAGTTATTGGGGTGACTGCTTCAGCTTCAAGACATGAATTAGTATTAATAATAATTGGAGGAGTTTTTGTCTTAGAGGCAATATCAGTTATTGTCCAAATTTTATCTTTCAAACTTACTGGTAAAAGAATATTTCGAATGGCACCACTGCATCACCATTTTGAGCAAAAAGGATGGGCTGAATCAACAATAGTGATTAGGTTTTGGATAATAGCAGTAGTGCTGGCTTTAATTGGCTTGTCGACACTTAAACTTAGGTAATTAAATTGAATAATATTATTAGTTATAAAAATAAGACAGTTGGAATTCTTGGTGTAGGAATGTCTGGTTTAGCTGCAGCTAAAGTTTTATTAAATTCTAATGCAAATGTATTTGCCTTTGACGACTTAAAAAAGAAGCCCCCTACCCTACCAAAATCAAATTGGATAAATTATCAAAAGTGGCCTTGGCTCGAGTTGTATGCTCTTGTTGTTAGTCCAGGAATACCCATTAATAAGGATATAAAGCATAAAGCCATTCAACTTGCATTAAATCATAATGTTAAAATTATAAATGATATTGACCTATTTGTCGAAACTAAACCAAAAGCTAAAATTATTGGTATCACAGGAACAAATGGAAAATCCACGACAGTAGCACTGTTGCATCATATTTTGAAATTGAATAAAATTAAAAGCGTAATTGGAGGTAACTTTGGTTTCCCTGCATGTGAAATTATTGATCCAGGCGATAATGGGGTAATTATCTTAGAATTATCTAGTTACCAATTAGACGGAGCAAGTAGCCTTATTCTAAACTTAGCGTCAATTATAAATATAACACCTGACCATCTAGATTATCATGACAATTTTGAAACTTATATATCTTGCAAATTAAAAATTTTAAACTTTTTAAGTGATAATGGAACTCTTGTTCTAAATAAAAATAATGAACTTTTAGATACACTAATAACCAAAGAAAAGTATCAAGGAATAAATATTCTTAAAACACAGACTATAAATTCTCAAGATTTTATAAACGAAAACAGTTCTTTAGATGGCATCCATAATCAAGTCAACGCTTCAATTGCAATTGCATTAGCTAAAAATTTAAATATTAATGATAAAAAAATTAAAGTATCAATCAAGAGCTTTAAAGGTTTGCCGCATCGAATGGAAATCTTATATACCTCAAAAAAAATTAAGATAATTAATGATAGTAAGTCAACTAATGGAGAATCTACTGCAGCTGCTTTAAGTTCTTTCTGCAATGTATTCTGGATATTAGGTGGTCAACCCAAAATTGACGGTATTGGTAAAGCCAAAGATTATTTAGATAGAGTTGTAGAAAGTTTTATAATTGGCGAATCTTACGATTTTTTTGCAACACAAATATCTAAATATCCAAAAAAAATTAGATTAAATAAATGTACGACCCTTAAAAATGCAACCGAGCTTGCTATTAAGAAGGCTCAAATATCAAATCTAAAAAAAATAGTTATACTACTATCACCTTCAGCTGCTAGTTTTGATCAATTTAAAAATTTTGAAGAAAGAGGAAATAAATTTAAAGAGATTATAGACAGTCAAATAAGGGAAGGTGTTTTAATATGTTAATAACACGTTCAGATAGATCCTATATAGCTCTTTGGTGGTGGAATATTGATAGATTATTATTAACTAGTTTTTTAATATTAATACTTTTTGGTATTTTTCTTGTAATGGCTTCAAGCCAACATCTAGCTGAAACTTTAAACATATCATCACATCATTTCACTTTAAGACATATTTTCTTTGGAGTTCTAAGTGTTCCAGTCATTATTTTTTTCTCTATTTTAACTGAACGACAAACAAAAATTATTTGCATAGTTGGTTTTTTAATATCAATGTGCCTTCTATTTTATATTCTAATTGAAGGGGAAAAGATAAAAGGAGCCCAAAGATGGTTATACATAGGAGATTTAAGCTTTCAACCTAGTGAGGTATGTAAACCATTTTTTGTAGTGTTTAATGCATGGGTTTTATCATTATGGATTAAAAAAGAAAATTTTCCTGGTTGGTTATGGTCAATAGGATCAATAGTTTTGATTTCAATTTTTTTGTTATTACAACCAGATGTTGGCATGACAATTGTAATGATATTTACTTGGGGTTTTCAATTATTTATTACTGGAATACCTCTTATTATTATAATATCCTTAGTTTTAGCTTTCCCAATATTTATGATATTAGCATATAACCATTTTGGTCACGTAAAAATTAGAATAGATAGTTTTATAAGTGGTAAGACCCATCAAATTTCAAAATCATTACAATCTTTTGAATCAGGAGGTTTTTGGGGAAAGGGTCCAGGAGAAGGGTTTTACAAAAAATCTTTACCTGATGCTCATTCTGACTTTGTGTTTGCGGTTGCTGCAGAAGAATATGGCGTACTGTTATGTTCTTTAATTATAATAATTTATGCATTAATTGTTCTTAGATCCTTCTTATTAACTCTCAAAAACACCAATCTTTTCTTTATTCTTTCTGTGAGTGGTTTAGCTTTTCAATTTGGATTTCAATCATTAATTCATATGGCTAGTAACATAGATCTTATTCCCACAAAAGGAATGACATTACCTTTTCTATCCTATGGTGGATCTTCTATTTTAGCTTCAGCAATAACAGCTGGTATTTTACTTTCATTAACAAGAAAAAATACATCATTAGAGACTATTTCAAGAAAAGAAAATATTAGGAAAGTCAAAGAATAATATGAAACAAAGTAGTAAAATATTAATAGCAGCAGGTGGAACGGGAGGACATATTTTCCCAGCTTTATCAATCATAAATGAAATTAAAGTAAATGATTTTATAGTTATTACTGATCAAAGAGGAGAAAATTATTTTAATAAATTTTTCAGTAATAAAAAAATTAATTATAGGATATTTGTCCATAAAGTTTCAAGTCCAAGCAGTAAAATATTTACAAATAAATTAAAATCACTATTTCAATTATTACTTTCACTTTTAAAGACAATCTTTTTAATAGTATCGCATAAACCACAAGTAATCGTTGGATTTGGTGGATATCCGTCAGTAGCCCCAATTATAGCTGGTAAATTATTTAAAATACCCTCCATCATTCACGAACAGAATGCAATTATTGGAAGAGCTAACAAATTTCTGAGTAAAATATCAAACCTTCTAGCTTTATCTTTTTTTGAAACTAAAAATATTGAAAACAATCAAAACATAATTTTCACAGGAAATCCTACAAGGGAAGAATTTAGTAATCTTGGAAAATTAAAATATTCTATCCCAACAGAAAAACAAAAGTTTACAATATTAATTGTTGGAGGAAGTCTTGGAGCTAATTTTTTTTCAAATCAAGTGACTGCTATTATATGTTCTCTTCCAAAAGAAATAAGAGAAAAAATATATGTTATTCAACAGGTTAGAAAAGCGGACAAAGACAATGTAAAGGACATATATTACGAACATCAAATAGATTGTGAAATAGAAGTTTTTTTTGAAGATATATTTAAAAAATTTAAAAAAGCACATATTATAATTACCCGTTCAGGAGGATCAAGCGTAGCTGAGATTTTAACTTCAAGTAAACCAGTAATATTTATTCCATTACCAACTGCGTTGGATAATCACCAATTAGAAAACACTAAATTAATTACAAAGAGTGGTGGTGGATGGGCATTTAATCAAAATACTAAAACAGCTAAAAATTTAAAAAAATTAATAGAAAATCTTATTAAAAATCCAAATAAACTTCTTGTTGCAAACAATAAAATTAAAAAATTATCTAAAGACCTTCAGATTAAACGTCAAAATAAATCTCCTGCAGAGTTATTTTCAAACGTCTTGATTAACCTTATTAATGCTAACCAAAAGAAAACTTCAAAACCATGTTAAAACGTCCGGAAAATTTAGGTATTATTCATTTCATTGGAATTGGTGGAATTGGTATGAGTGGAATAGCAGAGATACTAATGCAATCAGGATATTTAGTTCAAGGCAGTGATATCAATGCGAGTAATAATACTAAACGATTAGAAAAACTTGGAATAAAAATTTTTATTGGACAAAAAAAAACGAATATAATAAATGCTAAAATAATTGTTGTTTCAACAGCTATATCTCAAAACAACGAAGAATTGATAGAAGCAAAGAAAATTTTTCTTCCAATCGTTCATCGAGCTGAAATGCTAGGGGAATTGATGCGTTTAAAGCAATCTATAGCAATAGCTGGTACGCATGGTAAAACAACCACTACTTCATTGATTGCTAAAATGATTGAAGAAAATGGAATGGATCCTACGATAATAAATGGAGGAATAATATCATCTTTAGATTCCAACGCCCGATTGGGAAAAGGAGAATGGATGGTAGTTGAAGCTGATGAAAGTGATGGGAGCTTTGCAAAACTGAACCCTACAGCAGCAATCATAACAAATATTGATCTAGAACATCTTGACTATCATAAAAGTGAAGAAAATTTAGAATTAGCATTTTTTAATTTTATATCTTCTATACCTTTTTATGGTTTCATTTGTTTATGTACTGATCATCCTAGAGTACAAAAATTAATTTCAAAGTTAGAAGATAAAAAAATAATTACTTATGGTTTGTCTGCTAATGCAGATGTAAGAGCTACAAATATTGTTTACAAAAATAATAAAATGAACTTTACACTAAAAGTATCAAACCGACGAGACACTATAACTAACACATATGAAATAGAGTTTTCTATGATAGGTATTCATAATGTTCAAAACGCTTTAGCAACCATTGCAACTGGAATAGAAATGAAAATTCCAATTGAAAAAATAAAAAACACTCTAAGAACATTTACAGGTGTACAAAGACGTTTTCAAACTGTTGGTAGCTTTAAAAATACTACAATTATAGATGATTATGGTCACCACCCAGTTGAGATAAATGCAGCCTTAGCTGCTGCAAGGTTACTTACTCCTAAAAATAAAATCATAAGCATTTTTCAACCACATCGTTATAGCAGACTCAAAGATCTTTTTAATGAATTTTGTAGCTCTTTTAATGATGCTGATCACGTTTTACTTCTAGATGTATATCCAGCAGGAGAGAAACTTATGAAGGGTTTTGAAAGTACTGATTTAGAAAATGGACTTTCCAAATATGGACATAAAAATGTGTCATACGTAAAGAATGAAAGAGTTTTGATCAGCAAACTCCTTAATCTTATTAGCCCAAACGATATCATTATATGTCTTGGAGCAGGGTCAATAACAAGGATTGCTAATAACTTAGAAGAAGAGCTCAATAATGAATATTAACTCATTCAAAGATAAGTTTTTAAACGAAGTTCAATTTGATTATGAATTAGCAAGATTCACTTGGTTTGGAGTTGGTGGTAGAGCTGAAATCTTATTCATAGCAGAAGATTTAATGTCTTTGAGTAATTTTTTAAACAACAAACCTAAAGAATTAAATTTATTAATTATTGGAGCTGGCTCTAATCTTCTAATTAGAGATAAAGGTTTTAAAGGCATTGTTGTGCTTACAAAAAAACTTAATAAAATTAACATTGATGAAAATCATATTATTACAGCTGAAGCTGGAGCGACAGATGCCGATGTAGCTCGTTTTGCAAGAAATAATATAAGAGGTGGACTTGAATTCTTGTTAGGGATTCCTGGAACAATAGGTGGCGGTATAAAAATGAATTCAGGCGCATTTGGATCTGAATTTAAGGATGTATTAATAGACGTTAAAGCTATAAACCATTCTGGAAAATTTAGAACATTTACTAATAAAGAATTAGGGATGAATTACAGAAGTATTAAAATAAGTAAAGAATGGATTTTTTGTTCAGCAAGATTCCAAACCTTTAAAGATCAAAAAATCAATATAGAAAATAAAATGAAACAAATTATAGCTTTGAGAAGAGAAGCACAACCAACTGGAGTTAAAACAGGTGGAAGTACATTCAAAAATCCAGTTGGGAAAAAAGCATGGAAGTTAATAGATAAAGCAGGATGCCGAGGTTATAATATTGGCGGTGCAATGATTTCAGAAAAACATTGTAATTTTATAATAAATTCAAAAAAATCAACAGCTCAAGATATTGAGGATTTAGGTGAGTACGTAAAAGATAAAGTTAAAAAAACTTCTGGGATAGATTTGCATTGGGAAATTAAAAGAATTGGGACTAAATGAGAATAACTAAAAATACGCATGTTTTATTATTGAAAGGTGGTTTTGGCTTGGAACGAAATGTTTCTTTAAGATCTGCTAAGGCATGTTTAGAGGCTATTAAGGAAAATGGTTTAAAAGTTACTGAAATTGACATTGGTTTAAAAGGAATAAATGAATTAACTTCATTAAAAGTTGATGTGTGTTTTAATGCATTACATGGAAAATTTGGTGAAGATGGAACAGTTCAAGGTTTATTAAATTTACTTAAAATACCTTATACTCACTCTGGTGTCACTGCTTCAGCAATTGCCATGAATAAAATCCATTTTAAAAGGTTAATAACAAATGCAACTGAAAATTCTGAAGACCCTATCATTTTTCCACAAACCTTAAGAATTATTAATGGAGAATCATTACATATCAATAATTATGATGGTCCACATGTTATTAAACCTATCAATGGTGGCAGCTCTGTTGATGTTACAATTATCAAGGACAACAAAGAGAAATCTTTTATAAAAAATAAAAATTCTGATGCATTAATGGCGGAGGTATTAGTTGGTGACAGAGAATTAACAGTTACTGTTTTAAAAGGAAAATCTCTAAGTGTTACAGAGATAACAACTGAAGAAAAACAAGATTTCTATAGTTATAAAGCAAAATACGATAAAAATAGTTCTTATCATGAAATTCCTGCTTTAATTCCAAATAATATTTTTGATAAAGCAATGTCATGGGCTTTGAGAGCACACCAAATTATTGGTTGTAAAGGAATTTCAAGAACAGATTTCAGGTATGATAGTCTTTATAATAAACTGTACATGTTAGAATTAAATACACAACCAGGTATGACTGAAACATCTCTAGCTCCAGAGCAAGCATTATTCTGTAAAATTAGTATGAAACAATTGGTTAAAACTTTAATTGAGGAGGCAACCTTCGAATGCTAAACTTCATTTTAAAGCAGAATACTGTTCCTAAACTCAATAATAGAGTTATGACTAGAAAAAACATTATTAATAATAATATATACTATTTAATAGCCCTTATTATATTTTCAATTTTCGTAATTTTTATAATTCAAACTGACTTTAAAAAACAAACAAAATTATTTAACAAAATACTAATAAATAATGGATTTACCCTAAAAAACATAGAAATTTTGGGGATAAAGAATATATCTAGAGAGACTATATTAGCAATTGTGAATGCTGAAAACCACTCTCATATTTTTAATGTAAATTTGTCAAACATATTCAATAACCTTAGTAAAAATGACTGGGTTAAAGATCTAAATATTGAGCGTGTTTTACCAAACACAATCAAAATTAATATAAAAGAGAAGAAACCTATAGGTATTTGGCAATACGAAATGAGCAATAGCCTTATAACAAAATATGGTGAAATAATCTCTACAGAAAATGTTAACAAATTTAAAAATAATTTACCAATTATTCATGGAGATTATGCTAACAAAAATGCTCAATCTATACTTAAAATCCTAAAAACAAATCAAGTTTTTATGAAAAATATATGGTCTTTAACTTTTATCAATAATAGAAGATGGAACTTACATTTTAAGCAAGGAATTATTATTCTCTTACCAACTAATGATGTATTAGCAGCATGGAACAAAATCATTAAACTACAAAAAGAGTATAATGTTTTAAACCTTGGTCTTACAGAAATAGATTTAAGAAATCCAAATAAAATACTAGCTAAAATTAACTTTGACAAAAATCTAATAAAACACAGGAAAAGTTTATGACGGTCTTGAGCCCAATAAAAAAGTCTAAAGATATCTACACTGTTATTGATATTGGAAATAATAAAATTTCTTGTTTAATAGGAACATCAGTAAAAACAAATGATGTCCAAATAAAGGTTTTGGGTTTTGGTCAGCATGCATCTTTGGGAATGAACAATGGCTTAGTTACTAATATGCATCAAATTGCAAATTCAATTGCTAGAGCTGTTGAAGGTGCAGAAACAATGGTAGGCTTCCCAATTAAAAACGTAATATGTAGTCTTGCTGGCGGAAGACCAATAACAAAAATAATCCGAAATGAGTTAAAAATTGAAAATGGTAAAATAGTAAAAAGTGATTTAGCAAAAATCCATAAGATTAATAAATTTAAACAAATAAGTAATTATGAACTCTTATCTTCTACACCAATTAAATACTTAATAGACAATAATAATTATGTTGATAACCCTTTAGGGATGTTTTCCAACAATTTAATAGCAGACATTTCATATACTTATGGAAACAAAGCAATATTGAAGAACATAGCTACTGCTGTAGAATTATGTCACCTTTCTGTAGAAAAATTCATAATTAGTCCAGAAGCATCTGGGGCTTCGACAATGATCAAAGATGAACGTAAAAATGGAGCAATTATTATTGATTTAGGTGAAAGTATTACTAGTATTGGTGTTTTCATAAATGATGAAATTGTTTTTTCAGACTCTATTCCTGTTGGAGGAGTCCATATAACAAGTGATATAGTACGGGGACTGGGTACAAAGTCGGAAGATGCTGAGAAAGTAAAAATTCTTCATGGATCTGCTTTATCTAATGAAACTGATGAATTTACAAATATTGAAGTGCCAATTATTTCTGATCAAGGTGATATCCATAATCAGAAAATACCTAAAGCTATGTTAACTGCTATAATAAAGCCAAGAATAGAGGAAATTTTTGAGTTAATAAAAAACAGATTAGATCAATTTCAAATTTTATCAAATCCAATAGATAAAATTGTTCTGTGTGGGGGAGGTGCAAACCTAAATAACATTAGGGAACTTGCGTCAACATATTTTAAAACTAATGTCAGGATAGGACGACCTATTGGCCTAATCGGCTTACCAGAAATAATGCAAACACCAACCTTTGCTTGCCTAGCTGGATTATTAATTAAAAGTATAGAAAAAGAAAAAACACCAATGTTAAAAGAAAAGAATTCAGGTTTGTTTAGTTACTTTGGAAAAATAGGTAATTGGTTTGATGAGAATTTGTAATTTTTGATAATATTAATTTAACAACTAAGGAGTAAACTATGTCACTTAATATAACAATACCAGAGAATATAAATAATACTGAACCTAAAATATCTGTAATTGGTATTGGAGGAGCCGGTGGAAACGCAGTAAACACAATGATTAATGCCAATGTAGAAAACATTGACTTCATTGTTGCTAATACAGATGGTCAAGCATTATCACGAAGTCAAACTAAAAGACAAATACAACTTGGTAAAAATTTAACTTCAGGACTAGGAGCTGGATCAGACGCTGACACAGGTAGAAAATCTGCAGAGGAGTCAATCGAAGAGATTTTATCAGAATTAGGTGATGTCAATATGTTATTTATTACTACTGGAATGGGTGGAGGCACTGGATCAGGGGCAGCCCCTGTTATTGCTAAAGCCGCAAAAGATAAAGGGATATTAACGGTAGCTGTTGTAACAAAACCTTTTGATTTTGAAGGTAAAAAAAGAATGGATGTTGCAGAAAATGGGTTATCTCTTCTAAAACAATGTGTTGATACGTTAATTGTTATTCCAAATCAAAATTTATTTAAAATTGCAAACGAAAAAACAACGTTTGCAGAAGCTTTTAAGATGGCTGACGACGTACTTTATCAAGGTGTATGTGGAATTACTGACTTAATCACTAACCCAGGAATGATTAATCTTGACTTTGCTGATATCAAAACAATTATGGGGAATATGGGTAAAGCCATGATGGGAACTGGAGAAAGTTCTGGAGAAGAACGTGCAAAAAATGCAGCACAAGCAGCATTAAATAATCCTTTACTAGATGACAGTAATATCCAAGGCGCTAAATCTATTTTGTTGAATATACAAGGTGGACCAGACATGGCTTTATTTGAAGTTGACGAAGCTGCAAGTAAAATTAGAAACGAAGTAGATGAAAACGCAAATATCATTTTCGGATCTTCCATAGATGAAAGCTTAGAAGGTATAATAAAAGTATCTGTTGTAGCCACAGGAATGAGTGAGACTTTACAAGAACAAAACGAGAAAGTTTTAGAAGATCAAAATAAAACTATCTCTGATCTTGAAAGTGATATGTCAATTATTAAAACTGATGATGAAATTATTTTCGAAGATAATAATACTAATTTACCAGTTCAAAATGAGAAAATAGAACAAATTGATATAGAAAGTCAAATAAACGCATTAGAAATAGAAAACGATATTAAATTAAAAAATAGTGAATTTAAAAATATAATAGAAAGCGACATTTCAAAATCTGAAAATAATGACATAGATTTTATATTAGAAAAAAAACCAACTAATATATTTAAGCGAGTATCCTCATTTTTTGTTAATAAAGAAACAGATGAAAAATATTTACATCCAAATATTAATCATAAAAATAAATTATTCGAAGATGATAAAAATAAAGAAATTGAAATAGTTAATGACAAAGAAAACGAAATTTCAGAGAAATTATTAAATAAAACTGATTTTTTTGAAATTGAAAATAAAAGTACAGTTACTGAACACCAAATAGATTTAATTAGCATGGATCAGGAATTAGAAGATATAGACGAAAAAGTTCTTGAAATACCTGCCTTTCTAAGGAGACAAGCAAATTAGATTATATTGAAATATTTCGTAATTATATGTGATTTGTATTTAATGCATAATAGTTTAAGTGTTATTATAGATAGGATATAATTAATGAATTTTATAAATAATTCCAACAAAAAGAATTATGTTAAACAAACAACATTGAAAAATAAATTATTTTTTTCAGGAGTTGGTATACATAATGGTAAAGCAGTTTCAATGTCTATTGAACCTGGAGACCCAAACACCGGTATTATTTTTGAAAGAACCGACATTAAAAAAAATAACGTAATTAAAGCTGTTATTGAAAATGTTGATACAACCTGTTTATGTACCAAAATAATAAATAAATATGGTGTGTCTGTATCTACAATAGAGCATTTAATGGCCGCATTTAATGGATTGAGTATAGATAACGTAAAAATCAAAATTAATGCACCAGAGCTTCCAGCTTTAGATGGAAGTTCTCATGATTACACAAAAAAAATCCTTAGTTCAGGTATTAAAACTCAAAATCAAGACCGTAAATATATTAAAATAATAAAAAAAATAAGCATTGTTGAGAATAATAGACATATATCAATAACACCTTCCAAAAATCTATCTTTAAATATTTCTATAGATTATCCTAACACTATAATTGGAAATTCAGAAATTTTATATAATCACTCACAAACTGACTTTATTAAAAATTTATCAAAAGCTAGAACTTTTACGCTAATTGAGGATGTTGAAAAAATGAGACTAGCTGGCTATGCAATGGGAGGAAATATCAACAATGCTATCGTTGTTGACAAATACAACATTGTTAATACTAATGGTTTAAGAGTTGATAAAGAGTTTGTAAAACATAAAACTTTAGATTGTATTGGAGATTTTTACTTACTCGGAATGCCTTTAATTGGTTTAGTTGATGCATTGGCCCCTGGACATAAATTAAATCAAATGTTTGTTAAGGAAATATTAAGTAATAGTAATAACTATAATATAGAAAATTTAGAGATTGGT
>JAOESH010000058.1 GCA_028382005.1 Pseudomonadota bacterium
TTAGTAATTATATTTGAACAAAATAATTTATATATAGTTTGTGCTTGTGAAAAGCTTTTATCTTTGATGTTTGCATAACTTTGAAAAGTTAGAAATAAACATGTTAGTAAACTAATTGAAATAATATGTTTTTTGTTCATACCTACTTATTTTCTTAACGAAGGAAGACCAACACCAGTAGCCTCAAAGCCACCGTCAACTGCTAAAATTTGACCTGTGATATATGAGGACTTTTCAGATGCTAAAAAATAAATACCATTAGCAATTTCTAATTCTGTACCATATCTGTTTAGCGGTATGGCATCATGATATGCGTCTATAATATCTTGAGTGTGTACAGCCATCGCTAGTTTGGTTTTTACAGGACCTGGAGCTACACAGTTAACTCTAATTCCATATTCACCAAGTTCCGCTGCTTGTTGTTTTGTAAGTTGAATTACAGCAGCTTTTGATGTTCCATAAGCAACTCTTAATGTTGAAGCACGTAATCCTGATATAGAAGCAATGTTAACAATGTTACCTTTTGTTTTTTTTAGGTGAGGAATTGCTTTTTGGGAGCAAAGAAAGACACCATCTAAATTTGTCTTCATTACCTCACTCCATCTATCAAAATTAGTTTCTTCAATATTACCAAAATCAGCTACACCTGCATTATTGACTAATACATCAATTCTCCCATGCCATTTTAATATTTCTTTATACATATTGTCTAATTGGATATTATCAGAGATATCAAAGCAAAATACTTTTGTATTTTCGTTATTGGGTAAATTTGTTAATTCTTTTTGATCTTTATCAACAAGAGCAACTCTATAACCGTTATCTTTAAATAATTGAGCAGTAGCATAACCAATTCCTCGCGCTGCACCTGTTATAATTGCTAATTTAAAATCTATATCTTTCAAATTTAAAGACCTATTTGATTACATTTTATTTAGTGGATTTGAAGTTCTTCTTTCAAGTTCTGTCTGCCATCTATATACATTTTGATATTCATTTTTTATATCAATTTTTAAAATTTTTGATAAATACAACATGAAGTGTCCAGTTATATCAGCTATTGAAAATTTATTTCCTGATATAAATTGGTTTTCATAAAGATGAGGATTAATTCTATTTAGTAAAATCTTAAACATTTCAACTCCACGAATAACTAGTTCTGGAGATTGTTTCATCTTATTTCTAGTTCCAGGGATAACTTTACCTTCAAAAAAAGATGTTTTATTTCTTACAGAATGTAGAAGAGGCAGAAAACCATCTAACTCTATTCGTCTATTCCACATATCTATAATAGCTGTATCTTTACTGTTTTCTCCAAACATGTTTGGCGATGGATATATATCCTCAAGATAACGACAAATAGATATTGTTTCTGAAATAACAGTACCATCATCTAACTCTAAAAAGGGGACACAGTTAAAAGGGTTCATAGTATTATATGGTTCTTTAAAAATTTCGTCTTCTCTAACATTTACTTGAATTGTTTCTATTTGGATATTTTTTTCAACTAAAAACATTTCAACTCTTAGTGCATTAGCTGCTGGTGTAAAATTATATAATTTCATAATAAAAACCTAAAATAAATACAACTCATTAAAACTAAAGATTATTATCAATTTTAATAAAGTTAGTTTTTAATCCTATACCCAGTTCTAAAAATATACCAAATTATACTTACGCAAATTGTGGTAAAAGATAAAATAAAAATTATACTTGCTAAAATAGGCACATCACCAACCCCAAAAAAAGTCCATCTAAAACCTGAAATAAGATATACAATTGGATTTATAAGAGCAAAATCTTGCCAAAATGGTGGAAGCATATCAATCGTGTAAAAGCTACCTCCAAGAAATACTAAAGGTGTAATGATTAACATTGGGGCAATATTTAGTTGTTCAAAATTATCTGAAACAATGCCTATTATAAATCCTAGTAAACTAAATGTTACACATGTAATGAATAAAAAAAATATCATAAAAAATGGGTGAACTATATTAATATTAACAAATAAATATGATGTGGCTAAAATAATCAGCCCTATAGAGAAAGCTTTCGTTGTAGCCGCTCCTACATAACCAATAACAATTTCTACAAAAGACAAGGGAGCTGATAAAAGTTCGTATGTTGTACCAATAAACTTAGGAAAATAAATACCAAAGGAAGCATTGTTTACACTTTGCATTTGCACAGTTAGCATAATCAAACCGGGCACGATAAAAGCGCCATAAGAAACATTACTAATATTTTCCATTCTAGAGCCTATAGCTGCTCCAAAAACAATGAAATAAAGGACTGTTGATAGAACAGGAGAAACAAGACTTTGAATTAAAGTCCTAAATGATCTATTCATTTCATAGATGTATATAGCTTGTATG
>JAOESH010000059.1 GCA_028382005.1 Pseudomonadota bacterium
CTTGTTGAAAACGAAATTTACAATTTATCTAAATTAACAAATGATGGCAAGGCCGCTATTATATTAGGCGCTCCAAGAAAAGAAAAAAATACCATTAGAAATTCGGTTTTTGTTTTAGATAATGGTGAAATTATTTCATTCAGAGACAAACATAATCTTCCTAATTCTGGCGTTTTTGACGAACAAAGAATTTTTTCTCCTGGAGCTTTATCTGGACCAGTTAAAGTTAGGGATGTTTTAATTGGATTACCAATATGTGAAGATATTTGGACTGAAACAGTAATTGAATGTTTATGTGAAACGGGAGCAGAAATAATTTTATCAATTAATGCATCTCCTTATTCGGTTAAAAAAAACGATCAGAGAATGTCAGTTGCTGTATCAAGAGTGATAGAATCTAAAATCCCGCTGATATATCTAAATAGAGTTGGCGGTCAAGATGAATTAGTATTTGATGGTGCATCTTTTTGTTTGAGCCATGAAGGGAAATTAAGTGTTCAACTCAAAGATTTTCAAGAAGAAGTTTTAGAAATTAATTTAACTAAACCGGATAACAATTGGATTTGTACAGGCAAAATTAACTCTATATCTTCAAACTTAGAGGCTTTATACAAATCTCTAGTAGTCAGCGTTAGAGACTATGTTCAAAACAACGGTTTTCCTGGTGTTGTTCTAGGTATGTCAGGTGGAATAGACTCAGCATTAGTAGCAGCAATCGCAACAGATGCTCTTGGACCCAAATTAGTTAGAGCAGTAATGATGCCTAGTCCTTATACTAGTAAAGACAGTCTTGAAGATGCAGAATTAGCCTCCTCTAATCTAGGGGTTGATTACTCTTATTTAGATATTAAAAATGGTATGAACGTAATTGATAATATTTTATTAGATTTTAAAGGTGATAAAGTAGAACCTGGAATCACTGAAGAAAACATTCAATCTAGGATTAGAGGTCTACTTTTAATGGCTATTTCAAACAAATATGGATCTATGGTTTTGGCTACAGGTAATAAATCAGAGTATGCCGTGGGTTATGCTACTTTATATGGAGATATGTGTGGCGGGTTTGCTGTGATTAAAGATGTGTGGAAGACAGACGTATTTCGATTGTGTGAATGGAGAAATTTTAACAAACCTTCTGAATTCTTAGGTCCTAATGGTATAGTAATTCCAAAAAGAATAATTTCCAAACCACCTAGTGCAGAGCTTAGGGAAGAACAAAAAGATACGGATAGTCTACCTGAATATGATGTACTTGACTCTATTTTAAGAAAATTAGTAGAAGATAATTTGTCGTTAGAACAGATAGCTAACGAAGGTTATGATGTTAAAGATGTAAAAAAAATATCTATGCTTTTATCAAAATCTGAATATAAAAGGTTTCAAGCAGCACCGGGTCCAAAGGTCACAGAAAAGGCTTTTGGAAGAGATAGAAGATATCCTTTAACTAGTGGTTTTAGAAATTGGAATTAAATTAATTCATTCAGAATTAAAGTTGTATTTATTTTAAATATTAGGAATTAGTAATGATTAAAGTTCGTTTTGCCCCAAGTCCAACTGGATATTTACATATTGGAAACTTTAGGACTGCTTTAGTAAACTTTCTTTTTGCTAGAAATAAAAATGGTCATTTCATGCTTAGAATAGATGATACCGACGAAGAAAGATCATCATTAGAGTATGAAGAAGCTATTAAAGAAGATTTGAGCTGGATGAGTGTCAATTGGGATAGTTTAGAAAAACAATCATCCAGGCTTTCAAATTATGATGAAGCTTTAGAAACTTTACTTGATAAAAAAAGAGCATATCCGTGTTTTGAAACTGCTGAAGAATTATCCTTAAAAAGAAAAGGACAACTATCATCAGGAAAACCTCCTGTTTATGATAGATCAGCACTGAAATTGTCAGATTCAGATATAGCTGATTTGAAATCAAAAGGGAAAAAAGCTCATTATAGATTTTTGTTAAATCATGTAGATGTTAATTGGGACGATTTAGTTAAAGGTCCAAGTAAATATAATATGTCTAACCTATCAGACCCAGTGATTTTAAGAGAAGATGGAAGAGTGATTTATACATTAGCTTCTGTAGTTGATGATATTGATTTTGAGGTAACAGATATTTTAAGAGGTGAGGATCATATGACCAACTCAGCTGCTCAGATACAGTTGTTTGAAGCTCTTGGTTCTATAGCTCCAAGGCTAGGACATTTATCTTTACTTACTGATATTTCAGGGTCAGGGTTGTCTAAACGTTTAGGTAGTTTGTCTCTTAAAGATCTAAGACAAGAAGGATTTGAACCCATGGCAATATCCTCTTTACTATCAAAAGTAGGTACATCTGACCCAATTGATATTTTTAAAGATGT
>JAOESH010000061.1 GCA_028382005.1 Pseudomonadota bacterium
TCTGAAGGAAAAACCCCAATTAATTCAGGTGCTCCTATTACAGGTGCTGGGGGTATAACAATTACTCTAGCTAAGTGTCCTATTGGTCAAGGCCCTGGACTGCATAATCACTTAGCTACTTTTGAAACATTTACAGTTTTAGAAGGAGAATTTTTAATTAAATGGAATGATGATGGATCAGAAGAACTAAAAATTAAAAAATACGATACTATTTCAATTCCACCTGGAGTTTGTAGATCATTTACTAATATTGGTAAAGTAGAGGGATTGCTACAAGTCATTATATCTGGAGGGGTTCACGATATGAATGATATATCATTTACGCCTTATGCAGCTAAAGAAATGAATGACATAGAACCAGAATTAGCTAAGAAGTTTGAAGATATTGGTTTTAAATTCGACGCGGGCGTCTAAGTTAATTAACTTAGAGTGCTTGATAACGGTATAGTTAGAATTGAAAATAATGTTGTTATCATTAAAGCTCTTGTAATGGCACTCGGATTTACTCCATATTGAGTTGAAAAAACTAAAGCCATTAATCCAACTGGGGCAGTAGCAACCATAATTGTGGTTTCTGAAGTTGAAAATTCTATGCTATTTATATTCCATATAATTAAGATTGCCAAAAGTGGATGAAATACTATTTTAAATAGAATAATTAAATTTGAAATTCTAAGTTGTGTTTTTTCTAACTTTTGGGCGAGTATAATTCCAGCTGCAAAAAGTGCGCATGGTGCAGCTGAACCAGATATGAATTCTAAGGATCTGCTAAAAGCTATAGGTAGTTTTATATCAATTAAAATAATTAATAATCCTACGATAAGAGCAATTAGTGGGAGATTTGTAAATTGTTTTAAAACAATCTTTTTTGAACTCATGTTCTTTAATGTAATTAAATCTAAAATAATTAAGTTTAAAACTAGAAACACTACATCAAATCCAATTATGCTAATTATTGGAGCAATTAATGCTTCGTCATATTCATTTAAAGCAATAGGATAGACGAATAACAAATGGTTGGCAAAAGATGCTGCCATGCCAATCAAAATACATTCATGCCATTCAAATTTAAAAATGTACTTTGCTAATAAAGTCGCAATTATATAAATAATTAACTCAGATAAAATATAACCTGAAAGCAGTATCCAATTTAAGTTTGAAAGATTAATTGATATAATCATTTTTAACGTCAATGCTGGTACAGCTACAACGCCAACATATTTCAAGATTGCAAGAGATTGCTTGTAGTCAAATATTTTTTTTTTAGCTGAGACAAAGCCTAGCAATATTAAAAAAGCTACAGGAAGAAAAGAATTTAAAAGTAGAGATAACATTTTATACCTTCAACAATTATAATTAAAATTTTATGTGTGGCCTTTTAGAATTTAGAGCGGATAAGTTAAATGATTTTACTTTATTTTTAATCTAGAAATTATTATACCTGCTAATATAATCAAAAATGAACCCAAAATAGTGCTCTTATCAGGTATTTCGTTATAAATAAAAAAACCCCAAAATGCAGCTAATAAAACCGTTAAATATACAAAAGGGGCTGCAAATGAAGCATTGATTACTTTCAATGCCTCAATGAAGAAAAAATGACCAATTGTTGCTAACAAACCTAAGCAGAACATTAAAGAAAGTTGATGAAAATTAGGCGTTTCCCAATAAAAAAAGATAAAGGGTAAGGATAAAATGCTTCCACTTATGGCTGTATATAGAAGTGTCGTTTGATTACTGTCAGTAGTATTAAGAAATTTTGTAGAAATTGTAAAGAATGCAAAGCATAAAGCAGCTAAAAAAGGAAAAATCACTGCATAATTGAAAGTGTTACTATTTGGCTTACTAATAATTATCGCACCAATTAATCCCACTACAACTATAATTATTTGAGTAACTGATATTTTTTCTTTTAATATAAAAAAAGCAAGAATAGTAGTAATCACTGGGCCTATCATATAAATTGCAATATTTTCAGCAAACGGCAAGTAAGCTAAGCCTGAAAACATAAAACATGTTGTTATAAGAAGTAAAGCACCTCTGAATACTTGTAATAATGGAAATTGGCTACTTAGATGGTTGTATGAATTTTTATTAAAGATAATGAGTAATAATATTAACTGAGAACTATACCTAGCAAATACTATTTGAAAGGGGTTGAAACTTTGCCCCAATTCTTTAGCAGTTAACTCCATTACTGAAAAAAAAAGATAAGTGCAAATTAATAAAAAAGTACCCAGTAAAGTATTTGATATATCAAATTTTAAATATTTTCTTATTAAACTAGACATTACTTAACATATTAAGCATTGATTTCAAAAGCAATTCAAAAATCT
>JAOESH010000062.1 GCA_028382005.1 Pseudomonadota bacterium
TTCTAAAAGATGAAAGCATTTGCGTATGTATCCAGCCAGTTAAATTATTTGAGGTAGTAGCTTTTCTCCAATTATTAAACTCAGAAACAATTTTTAAAGGGTATCCTTTCTGTTTTATTTCAAAAATAATAGGATACTTTTTTCCAGGACCTGATCTCATATAAGTTAAAGAATTTTTTAAAGATACAATTCTAGGTATTTTTAATCCACTTCCATTTATATTAGTCTTTGGTACATAATTTTCTGAATAAACTAATTTAGAAAAAAAAATAATTAATAATAAGACTAGAAAAATTGATTTAATATTTTTTAAAAAATTTAATTTGAACATGTGGGGCAATCATTGTTTTTAATAATTTTAATTTTATCTAAGCTTTGTGAAAATCCATCATATAGAAATAAGTATCCAGCTATTGATGGATAATTTAAAAGAGCAACTTCTTTTATTGCTTCACTAACTTGCATGCTCCCAATAAAACCAGTTATGGGTCCAATAATGCCAGCCTCTCTACAGTTTGTAATAGGAGCTTTTTCTGTTGTTTTAGGAAAAATACATTCATAACATGGTAATGTTTTATCTAAACCACTTTTCCATACTGATAGCTGCCCTTCCATTTGAACTGCTGAACCTGATATTAATATTTTATTATATTTATGGGATAAATAGTTTAGTGTATATTTGGTGTCTTGATTGTCAGAACAATCAAAAATAATATCAAAATTTTTAATATTTGAAGACACACTGAAATTTTTAGGTTCAAATTTCACGGATATATTCGGATTTATCTCTAAGCATTCTTTAGCAAGATTTTTTGCTTTGTTATGACCTACTTTATTATTTTTGTGAGCAATTTGTCTGTTTAAATTTGTTGCATCAATGATATCTTCATCCCATATTTCAATATATCCAAAACCAGCTGCGGACGCATAAAGTCCAACTGGGCAGCCTAGTCCGCCAGCACCCACAATCAAGCATTTTGTATTAAGTAATTTTTCCTGACCATTTTCATTAAAGTTTGGAATGATTACTTGTCTTGCATATCTATTTAGATCATCATCGCTTAGCATTTTAGTCTCATTTATTAAAATCACGTCCTATTTAATAATAAAATTTCATTAATTTTATCAGATATTTTGATTGCAATAGATTTCTTGCTTTGCTCAATCCATTCTTCACAATTTTTTTTATCAATTACATAAACTTTATTAACGTCTTTACCAAATACTCTATTATCACTGACGTCATTAGCTATTATTAAGTCAATTTTTTTAGCTTTTAATTTATCTTTTGCGTTCTGAACAACATTCTCAGTTTCTGCAGAAAAACCAATGATTAATTTTGGTCTAATTTTACTTTTAGCTATTTCAGAAATAATATCAGCGTTTTGAATCGTTTTAAATCTTAAAGTTTTGTCAGATTTTTTAATTTTATTATTTATGCCAAATTCTTTATATTTATTTCCTTCTGGAATTAGCCTCCAGTCAGCAACAGCAGCGGCGCAGATTACAACATCAGCAGGCAGCTGAGACATTGTTCCTACCAACATTTCTTTAGCAGACTTAATGTGAATAATATTCATATTTTTTGGTATTGAAATATTTACTGGACCAGTGATTAATGTTACATTTGCTCCTCTATCTGACAATTCTGAAGCAATAGCGAAGCCTTGCTTCCCAGATGATCTATTACTAATAAATCTAACAGGGTCAATTTCCTCAATAGTAGGACCAGCTGTAATAACTACTGACAGACCTTTTAATTGACTATTTTTAATATTTTTTTTTATATATAACTCGGACATTAATCTTTCAAAAATAACTTTTGGTTCTGGAAGTCGTCCACTTCCACTTTCACCGCATGCCATGTCACCACTGTCAGGTTCAATAAATATTACCCCTCTATTTAAAAGTTTTTGACAATTTTCTTTTGTAACTAAATTATTCCACATTATAGGATTCATCGAAGGTGCTATCATTATTTTGGAAAAAGAAGCAAGTATAGTTGTGCTTGCTAGGTCATCGGCAAATCCATTTGCAACCTTTGCTATTATATTTGCAGTGGCAGGAGCAACTAATATTACATCAGGTCTTCTAGCAAGTGTTATGTGATTCATTTGTGCTTCATCTTCAATAGAGAACAAATCTGTATAACATTTTTTTTCATTTAGGCTTGTTATAAGTAATGGTGTAATAAATTGCTGTGCTGATTTTGTTATTACTACATCAAGTTCAATATCTGTTTTTTTAATAAGTCTTATAATTTCAAGAGATTTATAACAAGCAATACCACCA
>JAOESH010000063.1 GCA_028382005.1 Pseudomonadota bacterium
GGATTACCTAATACTATTGCCAATAGTACCCTACAATTAGACTTTAAAAACACCATCTTAGCTTCTGCTAAATTCATGTTGAACGGATTAACACTTGGCTTTTACGATTTAGACAATGGTGAAACTGACATAATAAAAAAAGATTTTGGATCAACCTTAGGAAAATTAAATGTTCCAGAAGGTCCTTTTTTAATGCTACCTTTTTTAGGACCTAAAATGACCAGAGATTTTTCAGGCTTTGTCGTAGACAGACAGAATATAGCAAACATTTCTTCTACCACTATCAATGACATTAACTTAATAGAAGTTCCCATTAATATAATTGATAAAAGAGGAAGGTTATCTGATTCTATTGAAACAATCTATAACTCAGCTGATCCGTATACAAAGATGAAATCTTATTATATTCAAAATCGTAGGAAACAAGTGTACAGTGAAAAATACCATGAAATTGATAATTTAAACAAGGACGAAGAGTTTGAAAAGCTTTTACAATAATTTAATAATCAAAAATATGCTATATTACTGCTTAGCCTTACAAATTTCATTAATTTTGCTTTCAGGTTATGCTCTTGCTGACAACTTGGAAAAAAGTAATGCTGTTGTACAAGAAATCACATCTAAAGCAAAACAACATGCAATTGATTCAGCTGCATTAGATCCAAGTAAAAAATCTTTAAAGATAAAATTGTTAATAAAACAATATATTAACTTAAATTTTATGGCAAAAGCGACAACCGGTTCTTTTTGGAAAAAGGCAACCGATATTCAAAAAGAAAGATATAAAGTTGCATTGCTTAATCAAATAATTGATACAGTTGAAGATCACCTCAATAAACTTTCAATCTTAAATTATAGAACTGTGGATGCTGAAAAACGGGGGAAAAAACTTGTTTATGTAAAAGGAAAAATAGAAGATCCTGATAACAATCAACTCTCTGTTAATCTCCTTTGGAAACTTGGAAAAACAGCTAAAGGATCTTTTTTAGTTTTAGATCTAGAAATAGAAGGAATATCTTTGGTCAGCTCTCATAAAGCTGAAACAATGTCTATTTTAAGAAAAAATAAAGGTGACTTTGAAATTCTATTAAACAAGTATATTAAAAACAAATAAATCATCTAGAAATAGGCTTGTACTTAATCCTTTTAGGGTTTAGTGAATCTTCACCTAACCTTCTCTTTTTATCTTGTTCATAATCTTGATAGTTTCCTTCAAACCATTCAACATGACTTCCACCTTCAAATGCTAAAATATGAGTAGCAAGTTTATTTAAAAACCATCTATCATGTGAGATCACTACTACACATCCAGAAAAAGCAAGAATTGCTTCTTCTAAAGCTCTTAATGTGTCAACATCAAGGTCATTAGTCGGCTCGTCTAATAACAAAACGTTTCCTGGAGTTTTCAACATTTTAGCCAAATGAACCCTATTTCTTTCACCACCAGATAAATGACTAACTATTTTTTGTTGATCTGATCCTTTAAAGTTAAATTGACCAACGTAAGCTCTGCTTTGAATAGTTTTTTTCCCTATTTGTATTTCGTCTAAACCATCACAAATAGATTCCCAAACATTATGTTTAGGTTTTAATAAATCTCTAGATTGATCTACATAATTAAGGCTTACAGTTTCACCAATTATTATGTCTCCATTATTAGGGTTTTCTTCTTTAGTAATGAGTCTAAACAATGTGGTCTTACCTGCTCCGTTTGCACCAATAACTCCTACAATTCCTCCTGGAGGTAATTTAAATGATAAATTATCTATGAGTAATTTATCATCAAAAGATTTTGAAACATTGTTAAAGTTAATAACTTCACTTCCTAACCTAGGAGCTGGTGGTATTACTAAATTACTTGTATTAATTTCTTTATTTTGTTCTTGTGCTACTAATTCTTCATATGAAGAAATACGAGCTTTTGATTTAGCTTGTCTTGCCCTAGGTGCTGATTTAATCCACTCCAACTCTTCATTCAATTTTCTTTTTCTTGCTTCTTCTATTTTTCCTTCAAGTTCAAGCCGTTTCTGTTTTTGTTCTAGCCATTCAGAATAATTACCTTTATAAGGAATTCCTTCACCACGATCTAATTCTAAGATCCACCCTGCAACTTCATCTAAAAAATACCTGTCATGTGTAATAGTTATAAC
>JAOESH010000064.1 GCA_028382005.1 Pseudomonadota bacterium
GGCTTCACTGAACAACAATGGCGTGTCTTAAGAGTTTTAGGTGAAAAAGGAACTTCTGATGCAGGTCAAGTTGCTTTTGATGCTTGTATATTAGCTCCAAGTCTTTCTAGAATTATAGGCAGACTCGAAAAAGATAATTATATATCAAGGTTTATTGATTCTAAAGATGGTAGACGCGTAAATTTAAGCCTAACAAAAATAGGTCAAGATACACTTAATAAAATAGCTCCTGATATGGAACTGATATATAAAGCGATACAAAAACGTTATGGTGAAGAAAAATTAACAAATCTTCTAGACATACTTAGTGAAATAAGTGAGTGGAGGGGAAGGTAAATTAACTAATTAATTTATAATTTCACTTTAAACTTTTTAGCAATCGTGTCTAAAACATATGAAGTGTCATCGCTTAATTTTATACCATAATTTAAAGCATTCTCTCTTTTTTCTAAAGCATTCTCTCCCGGCATTCTTACCTTATTTTTCTTATTAATTGGAGGGTTACTTATACATTCTTGAGTAAGGAAAGTCATTTCATCTTTAAAAGCTGTTAAACCTGCAAATGCTTCAGGATCAATGACTTGAACAAAAGTTGAAAGGTTCATTGTTTTAGGTTTCTTGCTTCTTCCAGATCCCGATAATCCTTGAGACAAGGCTTCAATACCAAGAGCAAGACCAAAACCCTTATGTCCATACTCAAGTCCACCTAAAGGCATAACCGTTCCATTGTTATTTTGTACCTCCAGAGGATCATTAGTTGGAACTCCGTCAGAAGTTAACAAACAATTAAAATCAAATAATTCTTTTTTTGATATTTTATCAGCAATCATGTTGTTAGTGGTAATTGAAGCACTAATATCAATTATTACAGGTTTATTGTTTGTAGGATACCCTAATGCCATTGGGTCCGGAGAAAGTAAAGCTTTTGTGCCTCCATAAGGCGCAACTGTAGCCGTTGATGGAACAGAACTTTTAATAATACCAACCAAGCCTTTATTTACAATTGGCAACATGTAAGTTGCTAATGCTCCATTATGATGACTGTTTCTTATTAAAACTGTTGCAGTACCATAAGTTTTGGCTCTGTTAGAAGCCAATTTTAGTGCTTTTTTTGTTAACCATATTCCTGGTAGATTTTTACCATCTATAGTTATAGAGCCACCAAAATCTTTAACAATAACCTCTTCACCCTTGACTTTCATGTTACCCACTTCAATATCTCTGATATATAATGGTAAAAGTCTAACACCATGAGTTGAGTGACCCATCATATCTGCTTCTATTAAAATTTCAGAGGTATCGTGGGCTTTTTCATCATCCATATCTAAAGAAGTTAAAACAGACATACAAAATTTCATAAGTTGTGAACGTTTAAGCATTTGTAGATCCAAATTTAAATTTATATTTTATTAAATAAATTATTATCTTTTTTCATTACATGTATATCTTGTTATAGATGCATTTGCAGACAGAATAAACGAAAGCACATTGTTATCTAGAAAAAATATATCCTGGATGTGTGTCCAAGGTTCATTTTTATCAAAAGCGTATGCCTTCCCAGTACCTAAATCTAAAATTTCATATTTTGATTTATTTACCATAAAAAAACCCGAGTTTGTTCCTTCTCCATCTTTAATAATTATTTGAACAGGCTTTTCTTTACCTGTAATTTTAAAAACTTGAATACCATTAGATCTTATAGCAGCAGCGCTTTTGGGTTTGCAATTATATGAAGTCTCTTTTGCTACCAGATTATTAGAAAACAAACTAATAGACAAAAAAACAAGAAAATATTTAAAAACAGTCATTTTTTTCCTTTTAAAATAAGTTAAACAGAATTTTTCATATACCTTAATAAATCTTTTTTAGCACTTTTTGAAATATTAATTTTTTTTTCTGATATGAATTGTTCGTGATTTTGCTCTACTTTATCTAGATCATAAAGATAATTAACCATTAAGCCGGCGGATAACTTTATTCCATTTAATGAATCATCCCCTAAATAATTTATCTGTTCTAAAGACGCTCCATTTCCTAGATGAAATCTTGCAACTGGATCATTGGGCATCTTATCTGATCGGTCAGAATTTAAAAA
>JAOESH010000065.1 GCA_028382005.1 Pseudomonadota bacterium
ATATTAGGTGGTGACTTCAACGTAATACAAAAGAGTAATGATTGTCATGATGTTTCAAAGTGGCTAAATGACGCCTTATATCTTGAAGAGACACGAGCTAAAATGAAAGAATTAATTAACATTGGTCTTATAGACTCATATCGCCTAAAGCAGCCTAATTCAACTGAGTACAGCTTTTGGGATTATCAAGCTGGAGCATGGCAAAAAGATAATGGAATAAGAATAGATTTTCTATTAATTTCACCTGAAATAGTTGATATTTTATTAGACGTAGGTATTGACAAAACACTAAGAGGAGAAGACAAACCAAGTGATCACACTCCCGTTTGGATAGAAATAGAAAAAAAAATATAGTTTATTTCTTATGAATATTTTTAGGTATAAAGTCAGATTTTTTAATTTCACGAGGATTTGGAATCCAAACCTCCCTATTTGGATGCATTCCTGCACCAAAAATAGCGGACACTGCTGAACTTCTCATTCTATTTAATAATCTAGTATCAGCGTCGCCTACTGCTGGATGAATACCATTATTACTATTAACAAATTTTTCCCATTTCATTTTTCTTTGGTTTGAAATTTCTGTGTCTAACAATTGAGTACAATCTAAAGTATTTTTGTTTAAATCTACTATGATCTCATCTCCATCTTCAATTAGACCAATAGGACCTCCAAGAGCTGCCTCTGGACCTACATGACCAATTACAAGGCCTACTGACCCCCCAGAAAATCGTCCATCAGTCATTAAACCAACAATAATATTTTTTTCTCTACACAAAGAAGTAATCCTTGAGGTTGAATCTAACATTTCAGGCATTCCCGGACCACCAACAGGTCCCTCGTATCTCACAATAATCATATCTTTATTCATAAATTTTTCTGGTTCGTTTTCTAAGGTATCTAAAAGCTTTTGCTCACCATTAAATATTCTAGCCTTACCGATAAATACGTTATTTTCTAATCCACCTTCAACCCCAGCTAGTTTTAAAATTGAACTGTATTCAGGTGATAAATTACCTCCCAAAAGTCTAAGCCCTCCTGTTTCTTTAAACGGTTTCTTGACAGTATATATAACTACTCCATCTGGATCTTTAGGGGAAAGCCTATTTATTTGTTCTTCTAATGTTTCACCAGTACACGTAAGTGTATTCCCGTTTAATAATCCTGAATCCAGTAAATCCTTAACAAAAACTTGAACACCACCTTTTGCATCTATATCTACCATTGAGTATTTGCCGAATGGTCTAGCATCTACTAAAACAGGAACAACATTCTTAGATAAGTGATTAAATTCCTCAAAGCTCATAATATCGTCATTAAAGTTATTATAACCTGCTGCACGAGCCAACTCAGGAGCATGAAGCATAACATTTGTGGAGCCTCCTATAGACATTGCAACTATTAGAGCATTTCTAATAGAATCTCTTGTAACAATGTCTCTTGGTTTGATATCATTTTTTATCATATGATCTAAATAGTTAATTAATTTATCAGGAAAAACTTCTAGTCGTCTTTTGTCTTCTGATGCAGGTGAAACCATTTCAAGAGGTTGCATACCAACAACCCCAATAAAAGTTTGCATAGTATTATAGGTAAAAATACCACCACAACTTCCATGACCAGGACAAGCTTCGCATGCTATTCTTTTTTTAAGAACTTCATCATCACTCCCAGCTAATTGATAAGCTGTTATTAAATCAATGGGCTCTTTTGTTATAGAGTCAATTCCAGGTCTAATAGATCCGTCTGACATAATAATCGCAGGTCTATTATGTTCAAGAATTGCAGCTAAAGTCCCTACAGGTGGTTTGTCACATGCTACAACAGCTATAGTCCCTTCAAGACCTGAAGCGCTTAAATGTTCACATAATGTGTCATTAGTGACCTCTCTACCTATAAGAGAGTATCGCATCTCTTTAGTTCCATTCCTTATACCATCTGATGTAGCAATGGTATATTCTGGTTGAACAAGACGCATGAAAATATCGCCAGGTTGTTGACCTATTCTTAACCTAAGATTTTCGTGTATTGTTTTCACTTTTTCTTCAACA
>JAOESH010000006.1 GCA_028382005.1 Pseudomonadota bacterium
TATTCTAAATTTATAAATTCTACTGATGTTTTTGATAAAGATAATGCTGCTAAACGGCATTCAAAAATGTAGTTTAGGAAAAATTATATTAATCAATTTATTAGATAGTTTTAAAAGAATTAGTCCTTTTATACACCAAAAAACCACCTGCTAATAATAAGATTGCAGCAATTATCATTCTTACTGGGCTACCCATTAAAAATAAAGGAAATGACAATACCACCATACAAATTGGTACATAAATTTTTGAAAACAAGCTATCTTTGTTTGCATTTTGATAAAATGGAAATAAAACAGAAATAATAGCCATAATTATAAAAAATAAAGACCAAGGCCTAGTAACAAAAAGAAAATAATCATCGCTGGTACCTATAGCCCTAGCTATATTCAATTCTGCTAACTTTCCTAAAACGACACCAAGTATCATAGGTGCCAAGGGGAAACCTAATTTTCTCATGAAATATCCAATTACACCAAAGCCAAACATGACCCATATGTCAAAAGTTATATTATGAAGAGCAAAAACTCCGATTGCACAATAAGCTAATATGACAGAGGCAAGGACATACATTGGGATTCTTGTTACCAACAAAAACAATCTCAAAGAAAATGCTTGCAAGCCAACCATAAAAAAATGAGCAGCAAAGAATGCAATAAAAACACCATAGGCTAACATAGGCTCATCTTGAATAAATGAAGGACCTGGGATAATGTTGTGGATCATTAATGCACCAAGCATTACAGCAGTAACAATATCACCAGGAATACCTAGTGCCATCATCATTATTAAAGCTCCACCAGCAGTAGCGTTGTTAGCAGATTCAGGCGCAATAATTCCATCTACAGCACCTTTTCCAAACTCATCCCTATTTTTGGCTGCTTTTTTAGCCTGATCATAGGCTAAGATGTTAGAAATAGATCCTCCTGCAGCGGGAAGAATACCTGTAAAAATACCAATAAAACTTGACCTAAATAAATTAATCCAATTCTTAATGACTAAGGCAATTGCCTTTCTATGCTCAACTCTAACAGGGTCGGCTGTTTTGGCCATTAATGGAGCTTTTGCTTTTTTGCTATCTTCTACATCAGTCAATAATTGAGAAAACGCAAATAAGCCAATTAACACTGGAAGAAAAGCAAACCCTTGTCTTATATAATCAGATCCAAATGCAAATCTAGCAACTCCGTTTATTTCGTCTTCACCAACACATGCGGCAAACAAACCTAATAACCCAGCAATTAAACCCTTTACCATATTATCGCCAGACAGACTGACAGTTATAGTTAATGCAAACACTATTAATGAAAAATAATCCCAAGGTCCAAACTCAAGACCAAGAAAAGCAAGTTGTGGAGCTAGAGCTACTAATATTACGGCACTAATCATGCCTCCAAAAAAAGATGACCAAAGCCCCAACCCTAAAGCTAAGCCTGGCTTTCCTGCTCTAACCATTGGAAAGCCGTCAAAAGTTGTAGCAACAGAGGACGGTGTGCCAGGTATGCCAGTTAACATACCAGACATTAATCCTCCAGAAAGTCCACCTACAAACACACCCATCATTGTAGCTAAACCTTGAATAGGACTCATTCCAAATGTAAAAGGTAAAGTAAGAATAACACCCATAGCAATGGTAAAACCTGGAATAGCACCCGCTAATAGCCCTGCTAGTGTTCCAATACCCATTAAACCTAATGTCAAAGGATCTAGTAATACTGAAGCACCTGCTTGTAGAATTATATCAAACATTATATGTGACTACCAGACACGCAAAATCTCTCCTTCAGGTAACATTACCCTTAAACCAAAGGTAAAAACCACCCACATAAAACCAATACTCAAGATAGAAATTGAAAGATGTTTAAAAACTAATCTAATAGTAAAACCACCTAACAAAGTTAATAAACCGAAAACAAACAAAATCCCACCTAAAAGCATTCCAAGGTAATCTAATGTTGATAGAAAAAATATAAACATACCAAAACAAATTAAAGCATTTTTAAATTTAGAAAAATTTATCTTAAAAATATTATTGTCTTTATGGTTATCAGTTTTAAATTGCAAATACGTCTTTCCTAACATTATAGATGACATTACAACTAACATCCACAACACAACTCTTGGCCAAGCGTCTGCTTTCATACCTTCAAAACCAAGGTCTCTAATATTTGAAGCGTCATTAATCATTATGCCAGAAAAGCATAGTAAGAAAATAGCAATTATTAAATCTGATTTATTATTAGTCATCTTTATCCCAAGAAAAAACTCAGAGAGACATATCCCTCTGAGTTATAGAAGTTATTTTCTTTTATATACACCAACTTTTTTTGCAATTGGTAACCATTTGTCGTATGTAGCTTGAAAATGATCTGTATAATCTTTTGCACCTTTATAGGTAATTAAAATCCCTTTTTTGTGCATTGCGTCTTTGAAATCACTATCTGCAGCAGCACCTTTTAGCATTGAAGCATAATGATCAACAATAGCCTTTGAAGTACCTTTAGGAGCAACCACACCTCTTTCAACGGCATATACCAAATTAAAACCTTGCTCTTGTGCTGTTTTCATGTCAGGAATTTGATCTAATCTTGACGGGTTTGTTACACCTAACGCCTTTAATTTACCAGCTTTAATAAATTTAATGGCAGCTGCTAAATTAATTTCACCAAGCTTAATGTTATCAGCTAAAAGAGCCGTCATTCTTTGCTTAGTACCATCATAAGAAACATGCTTAAATTTCACTCCAGCTGCATCTTCTAACAATAAGAAAACAAATTGACTAGTCGAACCAAAAGTTCCTCCAGCAGTAATACTTCCTGGATTTTTCTTTGCTGCAGCAACTAATTCACTTAAATTAGTATAAGGTGTGTTTACGTTAGCACCTATAATTGAAGGAGTAGAAGTAACCATAGATACTGGCTCAAAGGCATCCCAAGTAATATCAATTCTTCCTGTGAAATAGCTAGTAATTGCACTTTGGTGAATTGCAAATAATGTGCAGCCGTCAGGTTTTGCTTTTGCAGCTTGCTTAGCACCTTTATTTCCGCCTTGGCCGCCAACATTTACTACTTGTAATTGTGGCTTAGCACCATTCTTATTAACTTTTTCAACAATTTGACGGAAAATTATATCCGTTCCACCACCTGCACCCCAAGGAACAATAAGTTTGGCTGTACCACATGGAATGTCTGGTGCAGCAAAAGCACCTGTTGCTGAGAAAGCTAGGAAAGCGGCTCCGGCTATTCCTGCTTTAAATATATTTTTAATAGGCATTGTTATCTCCACAAATATGTTTAATTTATTAAAAAACAATGATCTCTTAGATATAGCTTAAGAGTCAAATGTTTTATAAAAGTTTATAGGAAAATTTGATGAAATTTACTACACGACCTGAGATTACAGGTAACTTTGGTGTTATTACTACCACTCACTGGATCGCATCAGCAGTAGGAATGTCAATTTTGGAAAAAAATGGGAATGCCTTTGATGCAGCTGTTGCAACAGGGTTCACACTTCAAGTGGTTGAACCGCACTTAAATGGACCAGGAGGCGAAGTACCACTAATACTAGCACCTTATAATAAAGATCCAATTGTTATATGCGGACAAGGAGTTGCTCCAGAGGCAGCTAGTTTAAAAACTTTTAATGATATGAATTTAAATATAGTTCCTGGAAGCGGTTTATTACCAGCTGTAGTACCTGGTGCGTTTGATGCTTGGATGCTTTTACTATTAAATTTTGGAACGATGACATTAAGAGAAGTTTTAGAACCTGCAATGAGCATAGCTATAAAAGGTTACCCTATAGTTCCAAACATAGTAAATACTATTAAGTCTGTTGAACAATTATTCAAAGACGAGTGGACAAGCTCTGCGGAAATTTATCTTCCTAAAGGGAATTTACCTCAGGAAGGTGATTTTTTTACAAATAAAAAAATGGCTGACACTTACCTAAGAATTATCAATGAAGCTGAAGCAAAATCCAAAGATAAAAAAGAACAAATACAACAAGCAAGAAATATTTGGAGCAAGGGGTTTATTGCTGAAGAAATAGATAATTATTGTAAAAACAACAGTGTAATGGACACAACAGAGAAAAGACATAAAGGGTTGCTAACTGGAGATGATTTAGCTGATTGGTCAGCTACAATTGAAAAACCATGTTCATATAATTATAAAAATTATACTGTCTGCAAAACCGGACCGTGGGGGCAAGGTCCTACTTTTCTGCAGCAGTTAGCACTATTAAAGAACTTTGATTTGGATGCGCTTGATGAAAATTCACCAGAGTTTGTTCATCTAGTTGTCGAAGCAACAAAGCTAGCTTTCGCAGATAGAGAAGCCTTTTACGGAGATACTAATTTTAATGAAGTGCCTATGGAAACTTTATTAAGTGAAGATTACAACAAAGGTCGAAGGAATTTAATTACTGATCAAGCCTCAATGGAAGTAAGACCAGGAAATATTCCTGGGTTTGGAGGCAATGTTGTAGTAAGGCCAAAAGGACAAACCCCAGAATCTTTTTCAAAGTTTGATATAGGTGAACCTACAGTCGCCAGATTTGACGAACCTTTACCAAACAGTTTAGGCGAAACCAAAGGAGACACCACTCACTTTGACATAATAGATAAATGGGGCAATATGATAGCAGGTACGCCAAGTGGCGGTTGGTTACAAAGTTCTCCTATTATTCCAAAACTTGGTTTTTGCTTATCTAATAGAGGGCAAATGTTTTGGCTAGATAAAAATTCACCAGCATGCATTGGGCCAAAGAGACGACCAAGAACTACATTGTCACCTAGTTTAGCCCTTAAAGATGGATCTCCGTATATGGTATTTGGCACTCCTGGCGGAGACCAACAAGACCAATGGTCACTTCATTTATTCCTTCGACATGTTCACTTTGGGCTCAATCTTCAAGAGGCCATTGATGCTCCAGGTTTTAGCACTGCTCACTTTCCAAATTCTTTTTATCCTAGAGAAACAGACATCGGTCATTTAGCCGTTGAAGGAAGATTCCCAAAAGAAACTATTGATGAGCTCCTTAAAAAAGGTCATAAGGTTTCTGTAGATTCAGATTGGAGCCTTGGAAGAATGACTGCTGCTTCAATGGAGAATGGAATTTTAAAAGGTGCAGCAAATCCCAGATTTATGCAGGGATATGCAATTGGAAGATAACAAACTCAAGGTATAATAAAATGAAGGTTGGAATTGTTGGATTTGGTTCAATTGGAACAGAGGTAGCTAAAGCTCTTATAAAAGGCGTCGATAATTTTTCTTTGTACGGAATTGTTTCAAGAAGCACAGAAAATGCTCAAAAAAAAATTTTACAACTTCAGCATGAAATTAAAATTTATGACTTGGAAACACTAGTCAATAATTGTGATGTTGTTATTGACTGCGCTCCTAAAGAGGCTTTTAGATCAATTGCTACTAAATGTATTCAAGAACACAAAACTCTAATAACCGTAAGTGGTTCAGGAATTCTAGACAATTTAGATTTAGAAGAAATAGCTAGGAAAAATAAGACCCAAATAATTTTAGCTACTGGTGCTATTTTAGGCTTAGACGCACTAAGAGCCGCTTCAGAAAGTAAAATTAATTCTGTAAAAATGACTACTAGAAAACCACCTAATGCGCTTTCAAATGCTCCTTACGTTATTGAAAAAGGTTTGCAATTAAATGAACTACTAGAACCCAAGCTTATATTTAAAGGTTCAGCAACAGAAGGTGCTAAAGCTTTTCCTGCAAATGTGAATGTGGCCGCTGCAGTAGGCCTTGCTGGTATAGGTGCAAATGAAACTGAATTAGAGATATGGGCTGATCCAAACTTAAAAAGAAACACACATAAGGTAGAAGTTGATGCAGACAGTGCAGTTTTTGAAATGTCTATACAAAATGTTCAAACTCCAGAAAATCCAGGTACTGGCAAAATTACTGGCCTTAGTGTTATTGCCTGCTTAAGAGGTTTAAAATCACCTTTAAAAATAGGAACATAAGATTATGTCAAAGTTCCCTGATAAACGTTCATCCTAATATAACAAGACATTAATATAGGACAGTCAAAATTATATTTTTGACCTTTAGTTATTAAATCTCCAAATATTTGTTCATGCTCTGTAAAAGATTTCTTTTCAACATCTCTCTGCATTGATGCTTTAATTGGAGAACTAGAGCTTGTAATTGTCTTCAAGATAATATCAGATTCACTATCTTCAAAATTAAATTTATATAACTTTGCTATTGATCTACATTCGTTGAACAAATCAATAATTATTTTTTTACCAAAATCATTTCTAACAATTTCACCTAAACTGCAACTAAAAAGTGTCGTAGCTCCAGCAACAGTCGAAATAAAAACCCATTTCTTCCATAAATCTAAATTTATATCTTCACTTAAAACCACATCAAACTTTGTTTTAGCACATACATCTGCAAATTCTTTTAAAACATTATTTTTACTCAAATCTCTATTTCCGAAAGTAAGTTTTTTAAATTCACTAAAATGTTCTATTGTTCCATCTTCGTTAACGGTAGAACTAATATGGGCTAACCCTCCCATGATATTATCTTGGCCAAACTCTTCATCCAACTTTTTCATATGAGTAATACCATTTAAAAGAGGAATGATTAAGCCTCGGCCTTTTGTAGGACGCAAATCAATAATAGCTTGGTCTAAGTCGTATGTTTTACAGGAAATTAAGATTATATCGTAAACTGGCTTTAACTCCTCCGCCAATATCAATCTGGGATCTAGGTTTAAGTTTCCTAAAGGGCTAATTACTTTTAATTGATCGGTTGTTAATAATGCTTTTCTTTTTGGCCTTACTAAAAAGGTTACATCAGCACCACTTTCATGAAGATAACCCCCAAAAAAACCACCTATTCCGCCTACTCCTAAAACTAATATTTTCATTTTTACCTCAATTATTTAGTTTAAAAATTTTGAATTTATAAAAAATTAGACTTTTGTAATTCTAAAATTTTTTCTAACACATCCTCTGATAAAGGTCCCATTTCTACTGCTTGAATTGCATTTTCAAGATGCTCTAATGTAGCTAACCCTAAAACAGTACAATGCAAACTGTTATCAGACAAACCGTATCTGATTGCAAATTGAGCTCTGTTCCCATAAGTTTCACCAACTATTTCATATATTTTATGAACACGTCTTTCTTCTTCTTTTATATCTATCATATGAGTGACAGGAATTTCTCTGCCATGCCTTATATCTGTAGCTAACAAACCAGCAGCAAATATTCTAATACCCAAGATACCCATGTTCTGTGTCTGGCAGTCTGAGACTAAACTCGAGAAATCCTGATCATTCCACATGCCTTTTTCATCAAAAGTAGCTGTTGGATTAAGAAGGTTATAATATATTTGAGCGGTATCAAAACAACCAGTATTAACAACTTCTCTAATAGCCTTTGTATCTCCTAAGGCTGTAATGCCGATATGAGCAACACGATTATCTTCTTTGATTTTTTCCATAATGTCACACACACTATTTTTCTTTAAAACCTGAGACGGAGTTAAAGTTTCTGCGCTTTCATTAATTGTAATTTTATTATGTAATTGATATAAATCTAATCTGTCTGTTTTTAACCTTTTTAAACTATCATCTAATTTTCGATCTATTTGAGATCCATATGATTCTGAACTTTTTGGATCTAATCTTGCTTTTGATGATATGTACAATTTATCTTTAATTGGAAGAGCGCTTAACAAATCGCCAATATTTTTTTCGGATTGACCTTCACTGTAAGTTTCTGCTGTATCTATCCAATTAATTCCTGATTTAATTGAAATTTCTAAAGCCTTTTCCATAATTTGATAGGTAGGATCAATAAATAGACCACCAACCCATCCTCCGCCTAAAACCACCTCAGAAATATTTAAGTTAGTTCTTCCTAATTTGACTTTTTTCATAATTTTTTCGTCTCTATTTGTTAAAGATTATATTTAGCTAGATTTAATATTTTTAAATAAAAATATTTGTTAATTAGATTAAAATGATTTTATTATAATAATGCAATTATAAAATAGGAATAGGTATAACAACTCTTTGGTATCACCTATATTGATAGAAATCATATAAATAAATAATTATATCTAATAAACAACTATGTGTTAATTAAAATAAAGTTATAAACTTAATCCAATTAATTATTAGAAGAAATTATGAATAAAGACAATTCCAATATTAAAATCCTACTTCTGGGATCTTTTTATGCATCTCTATCTGCAATCCTAGGTGGCTCTACTTTTGTTTTTACTAGATATGTGGTTGATAGTATTGATCCATTTACACTCAGCTTTGTAAGATATGGCCTCACGGGACTTATATTATTTTTAATAACCATATCTACTTTTATAAAGAAAAAATTCGATAAAACTGATCTTCTTCCAATGAGTGTTTTAGGGTTATCTATGATTACTCTATTTCCAAATTTTATGGCGCTGGGTCTAGAGTATACTACTGCCGCAAGAGCTGGATTACTTTATGCGACAATGCCCTTATGTACAATTATAATAGCATACCTTTTCAAGGTTGAAAAAATTACAATTAATAAATCTCTAGCGGTTTTAATTGCAATAGCGGGAATTACATTTTGTATGTCAGAAAAGGTTGATAGTGATTTTAATCAAACATTAAAAGGTGATTTTCTGATGATGATAGGTGTATTAGCAGCTTCATGTTTTACAGTATTTTCAGGAAAGTATCTAAAAAAATATGGAACTATCCCTGTAATGATATACGTAATTTTCATTGGAACATTAATAAATTTTTCATTATCAATAAGTTTTGGTTCTATTTATGAAAGTTTTTATCAAATAAATGAATTTGAACTTGCTGCCTTAGGAATGTTAATTATTCCAGGGGGGGTACTTATGATGTATTGTTGGGGAAAGGCATTACAAATAATATCTCCAACACAAGCAGCTATTTCTCTTGGGTTTAACCCGCTTTCAGCTATTTTACTTGGGTCGATAATATTAAATGAACAAATTACGTTTAGGTTAATTATTGGCTTTATATCGATAATAATCGCAATTATATTAGTAAATTGGAAAGCAAAAAAGAAAAATTAATATATTACTTTAATTTTTCTTTTAGTATTTTATTAACTAATCCTGGATTAGCTTTTCCTTGAGATATTTTCATTACCTGACCAACAAAAAATCCAAAAAGTTTGTCTTTGCCACTTAAGTAATCTTTTACCTTATCCTGGTTGTCAGCAATTACTTTTTCTATCAGTTTAAGTATTTCTTTATCATCTGAAACTTGTTCTAAGCCTTTTTCTTCAACAATATCAGAAGGTTTTTTTCTACTAATCATCATTTCAGCAAAAACATCTTTAGCTATTTTTCCTGATATAGTCCCTTTAGTAATTAAACTTATTAATTCACGTAGGGTTTCCGGAGAGATTGGGCTGTCCGATAGCAGCAAATTCTCTTTCTTAAGGGCTCCGAAAAGTTCTGATATCATCCAGTTTGCCGTTAACTTTCCATCTCCACCAGTTGCTGCTTGTTCATAGAAAGCAACAAAATCTTTTTCTTCTACAAGTATAGAAGCATCGTAAGGAGTTATTCCATATTCATTTACTAATCTTTTTTTCACAAAATCTGGGAGTTCAGGTAACTGATCTTTAATACCTTGAACAAAACTATCAGTAAACTCTAAAGGCAAAAGATCTGGATCTGGAAAATATCTATAATCGTGAGCATCTTCTTTACTTCTCATAGATCTAGTTTCTCCAGAGGACGTATCAAAAAGTCTTGTTTCTTGATTAATTTCTCCTCCTGCTTCAAGTATTTCAACTTGTCTTTCAGCCTCTGCTTGAATAGCTTGATTAATAAATCTTATTGAATTTAAATTTTTTATTTCGCATCTGGTACCAAATTCTTCACCGGCTTTCCTAACTGAAACATTACAATCAGCTCTTAGCGAACCTTCTTCCATATTACCATCACATGAACCAACATATCTTAATATAGATCTTATTTTTTTTACGTATGCACCAGCTTCCTTAGGAGATCTTATATCCGGCTTAGATACAATTTCCATTAATGCAACCCCAGTTCGATTTAAATCAATATAAGATTTAGTGGGATGTTGATCGTGCAAAGATTTACCTGCATCTTGTTCAAGATGTAATCGTTCTATACCTATTGTTGTTTGATTATTATCATCTACATCAATAGTGATTTCTCCTTCTCCAACTATAGGTTGGGTAAATTGACTTATTTGATAACCTTGAGGTAGGTCAGCATAAAAATAATTTTTCCTATCAAATACAGAAATGTTATTTATCTGAGCATTTAACGCTAATCCTGTTTTGACAGCCTGTTCTACGCAATATTCATTAATTACTGGTAACATGCCCGGCATTGCTGCATCGACAAGAGAAACATTAGAATTTGCCTGAGCTCCAAAAGTAGCGGAGGCTCCAGAAAATAACTTTGATTTACTTGAAACTTGAGCGTGTATCTCTAAACCAATTACCATTTCCCAAATACCAGTTTCACCTTGAATATGGCCAGGTTTTAATTTTAAATTTTCATTCATTTGGCTGCTCCATCAGCAATGAAATTAAAGTTTGCAGATTTTTCCAACACATGAGCAGTACTAATTAAACCTGCTTCATCAAATGCGTTAGCAATAAGTTGTATTCCAATTGGAAGACCCGATTGATCCAAACCAACGGGTAATGATATTCCAGGAAGACCTGCCAGGCTTGCTGGGACTGTAAAAATATCATTCAAATACATAGTCAATGGATCTTGCTTTTTACCTAATTCAAATGCAGTTGTCGGAGTTGATGGCGTAAGTATAAAGTCAACTTTTTTAAAACCATTTTCAAAATCTTCTTTTATTAACCTTCTTACTTTTTGAGCCTTGAGATAATACGCATCATAATAACCAGAAGATAAGACATAAGTTCCAATCATTATTCTTCTCTTCACTTCGTCTCCAAAACCTTCTCCACGCGTTATTTCATACATTTTGTCCAAACTTGAAGCTTCTTTTCTTTCACCAAATCTTACACCATCATATCTTGCCAAGTTACTTGAGGCTTCTGCAGGAGCTATTATGTAATAAACAGGAAGAGCATACTTGGTATGAGGCAATGAAACTGGTACGATTTCTGAGCCTGCTTCTTTAAGCCAATCAATTGATTTTTGGTAAAATTTGACAATATCGTCAGAAATTCCATCTTGTGTGTATTCTTTAGGAATTCCAATTTTTTTTCCTTTTATGCTATTCCCCAAATAACTCATCAGATCAGGCATAGCTAAATTAGCAGATGTTGAGTCTTTTTTGTCATAACTAGCCATAGAGTTAAGCATAAGTGCAGCATCACTAACTGTTCTAGTCAAAGGTCCTGCTTGGTCCAAAGAAGAGGAAAAAGCTACTATTCCCCACCTAGAACATCTGCCATAAGTAGGTTTTAAACCGGTAATTCCACAAAAAGCAGCTGGTTGCCTAATTGATCCTCCAGTGTCCGTTCCTGTTGCGGCTAACGCTGATCTTGCCGCCACTGCTGCAGCAGAGCCACCAGATGAACCACCTGGAGACATCTTCTTAATTTTTAACCATGGATTAATAACATTTCCTTTTGCAGCAGTCTCGTTACTTGAACCCATTGCAAACTCGTCACATGATAACTTGCCTAACATAACAGCACCGTCATTCCAAAGGTTTTGGGTTACAGTACTTTCATAAGTAGGATAAAAGTTATCAAGTATTTTTGAAGATGCTGTGGTTTTTATATCCTTAGTGCAAAACATATCCTTTATGCCTATGGGAAGCCCTTCAAGAGGTCTAAATTTACCCTTAGAAATATTTTCATCAGATGCTTTTGCCATTTCTAATGCTTTATCTTTAACTAGTTCTAAGTAAGCGCCTAAAGACGAGGTATTTTCTATTGCCTCTATATAAGCATTAGTAATCTCAACTGAAGAAATTTCTTTTGCCTTAATAGCTTTAGATGCTCCTAGCAAGTCATATTTTAATAAATCAGACATTAATCAATAACCTTAGGAACTACAAAAAAACCACTAGAGCTTTCGGGAGCATTTTTTAAAACTAAGTTTTCTATATTCCCGTCAGTAACTATGTCACTTCTAAGAGGTAATTTATGACCAGTAACTGATGCTAAAGGTTCAACATTAGACGTGTCAACCTCATCTAAATTAGCCACAAACCCTAAGATATTATTTAAGTCGTTGGCAAGGCTTTGTTTACTATTTTCAGGAATATCTAAACGAGATAATCTTGCTATTTTATTTACAGTTGGAATATCAACAATCGATTTTTTGTTGGACATTTTTATTATTTCATCCCATTGATTGATTTTAAATATATTAGAAAGTCTGTTAGCATCAATTATGCCTATCTTCAAGCCTGATGATTTTTTGTTGAACATTTTACCTAAAAAAAGAGTCTTAGGGATAGATCCTGGTACAAAAACTCTAGGAATTGCAGTTAGCAATTCTGACTTAACCGTAGCCTCCCCTATTTTTACAATTCAAAGAAAAAAATTAAAATCTGATTTAAACCAACTTATTGAAATTTTTAAAGAATATAATATTGCAGGAATTATAATAGGTTGGCCTTTAAATATGGATGGAAGTATTGGGCCACGATGCGATTCCGTCCGAGATTTTATAAAAAGCTTATTAGAAGTTATTGATATTCCAATTCTACTTCAAGACGAACGAATGTCTACTATGGCCATAGAAAAACCTATGATCAAAGCAGACCTTACTAGAAAAAAAAGAAGCTCCAGAACAGATCAACTTGCTGCTTGCTGGATATTACAAACTGCACTAGACGGATTACCAAAAAGAATGTAGTAAAGTATTTTAGATGAATAAAATATTTAAAAATAAAGACGATAAAATTTCCTCTCCAGTTAATCTATTATCTTCACATTTATTAGCTATAGAAGGTATGCAAAAATCCGAGATTGAGAGCTTACTTGATAGAGCTAACTACTTTGCTAATCTAGATAGACATAGTGATACAAAAAAACTATCAGGTTATGTTGTTCTAAATGTTTTTTTTGAGAACTCCACTCGTACAAGAGTATCATTTGAACTTGCAGCCAGAAGACTTGGTGCAGAAGTTATAAATATATCCTTAATTAACTCATCAATAAAAAAAGGAGAGAGCCTTCTTGATACTGCAAGTACCTTAAATGCAATGCGACCAGACTTATTGATAGTAAGACATCCTCATAGTGGTGCCCCACGTTTGTTTGCTGACTACTTAAATTGTAGCATCATTAATGCCGGTGATGGAAGACATGAACATCCTACACAAGCATTATTGGATGCTTTAACTATCCAAAGAAGAATTGGGCATTTAGAAGGGTTAAAAATAAGTATTTGTGGAGATATAGCAAACAGTAGAGTGGCTCGTTCAAATATACATCTTTTGAATATAATGGGAGCAGAAGTTAGGTGCGTAGCTCCATCAACTTTAATGCCCTTAAACTTAGAAAAGTTAGGAGTTAAGTGTTTTAATGACATGCGAGAAGGTGTTAAGGACGCTGATGTGGTAATGTTATTAAGACTTCAAAATGAGCGTATGTCTGGGACTGAAAATCCTTCTGAACGAGAGTATTTTAAATTTTTTGGTCTTGATGAAGCTAAGTTGTCACTAGCAAGCTCTAATGCTGTAATAATGCACCCTGGCCCTATGAATAGAGGAGTTGAAATTGCGTCCGCGTTAGCTGATGATACAAATAGAAGTTTAATTAAAACTCAAGTTGAAATGGGAGTTGCAGTTAGAATGTCTATTATTGAAGCTCTAATTCATACTAAAACTAACGATTTAAAAGAGCAAAAATGACATATACAATCTTTAAGTCTATAAATGTTCTAAATCCAGCAACAAATTTTAATGAAAAATCAAATGTTGTCATTAGGAATAACAAAATAATTTCAATTTCAAAAAAATTTAATAGCGAAACTATTACGGGAAATAACCCAATAACTATTTATGATTGTAAAGGGTTAACTATGTCACCTGGACTAATGGATATGCGTGTTAACATTGGAAAGACTGAAAACTTAGAAATTACACAAAAAATTGCTCTGAAAAATGGAATAACTTCAATAGTTATTCTTCCTAATCAAACTCCTAAACTTAATAATCCCTCTATTATAGACCATATTCACAGACAATCAGAAAATATTATTTTACCTCGAGTTAATGCTTATGGTGCTGCCACAAAAGATGATGCAGGTTTAGAAATGAGTGAACTTGGTTTAATGTCAGAGATGGGCGCTGTTGGTTTTACTAATGGAAATAAGAGTATAAGAAATAGTTTAGTGATGAGACGCCTAATGAGTTATTCAAAAATGATAAATCGTCCTATTATTCAACATGCAGAAGATGAAGATTTGTCTGGAATAAGCCAAGCTTCAACAACTTCTATAAGAGGTGAAATGAATGAAGGAGAAATTTCAACCCGTCTCGGTTTAATTGGAATACCTTCTTGTGCAGAAGTAATTATTGTTGAACGAGACATAAGATTAGCTGAATTAACCGGTGTTCACTATCACGTAGCTCATGTATCAACAAGAGAAGCTATAAATGTAATTCGACGAGCTAAAAAAAAGGGAATAAGGATCACTTGCGATACAGCTCCACCATATTTTTTGTTAAATGAAAACGCATTGTTGAACTATGATACCTCATTCAAAATTTCACCTCCTTTAAGGACAGAAGATGATAGGATCGCCGTCATAGAAGGAATACAAGATGGAACAATTGACGTAATAGCATCTGATCATAGAGCTAGATCAAAAGACACAAAAATTCAACCATTCTCTGCTGCTTCAATCGGAGCCGCAGGAATTGAAACTTTATTTTTACTTACATTGGAATTAGTTCATAAAAGATTAATAGATTTAAAAAAAGCAATTTCTTTAATTTCATTTAATCCTTCTAAGGTCTTGAAAATAAAAGAGCCTACTCTTGAACAAAATGAAGACGCTACTTTTATCATTTTTGATGACAGTGTAAATAATACAATTAATCAAAAAGATTTAATGTTTAGCCCAACTCCATTTGATGGAAGAAATGTAAAAGGTAAGATTTTAGCTACTTTTATTCAAGGAAATGCCTCCCATGTTGATCCAATACTAAAACAAAGGCTATTAAATGAATTTTGATTCTAACTACTTATTAATTTTATTATTTTTCTCTTTTATGGGTTATTTAATTGGCTCTGTTCCTTTTGGATTAGTCTTAACCAAAATGTCAGGGTTAGGAGATATTAGAAATATAGGAAGTGGAAATATAGGCGCAACAAATGTTTTAAGAACAGGTAATAAAAAAATAGCTTTTTTGACATTAATTTTAGATGGAAGCAAGGGAGCTTTAGCGTTGTTTCTTTTAACATCTATATTAACTAAAACGTCTATTTTGAGCTTGTATAATTATGAGTTAATTATCAGTGTAGTTGCAATATCATCTATTCTAGGACATTGTTTTCCAATTTGGTTGAATTTTAAAGGTGGCAAAGGTGTAGCGACAGGATTTGGTACTATATTATTTCTCAACTTAATAGTTGGAATTATAGCTCTTATAATATGGGTTTTAATAGCAAAATTATTTAAAATTAGCTCTATGTCAGCATTAATTTCTTACTTTCTAATACCTTTTTTAATGGTTTTTAACTCAGCTGAAAATTATTTTATTATTACTTCTATATTTATTTCATTGATCTGTTGGTTTCAACATAGAGAGAATATTAAGAGATTATTGAATAGAAAAGAGCCTAAAATTTAGAAAAATTATTATTGTTTTTTAATCAAAGTAATGTTATCTGCAAATATATAACACATGAATATTACTATTTTATTACTTTTTAAATTAATCTAGGACCTGAAACAAATGAAGTTAGTAATAGTTGAATCTCCAGCAAAAGCTCAAACTATTAATAAATATCTTGGAAATGATTATAAAGTAATTGCCTCAGTTGGCCACGTAAGAGATTTACCATCTAAAGATGGCGCAGTTCTTCCTGAAGATGATTTTAAAATGTCTTGGGAAATGCACAAAGATAAGGAAAAAGTTGTAAAAGAAATTATCAGTGAATTAAAAGCTGCTGACACTCTTATTTTAGCAACGGACCCTGATAGAGAAGGTGAAGCTATTAGCTGGCATCTGAAAGAAATTCTAAATAGTAAAAAAACAATACAAGATAAACCAGTTCAACGAGTAGTTTTTAATGAAATTACCAAAAATGCTGTTTTAGAGGCTATGAAAAATCCTAGAGAAATAAATAACGAATTAGTAGATGCATACTTAGCAAGAAGAGCATTAGATCACCTTATAGGTTTTTCTATATCACCAATATTATGGAGAAAACTTCCTGGCTCCAAATCCGCAGGTAGAGTTCAATCAGTAGCATTAAAGCTTATATGCGAAAGAGAAATTGAAATTGAAAAGTTTAATATTGAGGAATATTGGTCAATTTCATCTGTCTTTGCAAAAAATAATAAAGAAGACTTTCCTGCAAGGCTTTTTTTTATTAACAATCAAAAGCTTGCAAAAATGGATATTAAAAATGAAAAAGAAGCTGATTTAGCACTTGACCAGATTAACAAATCAACTTTTCATATTTCAAAAATTGAAAAGAAAAGAGTTAAAAGAAATCCTTTAGCTCCCTTTACAACCTCAACTCTCCAACAGGATGCATCCAATAAACTAGGCTTTGGCGCTTCAAGAACTATGAGAATTGCCCAAAAGTTATATGAAGGATTAAATATTGGTTCTGAAACAACTGGATTGATAACTTATATGAGAACTGACGGGGTTCAATTAAGTTCGCAAGCTGTTCAAGAATTAAGAGAAGAAATTTCAGACCGTCACGGAAAGTCGTATATTCCAGATAATCCAAGAGTATATAAATCTAAAGCTGCAAATGCTCAGGAAGCTCATGAAGCAATAAGACCAACAGATATTTCACGGGATCCTGAAAGGATATCCGGTTATTTGGATGCAGAGCAATTAAAACTTTACGATTTAATTTGGAAAAGAACTATTTCAAGTCAGATGCAATCGGCAGAATTAGATGAAACTTCAGCCGACATTTCAAGTAAAGATGGTAGTATTATGTTTAGAGCCAATGGCTCACAAGTTTTTTTTCCTGGATTTTTTGTTTATAGAGATAAAGAAGATGATCGGTTATTACCTGACATGAATGAAAAAGAAAGTGTTGATTTAAGTAAAGTTGAAAGCGATCAACATTTTACGCAACCTCCCCCAAGATATACTGATGCAAGTCTAATTAAAAAAATGGAAGAATTAGGTATTGGTAGACCATCAACTTATGCTTCAATATTACAAGTTCTAATAAATAGAAACTATGTAGAAAAAGAAAAAGGCAAACATATTCCCCAAGAGAGAGGCAGGATACTTACAGCTTTTTTAAATAATTTCTTTGGAAAATATATTGAATACGATTTCACAGCCGAATTAGAAAAAAAGCTAGACACCGTCTCTGATGGAAAATTAAATTATAAAAAATTATTAGAAGAATTCTGGAACAGTTTTAAGCCTCACTTAGACAAAATGTCTAACCTCGAAAGAGATAAAATATTAGAAGCTTTAGAAAATGAACTTACTGATTTATTTTTTCCGAAAGATGATAATCAAGATAATGGACAGCCAAATAAAAAGTGTCCAACATGTTCTAATGGTAATTTGGGCTTAGAGTTAGGCAAATATGGTGCCTTCATAGGATGCTCAAATTATCCAGAATGTAAATTTACCAAGCAAATTGCCAATAATCAAAATGGTGATGACAATGATGCCAATAATACTTTTATGCCTGAAAATAACGGACTGCTTGGGGCAGACCCTGAAACTGGATTAAATGTTTTAATTAAAAAAGGTCCTTATGGTATCTACATCCAACTAGGTGAAGAAAAAAAACCAAAACGCACTAGCATTCCAAAACTTGTAGAAGCAAAAACAGTTGATTTAAACAAAGCTTTAGCTTTTCTCTCATTACCAAGATTAATTGGTAAACATCCAGAAACTGAGCAAGACATTTTTTCAGGCATAGGTAGATATGGCCCTTATTTAAAATATGATATAAATTTTATAAGTATTCCTGCTGACGAAACAGTAATTAACATAGGTTTAAACCATGCTGTAGTGATGATTGGAGAAAATAGTGACAAACTCGGGAGAGTCCTCGGCGATCATCCTGATGGTAATGGAAAAGTGTTGGCAAAATCAGGAAGGTTTGGACCTTATGTAGAGTACAATAAGATCAGAGCCACCTTACCTAAGTCGTTTACGTTAGAAGAAATTAACTTAGAACAAGCTATTGAATTAATTGTTGCAAAGGCTGCAAAACCTCCAAGATTTACAAAGAAGCCTTTGAAGAAAACTACAAAGAAAACCACAAAGAAAAAATGATTTATGGTTAAAAGTAAACTTCATCAAATATGAAAAATAATTACCATAGTAAAATAGAAGAGCTCAGTTCTCCAATATTATCATTAAAAATAACTTCTGTAGATGAAGATGGCTTTGCCACTGCAACTATATTGGATAGTAAGTATGATTTTAGAAAAGTTGAAATACCATTCAATAATGAAAATATCAAATTTAATATACAAGACCATTTATTAGTCCAATTCAAGATATCTAACAACAAGTTTGAATTTATTAAGATTATTAAAAAACTAGATGTTGAGAGAAGATATTTTTTTGCAAAAGTAAATATTAACTCAAAAAAACAGTTTGTACTGCAAGAATTAGAAAGAGGTCGTAAGAGTAAAGAAACGATAATTCCTATAATATCTGAAGAAACTATTCTTCAAAACGGCGATGTTGTAAAGGCTCAAATAGCATCTGCGCAAACTTTGAAAAATATAAAAATAAAAAAAATAAGAACAAAAAAGAGAGACAAAAATCGAAATAATGGCCAAACTAATTACGCAGAAATTTTAGAAATAATTGGATCTTCATTTGATCCAAAAACATTTTCTTTTTTAGCAATCAAAGAAAATGATTTAAATTACGAATTCAATAAAAATATCATTAATGAAGTTAAAGATTTAGATAAAACTAATTATACAGACCGTAAAGATTTAAGATCCACCTCATTTGTAACAATTGACGGAGAAAATGCTAAAGACTTTGATGATGCTGTTTATGCTGAAAAATTACCTAATAAGAAAGGTTGGAAGATATTAGTTGCCATAGCTGATGTGTCTCATTATGTGAAGCTTAATTCGTATCTAGATCAAGAAGCAAGGGATAGAGGGAATTCTGTATATTTACCAAATCTTGTCATTCCAATGCTTCCAGAGGAATTGTCAAATAATTTATGCTCATTAAAGCCAAATTTGGATAGATTGTGTTTAACAGTTGAAATAACTTTAAATGACAGAGGTATTAAACAGTCACATAAGTTTTTTCAATCTACAATAAACTCAAAACAAAGATTAACTTACGAACAAGTTGAGGATGTGATTAATAATATAAGCTGTGATTTAAATAAAGATATTCTAAATGTAATAAATTGTTTACATGAAGTTTATCAACTTCTTGATAATGAAAGAACAATCAGAGGTGCATTAAATTTAAATTTACCAGAAAAAGTAATAATATTTAATAAAGATAATTGGCCAATAAACGTAAAGAAAGTTTTTGGTATGACTAGTAACAAGATAATTGAAGAATTCATGGTTTTAGCTAATGTCGCTGCGGCTGAAGAAATAAATAAAAGTTCACAAAGCTCGGTTTACCGAGTTCATGAACAACCAAGTGAAGAAAAGTATAGAACATTAATTGATATAATAGGACAACCACTAGCTAACATTCTTATTGGCAAAGTACCTCACCCTTCATTGATGAACAAAATATTAGAACAAACAAAAGAAACAGCTGATTATGAATCAATTAATCAATCAATATTAAGAAGCCAGTCTCAAGCAAGATACGACAATAAAAATTATTCCCATTTTGGTCTAGCACTCAAAGACTATGTTCACTTTACATCACCTATACGTAGGTATGCTGATTTATTAATTCACAGGCAAATTATAGAAATAATAAATAATAAAGGTTTAAATAAGTTAAATAAAAATATTGAAGAAAAAGAAATTCAATTATTATGCGAACATATTTCAAATTCGGAAAGAAAAGCAACAAATGCGGAGAGAAAAACGATTGATCGGTTAATTACTTTATTATACCAAGACAGAGTTAATGAAACTGTGACTGGTTCAATTATATCAGTTCATAAATTTGGAATTTTTATATCTATAGATGATGGAGTAGCTGAAGCACTACTTCCTATACGTGAATTACCATATGATTGGTATGATTATGACCAGATAAAGCAAATATTATTAGGTAAAAACTCAGGTTATTTTTTTAGAAGTGGTATGATGCTTACTGTAAAAATCACAGAAGTTATTCCTTTGACAGGAAGCATAACAGTAAAATTTGTTTCTGGAGAAACAAAAAGTAAAGTAAAAAAGTTGAAAAAGAGCAGAAAAAAAATCAATTAAAAGTTATCAAAAATCAAAAATATTCATAACTTGACTTTAAACAATAATTAAATTAAAAAATATTTAATTAAGGAGTTCAACATGGCTAAACCCGCAACATTACAAATTAAACTTATCAGTTCTGCTGATACTGGATATTTTTATGTAACAAAGAAGAACCCTAGAACAAAACCCGAAAAATTAGAATTAATGAAATATGATCCAAGAGCTAGAAAACATGTTTTATTTAAAGAAGCAAAAATAAAATAATTAATTACTCTTAGTTATTACATATTTTTTTTTCAAGAACTTGAAAATCTTTTAACTTAGCTTTTACTTCAAAATCCCCATAATTAACTTTATAAGAATAAACAACTCCTACCTCATCTAGTTCTAATGATATCTCGTAATCTGGTTCTGTTTTTTTTTCAATCTTAGAATAAAAAGCGATTTTAATTGGCCAGACCATGACCTTAGATAAGTCTTTACCATTATGCACGTTGGCTTGTTTTTTATTACTTATGAAGGTTGAAACTGTTTTAATTTGCTTGCTCTCTTCATTTCCAAAAAAAACCTCAGAAGTGAAAATACTTTGACCCTTTTTAGCTTTTTCAATGATTTTCTGTAAATGTTCTAAAGGGAATAATATATTTTTATTAAAAGATAGTTTTTTTATATCTTGGTTAATTATAGATCCTGAAATGTTTATTTCATTTTTTTCAACAAAACCTTGATAATTATTTTTACCATTTAAATCGCTTTTTTCAGTTAATTGAAAACTATGTTTAGTAGAATTTTTATTTTCGAAAGTAGTATAGCTTGAATAGCTTTTTGCAGTTTTTTTGTTAGGTAATTCATACATTAATGCATAATCTTCTCTCACATTCCACCCATTACAAACTTCTTGAATTTCAAAAAATGTTTGACCTTGTCCACCTTCTAGAAGAGAATTTTTAATGTTTTCGACATTAAGAGTATAAGTTGCTTTATGAGATAGGAGCTGCAATGCAAATGAAGGATTAGTTAAGAATATATTCATTACCAGAAAGACACTCATATATCTATTTAAAAACATTTTTTTTGACCTTATAATTTGTTAAATACATCAAAATTAAATTTATCATTGTTTTAAAAATAATATAATTTAAGTTATCTTGTTATGAATATAATAAATACACCAATCACTGATCAAAATACATTAAATAATTTTTATCAAAAATGCACAAAAGAAAAATTTCTTGCAATAGATACCGAATTTATTAGGGATAGCACCTATTATCCGTCTTTATGTCTAATTCAAATTGCAGGTATGGATTTTGCCGGTGCCATTGATCCTCTTACAAAATTAGATATGAGCCCAATTTGGAAATTACTATTGAATAAAAATATTTTAAAAATTTTCCATGCAGGTAGACAAGATTTAGAAATATTTTTTGAATTAATAGGTGAAATACCTTCACCAATCTATGACACACAAATAGCTGCAATGTTTTGTGGACATGGCGATCAGATTGGTTATGAAGGTTTAGTAAATAGCTTTTTAGGATTGTCAGTTAATAAAGAACACCAATTTACAAATTGGTTACAAAGACCACTATCAAATGATCAAATTAACTACGCAATATCAGATGTAACACACTTAATTAAAATATTTCCATTAATAAACAATGTAATAAAAGATAATAACAGAGAAGAATGGGTTAGGGATGAGCTAGAACATCTTAGTAAAAAAGAGTTGTATCAGGTTAACCCAGATGAAGTTTGGAAAAAAATTAAATTAAAAAACTCTAATCCAAAAATGTTAAACTTACTTAAAAATCTTGCATCTTGGAGAGAAAGACAGTGTAAAAAAAGAAATCTGCCAAGAAATAGACTGATAAGGGACGATGTTTTAATAAATATTTCGTTTTCTAAGCCTAAAACAATAAGTGAATTAAAAAAAATAAGAGCTATACCAAGAAATTTGTCAAATGATGATTTTTATCAAATTCTGGATGTAATTGAGGAATCTCACAAAACAAAACGTGAGGAATGGCCTTTAGTATCAAATTCAACTTCTCCCAAAATATCTAAAGGTAGTTTAGAATTGTTAAAACTATTATTAAAATATTGTTCAGAAGAGAGCGGTTTAGCAGAAAAGGTTATTGCTAATACTGAAGATCTAAAATCTATTTTAGTAGGACAAAAACAAAATATGAAAATATTTACAGGTTGGAGAAACGAAATTTTTGGAAAATTAGCTCTATCATTATTAAATGGAAAATTAGCATTTAAAATCGATAAAGGTAAAATAAAAAAAATAGATATTTAGTTTTTAGATAATGTATCAAAAACATGTTGAATACTTTTGTAACTTACCTTTTTTTTAGTTTCTAATGAAAAAAGGTCTAATTTATTAATAAAATTAATAACACTTTCAAAGTTTCTCTCTAATCTCTCTAAAATATAAATACATTGATTATCGTTTAACATTAGTTTTTTTTCATTAGTGTACTTTATCATTAAGGTATATAATAGCATATCATCTGGCAACTTAATCTCACAAGACAGTAAACTTCGTATTCTTGAATTTAAATCGGCTAAATCCCAATCCATTTCAAAAGCAGAATATCTTGATAAAAAGAGAATTGACCCATCATTATAAGTTACTTGATTTAAAAAATGCATTACTAATTCAGAAGAATAATTTATACTTGGTCCGAAATCATCAATAATAAAATTAATTCCTTTTTTAATTAATTCTAAGTCACTAGGTTTTAAAGAAGATAAAAAAATAGAATTATTATATTCCTTGAAGATATTACTTAGATGAGTTTTACCGCTACCTTTGGGTCCAAAAATAAGTGCGGCAGGTATTGAGCTAATTTTTTTTTTACCTAGCCAAAAATCAGAGTTATCTATCAAACTAATTGCTGATTCATTGCAATTAGAAATGATAAAGTTTTCTCTATTTTTTAGGGTTTTAAATGTCAAAGGAAGTGCTAATTGTTTATTAAAACCACTTTTATTTATGTTTCTTAATTTAGTCTGCATGAGTTAATTTTCATTAATCATTTTAAAAAAATAATGCCTAATTATTACTCCCAAAATTGCTGCTACAGGTAGCGATATAAGAACACCTATAAAGCCTGCAAGATGAGCCCCCGTTAAAAGAGAAAATAAAATCCAAATTGGATTTAATCCAATTGCTTCACCCACTAGTTTTGGAGTTAAATAATAGCTTTCAACTACTTGCCCAAAAAGAAAAACTAGTGATAAATAAAATAACTCTAATGAAAAACCAAGCTGGAAAAAACCCAATATTAATGTTAGGCCACCTCCTAAGATTGCTCCTACGTAAGGAATAAACGATATTACTCCAGCAAACATACCTAAAAGTATTCCAAATTCTATCCCTAAAAAGAAAAGCGACAAAGAATAAAAAACAGATAAAATTAGACATATTAAGCCTTGACCTCGAATAAATTTAGAAAGAACAACATCTATTTTTTTAATTAAAATTGTTAAACCTTTAAAATTTGATTTGCTTTCAAAATCATTTAAAAAAATCTTAATGTTTTTAAACTCTAAGCTCATATAAAAACTTATGATAAAAACTAAAATAATATTAAAAAAACTACTGAAAAATTGAATACTATTATTAACTAGAATAGTGGTAGAACTAATTAAGTTTTTTGAAAAAGGTTTTAAAAATTCGATATAATCAAAACTTTTTATTTTTTCATCAATAAAGTATTGGCTATTAAATTCATTAATCAAAATTTCTATTTTGCTAACATAAGATGGTAAAATAGATATTAAATTATGAATTTGTTTAATAATAATTGGTGAAATTAATATTAAAATAGATAAAAAGAATAAGATAAAAATTATAACTGATAATAAACTTGAAATAGTTTCATTTAAATATTCATCAAAGAATTTTTTTATAGGATTAACTAAATAAGCAATTATAAAGGCCAATGCAAAAGGAATAATGACTTGGAATAAATATAAAGAAACTAAAATCAATATAGATAATATTATATATACATTTAGATTTTTGATATTTTTATTTTTCAATTCATTTGACATTAAATACACCTCATTATAATTTTGAATCTAGTATGTATTGTTGAGAATTAAAATCTTTAAAAATCAATTTTTTTTCTTTTGTTGCTTGAAAAAAGGTTTTCTTATTTCCTATAAATGTAACGACTATCCTCCCTTTTAAGTTTGAAATGGAAATAACTTTAACTTTTTTAACAAATGGTAAGCTTTCAAGAGTATCGAGCACAATTGGCCAAACACTTATATTCTTCTGTTTTAATACAGTATTTATATTATATTTTATTTTACCATCTGATTTTAATATGCCTCTTTTCACATATTCAAAACTTTTTAAATTTCTCTTTTTATAAAATATAATTTCATTTTCTATTTTTATGATGCCTTTATCTAAAAAACCACTGGTCGATTTAACTTTTATAATTTTATCATTAAACAAGAGTGGTGCTTCTAATGATGTTGATTGGAAAGTAGATATTGGAATAATAAGCTCAACTTCATTAATAATATTAGGATCAATTAAATTATCTTTCTTCCAATTAATTTCTATTGAATTTATTATTTTTAAAACTTCTTTATTTAATAGAGTGTTATTAATTTGATAAATAGATGAAGTTGTTTTGAGAGATATTTTATTTCTATAAATTGTATTTTCTAATTTACCAGTTTTATTGTATATTTTAGCGTAGGTGCTTAGAAAAGTTTTTCCATCATTTCTTAAAATTGGTTCTGCAACAACTAATAATAATGCATCAGATTTTTCTATATTAATTAACTTTCTAATAAGGTCTTTATTATTTTCATTAATTATATTTGACCCCATACCCCTAGATAAATTTAGATTACCCTTTGCTAATGACAGTTTTACAAGACCATCTAAAGATTTAAGCTGCTTTTCCCATTTAGAATACCAAGGGTCTTTTTCATCCCATAAAATAAATCCCCTTGGACCTTTGAAAATTGGAAGTATTGAGATTGGTTTGCGATGAGTTTCTGCATATTGTAACTTATTTTTATGAAAATAATCTATTATTAATTTTCTATTAAAACATACGTCAAAGTTAGCCAAATATCTTGTATCACTATTTGCTTCACTATTCACTTTCAAGTAATCCACTAATCTAAGTACTTCCGAATTCTTAAATATATTTTTTTTATTTCTAAGTGTTAGTTTGTTAAGAAGTCTATTCAAACCAATTAACCTAGCTTTTTGTTCGGCTAACTCCCTTGCTTCAATAAGAGATTCTTTTGTAAAATCAACTTTAATATTTTTTATATAGTAAGATGAATTAATACAATCGTCATTATTAGAAGCAAAAGAAAATGAAAAAATAAAAATGATGCCTACAATTGTAAAACTTATTATTTTTAAAAATTTAAAAAGCATTTTTAACCATACAATTTTTTAATTGATAAGTAACTATAACATCGATATATCAATTATATAAATTTTCACTGTTTTTTACAGAAAATAATTAAAATTAACTATCCTAGTAAAGATTATCTTAAATGAAAAAAAACAAACCAAACCATAAATTAAATCCCATAAATTATAGCGACGCTGGAGTAAATATAGATGTTGGTGAAGAACTAGTATCAGAAATTTCTCCTATTGCTAAAGCAACATCCATAAAAGGAACGATTGGTGATATTGGTGGTTTTGGTGGTTTGTTTGACTTAAAAAAGTCTGGCTTTAAAGATCCAATACTCGTGTCAAGTACAGATGGCGTCGGTACAAAGCTTCAACTAGCAATCAAAACTAAATCTTATTTTAACATAGGTATTGATCTAGTTGCTATGTGTGCAAACGATGTTTTAGCTCAAGGTGCGATCCCATTATTTTTCATGGACTACTTTGCTACAGGTAAACTTAAAAAAGATATTGCTGTTGAAGTGATTAAAGGAATAGCTGAAGGCTGCAAACAATCCGGCTGTGCTTTAATAGGAGGAGAAACAGCTGAAATGCCTGGACATTATCAAAATGATAGCTTTGATTTAGCTGGTTTTTGCGTAGGTGCTGCTGAAAGAGAAAATGTATTAAATAAAAATTCAGTTAAACATGGTGATAAAGTTATTGCTGTGGCTAGTAGCGGCATTCATTCAAATGGTTATTCTTTAGTCAGAAAAATAATAGAAACTAGATCTATTGATATTTCAAAAAAAATAGCCTTTGATAATACAAAATCACTTGCCGAATCACTAATGGAACCGACACTTTTATACACTAAAGCTTTTCTAGCCGCTAATAAAAACTTGAAAGTAAAGTCCTTAAGTCATATCACAGGTGGTGGTTTAATTGAAAACCCACCCAGAGCATTTAATAAGAACTTAACACTTCAATTTAATATGAGTAATTTTGAGTTGCCCCCGCTCTTTAAATGGCTTCAAAAACAAGCAAATATATCACTTTTTGAATTAACTAGAACTTTTAATTGCGGGATTGGTTTATTAATTTTTGTAGATCAAAAAGACGTGGAGATAATGCTTAAAGATATAAATAATATCGGATATCAAAGCTTTTTAATAGGATCTATGATAGAAAACAAGTTAAATAAAAACGTAATATTTGATGGTTGGGAATTGTAGATCAATTTAAATATATGATTTTTAAACATAGCGACATATAAATCACTTAATTATTGATTATAAACTATGCTATAACTACTAATATATTATCCAATTTATAATTCACATTTATCTAATATTAGGAGCAATTTAATGGCTAATAAAACTGACAAAGAAACAGAAGAACATAAAGAATTTTATGAAAATTTTTTACAATACACTACATATAGTACTGTAGCAGTAATAGTTATTGTAGCTTTAATGGCAATTTTTTTAGTTTAAAAGGTCCTTGTTTAGATAGATAATTCAATACCCGCAAAGAAAAAAGAAATTTCTAAATTTGCATTTTCAAGACTATCAGAACCATGAACTGAATTTGCCTCTATGCTTTCAGCAAATTCTTTTCTAATTGTTCCTGTATCAGCTTCTACCGGGTTTGTAGCACCCATAACGTCTCTGTTAAGTTTTACGGCATTTTCACCTCGTAAAACTTGAACTATTACTGGGCCTGAAATCATAAAGTCAACTAAATCATTATAAAATGGTCTTTCTTTGTGGACTTCATAAAATTTTTCAGCCATCTCCTTTGATAAATGTAATCTTTTTTGTGCAATAATTTTTAATCCTGCTTTTTCAAATTTAGCGTTTATTAAACCAGTTAAATTTCTTTTAGTAGCATCTGGTTTAATTATAGATAAAGTATTTTCAGTAGGCATATTATTCTCCAAAGGATTAATGTGTTTGTTTGATATATAATTTGTATTTATTAATCAAGGATTATTCAGAGAAAAAAATATTTATTACATTTTTTTATGATCTTTTATAAGTTGGTAAAGCATTTTAACACCCCATCCAACACCACCATTGGGAATTGTAGGTGAAGATTTGTTTTTCCAAGTGACGCCTGCAATATCTAAATGTGCCCAAGGTGTTTTTTCAACATGTCTTTTTAAAAAACATGCAGCAGTTATAGAACCAGCCCCAGGGCCACCAATATTTTTCATGTCAGCGATTTCTGTTTTTATTAATTGATCATATTCGTCGTCTAAAGGCATTTCCCATACTTTTTCACCGCTTTTTTCGCCTGCATTGAAAATAGCTTCAGAAAGAGTTTTATTATTAGAAAACAAACCGGCTCTAATATTTCCTAATGCAACAATCATCGCTCCAGTTAGTGTAGCTAAATCTATTAAAAATTGTGGTTTATATTTTTTTTCAGTCCAAGACAATATGTCAGCTAGAACTAATCGCCCTTCCGCATCTGTATTTAATACTTCTATAGTTTGACCGGAGACCGAGTTAACTACATCACCAGGTCTTTGAGCATCTCCATCTGGCATGTTTTCAACAAGACCTATAACTCCGATTATATTACTTTTGATTTTTGACATTGCTACGCTTTCAATTAAACCTGTTACGGTTGCGGCTCCTCCCATATCCCATTTCATATCCTCCATTGATTTTGGTGGTTTTAAAGACAATCCTCCTGAATCAAAACACACTCCTTTGCCAATAAAAGCAAGTGGAGAGGTTTCTTTGTCTCCACCCATCCATTCCATTACAACTACTCTACTATCTTTTCGAGATCCTCTGCCAACTGCCAAAAGCGCTTCCATACCCATTTTTTTTAATTCGGCTTCATCAAAAACAGTTACCTTCACACCGATATCTCTAAGCTTTATGCATTCGTCGGCAAAACTTAATGGGAAAAGAATATTAGGTGGTTGCCACACCAAGTCTCTTGCTAAATATACACCTTGAGCAATACTTCTAATTTCTTCAAAAAGTGACAAGTTTTTTTCAAAATCTTTACATTTAAATATAATTGAATTTAGGTTGTTTGCTTCACTCTGCTTTATTTTCTTATAATTAGAAAATTTATAAGAACCAAGTAGAATACCAAGGGCAATTCTTTGATTTATATTTTTATCATTTTCATAAATAATAGCTTCCACACAACCTATATTTTTTATAGAATTATAAATTTTACCACCTAATTGTTCTAAATAATCATCTTGTAACTTTATATTTTCAGATTTTCTTTTTACTAATAAAAAAGTACCTTTTTCAGATCTGACAATCACGTTGTTCGAAGGATTACCATTTAAAAAACTATTTAACAAATTTGACAAATCGATATATTCATTCATCCCTTCCGATAAAAGAATATTTTTTTCAGTGAAAAATAAAACATGAATTACTTTGTTTTTATTTAATTGAATTTGATCATCTGGTTTTTCAAAATTAACTTTAATAAACCTATTTTTATCCTGCATATTAATTCCTTTAGACATTTAGCACTGTTGTAATTAATTTAATAAGATATATTAATATATTATTAATAACAGTAATTTTAACAAAAATTGGTATAATTTTTTGGATTTATAATTTTATGATTTTAACAAAATATATTTTCAAACACACAATTAATAATGTGTGCATATCAACAATTGTTTTTTTAGTTGTGATTTGGTTAACGCAGTCTTTTAAAACTATTAAACTAATAATCAACAAGGGTGCTAACCTTTCAGATTTTTTTATTTTATCTGCATATAGCTTTCCTAATTGGCTTTTAATAGCTCTCCCTTTTGGAACATTTGCAGGCTGCATGATTTCTTATTTGAAGTTTGAGAATGACAAAGAGATTGTTGTTATGAAAGCATCTGGGTTAAGTCCTCTAAAAATTAGTAACCCTGCAATTTTAGTAGCTTTAATTTCATCTATTATATTATTTATATTATCACACTTTATCCTTCCAATTACTTATAAGAATTTTAAAATACTTCAAAATGAGATTAGAAATAACTCAAAAGAATTGATTATTAAAGATAATATTTTTCTAGATATTAGTGAAAACCAGACTATCTTTATCGGACAATTAAACGACAGCAATTATTTTGAAGAAATTTTTATTCAAGACAGGACTGATCCTTTAAATCTAATTGAACTTTATTCACAAAATGGTGTTTTATCTACTGAACAGAATAAAATAACTTTATTTATGAATAAGGGTACTAGATTCTCAACTAAGATTTCTAAAGAACCCACTATTTTAGATTTTGAGAATTATAAACTTGAAATTAAAAAAAATAAATCAAAATTAGTTTCAGCTAGAGTTTTAGAATATAATGAATACAGTTTTTTTGATTTAATAAAAAAGGCAGATCAAAAACAGGCAAAAAAAGGAAAATTATTAGCAGAAGCTCACTCTAGAAATACTGTTGTTTTATTACCTATTGTCTTTGTATTAATTGTTATGATTACTATTCTAAATAGTAACTATTCAAGAATTGTGTCCACCTACAAAAAAACTATTAGTATTAGCTTTTTAATTATAATACAGAGCATGTTCATTTTAATAAAAAATGCTGTCCATTCTAATGTTATTTTATTACCTTTAATGTATATTTGTCCCTTAATCGTTATTTCATTAAGTTTTCTTATGATCCATAAGAACATAAATTTTAAAAAACTATTCAAACGTCGTTTAAGAAGGTCGTATTTATGACAGTTCAATACGATAAACATCCATTTATTCTCTACAAATATTTCACAAAAGAGTTATTACAATTTTTTTTATATGGATTATTTTCTCTTATTATTTTAATTTTTTTTATAGATGTGATTGAATTATTTCGTCGCACTTCTAATAAAGTTGGAGTAACTCACTTACAAGTTGCTAGTTTTTATAACGTTATTGGAATGGCCGGATTAAAAATACCTAATAATATAGAAAAAGTTTTGCCTTTTGCCATTTTAATAGGGTCTATTTTATGTTTCAATCAATGGCGAAAAAAAAATTATTATATAATATCTAGAACTTTTGGTATCTCTCTATGGAAAATTACATCACCAGCTTTAGTTTCTTTCTTTATAATTGGCCTAATATCAATAATTGTTTTAAACCCAGTATCAGCAATATTTAATAAAAAGTACAATTCACTTCAAAAATTATACTTTGGACAAAATAATTTTAAAACTTTTACTTTTGATACAAAAGGTTTTTGGATTAAGGAAATTTCTAAAAATAAACAATTAATAATAAATGCTAGTAAAATAGATGATATTACTAATACTTTGCATAACGTTAATGTATTCGTATTTGATAAAGACCAAAATTTCCAACAACGATTGTCTGCGAACGAAGCAAGGTTTTCAAAAAACACTCTTAATTTATATCAAGTTGATATGATAAGTAGGACAAGTAAATTTAAAAACATACAAAAATATACTTTTCCTGTTAAATCTAAATCTAGTTACTTTAACGTGGCTATAAATAAACCAGAAACAATTTTTGTTTTAGACTTACCTTCATATATTTTTAAAATGAAAAAATATGGGTTAAACACATCAAAACATCTCTTGCATTTTTTTAGATTAGTTTGCCAACCATTTTTGATAATATCTATGATTTTACTTTCTGCATCCTTGATGTTAAGGAGTAGTGAAAGAAAAGTAGAAGCGGGTATTGTATCTATAACATTAATATTAGGGTTTAGTATGTATTTTATAGGTGATTTTATTTTTGCACTTGGGTCATCAGATAAATTACCCCCATTACTTTCTGGATTTGGTCCAACTTTAATTGGATTATTTTCAGGCTGTTATTTAATGAGTGATATTGACGAACCTAAAAAGATTTAAATTAATAGGAAAAAAATTGAGTTACATTAAAATAATTACTTCATACAAGCATCTAATCTTAATACTTTTTCTTTTGTCAAATACACTTTGTAGTAAAATATTTGCGAATGAGAATTATGTATTATATACGGTTAATAATCTTCCAATAACAAAGTTTGATGTTATCAACAAAGCCAAAATTATTTCTTTCTCAATAGACCAAGACTTAAAATTTACAAATTTAAAAAGTTTTTATAATCAATCTTTAAAAACGCTTACTGATGAAAGAATCATTGAGGCTAGTGGCTTACTTATTAACAAAAATATTAATAAAATTATATATAATCAAGCTTACCAATTAACATTGCAAGATTTTGATAATTCTGAAAATAAATTAAATGAATTTATTGATAAATTATCTATTCCAAAATCTACAATTTTAGATAGATTTAAAAGTCAATTAATATGGAGTGCTGTTCTAAGAGATAGATTCAAATTGGAAATTAAAGATATTAATAAAAAATCAAAAGAAATATTTAGAAAACAAAGCGCTCGAAGTAAAATAACTCTTTACGATTTAGCTGAAATAGTTTTAGAAAAAAAAGGAAATGCCCAACTTTTAAAAAATATTAATTTAGCTCTTAAACAGGGATCAAATTTCTTAGAAATTGCAAAACAAGTTTCAATAAGTGATTCTGCAAAATTCAAAGGTAAAATTGGTTGGAAAACTTACGAAAATTTACCAACCTATATTTTAAATAAAAAAATAAAAATTAACGAAGGTGATATTATTAGCTTTCCAACTAAAGATAAAATTAGAATCATTAAGATATTGGTTAAAAGAAATAATGGTAGGTTAAGTGAAATAGAAAATAAGGTATTGTTAGCTCAAGTAGATTTTCAAGTCAATTTTCAGGACAAGCAAATCGCTTATATAGACGTAAAAAAAAGGATAACTAAATTATTAAACAAAAAAAGAAGTTGCACTAATCTAAAAACATTGAATAATAATAAAGAGCTTAATTTAAAAGTTATTGATTTAAGAATAGCTGATTTAAGCCCAAGCATCCAAAAAATCATAAAAAATAAAAATTTATATGAAATTTCAGAACCTGTTTTTTTGGGAAACAAGGGTTTTATATACATTACTTGTGATAAACAAAAGGCAAAACTTGTTAAAAATAATTTGGCTCAAATCAAAAAAAATATTATGGAAAAACAATTTAGAATTTTTAGTGAAAAACTGATTAAAAAACTTAAGAAACAAGCTAATATTATAAATATTGAAAAAATTAAATAATTCTAAAGTAATAAAATGACATCAACCAAAAAATTTATACTCCTTTCAGCAGGTGATCCCTCAAGTATTTCATCTGAAATAACTATTAAGGCAATCCAATCTTCTGAAATCAATAGAAATATAATGCCTTTGGTAGTAACTGATCCTCAAATAATTAAAGATTATGGTGAAATTAATAGAAGTAATTTAGATATAAACGAAATTAAAGACGAATTGTATTTTTCAGATTATAAAGATAATAAAATTAATGTTATTCCAATCAAAGTTTTTGAAAAACCTGTTTTAGGTAAACCAAATGTAAAAAATGCACTTTTTATAAAAAACTCAATTCTTAAATGTGTTAATATAAAAATGACAAGCATTGCCTCAGCAATAGTAACTAATCCAATCCATAAAAAAACAATGTATGATTCAGGTTTTAATTTTAGTGGTCATACAGAATTTTTAGCATCATTGTCAGTAAAAAAAAAACAACCTGTAATGATGCTTGTGGGAGAAAACCTAAAAACAATTCCCCTAACAATTCATGTTCCTCTCAAAAAAGTTTCAAAGTTAATTACACAAGAATTAATAATTTTTACTATTAATACAGCGAAAGAATATTTAATTTCATACTTTGGTATTTCCAAGCCAACAATAATTGTCACCGGCCTTAATCCTCACGCAGGTGAAGACGGTGATATAGGAGTTGAAGAAAAAAATACTATAATACCGGCAATAAACAAAGCTATAGACAATAAAACCTACTACTTATCAGGTCCAGTATCTGCAGACACTGCTTTTTCATATAACAAAAGGAAAGAATATGATTTAGCTGTTTGTATGTATCATGATCAAGCTTTAATACCAATTAAGACTTTAGATTTTTTTAATGGTGTTAATGTAACATTAGGGTTAGATTTTATTAGAACTTCTCCAGACCATGGAACAGGGTTTGATATAGCAGGAAAAAATAAAGCTAATCCTCAGAGTTTAATTTCAGCAATTAACCTTGGATACTTGATGAGTATTAATAAAGACAATGAAAAATAAACAGGATATTGAATTACCTACTATTAGAGAAATCTTAAAAAAAAATAATGTTAAAATTCATAAATCTTTAGGTCAAAATTTTTTATTTGATATTAACCTTACAGACAAAATCGTTAATAAATCTACACCTATCTTGTCAACAGTAATAGAAGTTGGACCTGGGCCTGGATGTTTAACAAGGTCAATCTTAAAGAAAGAACCTAATGTTCTTTTTGCCATTGATAAAGATTTTCAATCTGAGATAATGCTAAATGATCTTAAAAAAATTTATAAAGAAAAATTAGAAATAATTATTGAAGATGCTTTAAATTATCCAATATGGAAACTAGGAGTTCCGCCAAGACAAGTAATTGCTAACTTACCTTATAATACTGGCACTAAAATGTTAATTTTGTGGTTAAAATATATTAATCACTTTGATATGTTAACGCTTATGTTTCAAAAAGAAGTAGCTGATAGAATTGTAGCAAAACCAGGATCTAAACAATATGGTAGATTATCAATTCTTACGAATTGGTTAACAAGAAGTACAAAGTTATTTGATATACCTAACTCAGCTTTTTTCCCTCCGCCAAAAGTTAAATCCACTGTAGTCCAATTAATACCCCACAAAAAACCTTTATACAATGTCACTTTTGAGTCGCTAGAAAAAATTACTCAAATGGCTTTTAGTCAAAGAAGAAAAATGCTTAAAAGTAGTTTAAAAGAAATAAATGGTGAATATATATTAGAAAGTTTAAAAATTTCACCTAACTTGAGGCCTGAAGAATTGTCTGTACTTGATTTTTGTAGAATAGCAAAAAAAGCTTTTGATAATTGATCTTTTATAAAATGTTATTTATTGCTTGATCCAATTTAACCTGTCTAAACCTTCTTAATCTTTCTGAATATAAGATAGATTTAACATTATTAAATGCCAACTCAACTTCATTATTTATGACTATAAAATCATATTCACTAAAATGACTTATTTCTTTTCGTGCTTCAGACATTCTTTTTAGAAAATTTTCTTTATCCTCACTTGCCCTATTCCCTAATCTAATCTCTAATTCTTTAATAGACGGAGGTAATATAAATACTTTAACAACATCTTGTCCAAGATATTTTTCTATTTGACGCGTACCTTGCCAATCAATATCGACAATAACATCTAGGCCTTTTTCTATTTTAAGTAAAACTTCTTTCTTCAGTGTGCCATAAGAGTGTCCAAAAACATTAGCTGACTCTATAAATTCTTTATTTTTTAGCATTTCTGAAAATTCTTGATGATTTTTAAAGAAATAGTCTTTTCCATCTATTTCGCCCTTTCTTTTTTTTCTAGTAGTGGCCGAAATAGATAATGTAACCCCTTTAACTTCGTTTATTATTTTTTTACATAAGGTAGTCTTACCCGCTCCAGAAGGTGATGATATTACTAAAACAAGACCTCTTCTCTTATTATTTAACATTAAATTAATCCCTCGATATACTTTTTTTCCACAAATTAATGTTTTGTTTGTGTAAATTATATGTTTCAGAAAATCTATGCCCCCCCTTACCATCAGCTACAAAATATAAATAATTTGTGTCTGTAAAATTTTTGAGGGCATTTAACGCATTATCACCTGGATATGAAATAGGTTTTGGAGGTAACCCATTAAAAAAGTATGTATTAAATGGATGAGGTGTTTTCAGCATATTTTTTGTAATATATTTCCCATTAATATTTAATCCATAAGCTAATGTAACATCTGACTGTAATTTCATTTTTTTTCTTAACCTATTAATAAAAACACTTGCTACTAGTTTGCTATCTTCAAAAGATTTGGCTTCCTTTTGAATTATTGATGCGAGTATCAATAATTCATACTTATTTTTCAAGATAAAATTTTTTGGTTTATTTTTCCATACTGTGTTTAGACTTATGTCTTGAGCTATTTTCATACGCTTCAAAAGTTTCATTCTAGGATAACCTAACTTAAAATGATATGTATTTGGTTTATATATTCCTTCTTTTAAAACAGAGATTTCTCCAGATAAGTATTTATTACTTAATAATTTTATTTTTAAGTCTTTAGCTGAGAAGCCTTCAATTAAAGTAAAACTTCTTGTTACTGTTTTACCGTCTTGAAAAATATTTTGTATTTGAAAAATTGAAGACCCATGTGGAATTAAATATTCACCAGCCTTGGGTAGAAATTTATCTTGATGATATAATGAAATAATTCGCCAATTAAAATATGAAATATTTATTTTTTTAGTATTTAATTTTATTATTATATTTTTTTGACTGTCATTTTTTTTAATTAAAAAATAAGTATTTTCATTAACAATCTTCTCATTCTTAACTTTGTCGATATGGAAATAAATTAATATAAATAAAGTAATTATTATAATTATGAAAAAGTTATATCTTAATTTCAATCGGCATTACCAATTAGCAAACTAGCGTTAGTACCCCCAAATCCAAAAGAATTTGATAATACGTTTTTAACAGTTCTTTTTTTTGCATGAATGGGCACTAGATCAAAACCCAAGGTTTCACTATCAGGGTTAACTAAATTATTTGTAGGTGGAACAACTTGATTTACTATGGATAATATAGAGTAAATAGCTTCTATTGCACCAGCTGCTCCTAATAGATGCCCCGTAGCAGACTTAGTAGAGCTAATACTAGTCTTTTCTATTTTATCTTTAAGTAATTTTCCAATTGCTCTCAATTCTATCATATCACCAAGTGGAGTTGACGTTCCATGTGCATTAATGTAGTCAATATCGTATGCATTTAATTTTGCATCCTTGACAGCAGCTTCCATTGCTCTAAATCCACCATCTCCAGTCTCAGCAGGTGCTGTAATATGGTAAGCATCTCCAGACATACCATAACCCTTTATTTCAGCATATATTTTTGCACCTCTGGCAATGGCATGCTCTCTTTCTTCTAAGACAAGAACACCCGATCCTTCACCCATGACAAAGCCGTCCCTATCTTTATCCCATGGACGGGAACTTATAGCTGGATTATCGTTAAAATTATTACTAAGAGCTCTGGCTGCGGCAAAACCTGCCATGCCAATTCTGCAACAAGCTGCTTCTGCTCCACCAGCTACCATTACATCGGCATCGCCATATCTAATAATCCTTGAAGCGTCACCTATTGCGTGCGCTCCCGTAGAACACGCTGTAACTACTGAATGATTAGGGCCTTTAAAACCGTATTTGATACTTACTTGGCCAGATAGAAGATTTATTAATGATGAAGGTATAAAAAAAGGGCTAATTTTTCTTGGACCTTTAGAGTTTAACAATTCAGTTGTTTTTGCTATTGTCTCAAGTCCACCAATACCAGATCCAAGTATAACACCTGTACTGTTTTTATCTTTATCAGTTTGTGGTTTCCAACCAGAATCTTCAATCGCTTGTATAGATGCTATAATACCGTAAGCGATAAATCTATCAATCCTTTTTTGTTCTCTAGGCTCTAGCCATTCATCAATATCTAACCCACCCTCAGGGTCTTCTACTTTTGATAGTATTTGCCCAGCAATTTTACATGAAATATCTGAAACATCGAAATCAGTAATTTTTCTAATGGCAGTTTTGCCCGAAATTAATCTTTGCCAATTAATATCCACACCATTACCCAAAGGTGTTAACATGCCTAGACCTGTTACTACAACACGACGCATGGACGATTCCCTATTATAAAACGAGCTTATTTCTAAATTTAACTGTTTGTGGTTATAAAGTCTATAGCATCTTTAACAGTTTGAATTTTTTCAGCTGCATCGTCTGGTATTTCGCATTCAAATTCTTCTTCAAAGGCCATAACTAATTCAACAGTATCTAAACTATCTGCACCCAAATCATCAATGAAACTAGCACTTTCCAATACTTTAGCTTCTTCAACACCGAGGTGTTCAACTACAATTTTTGTTACTCTACCAGCAATATCACTCATTATTTGTGCCCCTTAAAATTGATTTTTTTTTGAATTAGTGAAAATAATAGAATTCGAATAACATAAATATATTAATATGCCAAATACATTATTTTTAAATAAACAAAAAAATTAAATCATACCCATACCACCATTAATATGCAGTGTCGTTCCTGTAATAAAGCTCGCTTCTTCACTAGATAAATATAGGCATCCTGACGAAATGTCATCTGGATCTCCTAGCCTGTCTACAGGTATATTCTTGATGATATTATTTTTTTGATCATCACTAAGCTTATCAGTCATTGGAGTAGATATAAATCCAGGAGCTACCAAATTACAAGTAATTCCTCTACTTGCAACTTCGGCGGCTATTGACTTTGTTAATCCAACTAAAGCTGACTTAGAGGCCGCATAATTACTTTGACCAGCATTTCCTGTGTGACCCACAATAGAACTTATAAATATCACTCTTCCATATTTTCGTTTTAGCATGCCTCTTATAACTTGCCTTGTTAATCTCATACAAGCTGAAAGATTAATATCAATTACCCTATCCCAATCTTCATCTTTCATTCTTAGTAAAAGTCCATCAGCAGTTATACCAGCGTTGTTAACAAGAATATCAATTGCGCCAAAAACTTGCTCAGCTTCTTTAGCTAAGGATACAATGTCATCTTTATTGCCTAAATCCGTAACTATTGATTTCACATCATAACCTAATTCTGATTCTAGTTTTGTTAAAACTTCTTTTTTTGTTCCAGATAGAATTAGTTTTGCACCACTTGATTTCATTTTTTTTGCAATTGATATTCCAATTCCACCTGTAGCACCAGTTATCAGCGCAACTTTACCTGTTAGATCGAACATAAACCCTCCTAAAATATTTTAAAATTGATCGAAGTCACTCGGTTTTTCTATATTAAAAGCAGTAACGTTTTTTAGCATTCTTTTAGCTATACCTGTAAGGATTTTACCACTTCCTAATTCTATTATTCTATTAGTATTAAGGCTATTTACAAAATGCATTGTTTCTCGCCATCTAACAGTACCTGTAACCTGATCTATTAAATTTTTTTTTAATTTATCAGGGTCATTTTCATCTTCCGCTGTTGTATTTGAAACAATAGGAATAAGTGGGGAATAGAAGTTTATTTTTTCAAGAGCCTCTTTCATAATCTCTTGTGCCGGCAACATTAATCTGCAATGAAAAGGAGCACTTACAGGCAGGATGACAGCTCTTTTAACACCAAAATTTTTAGATATTTCCATTGCTTTTTCAACAGCTAATTTATCTCCACTAATAACTACCTGTCCGTCAGCATTATCATTTCCAATATCACAAATACCATGTATTTGTACATTATCTAGTATTTTTTGAGTAGTATCTATATCAACTCCTATAAACGCTGCCATTGCACCTTTTCCTATTGGAACAGCTTCTTGCATTGCGTTTCCTCTTAACCTTAATAAAACAGAACATTCTTCTAAAGAAAATACCTCAGCGATAGTCATTGCTGTGTATTCTCCCAGTGAGTGTCCACAAATGTAGTCAGCTAAATCTGGTAGTTTTTTACTAGTTAACTTTTGTAAAACTCTAAACACAGCTACGCTACATGCCATTAAAGCGGGTTGCGCATTTGATGTAAGAGATATTTCAGCATCTGAGCCTTCCCACATTATTTTTGTTAAATTAAAGTTTATAGCATCATTAACTTCTTCAAAGACATTCTTAGCTTCAACAAAATTTTCAGATAATTCTTTACCCATACCAATTTTTTGAGAACCTTGTCCTGGAAAAACTATAAAATTCATTTTTAGTCCTTATTATTTAATATTATTTTTAATAATGTATTGCATATTTCTTATAAACATTTATGTTCCACAAATAATTAAAATACTAGCATAAAATTATATTTTGTTTTATGTGCTCCTTGCCAGCTTTATTGCTGGTTAATCTGGGTATATCCCATTAAGCCATAAGGAGAAAAAAATGGCATTATACGAAAGTGTAATAATAGGAAGACAAGATTTAACCAATAGTCAATTTGAAACACTCATTGATGAATTTGTTACAGTTATAAAAACAAATGAAGGTGAAATTAAAAAAACTGAATATTGGGGAATTAGAAACCTAGCATACAAAATTAACAAAAATAGAAAAGGTCATTACTATATGCTCAATATAGAAAGCCCTTCTGCAACAATTTCTGAATATGAAAGATTACTAGGTCTTCATGAAGATATTGTTAGATTTTTGACTATTAAAATAGATAAAGTTAATGAAACCTCGTCTCCATTGATGAACAATAAAGTTGATCGTCATAGAAATGAAGCTACAGATGACAATATAAAAACAGCTTCAAAAGCTAATGTTTGAAGGATTTTGAAATGACACAATTAAATATTAAAAGACAGGCATTAAGGAAACCAAATCAAAAAAGACGAAAGTCATGCCCTTTTTCAGCTCCTAACACACCTGAAATTGATTATAAAGATTTAAAAGTGTTAACTAGATATGTATCTGAAAGGGGTAAAATAATACCCTCTAGGATATCTGCTGTTTCTGCAAAAAAACAAAGAGAACTATCAAAAGCTATTAAAAGAGCTAGATTTTTAGCTTTAATGCCTTATGTAGTAGGTTAGACCTGGAGAATAATATGGAAATTATTTTATTAGAACGCGTTGAAAAATTAGGTCAAATGGGTGATCTAGTTACAGTTAAATCTGGTTATGCTAGAAATTACTTGTTACCCCAAGGTAAAGCTGTATTTGCATCTAAAGATAATATTAAAGAGTTCGATGATCGCAAAGTTCAATTAGAAGGTGAAAATATAGCGAAAAAAAAGGAAGCTGAATCACTAGCTAAAAGCGTAAGCTTTAAAGAAGTTGTTCTAATTAGGGCGGCTAGTGAGGCTGGTCAATTATATGGCTCCGTGTCAGCTAAAGATATATCCAATCAAGTAAGTAGTGCAGGATTAAATATTAATAAAAACCAAGTGATTTTAAATAAAGCTCTAAAATCTTTATCGTATGAAGATATAACAATTAAATTACATCCAGAAGTTTCTATTAAAATTAAATTAAATATAGCTAGATCAACTGAAGAAGCTAAGGAACAAAATAAATCTGGTAAGGCTCTCATATCTACAGAAATAACTGGTGGCGATATTAGATCAGAAAGAGCTCAAAAAGATGCTAAAAGATTTATTAAAAAAGAAGAAACCAAAACTCCTAATGACAATGATATAAAAGAAGTTATAGTTGAACCTGGGCTGCAAGAAAAAGATAATGCTGAAAGCATTTAATATATTATAATTAATTATTTTTAAATTAATGTTTATTTGTTGAATATTATATTTCGAAATATCATTTTTTAAGCTAATGATCATGGATGAAAGTTTAACCAAAGATTTATCTGATTTAGAAACTGAGCATTCTATTAAATCTAGTGATAAAATGCCTCAAAATATAGAAGCTGAGCAAAGTCTAATTGGATCTGTTCTTTTTGATAACAAAGTATTAGAAGATCTTCCAATAAATTTTGTAACACGGCATTTTTTTGATCCACTTCATGCGAGTATATTTGAAGCTTGTATATTCCTCATAGACAATGGAAGGTTAGCTGACCCCTTAACTCTAAAAAGTTATCTTAAACAAGATGACTTACATAGAGATATAGATATAGAAAAGTATCTATCTGATTTAAGAGAAGGAGTTGTTTCACTTAGTAAAGCAAAGTTTTATGCTGATGAAATAAGGAACTGTTACGTTCGACGTTCGCTAATAAGAATTGGTGATGAATTAATTGATAAGTCAGTTAACCCAACAATTGATATAACACCAGATCAAGAGATATCTAATACAGAGGAACAACTCTATAACTTAGCAGAAAAAGATCAAATAAACTCAGGTCCGTTAGATTTTAAAAGCGTCTTAGCTAGTGCCACTAATCAAATTAATGAAGCTTATAATAGAAAAGGCAAGTTATCTGGCATTGATACAGGTTTTTCAGGTTTAAACCGTCAATTAGGTGGTCTGAATAAATCAGATTTACTTGTTTTAGCAGGAAGACCTGCAATGGGTAAAACGGCGCTTGCAACAAATATAGGTTTTAATGCTGCAAAAAGTAGTAAATTAGAAAAAAATGAGTCTATTCTTATTTTTTCACTTGAAATGTCTGCTGAACAACTAGCCCAACGAATACTTGCCGAGCAATCTACAATTGACTCTCATAAATTGCGAAGTGGTGATCTTAACGAAATAGAGTTTTCTAAACTGGTTTCTACGCAAAATGACATACTCAACTTACCTTTTTTTATAGATGACACTCCGGCAATTTCAGTTGGTCAAATTGCTTCAAGATCTCGTAGACTTAAAAGAACCAACGGTTTAAGCTTAATAATTATAGATTACATACAATTAATCCAAGGATCTAAAGCAAGTGAAGCTCAAGGAAGAGTCCAAGAAGTTTCAAATATAACAAGAGGTTTGAAATCTCTTGCTAAAGAATTAAATGTTCCAATACTTGCTCTATCACAACTTAGTAGAGCAGTTGAACAAAGAGAAGATAAAAGACCTATTCTTGCTGATTTAAGGGAATCTGGATCCATTGAACAAGATGCTGACGTTGTAATGTTTGTTTATAGAGAAGAATATTATTTAGATAAAAGTGAACCAACACAAAGAGACAATGAAAATCAAGAAAGTTTTAATGAACGTTTTACAAAGTGGCAAGACAGGCGAAATATAGCTGAGGGCAAAGCTGAAATTATAATATCAAAGCAAAGGCATGGACCTACAGGTATTGTGCAAGTTCAATTTGAAGCTAAGTTCACTAGATTTATGGATTTAGTCCAAAATGATAGACTGCCAGATCAAATTTATTAGTACAATTTTTTAAGAGTGTATAATATAAAATAATGCATGGTCTTTTAAAAATATCTCTTGAAAAGATAAAATCTAACTGGTTAGCTTTAAACGAGGCTTCAAATGGTAAAGCTGCTGCCGTAATAAAAGCTAATTCCTATGGTTTAGGGATGATTGAAACAGTCAAAACACTAATTGATGCTGGCTGCAATTATTTTTACGTAGCTACTATAACAGAAGCTATTAATTTAAGACAAAAAATTACTTCAAGAAATATAAGTATAGCTGTATTTGAGGGTTTTTTTGAAGGACATGAATTGATTTATTTTGAAAATAAATTAACACCAATCATTAATAATTTAGAACAATTAAAAAGAATAAATAACTTTAATATTCAAACAAAAAAATTAAGTGCAATATTAAATATTGATACTGGAATGAATAGATTAGGATTAAATTCAGAAGAAATTAGTATTGTAGAAAAAAACAAAGATATTCTATACATAACAAAGTGGGATTTTATAATGTCCCATCTTACAAGTTCAAGTAATTATAAAAATGCTAGTAACAAAAAACAACTTGATAATATTATTAAATTTTCTAATTTTTTTCCTCATATAAAATTAAGCCTTGCTAATACAGGAGGTATAAAATTAGGTACAAAATTTTGTCTTGATCAAACTAGACCAGGTATTGGATTATATGGCATTAATAATGAGGGTAAAAATTTAAGAATAATGTCTAAAGACTTGGTACTACCTTTTGAATTATACGCACCAATACTTCAAATTAGGAATGTGAATAAAAACGAACCTATATCCTACGATGGTATAGACATCACAAAAAGAAAGTCTAAATTAGCGACAATAGGCATAGGTTACGCTGATGGCTGGATTAGGTTGTTAAAACCAAATAGCTCTTTTTTGTTATACAAGAATAATTGTAATATATTAGGAAAAATAACAATGGATAGTTTTGTTTTAGATATAACTAATATAAAAGAGACATTAAAAGAAGGTGATTACTTTTGTTTGTTAGATAATTCTAATATTAGTAATATAATAAAAAATTCCGGTATAATTAGCTATGAACTATTAACACTTTTTGGAAACCGTATAATAAGAGAATATAATTAATAGAAGTCATATAAATAGGTTAATAATTTTGATAAAAACCATATTAAATCTTTTTGGTTCAGTAGGAAATAAATCTTTAAAGTTTATTGCAAACATTGGACATTTCTTTATTTTTTGTTTTAGTGCGATTTCATGGATATTTCGACCACCTTGGTACTTTAAAAAGATTTTACTTCAAGTTATAGATATTGGGTATTTTTCTTTACCAGTTGTTGGACTTACAACTTTTTTTTCAGGAATGGTTCTAGCACTTCAAACGTATAATGGTTTTACAGAATTTAACTCAGAATCCACAGTAGCAAGGGTTGTATTAACTTCTATTACTAGGGAATTAGGTCCCGTTCTTACGGGTCTTATGGTAGCTGGAAGAATTGGAGCTAAAATGGCTGCAGAAATTGCTACAATGAAAGTAACTGAGCAAATTGACGCTTTGGGTACACTTGGAACTAGGCCTATGCAATATCTTATTGCTCCCAAAATAATTGCATCTGTTATATGTCTTCCCTTTTTAGTTTTTGTGGGAAACACTATTGGAATTTTAGGAGGATATACTATTGCAATTTTTAAGTTAGATTTTAATCCGGATTTATATCTGTTTGCAACCTTAGATAACTTGCAATGGATTGATTTGGTTCAAGGAAGTGTTAAAGCAGCAACCTTTGGTTTAATTATTTCAATGGTTAGTTGTTACTTCGGCTTCAATGCTTCAAAAGGGGCAGAGGGAGTTGGATATGCTACAACGGTATCTGTAGTTGTTTCTTCTGTAATGATTTTAACAAGTACTTACATAATAACTGCTTTATTCTTTGGTTAGAAAATGAAAAAAAGGAAAATTAAAAACATAATTTTAGATGTCAAAGATTTAAAAAAAACCTTTGGTAATAATATTATATTGAACAATATTAATTTTAATTTATTAGAAGGTGAATCCTTAGCTATAATTGGTGCGTCAGGTTCAGGTAAATCTGTTCTTCTAAAAAATATAATTGGCCTTTTAGAACCCGATACAGGGTCTATAAAAATAAACTCTACAGAAATGGTAAACTTACCAAGAAGAGATAAAGAAAATCTTTTATTAAAATTAGGTATAACTTTTCAGCATGGAGCACTTTTTGATTCTTTAAAAATTTGGGAAAATATTATTTTTAAAATTCAGAATCAACAAAAAATTTCTAAAATCGATGGAAGAAAGCTAGCATTATCAATAATAAAACGTTTAAGTTTAAAACCTGAAATTTTAGATCTTTTCCCGTCTGAAATTTCTGGTGGAATGCAAAAAAGAGTTGCAATTGCAAGGGCTATTTGTGGAAATCCTAAAATCTTATTATTTGATGAACCAACTTCAGGTTTAGATCCTGTTACTGGAAGTGTTATAGATAAATTAATTATTACCGCAGTAAAAACTATAGGAGCAAGTGCAATAACAATAACTCACGACATGGCTTCAGTAAGTCGAATAGCTGATAAAGTGATATTAATTGACAAAAAAACAATATCTTGGTCAGGAACACCAAAAGAAATGTTGGTTTCTAAAAATTTAAAAATTAAAGAATTTATTAAATCTACTAACCCTAAGTTATTTTCTTAAATGTCCAAATCAAATAAACAATATGTTTGTCAAGCTTGTGGGACTCTTCATTTAAAATGGAGTGGCAAATGTGAGCAATGTAATAAATGGAACTCTTTGCTTGAAGAAAACATTTCAAAACCTTCAGGTCCTTTATCTAAGTCATCTGGTCATAAAATTAATTTTGAATATTTAAAGGATGATACTTTAGAATATCCAAGGTTAAAAACTAATTTTAGTGAAATTGACAGAGTAATTGGTGGAGGATTTGTTTCAGGTTCAGTTACTTTAATTGGTGGTGATCCTGGAATTGGAAAATCAACCCTTTTACTTCAGTTAGTAGGAAGTTTGTCAAAAAAAGGTGAGCAATGCATTTATGTTTCAGGCGAAGAAAGCTTGTCACAGATAAAGATGCGGGCAGATAGGTTAGGTATAAAGGACAGTAATATTCAATTTGCATCTGTAACAAACGCGTCAGATATAGCCACAACAATAAGTTCTATTAAAAAAAGAACTGTATTAATAATAGACTCAATTCAAACAATGTATTTACCCCAATTAGATAGTTCACCTGGAACTGTCACACAAGTAAGGAGTTGTACACACGAGTTAATAATTTCTGCTAAAAAAACTAGTTCAATTTTAATACTTATAGGGCATGTTACAAAAGATGGAACTATTGCTGGACCAAGAGTTCTAGAACATATGGTAGATACAGTTTTATACTTTGAAGGAGATAATAATTTTCAATATAGAGTTTTAAGAAGTATGAAAAATAGATTTGGTCCGACAAATGAAATTGGAGTTTTTGAAATGTTACACGTTGGATTGAAAGAAATCATTAACCCTTCAAAATTATTTTTATCTGATCGACAGAAAAATGTGTCTGGGAGCGCTATTTTTGCTGGTTTAGAAGGGACTAGACCAATTCTAATTGAAGTGCAAGCCTTAGTAATGCCTTCCTCTCTTGCCTCTCCTCGAAGGACAATAGTTGGCTGGGATACTGCTAGATTATCTATGTTAAGTGCAGTTTTAGAAGCTAGGTGCAAAATACACTTATCTAATATGGATATTTTTTTAAATATTGCTGGTGGTATCAAAATATTTGAACCTGCTGCTGACTTAGCCGTAGCTGCTGCAATAATTTCTTCTGTGAAAGATATACCCTTATCTTTTTCTAGTGTATTCTTTGGGGAAATTGGTTTATCTGGTGAAATAAGAAAAGTTAATCAACCAGAGCTTAGGATTAGAGAAGCTTCAAAATTAGGTTTTGATAATATAATTTTACCATCAAAACAAAAGGTTATAATAGATAAAAATATGAGTTATAATAATATAACTTTGTTAAGTGACTTAGTGTATTTAATAAATAACATTTAGATTGATTTGATTTTATGGATTTTTTTGAAGACGCATATTTTAATATAATTGATATAGCAGTAATAAGTATTATCTTAATATCATGCGTTGTTGCTACCTTTAGAGGCTTTGTAAAAGAAACTTTCAGCATTGTATCCTGGCTAATTGCATTAATTGTTGCCTTTCAATTATATGAAAAATTTAAATTAGAATTAGTTCAGTACATAAGCCAAAAGGTTATTGTTGATGTTATTGCTTTTGGCTTTCCTTTTTTGACAACTTTATTTATCTCAAATTTGATATCTAACTGGCTTTCACCAAAGTTTTCTGTTCCCGGTTTATTAATTTTTGATAAACTTTTTGGATTAATTTTTGGTATAACTAGAGGTGTTCTGTTCGTACTTTTATTATATTTGGGTTTCACTTATTTATTAGGGAAAGAAAAAAGTCTACCATCTATAATTTTAGAGGCTTATACATTTAATTATGTTAAAAAAACAGCTAGTGTATTAGTTAGTTTTATTGCCAAAAATAAATCATTTGAAAATCATAAAATCATAGACATTGATACAGAAGTCTTAACCGAAGATAAATTATTAAAGGATAGATAATGTATTGTAAAAATAGCGACCACTTAAAAGAAGAATGTGGTGTTTTTGGTATATTTGGAACTGAAGAAGCGTCAGTTCTTACTACTTTAGGTTTACATTCTTTACAGCATAGAGGACAAGAAGGCGCGGGTATAGTAAGCTTTGATGGCAATAATTTTCATTCTGTTCGAAAACAAGGATTAGTTGGAGACAATTTTAATAATACAAATATTTTATCTCAACTTCCTGGAAAAACTGCAATAGGTCACGTTAGATATTCTACTACTGGTGAGTCTAAACCGGAGAATCTACAACCACTATTTGCTAACTTAGCACTTGGTGGTTTTGCATGCGCACATAATGGAAATTTAACAAATACACATTCTGTTAAAAAAAGGTTGGTTGAAAGTGGTTCAATTTTTCAAACATCGTCTGACACTGAAATTATTTTACAATTAGTTGCCCGCTCGAACAAAAAAAAACTAATAGATAAACTGATTGATACTCTTAACCAGATTAAAGGAGCTTATTCATTAGTAATACTAACAAACAAAAAATTGATAGGAGTAAGAGATCCTTTTGGTATAAGGCCCTTAGTATTAGGTGATAAAGACGGATCACCAGTGCTGGCCTCAGAAACTTGTGCTTTAGACATGATAGGGGCTAAATATGTCAGAGACATAGAAAATGGTGAAATTGTAGTAATTACTGAACAAGGGATAGAATCTATTAAACCATTTAAAAATATTTCCGAAAGACCTTGTATTTTTGAAAGAATTTATTTTGCAAGTCCAGACAGTATAGTTGGTGATAAAACCGTATACACTTACAGAAAATCTTTAGGCATTGAGTTAGCTAAAGAGAATAATATTTCAGCTGACGTTGTGGTACCAATACCCGATTCTGGTGTCTCTGCAGCTTTGGGTTTTTCTCAAAAATCATCTATTCCCTTTGAACTTGGTATAATAAGGAGTCATTACGTAGGTCGTACATTCATCGAACCGTCTCAATCTATCCGTCAATTTGGTGTTAAACTTAAACATAGTGTAAACAGATCTTGCATTGAAAATAAAAGAGTGATTTTAATAGATGATTCAATAGTAAGAGGAACAACAGCAAGCAAAATTGTTAAAATGGTTTATGAAGCTGGAGCTAAAGAAGTGCATTTAGGTATTTCATGTCCCCCTATAAAGCATCCTGATTTCTATGGAATTGACACACCAAATTATGACGAATTAATTGCATCAAAGTCAAATATTGAAGAAATGACAAAATTGGTTGGGGCAAAGTCATTGTTTTTTTTATCTTTAAATGGAACTTACAAAGCTATGGGATGCAAAGAAAGAAACAAAAAATCACCTCAATTTACTGATCATTGTTTTACTGGAGAATATCCAATAGATATTTCAGAAATATTAAAAATAAACTCTACAAATGATCATAGATAAAAAAAATTCTTTAATAACTGGTGCTGGCGAAGGTATAGGGGCTGCCATAGCGATTGAGTTGGCAAATAAGAATGTACATGTAATTATTACAGATAAATATTTATCCAATTTAACTAATACAGAAAATACAATAATTGCTAATGGTGGGACCTGCACTGTTGTTCAATTGGATATGACTGATCTTTTAGGTATTGATAATTTAGGATTAGAAGTTTTTAAACGTTGGGGAAGATTGGATATTTTGATTGCAAACGCTGCAATTTTAGGCACATTAAGCCCACTTCATCATCAAAGTAATGAGGAGTTTTTAGAAGTTTTAAATGTTAATTTAATTAGTAATCATAGATTAATTCGTTCTTTTGATGCATTGTTAAAAAAAAGCAATAACCCTAAAGCTCTTTTTTTAACTTCTTCAGTTTCTTCAAAACCAAAACCATTTTGGGGAGCTTATTCCATTTCAAAAGCGGCACTTAATCATATGATAGAGATATGGTCACTAGAAAATAAACATAATAACTTTTCTATTTGCACAATTGAACCAGGTGCGACAAACACAAAATTAAGAAAAAAGGCATTTCCGGGTGCAGATATTAATAATAGTCAAGATCCAATAATGGTTGCTAAATCCATAGTGAATTTTATAGATATAAACGCTATCTATAAAGGTGAAACAATAGAATTAAAACACATTGAATATTAGAATTAATCGTCTAAAACAACAGGATCTAGGTAAGAGTAATAAAAATCAATTTTACCGTCAAATTTTCTTGCTGTTTCTTGCGCTTCTTTTTCATTAATTGCACAAAATATTAAACTTAACCTATAATTATTTAATCTATAAAAAAATCTTAATATATCTATCTGAGAACTACCTACATACCAAGATTTCAATATCCAACCAATGAAAAACAACCAAGGTGATATCATCAAAAGTACAATATAAAAAACCAGTGATATTCCAAAAAAATTCCAAAGTTTATTTTGTATCATCCATAGAGGTGGAGCTAGACTTGCTAGTATACTAGGAAAAGTACTCATTAAGATAGCTGTACTTCCTCCTTTTTGAAAAACTTCAAATTGTTGATAAAATTTGTGTGAATCTATATTATTTATAGGTTTGTAACTATTTAAATCAGTAATGGATTCTGAGTTAACTTCCTCACAAATCACGCCTAAAGGGCCATTAACAAAAGTATTAAAAAATACTCCATCTCTATATAATGTTAAAATTTTACTTTTTTTAATATCTTTTAACTCCTTAGAAAAACCTTCATAAGATATATTCACTAGTTCGCCATCAAGTGATAGAATAATATCACCTTCTTGTAGTTTCATTACAAAAGCATTTGATGATGTTCTTATGGATTTAATTCGTAAAAATTTTTTATCTAAGATAGTATCTTCTGACATTTAGTTATTACTCACAGAAAGTTTTTAGTTAATCACGGATATTTTATTCTGCTAGTTTTATCAGCAATTTTTCCTAGCACATTATTATTTTGTTTAACAAGTCTTGAAATTTGTTGTGCTTGTATTGCTTGATTAGCAACAATTTGTTTGTATATAGCTTTATTACTAATCTGATTTATTGCCTTTGATATAGTTTTACTATTAGCTCGATTTAATTTTCCTAGATTTGCATTTAATTTTTTATTATTTTCAATGTTTACTTGAGTGTTTTTATTCAATTCAGTTATTAAGGTTTTTGTAATCAGTCGTAATTCACCGACTGTGTTATCGTTAGATTTTTTAACTCTTATTTCTATCTGACCTAGTGTATCAACTAACTTTTTATTAATTTTTAATAAATCACCCTGTTCTTTAATCGCGTTGTCAAGATTTTTTAAAGAAGAATTTACTCCATCAACGTTTTCTGCAAATACAACTAATGCTTCTCTGCTAGTTTCTGTCATATTACTTAATTTATTAGAAGATTGCATAAACAAGAATGCACTTACAGCAACTACGACTAAACCTGAAATAATAGAGGAGACAAACACTACTGTTGTATATTTATGAATTTGTTTCACTTTAGCCTCCAATATAGCATGTGCTTTTTTTACTTTATTATATTCTGAAGTTACATCAGTTGCTGCATCAGCGGCATCTAGTGCTAATTTTATACTTTCCTGAACAGCTTCTATTTTAGTATCCATTTCTTCATCCTATAAACTATTAAATAAATATTATTTGTAAATTTTATCTATTTTATCTATCTTATATGCACATTCTATACCAGTTGTATTAAAAACTTCCATGGATGGACTATACTTTGAAATAAAACCAAATTTTTTACAGCCCCAAGGACGCTGTTTCTTATAAGTTATATAGAAATAGACACATCTATTACATGTAACTCTCTTATTTAAATTTTTGTTAGTTATAACCATAATTAAACTTTATTTTTTGACGTTGTTTTTGTATCTAATTATCCAATATACGAATTCAGCAATTTTAAATCGCATTGAACCCATTAAAGCTGTAAAGGCAAAAAACCAATATAAAAGTGCATTTGGCATGTCACCTTCTTCTCTTAGAGTACTTGCTTCAAAATGACATAACAAAGCAGACCAAATAAACATTGCTGTTATAATAATTTGTCCAAAAGTTTTTTTTCTTTTCACATAAACCTCTATATATTATTTTATTGTTTTTCCATATTCATCAAAATTCAATTCGTTTGGTATATCAAAATCAGGGTAATCAGTTTCTTCACCTCTTTCAATTTTAAAAATATATGCTAGAACAGATGCAATAGCTGAATATAAACTTTCTGAAATCTCTTTTCCTATTTCCCCAGTAAAATAAATTGCTCTAGCAAGAAGAGGGCTTTGAAAGACAGTTACATCAGCTTCTTCTGCTAGTTTTATAATTTTTTCTGCAATCATTCCTCTACCCATTGCCAAGATGACTGGGGCACCAGCTTCACCTACTTCATACTTAATAGCAACGGCGAAGTGAGTAGGGTTCGTAATTATAACCGAAGCATCTTTAACATTGTCTAATGCAGTTGTTTGAGATGCTGACCTATTAGAAATTTCATTTTGTAATCTTCGTATTTTTTGTTTTACTTCTGGTGAACCGTCTGTATCTTTATTTTCATCTTTAACTTCCTTAATGGTCATTTTTAACTTCTCTACATGTGTATATTTTTGCCATATATAGTCAAAAATTGCTATAAACCCTAAAACTATTAGCAGTGAAATTATCAATTGTGGAAAATTACTTAAAAGGTTTGATAAAGCTGAATATAGATTTCTTTCTGAAAGATAAAGTATATCCTTAATATTAAAATATATTATGGCATATGTTATGCCACCAAGCAGTCCAACTTTAAATAGCGATTTAATTAACTCAACTAACCCTTTAGATGAGAATATCCTTTTTAAACCACTTAAAAGGTTTATCCTGTTAGATTTAAAATGGAACCCTTTAGGAGCAAAATTAATGCCTCCAACTGCCATTTGGGTTATCAAGATTGTTAGTATTATAGGAACACCTATAATAAGGGTTATGTTAATAACATATTTTAATAGCTTGGCTATACCAATTATTGGAGAAACATTTTTTATATAATCTAAATCAAATAAGAAAAAAGTCTTCCAGATCGATAAAAAATCACGTGCAAAAAAAGGAATAGAAGTAAGAACCATTAAACCCATAATTAACGTAGTAAAAACAAACATTTCTTTAGATGATAAAACTTGACCATCTTCAGCAGCTTTGTCTAACTTTCGTTGGGAAGGTTCTTCCGTTTTATCCTGTGAACTATCGTCTTCAGCCATTTTTAAAAAATTCTCTTTGTTGGTGAATGAAGTATGTTGTCAATTAAATTAATAGCAGTGCCAGTAAGATCAGAAAAAGCATTTGAAATGGGCCCTACTCCAGCATATAAGAAAATAAATAAACTTATTAATGCTATTGGAAATCCAAAAGAAAATAGGTTCAGCGAAGGTGCAGAGCGTGTTATCACACCAATAGAGCCTTGTATTAAAAGAAGTCCACCTACAACTGGAAGGCTGATTAGAGCAGCTAGATAAAGCATTTCACCAAATGTGTCTATTCCAATTTGACTTACTTCTGAGAAATTCAAAGTTATTCCAATAGGTAAATATACATAACTTTCTATAATCATTTTAATCAAATATAAATGTCCATCTAAAGATAAAAAAACTGAAATGAGAAACAACGATAAGACTGAACTTAAAACAACTGTTTGACCTCCAGATTGTGGATCAACCATAGTCGACATTGACAGACCTGCAGTAGAAGCAATTTTTTCACCCGCTACATAGGCAGCTGAAAATAAAATACTTAAAATTAACCCTGTTGAAAGACCAATACCTATTTCAGATAAGATTAAGAGAAACAAATTAAATCCTTCTAGCTGTAGAATGTCAGGAACTTTTAAAACAGGAAATAAGAAAGCTGTAATACTAATACTTGCTACTATTCTGATCTGTAAGGGAAAGCCGCTGCTGGAAAAAAAAGGGGCACTAATTATAAATGAAGAAACACGCAATGAAGCAATAAAAAAAATTATTAAATATTGATATAAATTAAATAAATCTATTCCAGGTAAACCAAGTTCTGTAATGTTCATTTTACATTTCTTTCAATTTTAGTTTTGTCCTACACCAGCAACCTGGTCAAAAATAAAATTAAAATAATCAACTAATCCCATCATAAAGAAATTACCTAATAATCCTATTCCTAACATTACAATTACTACCTTAGGCACAAAGCTCAAAGTCATTTCATTAATAGAAGTTGCAGCCTGAATAATTCCTATAAAAAGACCTATTCCTAGGGCGAGTGCTAATATTGGACCAGCAACTAATAATACTTGGTAAAATGCCATACTTAACATGCTTACATTTTCATCAAAGCTCATACTAATTATCCTGCGGCAAACGTGCTTACTAATGATCCAACGGTCATACTCCATCCATCTACAAGTACGAACAACAATAACTTAAAAGGAAGTGCAACTAACATTGGAGACAACATCATCATTCCTAGAGACATTAAAATAGAAGAAATCACCATATCTATGACTAAAAATGGTAAAAATAATAGAAAACCAATTTGAAATGCTGTTTTAAGTTCACTTGTCATAAAAGCAGGTAAAGCAATTCGAAATGGAATATCTGCAACTTTATCAAATTTACCTAACCCTGCTAATTCTGAGAACATAATTAAATCACTTTTTCTTGTGTTTTTTACCATAAAACTTTTCATTTCAATACTAGCTGTTTCAAGGGCTTTATCTGCAGGTAAAGTTTTATCCATATAAGGTAGTGCAGCATTGTCATAAACTTTATTAAAAGTTGGCGCCATTATAAAAAATGTAAGAAATAATGAAATAGCTATTAAAACTTGGTTAGGCGGTGTTTGTTGAGTACCCAAAGCTTGACGAAGAATTGACATCACAATTATAATTCTTGTAAAACTTGTCATGCCTAAGATTAAGGATGGGAGTACCGTTAACCCGGTCATTAACAATAAAATCTGCAAGGGAAACGAATATTCAGTTGTATTACCATTTGAAGAAACATTTAATGCAGGAAATCCAGAAAATCCTGTTTCGGCAAATGCCTGAACTGAGACGCCGCTCACAATAAATATAGCTGCAGAAAAAGATAGAATTGTTACCATTGTCTTAAAAAGATCTAAACTAAATTCTTTATTTTTTATAAAAGAAACTCTTTTACTAGGTTGGGGACATATTGCCTTAAGCATCTGTTCCTCCCTTTTTATGAGCAGTCAATAGATCTGATATATTCACATGTTGTAATGGTTTTTTTTCTTTGGTGGCATCACTTATAACTTTATTTGATATTTTAGGTTTATCATTAGATAAACTCTCGAAATTAAAATTATTGCTTTTTTCTTCTGAAGAAATATTACTTTTGATTTGTTCTAGAGAACCTCTACCAGTTTTATGACCAACAAAGAAAAAACTCTCATTTCCAACCTTAAAAATATATGCCAAGTAACCATTTCGTAATGTTAATTGGCTTGAAATTTCAAGATCATCTTGTTTTTTAATAATTTTTTTTAGGGAACTACTTTTTATCTTAATAATGTAAGCTACAATTGCTAATACTGATAAAAATAAAATAGTAACTATAGCAGTTGTAAAATCTGGAACTGTCTGTGACATTTTAATACTTCCTCTAAATTTAGATTACAGAAGCAAGAAACATGCCAATATATTAGAAATAATAACCCTTTGATTTTATTGAATTTTGTTTTTTAAGTGTCAATTTTTTGTAAATTATAATTTTTGAACACGATTTTCTGGGTTAGTAACCTCAGTAAACCTAATACCAAATCTTTCACCCACCATTACAACCTCGCCTCTGGCAATTTTTACACCGTTAGCTAAAATGTCTAATGGGTCACCAGCCAATCTGTCTAGTTCAACTACAGAACCTTCATTTAATTTAAGTAAATCTTTTATTTTCATTTCTGTTGATCCAACTTCAACAGTAAGTTTAACTTCTATATTTTCTAGAACCTTTAGATTTTCTATGCCTGTACTATCTGACATTTTTTGGGTATCTGCTGTTGTAGTTTCGTTTTCTGCCATTTAAATACTCCTAGGATATTATAATCTATCTTTTAAACTAACTGCTACTTGACTATTAGTTTCTCCAATTTCTGCCTTAAATAAAATTTTGTCATCTACTAAAAAATCAACTCCATCAACACGAGGGAGATTAATTATATCACCTTCCTTAAATTTAATTAACTCTGAAAGTGAAACTGACGGTTCGCTTAAAATAGCTGAAATAGGAAGAGGAACATTCATTATAGAATTTTCTAATCTGTCTTTCCAACTTGTATCATCATCAATAACATCTGATTGAACTCGAGAGCGCAGAAGAGATGCAATTGGTTTAAGTGTTTGTAACGGATATATTATATCAAATGAAGCAGAGTCAATGTTTGGGAGTTGTACTACGAAAGAACATATAATTACTGAATCTGTTGATTCAACTAAGGTGGCAAATTGTGGATTTATTTCTCTAGCTTGATGTCTAATTGTAATAGGCATAAGATCCTTCCAGGCGTTTTGCAGGCATTGCGCCATACCCTCCGAAACTATTTCAATTATTCTATCTTCCGTTGCAGTAAATTCTGATTTAGTCGATGGAAAATTAGCCAACTTGCCACCGTAGTAGCAGTTTGTTAAAACGCTTATAAATGATGGTTCCAGAACAAGTAACATCGAACCTCTTAATTCATCTATTCTACTTGTTGTCAAACTCATAAAACTATTAAGACCAGCACTATACTCATCATAAGTTTTTACTTCTGGAGGAAATGGATTGATCTTGGGCTGCATTCTTATCATTGGTAAAAATATACTTCTGACTAACCTAGCAAATCTTTCGTTAATTAATCTTAAAGCATAATAATCACCTAAGAGTTCAAGATTGTCTGAACCAAAGGTAAAATCAGAAACTTCAACATCGTTGTTAAGTCCAGAATTTGCGGTTATCTCTCCAGATTGGAGACCTTCCATTAAAGCAGAAACTTCGTCAGAAGATAATTTACGAGATGTATTAGACATAGTAATTAATAACCTAAATTATTGTAATATAAAAGCTGTGAAATAAACATCTTCAATACCAGGAAATTCTTTTAAAGTCTCTAATTTCGCATTAAGTACAACAAGAAGCCTATCTGAAAGCTTTTTCTTGCCATCGCTTCCTGATATATCTTCTTCAGAAAAATCACTTACAGTTGAAAGAATTTCAGATCGTAAGGCTAATTGATGTGAATCCACAACTTCCATGACCTTTTCATCGTATTGAGTTGAAACACCAACGCTAAGTTGTAAAAACTTTCTACTGCCTTTTAAGTTAGTTGTAAAATCTCCAGGAAATTCAAAATATGTAGTCTCATAACTATCTACTTCTGGGATAGACTTAACATTCTTTTTTATAAGACCGTCTTCACCTTCAACTTCACCTTCTTCATTTTCCTTTTGTTCTTCAGTCTCTTTAGCCTTAGAATTTTTTCCTTCTATAATTTGGTTAACTTCAGCTGAAGGATCTGGCTCTGGTTCGCCTCCAAACATAAAGTAACCTATACCTAAGCCTACAACTATAAGTAAGATACCTGCCACAACAAAAATAATAATTTTTACAAGGCCACTTTTTTTTGGTTCTTCTTCTTCAACTTCATCTGCCATTTTTATCTCACTATATGTTTATAATTAATTATGCAATTACATTTATTATATGTCTAGATGAATTCTGTTCAGCATTATTTTCATCTATAACTTCAATTTTTTTCTCGGTTGTTAAATGTTGATTTTGATTTTTATTATTTGAATTTTGATTAAAATGATTTTGTGATCCAAAATTTTGATTTTCATTTTTTGCTGAAAAATCTAAGTTTATTCCTTGATCGTTAAAAAGTTTTTGAAGGTAAGTTTCATTTTGTGTTAAAGCCGTTGTAGCAAAACTGTTTTCAGTAATAATTTTTACACTTCCTATTCCCTCTTTTAAAGTAACCGACACTTTTAGCATACCTAGATTTTTAGGCTTGAGGTTAAATTCTATTTCTCCTCCACCATCTGCAAGTGAGTTTTCTATCCTAGATACAAGTTTGGATGTCCATCCTTTTTGAGTTAAATCAAGATTATCAAGAAAATTTTCTAAAACTGAGTTGTATCCACTATTTGAGAAAGAAGTATTACCATTAAAGGAATAATTATTAGAAGTATTAATTTGATTTACTTGGTTAATATTTATGTTTTGATTATTATTTATTTTTGTTTCATTAATTTTATTTTTTTGATGTGTTTCACTAATTTGACTATTTAAATGATTTAATAAGACATTATTGTTGAGTTTTATACTTAACTGAGAAGATACGTTATTTAATTGATTTTGTTCAACTTTACTTACTTTAGTTAAGTCATATATTTTATTAGGGTGGTTATTTTTTTTTATTTTTTTAACAAATGAAGAATGTTGGTAGTTAAGAGATAATTTTTTATTCTTATTACTTTGTTGTTTAGGTAGATTATTAACTAACTTTTCCTGATCTTTATTATTAATTTTACTCTGATTTAAATTAACGTCATTGATATTTTTTAATTTATTTAAATTAGTTGTATTTTTTTCATTAACTACTGGTTTAATATTTTCTGATTTAGTCTCAAAAGATTTTGAGGTTTTTTTAGATAATAAATTTTTTGAGTTTTGGTTGATAGAAATATCTAATTTGATTTCTTTTGGTGTTGTTAAATCTAACTTGATTATATTCAAAATTTTATTTTTATCTATTTCACTTAAACTTGTATCTAATTTTATTTTATTTTCAATTTGACTTACATTGGGCAAGCTGGTTTTTTTTGTCTCAAAATCAGAAATAATATTAGAAATATATTCAATGATTTTAACGTCATCATCTTCAAAGCAAAATTCTTTATCTATTAAATCTTTTTCAGAAACTATTTCTTCACTATTAACGTTAATAGAAAATAAGGAACTTAAAATGGAACTTTCTTCATCGGTTCCTTTTAATCCTGAAAATGGCTCAATATTTGTATTTATGTCTGTAATAATATTCATGTTTATGATCCATATTTTTTATAAAAATGCAAATATAATGCCATTTATCAAAATATAGTTTTATGAAAAAAAATTAGCTAAAGTTTTTTTTATCTAATTCATTAAGATAATTTTTTTTATATTCAATAGTTTTTTCTTCCGCTTTGTTTTTTTTTACATTATTCATAATAATTTTTTGTTGGATAATTTTTTTCTCACTTAATAAATATTTATTTCTATTATCAGCAATATTCTTCTGGTTTTGAAGAGTACTTAACAATTGTGCATTATTTTTAAAATAACCAGAACTAATAATTTTATTTGAATTTTCTGCTTTGCCATTATCCATAATAGTATCTATTTGTTCGATCAAATTATTATTTTTAACTATTTCAGTTTGTAATAAGACAGAATTACTAACTTCTTTAGAAATATCTCTTTTTCTAAGCGTTGCTAAACGCTCAAATCTTTTTATTTTTTTTAACAATACCTTAACCTATTTATAGAGTTGTAATAATTGATTTTTTGAACTTTCAAAATCTGCTTTTTGGTCATGTGGTTGAGATATAAAGTCTATTAATTTTGGCCACATTAATATTGCGTCATCAAGATCTTTATCTTGTCCTTGGGAATACCCTCCCATTAATAATAAGTCTTTATTTTCAATATAATTACTGACATGTTTTCTAAATAGCTTTGTTGCGTTAGAATGTTCTGAAGATACTAAGTCATTCATTACTCGACTTATTGAATGTGAAATGTCGACAGCAGGATAAATTCCCATTTGAGCATTTGATCTACTCAGTACTATATGCCCATCAAGAATAGCTCTTGCAGTATCAACAACTGGATCATTATTATCATCACCATCGGCTAAAATTGTATAAAATGACGTAATACTTCCTTCACCCTTATCACTTGTACCTGTCCTTTCAATTAAGTTTGGTATCATAGAAATAACAGAAGCCGGATAACCTTTTGATGTAGCAGTTTCTCCTAAGGACAAACCTATTTCTCTTTTAGCATGGGCTATTCTGGTAAGACTATCCATAATAAGTAAAACATTCAAATTTTGATCTCTAAAATATTCAGCAATCGCAGTAGCCCTGTTTGCTGCTCTTATTCTCATTAAAGGGGATCTATCAGCAGGAACTGCAACAACAGTTATTTTTTTTGCTGTTTCATCGTTGAATAATTCATTTACCATTGCCCCTACTTCTCTGGCCCTTTCTCCAATCAATGCAATCACGACAACATCAGCATCAGTATATTTGCTCATCATTCCTAGCAATACTGATTTACCAACACCTGAACCAGCAATAATTCCTAATCTTTGACCTTGTCCAACAGTTAATAAAGAATTAATAATTCTTACGCCTACATCTAATGGTTTCTTTATTAAACTTCTTTTGAGTGGGTTCATTACTTTACCCATTAATGGCCATTTATTATTTATTGTCTCTAACGGTTTATCATCAAGAGGCTTCCCAAAAGCATCGGTTACCCTACCTAATAATGTGTCATCAACATCTATAAACCTGCCATCATCATGCAGCCAAACCTCACATCCAGTCACAATATGTGACGAAGGTTCTAAAATTGCTAGCATATTATGATTTTGATCAAAACTAACGATTTCTGCCAGGATTTCTTTACCCATTTGATCTTTAACAATACATAAACTTCCAATAGGAGCAGGAAAAGGGTCACAATATAAAACATTGCCATCAAAACGATTAACTCTTCCAGAACTAACTATCAATTTGCGCCTTTTTATTTCTGAAATATTATCTAATAATTTTGTTTCAAAATTCATTTCACTATCTCAATAATTACGTTTTAATCTTTTTTAAAAGTTTTTTCTGAATAGTGCATACCGTCACAATTAAGCACTATGTCACCTCTAGAAATATCTTTGTTAGGTACAAATTGTGATTTTTGATTAATATTTTGAAAATCTTCTATTTTTGAAAGTGCTTCTAAATCTTTGTCATTCACTTCAATTGTTATTTTTTCTTCAAAACAATTAATGTTTTTTAAGAATGTCTTTATTTTTTTTTCGTATTTATCTGGCATTTTATCAATTTGGTAACCAGCCAGTTCATTAGCTATATCGAGAATTTTATTTTCCATAGCATCATATATTGCTTTTTCACTCATACTAGATAAAGATGAAAAAATTGACCTATAATCTTCTATGTCTTTCACAATAGCTTTTCCTACTTCACCTGAATTTAGATCTACATTTTCAGTTGTTTGAGCAGTCTCATTATCTGATTTATTGATTGATTGAGACACCGCATCTCTTACTGAGTTGAGTGCTTGTTGTGTTTCTTCCGTATTGTTTTCTAAAGCTTGAATTGAACTTTCTTCGTCTTTTTTATCTTCTGATTTAAGATCTGTTTTTTTGTTATTATCGTCACTTAATTCATCTTTTACTTGCTCTTCATTATATTGGTTTTTGATTGTACTCTGGTTATTTATAATATCTTCAGAATTTTTATCTTTAGCTAAATCTATTTGACCTTCAACCTTATCTTCATTTAATAAATCTTTTTCGTCTGTACTTTCACTAGTTGATAGAGTTTCTTTAGGAGTTTGTAAGCTGTCATTATTATCGGTTTCATCTAATGTTTCATTCTGTTGTGTTTTTGATTCATAAGTATCTGTTTCATTTAAACTTACGTTTTCAGATATAGTTTCATTTGATACGTTATTCTTATTTTCTTTTTTAGTTTCAAAATCGAGAGCAATATCAATTAAAGATTTCTTAATAAAGTTAGAGTTATTTGAAATGTTCTTATCCTGAAAAATAGCCTGAGACTGTGTTTTGAGAACAGACTTTATTCGATCATTATCAAGAGAAATAACGTTTTCATTATTAGTGTTATTTTTTTCATCTTCATATTTCATTTTTAAAGACATAGTTATTTATCTCTCACCTCTAAACATAATCGTCACCACCACGGCCAGCTAATACAATAGAACCTTCGTCAGACATACGCCTAGCAACTGCAATAATTTGTTTTTGAGCTTCTTGAACTTCTGTTAATCTTACAGGACCCAAAGCTTCCATTTCATCTTGAATATTTGCAGCAGCACGTTGAGACATACATCCAAATAATTTTTTCCTTAATTCTTCATCTGCACCTTTAAGAGCTAAAATGATTAGATCATCCTCAACAGAACGTAAAAGTGTCTGTAAAGACTTATCATCAGAAAGTAGTAAAGTTTCAAATACAAACATACTATCTTGAATGGCTAACATAAGAGCTTTATCCTCTTTCAATATTTCTTTCATTATTTTAGCTTCACCGTCTCCACTAATAAAATTCATAATTTTTGCAGCTGCAGGTACTCCTCCAACTTTACTAGCCCTAAGACTAGCATTAGATGAAAAAACCTTCTGCATAACCCTATCTAATTCTTTTAAAGCTTCCGGTTGAACAGTTTGAAGGGTTGCAATTCTTCTTATAATATCTGCTTGATTGTTTTCAGGCAAAAAGTTCAATACATCTGATGCAGTAGCAGGTTCTAAGTATGATATAATCAAAGCTATTATTTGTGGGTGCTCATCAATGATTAAGTCAGTAATTGACCTTGCATCAAGCCAGTCAAGTATCTCTATAGCTTTATTACTATCAGCCGGCGTAATTTTACCTAAAACTGTTTGAGCTTTATCTTCACCCAACGATTTTGTCATAACATTTTTAATATAACTTCCTCCGGAAATACCTAAACTAGTTTGAGCTTTTATAATTGCTAAAAACTCATCTAAAACTAGATTTACAGTATCTTGGCCAAGCCCCTGAACAGAATACATAGCAGTCCCAAGAACCTGTACCTCCTTTGGGGATAAGTTACCCATGATTTCTGCAGCTTCATCTTCTCCAATTAACATCATTAAAATTGCACATTTTTGGGTGCCTGTTAATCCTTGGTAGATTTCGTTTGCTTTAGGTGCTTTTTGTTTTGCTGCTTCAGCCATTGTAATACCCTACTTTCTATATACTTTCTAAGAATCTTTTTCCATCATACCTTTGAAAACGCTAGAAACTCTTCCCGCTTCATCTCCGACAATCATTCTTATTACAGCCACTTTATCGTCGTAGGTGTTTGCTGTATCTAACATTTCTGCAGAAATAGCAGACTTCTTAGGTTTAAGTTTTGCTTTAATATCCTCAAGTGATTCACCCTCTTGAACCTCGATTTTGTCATCAGCTTCATCATCCTCATCGCTGACCATTGAACCTGCTCCAGACGAGTAACCTACAGGAACCAAAACTCTTTTTAATAGAGGATGTAATGCCCCAAATATTACGATAGCTAAAATTAATACGGTTGCAACCTGTTGTATTATCTCTTTTATAGAATTGTTTTCATACCAGGGTACTACATCTGCCTCAAGAATATCCACAAAAGGACTACTTGTAACAGTGACGCTATCTCCTCTGATTTCGTCAAAACCCAGTGCTTCTTGAACTAAAGATTTAATTTCAAATAATTTTTCTTTACTTAGTTTTTCAAAGGCAAATATACCTTCCGGTGTTAATACTTTCTTTTCTCGAATAATAACAGCCGCCTTAATTTTTTTAATTTCACCATATTGAGCAGTAGTTGTCTCTACTTTTCTACTAACTTCGTAGTTCTTAACAGAAGTTTGACTTCTCTGTTTTAAGTTCGTGCCTGCTCCTTGGCCCTCTGGAACTTCTTTGTTTAAATCTGGTGCCAGAGGAGGTGCATTAGATAAGGCTCCAGGAATACCTCTTGCTTCTGGATTAGCACTCTCGTCTAAAGAAGTTTGTTCACTTCTTAATGCATTACCTTTTGGATCAACTGATTCTTCTGTTATTTCTCTCTTAGTAAAGTTCATATCTACATTTATTTCAGCTTTTAAATTTCCAGCTCCAACTATAGGAGTTAAAAGTGATATAACTCTAGATTTATATATTTCACCCAATCTCATCGTTTGAGACATTTGTTCATTTGATGCCGATGCAGCTGCATCACTTGATGGTTTTGATAAAAGTTCACCAAACTGATCTACTACAGTGATATTTTCGGAAGGTAAATTTGGTACTGAAGATGCTACTAAATGAACAATTGATTGTATTTGTTGTCTACCAAGTGATCTTCCGTTTGATAATTTTACAAACACAGAAGCGGATGGTAAAGCAACCTCTCTAGCAAAAACTGTTTTCTCAGGAACGGCTAAATGAACTCTTGCAGAGCTTATACCTGAAATAAAATTTATAGATCTTGATAGTTCTGCTTCTAGAGATTGTTTAATTCTTACAGCTTCAACTGAACGACTAGTACCCATAGGCATATCGCTCAGATTATCGTAACCATCTGGAACAGAAGATGGCAAACCTTCACCCGCCAAAAGCATTCTAGATTGGTGATAATCTTTGACCGGAACAATTAGTTCACCGGTTGAAGGGTTCAATGAAACATTTACTCCATTTTGTTTTAAAGTCTGAATAACAGCAGATTTTTCACTTTCAGGAAGAGACGCAAACAAAGTTGTCATATCAGGTTTCTGCATTGTAAAAAATACAATTAAACCAATAAAAGCTACAATAACTCCAAATATCAAGGGAATTGATTTTTGAACAGCAGGGTCGGCAGTCATCTTTCTAACATTTGAAATAGATGAAGATATCCTACTTATCATTCCTGTACCTTGATTAATTCCAGCTATATTATTATTAGTTGTTGCTTCTGCCATTTTCTTTTCCTAATCAAATTAAATTAAACGGGCATGTTCATTATGTCTTTATAAGAACTCAAAACTTTATTTCTTACATTTAAAGTCATTTGAAATGCGATGCTAGAAATCTGCTGTTGCATAATAACTTTTGTTAAATCAGTTTCTTTTCCTAACTCATAGTCCTTAGTTATTTCAGAGGCTTTATTCTGACTATCTGCAACAGAATTAATAGCATCATTTATCTTTTTAGAAAAATCTTCTGCTCTTTCACCACCAGAAAAGGCCTGATTAGCTTTTTCTAATATATTTTGTCTAGCAAGACTTGAAACACTACTATTTTGATTTGATACCTGCATTTCATTTATCCTTTTTTAAGTTGCTTTTGCAAATGCCAATTGATCAGCAAGTGAATCAACTGATAATGTTTCGTTTATATTTGATAATGATTTATCAATCATTATAGATGTATGATCTATAGATTGTCCCCCACACAATACCAATGCTCTTTGAAGTGTGTTTTCTAATTCCCTTACATTACCAGGCCAGTTGTGATTTAAGAGTAAATCTCTTGCATTTGCAGTGATAAAAGGAACAGTTCCTTCTTCTTTGCTGTGTTTATCTAATATTTTAATAGCAATAGGAAGAATATCATCTTTCCTGTCAGATAATTTTTTAGTCTGAAGTGGAAAAACATTTAACCTATAATATAAATCCTCTCTAAATCTTGATTGATTAACTTCAGATGCCATATCACGATTTGAGGTTGCTAAAACTCTTACATCAACCTCAATATCTCTTTGTCCTCCTACTGGGGTGACTTTTCTTTCTTGTAAAACTCTCAGGAGTTTTGCCTGTAAAGACAAAGGCATTTCTGAAATTTCATCTAAAAGTAATGTGCCTTTATCAGCAGCTCTAAAAATTCCTTTGTTTGCATTAGAAGCACCTGTAAAAGCACCTTTTTCATGACCAAACAAAATAGCCTCCAACATGTTTTCAGGAATAGCTGCACAATTAACTGCTACAAATGGTTCTTCTTTTCTACTAGAATTTTCATGTAAATAGTTTGCCAATACTTCTTTTCCGGAACCTGTAGGACCATTGATAAATACGGTTACGTCAGTGTTAGCAACTCTCCTAGCAAGAGATAACAACTCAAATGTCTTAACATCCCCAGCAGAAAATGAAACGTTTGGACAACAAATATTAAAAATTAACTCTAATGAATATGCGTCAGTAAAGTCTGAAATCGTTATTCTTTTTAAAGCCCCACCTAATTCATCTTTAATTTCAATACCGTTTATTAAATTTTTATCACCAATTATAATAACTTTAGATAATTTGGATTGTCTAGCAAATGCAACTAATTTTGACGAGCCTCCTATTTCCTTTTCAAAAGTATCCGAACATACAATGGTATCTGCGTTATACCCAACAAGGTCAATTCCAAGCAAATCAGGTTTTGAACTACCTGATCCAGCCTTAATGACTGTCACATCTCTGTTTTCAAGTAAATTGCATAAATTATTTGCAATTTTTAAATTATTATTAACTACAATAATCTGACTCATTTATAACTCCTCATAATCGATGAATTAAAGAAGCAAGAACCTTGCCAAATCATGTTATTAAATTTTTTGAGTTATATTATGTGCGAACAAATATCCTTTTTTTTATTTCTTTGGTTGATTTTATTTTAAAAAAGTCATTATTATGACATTTTAAATTAATTTATTTTCAATTATTTGACGAGCTGTGAAATGAATGTAGTTGATAAACTTATAGACCCAACAAGCAATAGAAAATCTGTGTTAGATACTCTTAATGAAATGATTGACGGTGAGAGTTCTGAAACTAAATCAATGAAGAACTTAATAGCAATGGTATCACAAACAGATAGTACTGCATTGATTTTAGGAGAAACTGGAACAGGTAAAGATATTGTTGCGCAAGCGATTCATAAATGTTCAAACAAAAAGGGTGCTTTAGTTACTGTTAATTGTGCAGCCATTCCTTCCGAACTTTTAGAGTCAGAGTTGTTTGGTCACGAAAAAGGTTCTTTTACAGGAGCTGACAAACTTAGAAGGGGAAGATTTGAACAATCAAGTGGAGGATCTTTATTTCTTGATGAAATCGGCGACATGCCCCTTCCCTTACAAGCAAAACTTTTAAGAGCAATAGAGAGTAGGACGATTCAAAGAGTTGGCGGAGCTGAAGATATAAAAATTGATTTAAGATTAATTTGTGCAACACATAGAGATTTAGAAAAAAAAGTTGAAAGTGGAGAGTTTAGAGCCGACCTTTATTTTAGGATAAATGTTTTGCCCATCAATGTTCCTTCACTTGCTGAAAGAAGAACAGACATCGCTAGCCTTCAAGCAACATTGTTAAAAAATCTCAATTTAGATAAATCAATCGAACCAATTTTTACACCCGATGCTATTACAGCACTTTCCAAGCACAACTGGCCAGGTAACGTAAGAGAATTAAAAAATGTTATTGAAAGAGCATGTATTATTTTTCCGGGAAAAGAAATTACAAGTTCTAATATATATGAAAACTTACTTAGACTAAAAGTACCAACAATAGCTGAAGAACAAGATGCAATCTGGGATATGACAGCAGACTTAAGTGGAATTAATGATTTAATAGACAATGATATACCTGAGAACCCAGAAGATTATTTACCCCATCCTAAAAATTATAAAAATTGGTTTACATTTTATGATGAAATTGACTTAAGAAGGCACCTTCAAGACGTAGAAATTGTTTTGATAGAAGAGGCACTAGAAAAAACAAACTATAAAGTAGCATTAGCTGCCGACAAATTAAAGTTAAGAAGAACAACCTTAATTGAAAAAATGAAAAAATACTCATTATCAGCTAATTAATTTTTAAAATTTTTTTTAAAGTTTCTGACACCAAAATTGATACATACCTGCAAATGTTTGCTTATTTTTTTTCTCAAATTGATCCCATTTTTTAAGATCGTATAAATCTTCACTTGCTGAATTTTCAGATTTGAATTCCTTTATCATCGGGCATCCTTCAAAACCGGAAAACGATAAATTCAAATCATTGAGATGTTTGCTAATTTCAGACAATTTAAAATTACTTTCATGAATATGGAACAAAAGATCACGTAAGTTACTCATACTATAAAAATCGTCTGAATTTTTAATATTTATATGATGAGGTTTTATAGAATCTATGATTTCACTTCTAAATTTTTTTATTGCTGAAACATCATTATTAATTTTTAACTGTTTAATTTCATTACGTATTTTAGTTATATCTTGTCTAGCAAACTTACTATAAAGGCCAATTTTCATTAATCCACCGACTTTTAAAATATTTGATAATACTTTCCATCCAGCAATTGGATCGTCCATGTGATGTAGTACGCCTGTACACTCAATAATATCAAATTTTTCATTTATATTTTCTAAATCTAAAATATCAGCCTGAATATATTTTATATTATCATAACCTAACTCTTGACTTTTTCTTTTTGCATAAGAAAGGCTTTTAAGACTAATATCAATTGCCAATATATCAGAGTTTTTATAATAAGATGCAGCTTGTATAGATTGTTTTCCAGTACCGCAACCTGCAATAAGAACTTTTGGATTTTTTATTTTTTTTATTTTTTCATCATAAACTTTTAATTGTCTCTTTTTTATAAAGTCCGAAATTAAAACGGTATCATCCTTATTCAAATCAAGAGAATTCCATCTGGGATATGGGTTTTCTTCATATTGTTTTCTGACTTTAATAGAAACACTATTATTTATCTTTTTAAGAATTGGGATTTCTGACAATAATTTTTTTTCTGTGATTTGATCGTCAATTAAAAATTTTTTTATTTTGTCAAAACGGTTGATAAATTTAACTTTTTTTGTCCCTAATAAATTTGATAAAGGAACATATGAAGCTAAACATAAAATTTTATTAATAGATATTTTACCCTTTGAAATTTCTATTTCTAATGTTTTTTTTAAATTCTTTAATGCCTTTGTTTCTTTACTTTTAATATTATAGATAAATTCATTTAAATAGCAGTGAAAGGCTAAAGATTCTTGAAAAATCAAGGTTTCATTATCGGAAGATGTTTTTTCAATATTTAACAAAATTGAAGATCTTAATTCCATAATTTTGGTTTCTATTTCTATATCTGGAATTACCCCTACACACATAAACTTCATTAAAAGTTTTTCATTAGATAAAATTTTAATTTCTTTCTCATAATTTTTATCATGATTTTTATTTAAAATAGTTCTAATATTCGGCTTTGTTTTAACTAAACTTACTACTGCTTTAGATATGTCAGACGGAGAGGTAATATTTTCTAGTTCTATCATCTGAATAATATTTTTGTATAAAACGTCTAATTCAATTGTTGGTATTTTATTTTTTAAAGAATGGTTGAGCATATAAAGCGCTTTTTTATGGTAAGGTTTCAAATTAATGCATTTATTAAAACAAATTATCGCTTTATCAACCATATGTTCTTCAAAAAAAAGAATTCCTAGATTGTAGTAAGTTTCATGAAAATTAGGGTTTAAATTTATTGCTTTTCTATAATATTCAATAGATCTTTCGATATATCCTTGTTCATGTAAAATATATCCAAGGTTTATAAATGAACCTATTAGGTTTGAATTAAAATCTATTGCTTTTTTATAGAAAAACTCAGATTCCTTAAACATTTTTTTACATTGGTATGCGACACCTAAATTATAATTAACATCTGCTTGTTCTGGATCAATTTGAATTGCTTTTTTAAAATATCGAATAGCTTCATCGATATTTCCTTGATCTATTAAAATTGATCCAATTATATTATAAGAATTTAAAAAGTTTGGATTAATAGAAATAGCCTTTTTACATACATTAACTGCTTGAATAAACTTTCCTTGCCTTTTTAAAATTTCACTTATTGCATTATAAACCTCAACATAGTCAGGTTTCAGTAAAAGAACTTTTTCATAAAATTGAATGGCAAGCTCTAATTTTCCTTGTTCCTGTAATGTAAAAGCTAAATTGTTAATAATATTAAAATTATTAGGTAATAGTTTGTTTGCAGAAGAGAAAGCAGCATATGCTTTTTCATAAAAACCTAGTTGTATGTTTGAACAACCTAATAAGTTCCAAAAATTAATTTTATCTGAAAATTGTTTAGTAAGTTTTGCTGATTTTTCAGCTACTTTTTGAAAATCCCCTTTATTATAAGCTAATAAAAGTTCACTATTAAAGTTCTCTATTAAATCAATTTTAATTTTTTCCAACTTTGACTTGGCCAGAGGATTATTAGGAAATTTTTTTAAAATCTTAGAATATAATTCTTCTGCACTATTGAACGCACCTTCTTGTTCATAGTTATTCGCTTTAATTAATAAATAATCTATATTGACTTTGGACAAAATGGGCTCCTAAAAGATAATTAAAATGTTATAAACACTCTTTTATTTTATTATTGAAGGTTTTTTAGATTTTCTTTTGGCATTAAATCAAACGATATAATAATCCTTTCAGCATCTGAAGAAAAAGGAATTGTTCCATGATAGAGAGAAGATGGAAATAAAACTATGTCCCCTATTTGGGGATTATGAGTTGTGTTAGAATAATTTTCATTAGAAAATTTTTTTCCGATATCAAATTGAATGGCACCCTCATTTTTACCTAAAGATGGTACCACTTTCAAATAAATCACACCACTCAACCATCCATCGGGATGAATGTGAAGATGATTGTAACCTTGTTCTTTAAGAATAATATGCCAACCTAAAATATTTTTTTCTAAAGGCCATTTTTCAATAAATCCACATTTCTGATCCTTAAATTTTTCATAATAAGAATCTATTTCATTGAGTATTATATTTTTTAAGCTATGAAGATTCTCTTTAGGAAATCTGAATAAATCTCCATCAGTTTGCAAACCCATTTTAACAGATTGACCAGGTTGTTCCCATGAAGTTGGGATATCTTTTAAATCTTCAATTATGTTAGAAATAAATGTATTAGTATCCTTTTTGTGGTAAGATAAATTAGAAAAAAATAAAAAATCCAATGGTTTTTTACAAAAACTATGAGCAGTTTCTTTTTGTTGCTCTTCAGCAATAAATGAAGCAAATGCCGCAGCACTTAAATTAGATGCATCTAACTTTTCATTAATTTCTAGCCTCTGGTAAATTTCTTCTATTCTACCTAAATGATATAAGGTTTCTAATGCACGCGCTCTCGCATCACGAGTATTGTAACTATCATAATATTTTAATGCGTTCTCATAGTCACCACTTCGAAATAACCTAGTACCCTTACTTACCGTAATCGGTCTAATAAATGGGTCTAAAGATATAATCTTCTTATAACTTTCTTCTGCGTCATCTATTTTATCAGACGCCTGTTGAACAACTCCTAATTCATCATAAGCTTGGACATAATTTGGATCAAGTGATATCACTTTTACATAACATTCTTCTGCTTCACTTAATTTATCAAAATATTTCAAAACCCCTGCTAAATTTTTATAGCCTTCTATAAATTTAGGGTTAATTTCAATTGCTTTTCTAAAACTTATTTCAGCTTCTTCTAATCTACTAAGTTGTTGCAAAATAATACCTAAGTTATTGTGAGTTTCCGCAAAGTTTGGTCTTAAATTTATTGATTGCTTATAACTTGCTTCTGCCTCCTTTAGCTTACCTAGTTCTTGAAATGTATTCCCTAAGTTATTATGCGCTTCGGCATAATCAGCATTTATTTCAATTGCTTTGCAATGGCTAGATACAGCATCTTCTAATCGACCCAGTTGTTGCAATATATTTCCTAAATTAGTATAAGCTGGAGCAAGATCTGGTTGAAATTTAATTGCTTGTCTATAATTAATTTCCGCTTCTTCTAATTTACCTATTTTTTTTTGAACTAAACCTAAGTTGTAATATCCTTGAGCGAAATCTGATTTTATTAAAATTGCTTTTTTAGAGTTTGCTTCAGCCTCTTCTAACCTATCTAAAGAATTCAGGTTAACTGACAAGTTATTGTAAGACTCACAATCATTAGGATCTAATTCTACAGCTCTTTGATTTGCATATACCGCATCAGATATTTTATTAGTTTGCTGGTAAACTGCACCAAGTACTTTCCAAGGAAATTGATGTTTAGGAAATTGTTTTGTCATGGATAATGCTAGTTTTTCTGCATCTAAATATTGTCCATTTTGATAATATTTTAGAAGTGTATCTAATTCGTGCTGAGGCGGGTTTATAAGGCTATTGCTTTGATGTGACACTTCTGTTTTGTTATGATTTTGTAATGTTTTATTTTTAGTATTTAACTCTACTTGTAATGCATCAATTTTTTTACCTAGCAATGCTATAACTTTTTTATTACTTAAAACTTGTTTTGCCATGTCAAATTGGTTGTCTTTAATAAGAGCATCTATATAACTTAACCAGAACTGTTCTACTTTAGGATTTGCTTCTGTTGCAGTTTTAAAAAACGGTAAGGCTAATCCAGCTTTATTTACAGAAACTGCAATTACACCTAGATTATGATTAGCAACAGGGTGAGTTGAGTGAGATTTTAATACAGTTCGATAAAGAACTTCAGCCTCTTGTATTTTTCCTTCCTGGTGCGCCCCAATAGCTCGATGCAGCGATTGTTCTATAGTTAATTCTGTTGATTTATTATGTATTTTAGCTTGGCTCATATTTAAATTACCTATTTAATTTCCCTATTAAATCCTTCATCATAGTAAAATCTGCAAAATTGATGCCTTTTAAACAATATTAAAAAAAAATAAATTTTTTAGATATGACGTTAAGATTTGTTATAGATTTTTGTTTAGTTTAATTGTAATTAATAGAGCATTAATTTTTAGTTTTTCTTAAGATTTTAAATTAAAATATTGACGCTTTTACTTATTTTTTCTGACACCAAAATTGATACATCCCACTGAAATAGGATCTGTTTTTTTGCTCAAAATCATGCCATTTATCAAGGTCGTATAAATCGTTGCCTCCTAATGTTTTTTCTTTAAATATACTTTTGTTATCAAGTGACTCAAATCCACAAAATTCAAGATTAAGCAAAGAAAGACATTGTTTTATCTCTTTTAAAGTAAAGTGATATTCTTGCTCATGAAATAAAAGATCACGAAAATCACTCGAACTATAAAAATCTTGAGATACTACGATTCTTCTATGATGAGGTTTGTCTGAATTAATTATTTTATTTCTAAATAACTTCATACTAGTTTCATCATTGTGAATACCATAATCTTCAATTTCTTTTCGTATTAGTGCTATATCTTCCCTAGCGTTTTTACTATATAAGGCAATTAGCATTAAGCCGCCTACTTTCAACAAATCCACAAGAGCTTCCCAACCAGTCATAGGTTTATGCAGATGATGTAATACACCTGTACACTCAATGATATCAAACTTCTTATTATTTTTTGGTAAGTTTAAAATATCTCCCTGTTTATATTCAATATTATTCAATCCTAATTCTATTGTTTTTCTTTTTGCATAAGCTAAACTTTTAATACTCAGGTCAATCGCAATTATCTTGGAGTTTTTATATCTAGATGATGCTGAGATTGATTGTTGTCCAGTCCCACAACCAGCTATGAAAATTTCTGGACATTTAACCGAGATAATATTTTTATCTGCTATTCTTAAATTTGATTTTTGTACTATTTTATAAATATTTGAGGGCTTTATACTTAAAGGTGTTGATACCCACCTTGGATAGGGATTTTCTTCATATTGCTTCTTAACCTTAACTGATACTTCATTATCAATTTTTGAAAAGGAAGGTATATTTAGTAAGAGTTCATTTTCGGTTTTAAAATCATCTATTAATATTTTTTCTATCTTTTTATAACTATTTGGAAAGATAATTAACTTACACCAACTATAATTATGTAAATATCTATAGCTCGCTAAACATAAAATTGATAATAAAGGCGGCTGCTTCCCATCTCTAAATTTATCTTGAATTGATTTTTCTAAAAGTTTTATTTTTTTACTTTCTTCATTTGTCTCTGAATAAATATATTCATTCATAAAGCAATGAAGAGCTAAATAACCTTGAAACGTTAAAAAATTATCAGAAGAAGGTACTATGTAAATATTTTCTAAAATAACAGTTCGTATTTTTTTAAATATTTTTTCAAAATCTAAATCAGGTATTTTGCTAGCAATCATTAATTTAGTTAATAGTTTTTCTTTAGACAAATCTGAAATTATATCTAAATAAAATCTTTCGTAATAAAATGTATTTTTGTTTTCTAAAATTTTTTTTACTGCTGGCTGTTGTTTTATGAGACTAAGAGCAGCCTTGGTTATATGAGCTGGCCTTATAAGTGTTTCTTTTTCTAGCATACTTAGAAATGCTTGATACAAATCAGTGTTAACGGTTTTAAAGATTAAATTTTTAGATGCTAAGGATATCATATAGAGGCATTCATCTAAATTCGGTTTCAATAGATTTGATTTAATATAATAGGTTATTGCCTTCTTATGGTCTAATTTTTCATGGTAGTTTAAACCAAGGCAAAAATAAGAATCCACAAATTTAGGATTTATATCAATTGCTTTTAGATAATTTTTAATACCTTCGTTTAATTCACCTTTTTTTGAAAAAATATTTCCTAAGTTATGATAAGCTTGAAAATAATTAGATTTTAATAAAACAGCCTTCTTGTAAAAGGAAATTGCTTCATCTAACTGATCTTGATTTTCTAAATTAGAAGCTATTAAAAAATATGCCTCAGCATAATCTGGATTAATTTTCAAGACACTTTTAGCAAAAGAATTTGATTCTGACCAATTATTTTGCTTTGAACAAATTAAAGATAAATTCCCTAAAATAGAACTATCATTTGCCTTTAAGCTGTTAGCCTTTCTCATAGCAATTTCAGCATTTTTTAAATTATTTAGATTTAAGTTTGCTAATCCTAATATTTTCCAAAACATAAAATAGTTAGGGTAAGATTTTATAAGCTTTTCTGTTTGATTAACAACTTCTATGAAATAACCTTGCTTGTAATTATTTAGAATATTTTTTTCTGTTGATGCTAAAAATACTTTATTTATATTGCTTAAAGCATATTGTGCTTTTGTATTACTTGGAAAGTTTTGTAAAATTTTTTGATAAAACTCTTTTGCACCACTTATATTATTATTTTGTAGAGATTTTTTCGCCTTTAAAAAAAGTTGATCTACATTTACATTTGACATTAATAGAACCTCAAGAGTTTACATTAAATAAACATGCAATAGAGATGCCAAAAGAGTTCATAGATTTTAAAATTAGGTTACCAATCTTAATAATATGTCGCCACTAGCGTTTGCTTGAGCGAGCATAGAACTTGCCGCCTTGGAAATTATTTGTGCTTTAGCAAGCCTTGATGTTTCAAGCGCAAAGTCTGCATCTTCTATTTTTGATAGTCTAGATGTAGACGTTATTTGCACATCAATTAAATTATTAATCCTATGGTCTATTCTATTTTCTGCTGATCCAAATTTACCTCTTGCATTTGCGATTGTATCTATGGCTGTGTCTATTGAAGTTAATGCAGATGTAGCATTGGTGGATGATGATACTGAAATTGTTGAACCTGCAGAAGGTGAACTTGTTGATGCCTGATCTTTCATACCAATTTCTGCAACATCGTCACCTGAAATTTTTATTGTATCAGTAGACGCATGAGTAAGCTCAATTAACCCCTTAAATGTAACAGAACTTCCACCACCAGCAACTGAAATAGTGGCACCCGTTGCATCGGTATGGGCATCAAAAAAAACTCCTGCTGTACCTGCATGAGTAATAATAATGTCTGCACCACTAGCACTTGTTAGCTGAACGTCAGCGTCAGTATTAACTGAAGCAACAATATCACCAATTGATGCATTATTAATAGCCGCGATAGTAGTAGCAGCATTGGTTACACTTGAGAAATTTACTGCATTGCCATTAATACTTATGTTTGAAGACGCAGAAGATGCTTCACCAACATTTACAGTAAGTGTGACTAAATTACTGCCTGATGCAGTGACATTTGTAGATGTAGAAATTGCGTTTATAGCTACTGCTTTTGCTGCTGCGGAAGAACTAGTTGAGGTTCCTACTGCAACATCATTTATTTTAATATCATGTGAAGCAGTTAAAGCATTAGTACTAACTAAGTCAGAGCTAATCTGAGTACTGCTGTCAATTTCATTGAAGCCAAATCTTTGAAGATCATCAATATTTCCTTGATTACTGCTATAACCGTTAGCTTTTGTATTTGCTTCAATTTTAACAAAAGTGTCGTCATTATTAACTAATTTTAAAAATCCTAGATACGTACCTGAAGTAAAACCGGCATCTCCTGGGGCATTTCCTGCTATAACAATGTCATTTCCAGTAGTATTTGACAAAGTAATTGTTTTTTCATCAGAATTGAGAGTTGCTGTTACTCCTGAAGCTGCTTGATTAATTTCTGTAACTAAATTTGTCATACTAGTTTGTGTAGAAATGACGTCTGAATTAATAGTGAATGTATTGCTCATACTTAAGGTGGCAACAGCTGAAGAAGTTAATTTATTAAAAGCTGTTGCAACTGCTCCGTGTGAACTAGTATTGGCATTAATTGCTGTTGCCAATGCAGTCGCTGTATTATTCCCAGAGGTCAAGTTACTTGTTAAAGTTGCGGCTAAAGCATTTTCACCATTTATTAAAATATCATTCGCTGCTAAATTTGAACTATAGTTAAAGCTTGAAACTCTTCCACTGGTAAACTCATTGACACCAGAAGTTGCAGACAAGCTTAAAGCAATACTATCGACATCTGTTAATCCAATATCTAATGTTGTGTTTTTTTCTATCCCAATATTAAATGCAACTTTAGAAGTTGATCCATCTAATAATTTAATGTCGTTGAATTTTGTAGCTAAGGTAATAGCGTCAATTTCTGCTAGATAAGCATCAACTTCTACTTGAAGTGTAGTCCTATCAGCATCCGTCAGTGTTGAACCTGTCCCTTCAACGGCTAATTCTCTAACCCTACTCAAAAGATTATTTATTGAACTTAACCCACTCTCAGCAGTTTGGGTTAAAACCTTTGCTTGTCCACCATTTAAAAGTGCCTGTGATATAGAACCTAACTCGGCATTTAACCTAGAAATTGTTCCAATAGATGCAACATCATCTGAGGCTCTATTTACCCTTTTTCCAGATGAAATTCGTTCACTTGTTTCTCTGATTTCTTTTATTTGATGCGAAATACTACGTTGCAAGAAGTTAGTATTAGTATAATTACCTATGATATTCATTTTAGAACCTCCACAATCCTTAAATTTTAATTAGATTACGGCAGTTATTACGACTGAAATTTCAATTTGTTTAATAATTTTTTTATTTTTTTTGTTTAATGTAAAAAATTAAAGCTATTCATTAAATATTAGCTGAGTAGGTTTCTAATCTTTTTTCAAATTTATTCTTATCTTTTTGAAGTTTTATTAATTTGTCCTGTGTATTAGAAATTAATTGATCATTTTTATGAATGAGTGCAATTACTCGACTTCTAGTAAGATTTTTAGTCGGGTTATTGTTTTTAAAATTACTGATTATTAATTTACGTTGTTCGTCAATTATTTTAATATTTTCAAAACTATTATTATGTATCAAGTCAGAAATTTGCTTTGATAATTGTTCCAACATTATTAAATCTGTATCAGTGTTTGTCATGCTTGTTTCGCTAAAGAAGGTATTTCTTCCCATCCTTCCATAATTTGCTTTATAATTTCAATTGCTTTAATTATGCCTTCTTCATTTTTTTGGCTAAACCCTTTTATAATTTCATGACGACAATACTCATATAATTGAAATAAGTTAGTAGCTATTTCTTGTGCTTTGTCAAAATCCAGACAAGTTTGAAGGCCATAAATAATTGACAAACTTTTGCTAATGCTTTTGGATTTATTTATTGCTTTTTTGGTAATGTCTTTATTAATTGAGCTAATTAAATTCTTGTTATCTTGAATATCTAACACTATTTTTTGCATTGAATTTATAAGTTCTTTCATCAAAGTTCTTATAATTTCATGAGAAGATGAAACTGTACTCAGTGACTGCTTAGTTTTTTGATAGGCTTTTACGTATTCATTATTATTCATAATTATTGCAATTTTATTTATTGTTGAAAGCTAAAAAATTTGATTTATACGCTTTAGTGTGATTAATTATATACATGTTAGTTAATAGTCCTGTTCAAAATCCATACGGTATTAATAATATTAATGTAATACAGCCTTTAAATAAGGAGGCCACTGGTTTATCTGCAAACAGTATGCCAACAATAAATCAAAGAATTGTTCAAGAGACTAATGTAGCAAAAAGGGCTCTAAATAATGTACCCCCAAATTTTATACGTTTTGCATATTCTAATAACCAAACTTCATCTAATGGGTCATTAACTGAAAATTATATCAGATCAAAAGCTTCACTATCACCAACATATGTACATAATGAAATTGTAACAAGATATAATATGGTTAGTAAAATTCCTATAAATTTGATGCAAATTAAAAAGTCAGTCGACATACACGCTTAAGTCCATTCGCATTAAATTTGGCATAACATTTGCAGTGATTTCCCTAAGAAAATATTTTGGAGATCAATATGCCTACAGTAAATTCTAATACAGCCGCAATGTTTGCATTGAATAAAATGAATGCAACGGAACGCGAAATGACCACTGCTATGGAACGTTTATCATCTGGTAAACGAATTAATCATGCCGGTGACGACGCCGCGGGTGCTGCAATTGCTGACAGAATGACTGCACAAATTAAAGGATTAGAGCAATCAGTTAGAAACGCAGCTGATGTGATTTCTATGGCTCAAGTGACAGAGGGCGCTTTAGACGAATCGTCTGCAATTATTCAAAGAATTAGAGAGTTAGCCATTCAATCTGCATCAGATGTTATGAACGCAGAAGAACGATCATATTTAGATGCAGAAGTAATTCAAATGTTAGCTGAATTAGACAGAGTAACAAGAGATACTACTTTTAATGAAATAGCAGTTCTTGATGGTTCATTTGCTGATAGACGGTTTCAAATTGGAACTCATGAAAGAGAATTTGCACAACTTTCTATATCTTCAATGAGATTAGATAGCTTGGGGGCATTTAAAGCAAAATCTCAAGGTAGTGAAACTACAGATATAGCTAATAGTGCTGTTGACAACGCCAATTTAGCGTTAAACGCATATGCTGTTGACAGCACATCTGAAGCAAATCTTATTCAATCAGAATCTTTTACAATACATGGAGTTTTAGGTAGTTCATCTGTAACCGCTGCAGCAGGGTCAACAGTCAGAGATATAGCGACATCAGTTAATGCTGTTTTTGATTCAACTGGGGTTGCTGCAATTGCTTCAACACAACTTAAACTGGAAGCAAAATCATTAGACGATACTTATAATGGCCAAAATAGTGTTTCCTTTAGTCTTCAGGGTAAAAACACAACTGCTACAACAATATCTGCAAATATCACCTTAAATCATGTCAAAACAAGCTCAGTATTAAGTGATTTAAGAGATTCAATTAATAATTTCACTACCAACACTGGTGTTACAGCAACATTATCCACAGATAAATCATCTATAATACTAGTTCAAAATGAAGGTTATGATATCAAATTAGGTGATGTCAATTTTGCCAGTGATACCCTATCTACTGGTGCAAGAAGAACACTGATGGTAACAAGTTTGGATAATGATGAATTAGTTGCTGGTGATGCAGTAAGTTTAGGTGATACCAATGTTACTGGAACAGACGCAGACGGTATTTCCACTGCAGGTGGTAGTGGTTCAGCTAATCCCTTATCAATAAATGGTGCTCTTTTGTCTACAGCTGGTGATGATAATGGATTAGTTACTACATTTAATGCCACTAGTAATGGAACAACAGCACTTACAGAAAATGGAGCGTTAGCTTCATCTACAACTCTTAATTCAAGAATAAGTATTACACATGCTGCAGATGTTGATTCCACTTATACTATTATTGGATTAGATTCCTATGGAAATTCTATTACAGAAGACATAGCAGTAACAACAACAAGTGAAACATTTAGTACAAATACCTATGCATCTATTACCTCAATTACACCAAGTGGTAATGGACCTAATGGCGTTGAAGTTGGTGTTGCTGCAACAGTGGCAAATAAAAATGCTCTAGTGACAATTACCAGCGCAAGTGGAGATGAATCTGGTAAAACGTTTACAGTTGTGGGCAAAGCAATGGATGGCACCGCCCTCACAGAAGTTATTACTGGTCCTGCCGCAAACGCAACCGTAACTGGAAGGCAAATTTTTAGAGATATTCATTCAATTACCCCCTCAACAAGTTTAGCTGGAAATGTTACTGTAGGAACTAAAGGTGCAGATTCAGTTATAGTCACAGGACAACTTGAAATGTCATCAAGTAATAGTTTTACCCTAGTTGGTGAAGATGGGAAAGGATTGTTTGATGCATCTCCTGGTGCTGCATCACTAGATAAATTATCTGGTGTAAATGTAAAAACAAGACAGTCTTCAGTTGACGCGTTAAGAGTTTTAGATAGATCTCTTGATAGGATACATAAAGAAAGAGCAAAGCTTGGAGCATTAATGAGTAGAATGGAAAAAGCCATTGATAACTTATCCAATGTTGCCCTTAATACTAATGCTTCTAGAGGAAGAATAGAAGATGCTGATTTCGCAAAAGAGTCAGCCAATCTTACTAAGGCTCAAATTCTTCAACAATCTGCCATGGCAATGATAGCTCAAGCTGGTAAGTCTCAGCAAAATATTCTTCAGTTACTACAAAATTAAAAATAAGATATAAAAAAACCACGTTAACATAATTTTTTTTCATTAGATCTCATAATTATTCTAAAAAATATAAGATAATTTATTGCGGATACTTTTAAAAACTTAGTTTATAAATTAATTATTTTTAACTCAGTTTTATAAATAAATAATAGTTATAATGAGTTATCTAAGATGTCTTCTGCAATTGAGTTAAACACATTGTCCCATGTCTCCGATGTATCTCTATGAAACATCTCAAAAGACAACGTTACGGGATTAGTTAAAATAGTATTTGCTGAACTCTGCCTCCAATTAGCGATTTTAGTTGATGTTCCTACT
>JAOESH010000007.1 GCA_028382005.1 Pseudomonadota bacterium
ACCGTAAAAGATTTGTGCGGGAAGTGATCCTAGAGATTTTTATATGAAAAACAGTTATTATATCACTACTCCTATCTATTACGTAAACGATGTCCCTCATATTGGTCATGCCTATACAACTTTGTCATGTGATATTATAGCAAGATTTAAACGTTTAGACGATTTTGATGTTTTTTTCTTAACCGGAACTGATGAACATGGTCAAAAAGTAGAGATGGCAGCTAAAAATAAAAATATTGAACCATTTGATTTTGTAGACGAAGTGTCAAAAAACTTTAAAAATCTTTTAAATTGTATGAATTTTTCATCTGATGATTTTATAAGAACTACAGAAAAAAGACATATAGACTCTTGTCAAAAAATTTGGAAGAAACTCATTGATAATGGTCATATTTATTTAGGCAAATATTCTGGTTGGTATGCAGTAAGAGACGAAGCTTTTTTTTTAGAATCTGAAATTATTGATGGAAAGGCACCTTCTGGTGCACCAGTTGAATGGGTTGAAGAGCCTTCTTATTTTTTTGATTTGTCAAAATGGCAAAACAAACTACTTTCTTTTTATGAAGAAAATAAAAGTTTTATCTCTCCTGCTTCAAGAAGAAACGAAGTAATTAGCTTCGTTAAAGGAGGATTGAAAGATCTTTCAGTAAGCAGGACAAGTTTTTCATGGGGTGTTAAAGTTCCCAATGACGACAATCACATCATGTATGTATGGCTTGATGCTCTTACAAATTATTTGTCAGCTTGTAATTATTCAGAAGGTAAAAATCAAGAATCTTTTGCAAAATTTTGGCCTGCAGACATTCATATGGTAGGAAAAGACATTATTAGGTTTCATGCTGTTTATTGGCCAGCATTTCTTATGGCGGCTAATTTGCCGCTACCAAAAAAAATTTTTGCACATGGATGGTGGACTAATGAAGGGAATAAAATATCTAAGTCACTGGGTAACGTTATTAATCCTTTTGAATTAGTAGAAAAATATGGAGTTGATCAAGTCAGATATTTTTTAATGAGGGAAGTGCCTTTCGGTAATGATGGCGATTTTTCAAATTCTCAACTAATTAATAGAGTCAATAGTGACCTTGCAAATAGTTACGGAAATCTTTTCCAACGTGTAGTCTCTATGATTTGTAAAAATTGTAATGAAGTAGTACCATTGAAACCAAATAATTATAAAAATGAAGACTTATTTTTAATTAACTCAATTAAGAATTCTATGGATGATTACAGGTATTTAATTGACAATCAAAAATTTGACCAGTATCTAAAAAATATTTGGATTACAATTGGTAATGCAAACAAATATGTAGACGAACAAGCTCCTTGGTCATTAAAGACAAGTGATTTTTCTAGAATGGAAGATGTATTATATAATTTATTAGAAACAATTAGACAAATATCTATTTTACTTCAACCTTTTATGCCTGACACATCTAAAACAATTCTTGATCATATCAAAGTTGAACATCAAGACAGACATTTTACGTCAATCAATAAAATGTATCAAGGTGGTATTACAATTACAAAGCCAACACCAATGTTCCCAAGAATAGTTTAAAATTAAAAAAAATATGAATTATTTAATAGACACACATGCACATTTAGATTTTCCAGAATTATACTCAAATCTTAGTGAAATAATAGAAAACGCTAAAAATAATAATGTTTTAAAAATTATAACTATCTCAACAAATTTAAATAAGATTGAAAAAATTATTCAAATTTCAAATGATCATGAAGTCATATATTTTACAGTAGGGGTTCATCCAAACGAAGTTTTAAAAGATGATAATTATGATAATTATAGCTTAATATCTAATATTTCTAATAACTTAAAATGTGTTGGAGTAGGAGAGTGTGGCTTAGATTACCACTTTGGTAACGAAGATAAAGAAAAGCAGAAATTATCATTTATAACTCAAATAAAAGTAGCAAGAGATAATAAGCTTCCATTAATTATTCATTCAAGAGATGCAGATGATGACATGATTAATATATTACAAGATGAATATAAAAAAGGACCGTTTAAAGCTATTCTTCATTGTTTTAGTTCAGGTAAAGATTTAGCATTATGTGGTATTGAACTAGATTTTTATATTTCTTTTTCTGGAATAGTAACTTTTAAATCTGCAAAGTTAATACAAGAAATTGCATGTATTGTTCCTAAAGATCGAATATTAGTTGAAACAGATTCTCCTTATTTAGCTCCAACACCTTTTAGAGGAACTATTAATGAACCAAAAAATTGCTTTCATACAGCAAAATTTCTATCCACAATAAGAAATAGTGACTTTAAAGAATTTACAGGTCAATTATGTATGAACTCTTTAAAGATTTTTGATAAGATATTGTGATGATAGATAATTTTAAAGTAACAGTCTTAGGTTCAGGCACATCAGTAGGTATACCTGCTTTAGGTAAGTTAGGCTGGGGTAAATGTGACCCTAACAATCTTAAAAATAAAAGACAAAGATGTTCAATATTAATTCAAAATGAAAATACGACTATATTAGTAGATGCTGGGCCTGATATTAAAAACCAGTTGATAGGACATAACATTAAAAAAATTGACGCTGTACTCATTACTCATCAACATTCAGACCATATAGCTGGATTAGATGAATTAAGGCCTTATTATTTTTATAATAGAGAAAAAATTAAGCTGTACACAAATCTAGAAACTGCTAATTTTCTTTTAAATAGATATGATTATCTATTCAAAAAAAACAAAAATTCACAATCTTATTTTGAGCCACCATTAGAAATCATCAATATAGATTATTTTCAAAACTTAATGATTAAAGATATATCTATTCAAACAATTAAGCAACATCACGGCGTTATAGACACACTTGGTTTTATTTTTAACAATAGATTTGCGTACTGCACAGATGTTGTAGATTTTCCAAAGCAAAGTTTTGATTTTTTATATAACCTTAAGGCTGTTATTATTACTGGTTTAAGAGCTGCTCCTCATACAGCTCACGCTCATTTTGATTTAACTTTTAGCTGGATTGCTGAATTAAAGCCTTCTATTGCATATTTAACTCATTTAAGTCCTGAGTCTGATCATGATATTGTAACAAAATTATGTCCTTTGGGAGTTTATCCAGCCTATGATGGCTTAGTTATTGATATATAAGTTACATAATATATATTATGCGACAAAGGTACTTAATTAATTATAATCATTTTGAACCTCCCTCAGTATTTTTCTTACCACTGCAACCATATTGTATAAGAAATGATTTGTGGAATTCTATCTTTTATCTTTAAGTCTTTGGACTTTTGGTTGAGATGTAAATCATAATTCAAGATTACTTACAGAATTGTCTAATTCATTTCCATTAATGTGATGTAATTTAATTAGGTTAAAAATATCTACCAGGTTTAGTCCAAACAACATAAATATGTTTTAAAATCATTCCTCTATTATTTAAATGTTTGAGTTTTTGATTTTAAGAATATATTAGCTGATAACCATGATAATTAACTCTAGACTTAGGCTTGTGTCTGCATTTCATACAATAATCATTATAAGGCTTTCAGAGACCCTAAATTGTCTTCTTACGCTTATTGCTAACCGCCATTCTGTATTTCCACATATACATTTTAGTCAACATTAAGCTTTATTCCATAGTATTAATTTATTAGTAGAAAATTTATATTTTTAATCTATTACTACTCTTGGATCAGATTTCTTTCCTAACAAGTCACTCCAATTTTCATTTAGTTATAATTTTAAGTTACATCTTTTACATTTAAATTTATTTTCCTTCTATATCTTAATATTTCATTAGATCTCTGTATGATGACGCTACATATACATTTTAGTAAAACAAAGTATTTGTTTTGATATGACAAATAACAATAATCAACTATTGTTAAATTATCCATGTTAGTTCCAAGAAAATTAATTTTATTTGAAATAACTCTAGATTGTTAAACTGTTCTTATTTTCACATTATTTTTATTATAATGATATTTAAAATTTCAATATAACACATTGAAATATTTGGCTATATTTTCTGAAGAAGCACCCTTTTCATACATAGAAACTGCTGAATTTATATTCTTATTAAAGTTTTTAGTTTCATTCCAAGACGTATATGCACATTTGGTTGATAATTTGTTAATAAATTCACATAAAATATTATGAAAGTATTTACAAAAATTAAAATAATATATAAAAATTACATATATTTTAAATAAGGTTGGTTATGACAATATTTACTCCTGCTTCAGACAAACAATTTTTTTCACCATTCGGCCCAACTGTTGGATACTTTAAAATGCCAAATCTAATGGTTGATAAGCTAAATTCATCAGTAGAGAAAAATTTGAGTGATCACTCTAATAGATTAGTCGGAAAGGTATCAGAAGAATTAAGTTTTGATAATGAGTCAAAAAAAATTGCAGGAGATAATTTGATAAATTTTATAACTGAATATCATAGTTATACAAAATTAAGAAATTCAATGAATAAAGAAGATTTAGATCCTACAGAAAAATATAAGTTAGAAATTATTTCTGCTTGGTTCGTTAGGCAATATGAAAACGAGTATAATCCTTTGCATATTCATACTGGTTGTACATTGTCATGTGTAGGGTATTTATCGTTACCTGAAGGAATAGAAAATGAATGGGAAGATGATTACAAAAACCATTATCCAGCAAATGGACATATTAATTTTGCTCATGGTACTCATGGTTCTCATAGTTGTTCAAACTTTTTAGTTAAGCCTCAAGTAGGTGATTTTTATATTTTTCCTTCTTATTTATCTCATTGTGTATATCCATTCTATACACCCGGTGAACGTCGTTCATTTAGTATGAATATGATCTTTTCAAAATAAATAATTAAATATAATCTTTGAAATGTTAAATCAGTTTTACTTTATTTTTTTATCACTTTGTATCATCAATATATATTAATTAGTTTGAAACGGAATTTTCATTAACGCTGATGATGGAATTTCAAATGGTCCTAATAAGTAACCTAATTGTATGTTTTATTGTCTCGTTGCTAATATTTTTTTAGTAAACTTTATTATCTCAAGCATAGAAAACTCAAAATAATTACGAGATCTTTAGTCTCACTTTATATAAAAATAAATATTACTTTATAAGAACAGTTATTGAATTTATTAAGAAAATGTAATAACTCATTGTTAAATAATATTAAAACCAAGAAAAAGGATTCCACCATGAACCACTATCATTTTTAGTTTCTGATGTTGTGGCTTGGCTAGAAGATGAACCAATATAAGCCCAATCTGGAAGAATAGAATTATATGTTGAACATCCTGAACCTAATGTCATAAATGTAAAAATCAATAAAACACTTACTTTTTTTAACATTTAATTTCCTTTAAATACTTATAATAATTTATCGTATTATATTTATTGAATTTGATAAAATTAAAATCTATTATTTTAATATAAAGTTAAATTAAAATTCTATTTGGAGACTTTTTATGGATATAACGCCTTATGGTAGCACAGCAGCACGAATTCATGGTGAACCAGGTCATACAGTTCGTCCAGCTACTAAAACAGTTGACGCTCACTGTCACTTACACGTTCAAGAAGCAGCTGATATTGTTCAAGGCTTGTTTGATCAACATGACGTCCCTGCTTTTAGGCATTCTAATTTAATAACGACTAATCAAAATATTCAACAAATTAAAGATAGGTTTATGGACTTAACAAATGTTGAGACAAGATTAAAAAAAATGGATTCACAAGGGATTGATATGCAAGTTCTTATTCCAGTTCCTTTCCAACATTACTGTAATATTAGATCTGATGCGGCAATTAAAGCTATTGAAACAATCAATAATAAACTTTCTGCAACAGCAAATGCAAGAAAAGATAGATTTGTAGCTTTAGGTCATTTGCCAATGCAAAATGGGGACTTAGCAGCTAAAGAAATGAAACGTTGTGTAAATGAACTAGATATTAGAGGCTTTCAAATAATAACATTTCAAGATGGTAAAGAATTATCACACTCTTCATATGATCCTGTATGGGAAATGGCAACAAAATTAGATGTTCCAATATTCTTGCATCCAAATGGTTATCCAGAAGGTGAAAGATTAAAGAATCACTATTTTATAAATATAATTGGTAACCCAATGGATACCACAGTGGCATTGCATCACTTAATTTTTGACGGTACAATGGAAAAATTTCCATCTTTAAAAATATTTGTAGCTCATGGTGGTGGTTATCTTCCAGCATATTCAGGAAGAATAGACCATGCATGGGGCGCCAGACCTGATTGCAGAGGACATAATTTAAAACATAAACCATCTGACTATTTAAAAAGAATGTATTTTGATACTGTTGTGTTTTCTTTTGATCAACTAAAATACTTAATTGATAAATTTGGTTCAGATCATATTGTGATGGGAACAGATTATCCATACGACATGGCTGAAGACGACCCAATCGAGCATGTCATTGGAACTAAAGGTCTTTCAAAAAATGATATTGAAAAGATTACAGGTGCAAATGCATGTTCTCTATTTAAGATTTCATAAGATAATACTTTGATTAAAGAAATATCGATTGCCGGGTATCAAGGTTCTAACTCTATCCATACTAAATCTATTAAATATTTCATAGATAATTTAAAAAACGAATTTAATGTTGATTATACTATGGATATAACAGCTAACAATGAAAAAGCTTCAAGCTTAATAGAAAAAACTATTGATCAAAAAATAGATATTTCTTACTTATTATCAAGTTATTACGAAAATATATTGCCCGAAATTAAAATATTAGATCTGCCCTATTTTTTTAATTCAAGAATTGAAGCGTATAATTTATTAAGATCAGATTTTTTTGATTTTATTAATAGTAAACTATTAAAAAAAAATATTAAGCTTTTAGGTTTTTGGGATAACGGAATTAGGCATTTTAGTTCCCAAAAAATTATAGAACAACCTCAAGATTGTATTGGACAAATATTAAGAACTACTCCTAGCCCTCTTCATGTTGAAATTTTTAAATCACTCGGTTTTATACCTAATCCGCTAGATGTTAGAGATTTTAAAGTCGCAATTAAAGATAATACAATTAATGCTCAAGAAAACCCTCTTACTAATTATTGGAATTTTGAAATATATAATTATCAAAAATTTGTTACATTATCTGCACATATGTTTGGTTTTTGTCTTTTTGTAATAAATAATAATTTTTTTAAAAGTTTAAATTTAAAAGAACAAAACAAAATACTCGATATAGCATTCAAAAGCACTGAATTTCAAAGAAATTTGGCAGTAAAAGAAGATGATATATTAATGAAAAAAATTAAAGTAAAAGGAATTAAAGTAGTCAAACCACAAACAAAAAATTTAGATGAATTCAAAAGAATGACTAAAGTTTTTCATGAAAGTTATTTTAATGAGAACCCACATATGAAGAAATTTATATTATAGTTTATTACAATTTTGTTATTTGACAGGCCTTAAAAAATCAAAATCAACACCTTTGTCAGCTTGTAAAACGGTATCGTAAAACATTTTATTATAACCACGTCTTTTTATTATTTTTTTATCTTTTTTATTATTATGTCTTATTTTAATTTCTTCATCTGTTAATTTTAATTCAATTAACCTTTTGTTAACATCTAATTTAATTACATCACCACTTTCAACAATATTTAAATTGCCTCCAGCTGCTGCTTCAGGGCAAACATGTAGCACAATCGTACCAGATGCCGTTCCACTCATTCTACCATCTGAAATTCTAACCATATCTTTAACACCTACTTTTGCTAATTTCTTAGGAATTGGAATTAATCCAGCCTCAGGCATACCTGGGGCGCCAAGTGGCCCGATATTTCTTAAAAGTAGAATGCTGTCCTTAGTAACGTTTAAATCTTCAGAATCAATCCTATTGGCCAAGTCTTCCAAGTCTTCAAATACTTCCACGATACCTTCGTGGACTAAAAGATCTTTTGAAGCTGCAGATTGTTTAATAATTGCTGAACCAGGAGCTAAATTGCCATTTAAGACTGCAATGCTCCCTTTATCAAATATAGGATCATTGGTTTTTCTAATAATCTGTTGCGGCCAGTCATAATTATTCTTATCTATAACTTCTTTTAAACTTATACCTGATACGGTCATTGTATCTAGATGAAGATAATCTCTTATTTCATTTAATATCCTTGGAAGACCTCCAGATTTAAATAAATCTTCCATATATCCACTACCAGAAGGCTTTAAATCAACTATCATGGGTGTGTCTTTTGTCATTTGATCAAAATCATTTAGATTTATATCTATTCCTAATCTACCGGCCATAGCAGTTAAGTGAACTATTCCATTTGTTGACCCTCCAATAGCAGAAAGAACAGTTAAAGCATTTTGAAAGTTTTTAATTGTTAAAAAATCTTTAGGTTTATATGATTTATTTGCAATTTCTACAGCTACCCTCCCTGTTTCTTCAGCAATTCTTCGTCTTTCAGCTGAAACAGCTGGAGCAGAAGCACCATTCGTAACCATCATACCTAATGCTTCAGTAATTAAAGCCATAGTGCTAGCAGTTCCCATTACTCCACAAGTCCCAACAGTAGGCACTAATTGATTATTAACTTCATTTATTTCATTCTCATCAATTTCTTCAGCCCTAAACTTTGCCCAATACCTTCTACAATCTGTACATGCCCCTACCCTTTCGCCTTTGTGAGATCCAGTAAGCATAGGACCTGTAACTAATTGAATTGCCGGCATTTCTGCACTAAAAGCTCCCATAATTTGAGCAGGAACAGTCTTGTCACAACCTCCAATTAGAACACATGCGTCCATAGGTTGAGCTCTTAACATTTCTTCAGTATCTATAGACATAAGGTTTCTTAAATACATTGAGGTAGGGTAAGCAAATGATTCATGTATTGTTATAGTAGGAAATTCTAAAGGTATAGCACCAGATGAGAGGATGCCAGCTTTTACACTCTTAATTAAATCAGGAACATTGCCATGACAAGGGTTATAATCACTATAAGTGTTAGTTATGCCTATTATAGGCTTGCCTAACATTTCTTCTGAGTGACCCATTCCTTTAATAAATGCTTTACGCAGAAAAATTGAAAAACCACTATCACCATAACTAGTTAAATTTTTATACATACCTTTTTTTTTGTTGCTCATAGAAGATGACCCTTCGAATAAATATTTTTATATATAAAGTATATTTTTAGTTTTTTAAAAGTTATTTAATTTAACAGCTCTTTAGTAATATTTTCTTTAGTAAAAGGCATAGTTTTAATTCTCTCTCCTAACGCCTCATGCAATGCATTAGATATTGCTGCACCAGTTGGACCCGCTACTGCTTCACCAACACCAAGATACGGTAAACCTTTTTGGTCAATAATATTTGTATTTATATCAGGAATATTATCAAATCCTATTATTTTGTATGTATCCCAATCTTTAGAAATAATTTCTTTAGTATCAAAACGTACTTCTTCATATAAAGCCCAACTTGCAGCTTGTATAAAACCTCCTTCAACTTGAGCTTTAATACCACCCTCAAATGCTATTTCTCCAGCATCTACAGTAATCCATGCATTATTCAATTTAATCTCTAAATCATCATTTATTTTTAATTCCACACCTACCGCGCAATAAGCAGCAGAATTTTTGTATCTAGCAAACCCTATACCTCTATGAAAATCAATTTCTTTAGTTTTTTTGTTCATATCAGATTGTAACATTTGAAGAACATCTATAGCCCTATCATCATTTAAGTGATTTATTCTAATTTCAAATGGATCAATATTTTTAAGAGATGCTAATTCATTAATAAAACATTCAGTAGCGGTAACATTTGCAAAAGCACCTAAGGTTCTTAAGGCAGATGTCCTAAGTGGTAAATTATGAACTAAATTTTTTACTAACCTAGTTTCTTGGAAATCATACAAAGGGTCTAGATTTCTATGTATCCCCATATGCGCAGATGTCTTAGGAGTAGATTTTTTTTCAGCAAAGTCATTAGTTAAGAACTTAAAGCTTATAAAATTAAATAGCTCACTTTCTGAAGGTCTTGATAAGTAGGTATCTGCATAAGCTTCGTTAGACCAATAAATTATTTTACCTTGACTATCAATCACACCTTTAATCTTATTTATTGAAGCGCTTCCATATGGTTCCCAGCAATGTTCATCTTCTCGTGTCCATTTAAGCAAGATATGATTTTTTGGAAATTCTTTAGATAATACTGCAGCTTCAAAAGCTACATCATCCGCTCCATTATGACCGTAACACCCGGATCCAGGAACATGCTTTAATGTTACTCTATCTTTATCAATATCAAAATATGTACTTAGGGATTTCTTAAGGGCAAAAAGTGCCTGACTATGAGAAAAAACTGTAAGATTTTCTTCAAAAAAAGCACAAGCAGCAGATGGCCCAATTGGTGCATGCATTAAGTAACTTTTTTTATATTCGCTTGATAAAGAAAAAGTTTTTGAGTCATTAAAATCTTTAATATTTGGAATTTTTTCTTGATGAGCTTCGCCACCTGCCTTAACTAACAAAGAGTTTTTTTGGTTATTAGATAAAGAAATAAAAATATTTTCATTAGATAAATCTTTAACGTCTTTCCAAATTATTTGTTTTTTTATTATATCTAAATATTTAACTACTAAAAATTCTTCAATTGACAGCAATGCAATGAAAGAACCTTTTATAAATAATTTCACATTATTCTGATTTAATATCTGAATAAAACTTTCATTAATTTTAACAAATTTTGAATGATAATTAGGTGGCCTTACAATCCTAGCATGCAACATATTAGGAAAATTCATGTCATGAACATATTTGTAATGACCTGTAACAATGTCGTGAATAGTTTTAATCTCTATTGATTGAGTATTTTTATTAATGTATTCAGTAAGTTCGCTATCTATCAAATTATCAGATATTTCTAGCTCTTTAAATTCATTCGTTGTTGCAAAATCCCAATATGTAACACTTTTATTTGACAGTTTATCTTTAATAACACCGTTTTCGAAAAGTATATTGTCTTCTAGGATATTATAGTTGTTAATTGCATAATTATAAAATTCTTTTCTTAATGTAAAAGATGCTGCTTTAATAGCAGTTCCTGAAACAGCTACTGATAAACTACTAGCAGTTATACCTTCATCAGGCGATATATCTGTATCTAATTTAATAATTTCTATTTGATTGTAGTTAACCCCTGTTATTTGCGAACAAATTAAGGCTAAGGTAGAACTTATATGCTGACCAATATCAACTTTACCTGAATAAATCTGTAAAACATTAGATTTGTCAAAATTAAACCAGAGATTTAGTTTTTTGTAAGACTTAATGCTAGGTCCAGTGTTTACAGTATTCATAATAATTTATGCCAACTCATTTTTAATTGACTCAATTGCTTGAAATATAGATTTGTGTGAACCGCAACGGCATAAATGCCCTTCTAAAGAAGAGTTAATCTCATCTTTAGTTGGGTTAGAGTTTTTATTGAATACAGAAGTAAGAGTAATAATAATTCCACTAGTACAATATCCACATTGAGCTGCATTATATTTTTTAAATGCATCTTGAACAATGTTTAAATAATTATCAGTTTTTAAGCCTTCAATAGTAATTATTTCGGATTTTTGATATTCTTTTGCTAAAATATTACAAGAAAGTTTTTTCTTTCCATCAATTAAAATTGCACAACTGCCACATTGTTCTAAGCCACATCCTAATTTAGTTCCAGTTAAACCAAACTCATCTCTTAAAACATATATTAAGGGTTTATCTTCGTGAATAGTTACTTTTTTAGATATTCCATTGATATTTAAGTCACATTCTATTTTAGCCATATATTTTTATGAACCTATTAATTTATTAGTAAAATTAATTTACCAAAGTGTTTGTTATTATTCATTATATTTAACGCTTCTTTGGCTTCTGTTAATGGAAATGATTTAAAAATAACATGTCTAATTTCACCATTTATAACGTGTTCCCAAAGATCATCATTTGCAACTTTAGCTACTTCAAAATTTTCAGCAACTGATCTCGTTCTACCCGTAGTTCCAACATAATGAAGCCTTCTTTTTGCATGCAGATCATAGTCAAATGATCCATTCATACCTGCAAGTCTTCCAATATTTATTAAATATCCATTAATTTTTGTAGCTTTCATGTTTTTGTTAACATAGTCTCCAGAAAGCATATCAATCAGAATGTCTACACCTTCTCCATTTGTTGCCTTTAAAACATCGTCCAACCAATCTTCATTAGAGGTGTTAATTAAAACATCTGCTCCATAATTTGATAGTTTTGATAATCTACTTTTGTTAGTTGAAGAGCCTAAAATTTTACTTGCGCCTAAAGCTCTTGCAATTTGTAAACCTATTAATCCTACACCACTGCTAGCGCCTTGTATAAAAACACTCTGACCTACAACAAAGTTTCCATTGGTTACTATTGCATCATGCATAGTTTGCATATTACCTTGAATAGAAGCAGCCTGTTCCCATGAAAAATTATGAAGATTGAATTTTATAGACCTTTTTGAATTAGCTAATGCATACTGTGCCCAACCAGAGCCACCTCGACACATTACATTATCCCCAATTTTTAGGTTATCTACTCCTTCACCTAATTGAACAACTTCTCCAGCAAATTCACCACCTATTATTTTAGTTTCTCCACTAGTGTGACCAAAGAATTGTCCCTGTGTTTCTAGCAAATCAGATCTATTTATCCCACAAGATTTAACTTTTACTAATATCTGTTGATTTCCTGGAATTGGTTCAGGTAAATTTTTGATTTCAATCCCATTTTTTCCAAGTGTTACAGCTTTAATTGTCTTCTCCATGAAAAATAAAAATATAATACTTTATAATGTGCATTAGTATTAAAATTTTAATTTGTTACAACAACAAAAATTTATTATCTAGATGTCCAACCCCCATCTACCATCAAACTTGAACCTGTCATTAAAGATGATGCCTCGGAGGCTAAAAACACAAATGGACCCATCAAATCTTTAACTTCTCCAAGTCTTCCCAAGGGTATCATTCCTATAGTGCTTTTCTTAAATTCTTCATCTTTTAAGAACGGTTCTGTCATAGGAGTCTGAATAAAAGTTGGACAAACTGTGTTAACTCTTATGCCGTTTGGAGCTAACTCAATAGCAAGAGCTTTTGTGAAACCTTCAATTGCAAATTTGCTTGAGCAATACGTAGTCCTATTAGGCCCCCCTACATGTCCCATTTGTGAAGAAACATTTATAATTGAGCCTTTAATATTATTATTTAGCATCTTTGCAACTACATTTTTTGAGAGATTAATTACGGATCTAACATTCAAAGACATAACGTAATCAAAATCATTTAAATCAGTATCTACTAATTTTGCTGGTTTGTTTGTGCCAGCATTGTTAATTAAAATATCAAAAGGATCTGATTTATCTATTAAATCAGATACATCTTTTTCATTATTTACGTCTAGAGCAAAATAAGTAGCTTTATGACCTTGTGAAATAATATGATTGGTTAAATCCTTTAATTCGCTGTCAGTTCTTGAGACTAAAGTCACATTTGCTCCAGATTCAGCTAATGCAATAGATGCGCCCATTCCTATCCCTCTACCAGCACCAGTAACTAAAGCATTTTTACCATCTAATCTAAAGCTTGGTAATTTTGGATAATTCATATTCTCTCCTATTCAGCTGACGAGTATGGTTTAATATTTCTTCCACCAAATCTCCTTACTCTAACATTTGCTTGCTCTCCATGACCAGCAAATCCTTCAAGTGCGCATAATCTTGAACAATATTCACCAACAAGTGCAGAGGCTTCATCAGTTAAAACTTTTTGATATGTACAAGTTTTTAAAAATTTACCAACCCATAGACCTCCGGTGTATCTTGCTGCTTTTTTTGTAGGTAAAGTGTGATTTGTTCCGATTACTTTATCACCAAAAGCTACGTTAGTTCTAGCACCCAAAAATAAAGCGCCATAATTACTCATATTTTTATGAAAATAATCAGGATCTTTTGTCATAACTTGAACATGTTCAAAAGCAAGGTCATCTGCGACACTTACCATTTCGTCAATACTGTCACATACAATGACCTGGCCATATTCTTTCCAAGACACTCGAGCAATGTCAGCAGTAGGTAGAATATCTAGTTGTCTCTCTATTTCATCAATAGTGTCTGTTGCAAGTTTTTGGGAATTTGTAAGTAATATTGCCGGACTAGTTGGACCATGTTCAGCTTGTCCTAATAGATCAATAGCACAAATTTCAGGATCTGAAGTATCATCAGCAATTATAAGTGTCTCGGTAGGGCCTGCAAATAAATCTATCCCAACACGACCAAACAACTGACGCTTTGCTTCTGCCACAAACATGTTGCCAGGTCCTACAAGCATATCAACACCTTTAATAGTCTCAGTTCCTATGGCCATAGCTGCAACAGCTTGAATTCCTCCAAGGCATAAAATTTTGTCTGCTCCACCCATATGCATTGCAGCGACAATTGCTGGATGAGGAGCACCTCCCTGTGGTGGTGCTGAAGCCGTAATATTTTTTACTCCTGCTACTTTAGCTGTTAAAACTGACATATGTGCAGAAGCTACCATTGGATATTTACCACCAGGCACATAACATCCAACAGCATTCATAGGTATGTTTTTATGACCTAAAATAACACCAGGTAAAGTTTCTACTTCTAAATCTTTGATACATTCTAATTGCTTTTTTGCAAAGTTACGAACTTGAGTTTGTGCAAACTTAATATCTTCCAAATCTCTTTTTGATACGTTGCTGATTGCATTTTCTATATCTTGTTCACTTAAAATAAAACTATCAGGTTCGTAATTATCAAATTTTTTAGATAATTCTTTTACTGCAACATCACCTCTTTTACTTACATCAGATAGAATTGTTTCAACCGTTTTTCTAACTTCGGCATCATATTCAACGATTTCATTTTCTGATTTTCCTTCTTTTAACCACTTTGCCATTCATTCCTCTTTAAAAAAAATTTATTTACTTTCTTGGATCCTATTAATTTTTATAAATATATCAATTAAGAAATTTGACCATTCCAAAAAGTTAATGGTTCCATATCATTTAAATCAAATGATGTTACTTCTCCTACTAATATTTTATGGTCACCACCAGCATAATCATTCCACTTCACACAATCAAACCAAGCTAATGTATCAGCAATTATAGGAAAACCATTTTTACTTAATTTCCAATCAATATTATCAAATTTATTTTCTAATGATGATGCAAAATGATTGCAAAGCTTTATTTGTTTATTTGATAATATATTTACAGCATACCCTTTTGCATCCAAAAAAGATTCATAACTAGGTTGTTTCTTTCCTATACTCCAAAGAACAAGTGGAGGATCAAGAGACACTGAAGAAAAACTATTAACAGTCATTCCAATAGGATTTTTATCCTTATCAGTAGCCGTAACAATCGTAATTCCAGTTGAAAACATGCTAAATGCTTTTCTCAATGCTTCATTATTCTTCTTGGTCATTTTATTTAAACTCTATTTTTATTTATTAAATTTTTAATTTTATTTTATTTAACATATATTTGTGTATAAGAAGTAATTATTTATTTATATGATTTCTATCATTTTAAATGATATACGAGGTTTTGAATGTCTATTTCTATAAAACAAATAAAAGCATATGTCGCAGTTGTTGAAGAGAACTCTTTTAGTCTAGCAGCTCAAAGGTTAAATGCCACTCAGTCTGGAATGTCTATGTTAGTTCAAAATTTAGAATTAAGTATTGGTAAAAAACTGATATCTAGAGCACCAGGAAAAATGTTGTTAACTGAAAGTGGCAAAAAGTTTTATGAACATTCTCTTCAAATTTTAAGCTTAATGGAAAAAGCTGTTATTGATGCTAAAACAGAAACTAAAGAGCCTTCAGGTACATTCAACTGCGGATTAATGCCAACATTTACAAGATCTGCACTTCCATCAACTCTATCAAAGTTTTTAAGTGAATTTCCAAAAGTTAATGTCAAAGTTACAGAGGCTTACTCAGGTGTCTTAGAAGAAATGGTAAGGTCAAATAAATTAGAATTCGCTATAGTACCATCAATTAAAAATACAACTGGCTTAAAAGTAGAATTTATTTCTAGTGATTTAAATTTTTTAGTTACTAATAAAGAATCTTCATTCAAACACTTAGAGCCAATAATTTTATCTAAACACGAAAAACTAAAAGTTATTGTTCCAGGTCCTGATAACTCTAGAAGAGTTGCCTTAAACGAATATTTTACAACTCATAATGTAAATATTGCAAAAACATTAGAGATGGATGGAATGATAGGAACATTAGAGATGATTGCTTCAAGTGACTGGTGTGCTGTTTTACCAGCAGTATTGTGTGATCTAGATTTAAACGGAACTTCTAGAACGTTATCGCCCCTTATTTCCCCAACACTAACAACAGAATACGTATTAATTACTTCAGCTAGTAAGGAATTAAGTTCAATCAGTAAACTATTTAGTCAAAGAATTTCATCTGAAATAATAACTATTACTTCTAAAATGAACAATAAATTAGATTGTTAATTTAAATCATGTAAGCTGATTTATTATATTCGATTTAATGATTTGATAGGAAATCAAGTAACATTATAGTAAACTTAACAATAATTAATGGGGAATATATTGTTGAATTTTTTAAAAAAAACTCCTGAATTTTTGCAGTCTATTGCTGCGATTTGGCTAATATTAGTAGCTTTAACAATTTTTGCTGAAGTAACATTTAGAAACCTTGGTATATTTCTAGGTGCTGATCAAGTTGTTCAAAACTCTGTCCCAGCAATTGTGTTTCTTCAAGTGCCATTCGCTATTGCATCTGGTACGATGTTGAGAACAACATTAATTTTTGATTTTTTTAAAAGTAGAGGTAAAAAAATCATTAATATAATTTCATATTTAATTGGAATAATGCTTTTTATCGGTATAGCTGTGGGGGGATGGACCGACATGATAAAAGGTTGGGAAATTGGAGAATATCAAGGAATTGGTGCCATTGAATTTCCAGTATACCCAATAAGAACAGTCATAATATTTTGTTCAATTATTGTAGTGTTTATATATATATCGTTGATAGCAAAATTATTTTTATCTAAAAATAAATAGTTACTTAAAAGGAAATATTACATTGGGAATTGATCTAGATACATTAATGATTTTAACTTTAATTGGTATGCTCCTTGCTATTTTTTCTGGTGTTCATATTGCACTAGCTCTTGGAGCAACTGCTATGATAGGCACTTATTTTATTTTTGAAGATTTATATATGGCTGCCAGTCAAGTTGGTGGAGCTGCTTATGAGTTAATAAGAGACCATATTTTTATGACAATACCTCTATTTGTTCTCATGGGAGATTTTTTATCTAGGAGTGGCGCAGCTGGAGACTTATATACATTAATAAATAAAGGGTTAAAAGGTGTGCCGGGTAGATTGGGCGTAGCAACTGTTACTGGAAACGCTGCTTTTGCTGCAGTTACAGGGACATCAATAGCTTCTGCAGCTGCTTTTTCTAGAATTGCATGGCCTGAAATGAAAAAAGCTGGATATGATCCACAACTTGCTGCTGGATCAATTGCTGGTAGTGCTTGTCTTGGAATGCTAATACCTCCAAGTGTTTTATTAATAGTCTGGGGCATCATTACAGAAGACTCCATAGGCAAACTATTTGTCGCTGGCGTTATTCCTGGTATTATTCTTTCTTTAATGTTTGCTTTTTATAATTTATCAAAAGCAGTTATAAACCCTAAATTAGCTCCTGAACCAGATAGTATTGGTGATACAGCAAAAATAACCAGAAAACAATTTTTGTCTGGTATGTCAATTATAGGGTTAATTGTTGTTGTTCTTGGAGGAATTTGGGGCGGTATATTTACTCCAACGGAAGCCGCTGGAATGGGAGCACTAGCAAGCTTTGCTATTGCACTTTTTAAAGGTATGAGATGGAAAGGAATTGTAGAATCAGTTATTGATGCTGGTAAAACATCTGCACCAATCATGATACTGTTAATAACTGCCGGTATGTATTCACGTTTTTTATCATTATCTGATATTGATTCAGTAATTGTTGATGCCATGACTTCCTACGGTCTTAATGACACTATGATATTAGTGATGATGGTAGTGATTTGGCTAGTCCTAGGTATGCTTTTAGATTCAATATCTATAATATTATTAACAGTACCTTTGTTTATTCTTATGGCTGGAGATATGAATCCTTATGCTTTTGCAATTTTTGGAATTCTCGCTATAGAAGCAGGTTTACTTACGCCGCCCTTTGGGCTTATAGTTTATACAGTTAAAGGTGTTTTAGCTGCTGGTGGAGACAATGTCTCTTTAGGAACAATTTTTAAGGGATCTATTCCTTATTGGATAATGATGCTTATAGTCATGTTACTAGTTGCATTTTTTCCTGAAATTGCCAGCTGGCCAACGCAATTTGTTTAGTAGAACATGGGGTTAAATACTAAACTTAACACTACCTAAGGAGGAAATTATGATTAGGTATTTTAAAAAAGCCATACCACTGAGCATTATAGCCACGGGTATAATGGCGTCTGCTTCTTTTGCAGATACGTTTACTTTAAGAGTTGGGTCTGGACACCCATCTAAGCCGACAGCATATGTTACAAATATGGAAAAAGTTTTAGTTCCAAATATTAAAAAAAGAGTAGCCGCTGAAACAAACCATAAAGTTAGAATTATAGAGGCTTATGCGGGTAAAATTGCTAAAGTCCATGAAACTTTAGAAGCTGTTGAAAAAGGTCTTTTAGACATTGGTTCTTATTGTGTTTGCTTTGAAACTGCAAAGTTATTACCGTGGAACTTTGATTATTTTGTTCCTTTTACGACCACAAATTTAGAAACTAGTTGGGCTGTAAAACATAAAGTGCTTAAGCAGTTTCCATATTTAACAAAAATGCTTGAAGATAAGTACAATCAAAAATTCATTGCTATGCAAGGTTTTGACGATTATGGTCTTGGTACTGTAAAACAGTGGCAGAAAGCTAGTGAACTTAAAGGCGTAAAAGTTATTGCAGCTGGTCCTAACTTACCATGGGTTTCACTATTTGGATCTATTCCTGTTACTTCTACACTTCCAACTATGTATAATGATTTAGCAACTGGAGTAGCTAAAGGAGTTATAATTTTCCCATCAGCTCATGCAGGTGGATTTAAGTTTTATGAACAAGCACCTTATTGGAAAGTAATAGGTTTTGGTGCTATGGCTCAGACTATAACAACAATTAACCTTGATACTCTAAAAAAATTACCTCCAGAAGTTGCTAAAATTATCATGGAAGAAGCGCAAAACTATGAAAAAGCAGCTATCAAAGATGGCCAACAAAGGTATCAAAAAGGCTTAACAGACTTGGTTAAATTAGGTAAGAAAAAGGGTATTAATGATGCTGTAACTTATCTTCCTTTAGATCAACAGAAAATATGGGCAGAAACAATTAAAGATTGGCCTAACTCTAGAGCTAAAGACATCTCTAAAGATTATGACATAGATGGTGCAGCTCTAATGAAAGCATACATGAGTGAAATGGAAAAGACAGGCCATAAATTTCCTGTGCGTTATAAAATTGGCGGTTAACTAATTATTAAAATTATTTAAATCATAAAAAAGACGATCAAATTTAGGATCGTCTTTTTTTTATAAGGTTAAAACATGAAAAAAGAAAATTTTTTACTTTATTTTTCAACTTTAATTTCTGGAATTTTAATTACTATGTTTATCAGCTCGCTTGTAACTTATATGGCATTATCTGATATTTCTATATTTTTTGAAGTTTGGCCTAAAAACTGGTTTTATGCCGCTTTAGTAGCTTTTCCAACCATTCTGTTTGTAAGGCCAATAGCTACAAAATTTACTAATAAAGTAGCTAATTTATTATATAAATAAATTATTCAAGTATAGCTACAACCCTAACAAATCCTGCAGAACCTTTTTTAATTTTAAATGGAAAAGCAGATATGGTGAAACCATAGTCTGGTAATTTATCAAGGTTAGCGAGTTTTTCTATATGTGAATAACCTTTAATCATACCTGCTCTGTGCCCTTCCCAAATAATTGATGGATCTTGATCTAATTTATATTTCGCTGCAGTATGAACAAAAGGAGCATCCCAACTCCAAGCATCTGTGCCAGTAAGCCTAATACCTTGATCCAGTAAAAAAATAGTTGCTTCTTTCCCGATACCACAACCTTTTGATAAAAAATTGTCTTTACCATAACATTCACCAGCAGAAGTATTAACTAAAATTATATCTAAAGGTTTAATTTTATAATCAATTTTTTTAAATTCACTCTTAAAATCATCTTTAGTTAAAACATAACCATCATCATAATCTCTTAAATCAAGTTTTACACCATCACTAAAACACCATTCTAAAGGAACTTCATCTATTGTGATTGCTCTTTCACCATTATCCATTGTTGAATGATAATGGTAAGGTGCGTCCATATGTGTACCATTATGAGTACTAACAGTAATTGTTTCCATTGCCCAACCTTCTCCGTTAGGCAAATCCTCCTTTTTTAATCCTGGGAAAAAACTAATCATTTCTTCAGCTGTTTCGTTATGATGATGATAATTAATTTTAGGCAACATGAAATCTGGGTCTGATTTTATGCCTTCTTGTAAACTAACAGACAAGTCTATAAATTTTTTTGTCATTACATCTCCCCTATTTTATAATTGGCGATAAATTATCTACTCTTTTATTAAATGGAGAAATTGTTATTTCACTCCATATTCCAGCTTTATAAATTGGGTCATTAACTTGAAATTTTTTAATTTCCTCTTCTGAGGATGCTTCGACCATAAAAAAAGAACCATTCATTTTTATTCCTGAGATATCTGTCAATGGCCCAGATAAAAGAGTTTTAATAGGTTTTGTAGACAGATATTTTCTATGTTCATCAATTACTTCCATTCTTTTTTTGTAAGAATTTGGTTTGTCTTTACATAATATTACCCATATCATTTTTATATCTCTTTTTTGTTTTAATCACTTTTATTTTCAAATTCAGATATTCGTTTATACGCTAAATCTGTAAATTCAGCTTTTGGGGCATTGCCTGCTATTACGACTAACAAAAGATGTTCTTCATCTTTTTCATTTTTTGTAATATTCATAAAACGTCTGGAACTCCCTGGTGGAAAAGAAATTACGTCGCATGGGCCTAAATCTTCATAATCTAATTTATCACCTTCATTCCATTCGCATCTCCATTTACCTGTTATAGGCATAAACGTCTCGTTTGTATCATGATTATGCATTAAGGGACCCTTTCCTGGTTTACACCTACAAAAAGCAAGATTAAAGCCTTCTGAGATATTAATTGCAGGCATTTGAGCATTATCATTGCCTAATGGGGACACATGCTTACTATCTCCCTTTGGAGGTTCAAATCCAATTATATTAATTAATTCCCTTGTGCATTCAGGTAATTTACTATCGGGCAAACCTAACTTTGAGCCGCTTTGATTTGCAAAAAAAGCAATACGTTTGTCCATATCACTTCTTGATAGAGTTTTAATCTCAGGTAATTTTTGTTCTTGTTTCATAATAACTCCTTTATTCATTATTTATTTTTAGTTGTTCAAAAATAGCAGCTGTATCATATGTTGTTGGAATATTTTCTTTAGATTCATTATACAGATTTGCCGCAGCTTCAAAGGTAGGTGAATTGAGATTATTACTTTTTAAAAATTTAGTAATAACATCAATATCTTTTAAAAAAATCCTCATTGAGGCTGTGGCAGGCTCATATTCCTTATTTATCATTAATGGCATTCTTTTATCTAACATTACAGAAGTCGCTGCTCCAGCATTTAAAACGCTATATATCATTTTCTCGTCAAGACCAGCTCTTTGACCTAAAAGCAATGCCTCAGCAGTAACTGTATTATGAACTGTTACTAACAAATTAGCTAAAATTTTAAACTTTATACCATTACCAAATTCACCCACATAAATGTTCTTTCTTGCAAAACTATTAAATATTTCTTCACAATCACTCACTATTTTCTCTGAACCACTTGACATAACTACAAGATCTTTTGATTTAGCTTGTGCTCCAGTACCACTCACAGGAGCATCAATTAGTTCTATATTTAATTTACTGAGTTTGTTTTTTGCGTCTAACTTGTCTTCTAATGAAATTGTGTTCATATCAATGACTACTTCAGTCATTGAAACAGAATTATTTTTTTCAAATTGATTAACAACATCTTTAAAAATTGGAACAGTTGGCAGACTTAAAATTATTGCTTTACATTTTGACATTAAGTCATTGATATCGCTTACAATTATACCTCCTGACGAAACAAATAAACTACTATTTGATTTATCTGGATCAACTCCAAACACTTCATAACCACTAGAGAGCAGGTGTTTTGCATAAGAACCTCCCATAGCACCTAAACCAATTAAACCAATAACCTTCAAAAACCCATACCCCCACATTTAAGTTTATGTTAACTATATATTAAACATAATTAAATCATACTTTCTGATAGAGACAATAAAAAATTATCATTTAATATTTTTTAATCATTAATTTAAAGTTAATAATTAAATGGAGGTTTGATATGGAAATTGGTTTTTTCACTATGCCTATACACCCGATTGATAAAGATTATAAAAAATCTCTATCAGAGGATCGTCAGGCTTTTTTATTAGCAGATAAAATAGGTTTCTCTGAAGCTTATTGTGGTGAGCACGTAACAGATTCTGCTGAAAACATTACTTCTAGTGCTCTTTTTATTGCTTCTATAGCTGCATCTACTAAAAATATTAGATTAGGCACTGGTACAGTAAATATGCCTAATTCACACCCAGCTGCTATAGCTGGTCAAATTGCTATGCTTGATCATATGCTTGACGGTCGTTTTAACTTTGGAATTAGTCCGGGCGGTCTTGCATCTGATGCTGAAGTGTTTGGAAATCTTGATAAAGATAGAAACGAGATGTTTGTTGAATGCATAGATATGGTTTTAGAAATCTGGAAGCGTGATGCTCCATACAATATCAAAGGCAAATATTGGAATATATCAACTGAAAAAACTCAGATGACCGAAATTGGTCAAGGCATAATGCAAAAACCTCTTCAAAAACCATATCCACCAATCATATGTACTGTAGTTGCTCCATTCTCAAAAGGGTTAATAGCTGCTGCTGCTAGAGGTTGGCACCCAATATCAGCTAATTTTTTATTACCTAAATGGGTAAAAACTCATTGGCCTAGTTATGTTCAAGGTTGTGAACAAGGTGGTTTTAATCCAGACTTTAAAAATTGGCGAATTGCAAAATCAATATTTGTTTGTGAAGATAGAAATAAAGCAAAAGAATATGCTTTAGGAAATGGAAGTCCTTACGTATTTTATTACAAACAATTGCTAACTAAAATGTTAAAACATGGAAGAGCTAATCTATTTAAAGAAAATCAAGATATGGCTGACAGTGATTTGAAGCTAGAAGATATTTGTAATAAATTAATATTATTTGGGTCTGCTGACGAAGTTGCCGATAAAATAATGGCATTTAGAGAAGAAGTAGGAGATTTTGGAACTTTATTATATGCTGGTCATGATTGGGCTGATGTAGATTTAGCTAAAAAGTCAATGGAATTAATGACAGAGAAGGTAATGCCAAAAATTAATCAAAATATTGGTATAGCTGCTGAGTAGGATAAATCATGAAAAAAGTTTCTATAGAGGATGGTAATTATCTCAATGTTAAAGTAGATGGTAACGAAGAACTCCCCGCAATAATTTTTTCTAATTCCTTAGGAACTGATTTGCGTATGTGGGATGCCCAAATACCAGCTTTAACAGAGAAATTTTGTGTAATCAGATACGATACAAGAGGCCATGGTCAAAGTAGTCCTGCAGAAGGTCCCTATTCATTTAATATGCTTGAAAATGATGTTATAACTATCTTAGATGATCTTAGTATTCAAAAAGCTCATTTCATAGGCTTATCTATAGGTGGAATGACTTCTTTAGGTTTAGCATTAAAACATCAGAATAGATTTAATAAAATCATCTGTTGTGCCGCAAGAGCAGATAACCCCCCTCCCTTTATAGAAAGTTGGGATCAGAGAATTGCTGTAATTGAAGCTAAAGGAACTGCAGGTGTCGTAGAAGGCTCATTAGAAAAATGGTATAGTGGTTCATTTAGAGATCATGCTTCTAACGCAGAAATAATTAATCTATCAAAGGAAATGATTAAAAACACTTCAACTAAAGGTTATATTGGTTGCGCACATGCTTTAAAAACTCTGAATTATTTAAAAGACTTATCAACTGTAAACAAAGAAATGTTATTTATTGCTGGTGAAAACGATATGGGTGCTCCAGCTATGGCAATGGAAGAAATGTCCCACCTTACTCCTAAAAGTAAATATGTTTGTATACCTGGAGCTGCGCATGTTTTAAATATTGAATCTCCAGAATTAGTTAATGAAACAATTTTAAATTTTTTAGAATAATAGAATTGATGAGGTAAATAAAATGGCTTTAAAAACATTTGAACACGTTCTTATACTTGCAGATGATGTAGATATAACTAAAGATTTTTATGTAAATATTTTGGGATTAGATGTTGGGTATAGACCTGACTTCCCTTTTAAAGGTTATTGGCTTTATTTAAAAGATAATCCAAAAGCTGCATGCATACATTTAGCTATGAGAAAACAAGATACCGGACAAGATTATTACATTGGAAAGAAAGATGATGTTAAATCGGGTTCAGGTGCCATAGATCATGTAGCTTTTAATGCAGAAGATATTGATGGAATGAAAGCTAAGCTTGAAAAAAGTTCTATGGAATATACACATAGAAAAATACCTAATTTTCCTTTAGAACAATTGTTTATAATGGACCCTGATGGTGTAAAAGTTGAACTTAATTATGCAACGTCTGAATAAAATTTAATTTGAAGGAGTTTATAAATGCCACATAAATATAGTGAAAAAATGTTTGATATTAAACACTTACGAGAGACTGCAGAAAAATTGAAAAATTGGGGACGTTGGGGGCCTGATGATGAAATTGGTACATTGAATTTCATCACACCAGAAAAAGTTGTTGATGCAAGTAAACTTATTAAAAGAGGTAAACGTTTTAGCCTTGGTTTAAATTTTGATAGACATGGACCCCAAAAAGGTAGTTGGGGAAACAGGTTTAACCCAATTCATTTAATGTTAGCTACTGGAACAGATGCAGTGGCTGGTAGATTCGATGATTTTGGGCTTAGATACGCTGATGATATGATTTCATTACCATTACAATGTGCAACTCAGTGGGATGCATTAGCTCATATTTTTTATGATGATTTTATGTGGAATGGTTATGACGCTCGATTAGTAGATAGTGATGGAGCTCAAAAAAATGGAATAGAAAAAGTAAGAGCTGAAATGGCAGGCAGAGGTGTTCTTTTAGATGTAGCTCGTTGGGCAGGAGTTGATTTTTTTGAGGATGGAGTTGCTATTACTTCCGACGACTTGAATGAATGTGCTAAATCACAAAATGTTGAAGTTAAACAGGGTGATTTTGTTATTGTACGAACTGGTCAAATGGAACAAAGGTTAGATTGCGGTGAATGGGGTGGATATGCTGGTGGAGACGCACCCGGTTTGGCTTTTGACACTGCTGAATGGATTTATGATAAAGAGATAGCTGCTATTTGTACTGATACATGGGGCTGTGAGGTTAGACCAAACCAAACTAAAGATGCACAACAGCCTTGGCATTGGGTAGTAATTCCAATGATAGGTATTACTATGGGAGAAATTTTTTATCTTAGAGACTTAGCATCTGATTGTGATGACGATAAAGTCTATGAATTCTTCTTTTGTGCACCTCCATTACCAATTACTAAAGCTGTTGGTTCACCAATCAATCCTATGGCGATAAAATAAAAATCTAATGAAACCTACTGCTACTATAATTGGTGGATCAATGGCAGGATTATTTGCTGCCAATGCCCTCACACAAAAAGGCTGGGACGTATCAATTCATGAAAAAGTTCCAGTTCCACTATCTGGACGTGGGGCAGGAATTGCTACATACGATGATCTGGCTGAATTTGTTTTTAAAGCAACAAATAATAACAATGTTCTAGGTACAACAGCCAGATCTAGAGTTTCTTTAGATTTAGATGGCAATATAAATGCTAGTTATGATTACCCACAAATTTATACAAGTTGGCAGTATTTATTTTCAGTATTAAGAGATAACATAGATGATAGAAATTACTGCATGGGAGATGATTGTGTCGACATTAAGCAAGTTAATGATAAAGCAATAGCTGTATTTGACTGTGGAAAAGAAAAAAAATCTGACTTAATAATTATTGCTAACGGTATTAAATCTGAACTTAGGTCATATGTTGATAATACTGCTAATCCAAGATATGCTGGCTATGTTGGGTGGAGAGGAGTTGTTAACGAAAACCAACTCTCTGCAAAATCATTAGAAATATTATCAAATTACTTTATTGTCGTCCTTCCATATAATCAACAAATAGCCTCATATCCAATTGCTGGAGAAGGAAAAGATCCTTTTAAAAAGGGAAATAGGAGAATTAATTGGATTTGGTATAAACCTGCATCTGATAAAGATTTAAAATCATTATTATTAGGAAAGTCTGGAGAACAATATAATGATGGTATTCCTCCCAATGAAATACGTATGGATATTGTTCAAGATTTATATGAAGAAGCAAACAGTAAGTTACCGCCTCAATTAAAAGAATTAGTTGAAAAGACAAATCAGCCACTTATTCAGCCAATATTTGACTTAGAAAGTCAAAGAATGCGAAATAATAGAGTTTTAACAATTGGTGACGCTGCTTTTACAGCTCGTCCACATGTTGGAATGGGTGTAACAAAAGCTGCTAAAGATGCTTTTACATTATCAGAACATTTAGACCATAATAATTATTTAGAAAATTTGAATAATTGGGAAAATAGTAGGTTAAGTGAAGGCAAATTTATTGTTAATAGAAGTAGATATTTAGGGAAGTATCTTTGTAGTTTAACAGAAAATGATTCACTACAAATGCCTAATGTAATAGACGTTTTAAAAGATACAGCTATTAGTTTAAATGATATTAACAGCAACATTAATAATTATGGAGCATTAAATGGCTAATAAATCATTCTCTTTAAAATTTAAAGGTGATGCAAGAAATACTGGGTCAATGAGAAATGACATAGATGTTTCATTTGAATCTATGAACGAGAATTTTAAACTTGCAACAGATGAAGGAGCTTTTCATGGAGGCAAAGGAACAGCTCCACCTCCATTAGCCCTCTTTACCGCTTCGTTGTGTGGTTGCGTAATGACACAGATTAAAGCTTTTGGAAAAAAATTAAAAATTGAAGTTGATGAAATTAAAATTGATGCATCAATGAATTGGAATGGTGAGATCACAGAAGAAGGACCTTATATAGCTAGTTGTGAAGGATATAATTTAGATATTGATATCATCAGCAATGAAAAAATAGAAAATAAAATAAAATTATTAATGGCTGCTATTGATGGTTGTTTTATAGAAGCATCATTAAAACCTGGTATAGTTAAACATAGACTAAAAGATAATGAAAGTTGGATAACTATCTAATTTATTTATATTTTATTCATTGATCTCAATATTTTTTCTGGTGTGATAGGTTGTGATGTTACTTCAGCATCAACTTTGGCTAAGGCGTTATTAATAGCATTCATTAATACAGCTGGGGCACCTCCAGTACCAGCTTCGCCAGCCCCTTTAGCTCCAATAATACTTCTTCCAGAATTAGTCGTGACGTGATCAACAATTATATCAGGCATTTCATAAGCCATAGGAACCAGATAATCTGCCATTGTAGCGTTTTGCATATTTCCTTGGTTATCATAAACACATTCTTCAAAAAGAGCTCCACCTATCCCTTGAATAACTCCACCTCTAATTTGTTCTTCTACTAATTTAGGGTTTATTTGTGTACCACAATCCTCTACCACCCAAAATTTATTAATTTTAACAATTCCGGTATCCTGATCAATAGATACATGACAACCCATGGCACTATTAGTAAAAACAAATGGGACCCCTTCAATTAAAAAACTAGCAGTTGCTAATAGTTCAGGATTTGTACCTTTAGGAATTTCATGCCCCCTATAATAAACAATTTCAGCCAATTTTTGTAACGAAATACCTTCTTCTCCATTTTTTCTAATGACGTTGTTATTGGCAATATCTAAGGAATCTATATCAGTTTGCATAATGGCTGCAGCAATATTTAAAATATTAGTTTTAAGGGTCCTTGCTGCTTTTAAAACAGCCTCTCCTCCAATACCTGCTCCTCTTGATGCCCAAGTCCCGCCACCATATGGTGTAGCATCAGTGTCACCTAAGGTAACTCTTACAGTATCCATTGAAACACCTAGCTGATCAGCTGCTATTTGCTTCATTATAGCTTCTGTACCCTGCCCCTGTTCTGTAATAGATGAAGAAAGATGAACGGCTCCAGAGCCTTCAAGCCTTATAGACGCTCCGTCTTGAGACGAAATATGAGCCCCACCTACTCCATAAAAAAGTGGGCTTGGATTTGTTACTTCTGACATACTTATCACGCCAATTCCACTTATAGTCCCAGGAATTAAATCATCTTTATTTAAATTTTCAATATTATCTATATCCATAATAGATAGTAATTTATCCATAGAAGCCTGATGGGACAGATCTTCTAACGGAACACCAGATGGAGTTTTGTTAGGATACGAATTATCTGGTATAAAATTAATTTTTCTAATTTTAGCAAGACTTAAACCAATTTTCATCGCGGCTTTATCAATCAATGCTTCTGTAATTGCAACAGCAATAGGATGTCCAACTGCTCTGTATTGACACATTGGTGTTTTATTTTGAAATACTACCGTTCCAATTGCTTTATAATTAGGAATAACATAAGGAGCACCTGATAAATTTAACACTTGGTTTGTCTCAATTGCGGATGTTCTAGGATACATACTAAAAGGACCAATACCGCTTAAATCATTTACCTCCATAGCAGTAATTTTGCCGTCTTTATCAACGGCTAATTTACCACTTATTTTATGACATCTCGCGTGAATATCCGTTGTAAAACTCTCTAATCTGTCTGCAATAAATTTCACTGGTCTACCGATTTTTTTTGATACAGCGACAGCTGCCATTTCATCAGGATAAACATGAACTTTAATTCCAAAAGAACCACCAACATCTCTACTGACAATCCTAACGAGACCTTCATTAACATTGAAATGCTTAGCAATTATATGTTGCATCATATGAGGTGCTTGACCGTTATGATACACAGTCATCTTTTCTTCAGCTTTATTCCAGTCAGCAACAATCCCCCTAGATTCAAGAGTAACTCCAGTATGTCTCGCAAAATCAAGTGTCGTTTCGACTACTGTTTCAGCTTCTTTAAAAGCATTTTCGACATTCCCTTGTTCAACTGTCCTAGTCCAAAAAAGATTGCTACCTAATTCCTCATGTATAATAACTGCATCGTCATTTAACGCAGTTTCCATATCTACTTGAGCTTCTTTTTCCAACCACTCAACTTCGATTAACTCTAAAGCATCTTCTGCCTGCTCTCTTGTCTTAGCAATGACAACCGCAATAGCTTCTCCTTGCCATCTAGCAACAGATTTTGCTAAGGGAGTTTGTTCTGGTGATTTCATTTCACCCAAATGACCTAATGTACCTACCCATGGCTTACATATTTCATCAATTTCATTTGCAGTAAATATATCTATGATACCAGGACATTCTTTTGCCTCTTCAAAATTAATTGAAACTATTTGTGCATGAGCAAATGGAGATCTTAGAAAAGCTACATTTACCATTCTTGGTAAGACTAAGTCATCAACGAACTGTCCACCACCTTCAAGGTGTTTTTTTGCATTTTCTCTTGGTAAACTTCTGCCAATATAAGAATTTGGTCTATCAAAAGATCCTAATTTTGGGTTTTGATTTACTTTAATATCATCCATTTTTTACCTCAAATAACTTCTGTAATAGATTCTTCAATTGCGTCAACTATAGATTGGTAGCCAGTGCATCTACAATAATTCCCTGAAATTTCTGATCTAATTTCTTCTCTGGTCAGTTTCTTTTTCTTTAAGACTATTTCTTTTGTAGTCATCAACATGCCAGGTGAACAAAAACCACATTGAAAAGCGTTATGTTTTAAAAAATTATTTTTAACAATTTTCATTATATCATCGTCAAAACCTTCAACTGTTTTTATTAAAGAACCATTCACCTGAGATGCAAGAACTAAACAAGATCTAACTGCTTTACCATCCATTTCTATAGTGCATGCACCACATGCTCCTTGCTCGCAACCAAGGTGAGTGCCCGTAAAACCTTCTCCTCTTAAATAATCAGCCAAATGTTGCCTTGCAGGAACAATTACGTTATCAAACTTCTCACCATTAAGTTCAAAAGAGACAGTAATATTTTTTTTAGCTGACATTTAATTCTCCAACTTTTTTAAAATTTTACTTATAAGAATAGTTGCCAAATGTAATTTCATCTCTTCACTACTGTTTAAATCACCTGCAAAATCTATTTCAGAAGATAATGATTTTTTAATTACTGAATATTCATATCCATTGTTAACAACTATTTCAGAAGTTTTTGATGTAACATTAGGTCTATCACCTGTTGCAAAAAATACTAATTTCAACTTTTCAATCGTAGATTGATAAGTTTTAACTTTTGCAATTAAGCCAGCCATCGCATAATCACCATGACGACGACAAATTTCTTCAAATACAATTTTTTCATTATTTTTTACAAGAGGATAATTTATTCCAATAAGAATTTCATCTGATTTTATATCTGTTTCAAAAAGCCCAAGATAGAAATCTTCAGCAGCAATAGACCTGTTACCATTTAGACCTGACACAATAATTTCTGCATTCATAGCGACTGCAAAAGCAGGTAATTCAGCTGCAGGGTCTCCATATGATATACTTCCACCATGAGTGCCTTTATTTCTAATAGCAGCATGAGCAACCATTTTAAGTATAGAAACCAAAGAAGGAAATTTTTCTATAATTATAGAACTTTCCATAACTTGAGTATGAGTAGCTAATGCACCAATATAAATGGAATTATCTTCAAGTCTTATATCATTTAAATCTTTTAACTTTGATATATCTATTAAACAACTCGGACTTGACAGTCTCATATTTAAAGCTGGTAAAAGTGATTGACCTCCGGCTAAAATAATAGCCTCATCATCTTGTGATTTAAACTTAATGGCATCAGATAAAGTTTCTGCTTCATAATATGAAAAATCTGGTGCTTTCATTATTATATTCTCCCTTAAATTGTAATAATTTTATTTAATCATTATTTATAATCTCTATCAATAATTATTAAATCATATTTAATGATTTATATTATTGAATTAAATAATTTCATATACCAAATAAATGTATTATCTTTAATTTTAATCAATTTAATTGGGGTTTAAAAAATGAGTGCAAATGTTGTCCATATGAAATTAGAAGGTTCTTCAAAAAGTCATTCTAGAGCTGACATAATTGCTAGAGACGTAGAAAGCGTAATTGACGAACCTATTGCAAGAGGTGGCACTAACCTCGGCTTATCTCCAACTGAAACACTCATATCGTCACTGATAGGTTGTACCAATGTTATAACTCACAGAATAATGGAAAAAATGGGTTTTAAAATACATAGTTTAGATATCAAATCCAAGACTTTATTCAATAAAGACGGTGCTAGTTTGGTTCAAGAGGTTGATATACCTTTTCCTGAGGTAACTCTGGATATTGCAATTTCTACTGACGCATCTGAAACAGACTTAGATGAAGTTAAAAAACAATTAGCGATGTATTGCCCTATAGCCAAAGTAATTAGAAATAGTGGCACTGTCATTAATGAAAATTGGAACAAAATAAATTAAGGTGATTTATGAACCGAAGGGACAGGCTATATCATCAGCCCATTATTGATAGACCTAAATTATTACTTAAAAATAATAAAAAGATTATCTTATGGGTAATAGTAAATTTAGAGGTTTGGGACCCAAATATAGCTCAACCTAGAAATATTCTACCACCACCAATGAATTTACCAATGTTACCTGACCTCCCAAATTGGGCCTGGCATGAATATGGAATGAGAGTTGGCTTTTGGAGAATACTTAAAGCTTTAAAAGAAAGACAAGTTCATTCTACTTTGGCATTAAATGCTACTGTAACAGACTTTTATCCTGAAACTGTTGAGGCATCTATAAAAGCGAATTGGGAACCCATGGGACATGGTTATATTCAAAGGCCAATGCATAAAGTTGACAATCAATTTGTCGATATTAAATCAGCAATAGATAAAATAGAAAACTTTACTAAAGAAGAAGTAATTGGCTGGGAAAGCCCAGGCTTAACTGAAACTGATGATACACTAGATATATTATCAGAACTTGGAATAAAATATACTGCAAATTGGCCCATTGATGACCTTCCATTAGACTTAAAAGTAAAAAGTGGAGAGAGAATGATAACACTTCCCTATCCTATTGAAATCAATGACGTTGTAATGACTTCTGTGCAAGTTCATAAATCTGATGAACTTTTCGCTAGAGGTAAGTTACATTTTGATCGACTTTACAAAGAATCTGAAGAAAATACTAAAATTATGGCTATAAGTGTTCATCCATATTTAACTGGTGTTCCTCATAGAATATCGTTTTTTGAACAATTATTAGATTATATTTTGCAACATCAAGATGTTGAGATTATGACTGGTAAAGAAATTTATAATTGGTATACAAATCAAATTCCTATCCCATCGTAGAATGATCTAAAATATGATTTTATAATATAATCTTCCTAATATTTCTCTAATAAATGTAGAAGTTTTGTTTAAAGCTCCAATAGATGGTATAAAATCTAAAATTGTTATTCTTGAATTAGATTGCTTAAAATCAACTGGAAATGCACTGACTTTAAAACCTTGCTTTTCAAACAAATATTTTGATCTTGTCATATGAAATGCAGATGTAACAAGTATTATAGATGAATTGTTGTTAATCATTTCTGTAACTTTTATACTTTCGTCATAGGTATTTTTAACTATATCAGTAACTAATATTTTCTTCTGACTAACTCCTAACTCCAATGCTTTTTCTTTTAGAACATAACCTTCTGGTTTCCAATTATTGTCCCAAGGTAATTGCCCAGCAGTAAATATTAACAGATCAGCCTTCTCATTTTTTAATAAATTTACTCCAGCAAAAAATCTGTTGGGAGCTCCCCATTGATACCTTTTAACACCATTTCGTTTGATTTGAGTTATACCACTACTAAGAACAATAATTGCGTCAGATTTTTTTATAGTATCAAATGAAATAGGTCTATGTGGATGCTCTAAATAAGTAAACAAAAAATTTCCTACAAATGAATTTGAAGAGATTAACAATATTAATAAACTTAGAAGCACAAAAACTTTTTTTCTATAAAAGAAAAATAGAATTAATAATATTAAAGAAACACCCAGTGGAGAAAGAAAAAAAGGTAATATTTTATGTAAATAAATCATTTATAAAACTTTAAAAATAAAAATTAATCATTTACGAAAATTTTATAAATAGCAATAATCTAAATAATTTTATTTGTTAACAAGCCATAACCGCCATCTCTTACTGTCCTGATGGGATCTTCGTTATTTTCTGATTTAGATTTAAGAGCCTTTCTTAGTCTGCTCATATGGACATCAACTGTTCTTTCTTCAACATAAACACCATGACCCCAAACAAGATCTAAAAGTTTACTTCTTGAAAAGACATGACCAGGTCGTTCCATTAAAAAAGATAATAATTTAAATTCTTTAGGACCTAACTTTACATTCTTATTATTATAAGTAACTACTAATTCAGTTAAGGACAGCTTTAATTTCCCATGCTCTAAAACTTCGTTAATTAAATTAGGTCTAGTGCGCCTTAGAAGAGCATTCACTCTGGAAATTAATTCCTTCGGAGAAAATGGCTTAGAGATGTAATCGTCGGCACCACTATCAAGACCCAACGATTTATCTGAGTCTTCGCTTCTAGCACTTAAGATAATTATTGGTAGATATTTAGTTTCAGATCTAGACCTCAAAGATCTGCAAAGATCAATTCCAGACATATTTGGCATCATCCAATCTAAAATAACTAAATCTGGAGAACTGTCTTCTATTAGCTGTAAAGCTTCTTCTCCATTTCTCGCTTTTATACAAATAAAACCAGTACTATTAAGATTAAAGGCCATTAACTCTAACTGATTAGGTTCGTCGTCAGCTATTAAGATTTTAATTCCCATTATTTACCTGTTTTCAATAGTAATTAAATTTAAGGTAAGTTTTAAATATATTTAAACTATGATAAAAAACTAACATTAAGTATAAAATATGTAATTAAAAAGCAGTAATACTAAACAAATAATAAATAGAACCAGCAAGAGTAGCAGATGCAGGGACCGTTACAATCCAAGCAGCAGCTATTGAAAATAAGAAATTTCTTCTAACTAATTTTCTTTTTGATTTTGATTTTGATATATTTGATTTAGAAGGATTTTCAAGGAACTCTCTTAAAAAACCAATACCAAAAATAGCTCCTATTGCAATATGAGTTGAACTTACAGGTAAACCGAGTGTTGTCGCAATTAAGACAGTGATAGCTGATGATAAAGCTACACAATAAGCTCTTGGAGCGTTTAATCTTGTAATTTTTTGTCCAACAGTATTAATTAATTTAGGCCCAAACAATAACAAACCTAGAGCAATTCCTATAGCGCCGATTGTCATAACCCAAAGTGGAATTGAGACTTTTGATTCTATTCCACCACCATCATATAATGTACTTACAATTGCTGCAAGTGGACCAACTGCATTAGCTACATCATTTGCTCCATGAGCAAAACAAAGTAAGGCTACTCCAAATAATAATGGTAAATGGAAAAGTTTATAAATATCTTCTTTTTTGTTTTCTAAAAGCTTTATTTTACTATTAATAAATGGTCTTGATAAAAAGTATGCAGTACACATGAATAAGGGCGTGTAAATAAAAACTTCATTAGAACTAAATTTATATATTTTTTTCAATCCTTTTAGAGCCATGTAAGCTGTGAAAGCGCCTGCCATCAATGAAATCAAAATTGGAACCCATTTGGATGCAGCACTTTTTTTGTCTTTAACATTTAAAACTTTAATTTGAATGATTAACAAAAGTAACGCTGCCACTATACCACCAAATACAGGAGATATAACCCAACTTGCTGCAATTGCAGCCATTGTACCCCAATTCACAATAGATAAGCCTGCTACCGTTAAGCCAGCACCTAAAATTCCTCCAACTATTGAATGAGTAGTTGATACGGGTGAATTAAAAAAAGTTGCCAAATTTATCCATAGTGCAGCTGCTAATAATGCACTCAGCATTAAATATCTAAAACTGGTAACTGAAACATCATTACCTGGTGATATGATACCTTTAGAGACAGTGCTTACAACATCACCACCAGCTAATAAAGCTCCTGAACTTTCACATACAGCAGCAATTAAGACGGCTGTTCCAACTGAAATAACTTTGCCTCCAACAGCAGGACCCATATTATTAGCAACATCGTTGGCACCAATATTTAAAGCCATATAACCGCCAATAATAGCTGCTGCAACCAATATAAAAGTTTGTTCACTTCCTAGAGACACAAATTGTTCAACTAATACAGCTACTAGTACCAAGAATATAGCAGAAATACCGAGTAATATTAAAAACTTCTTCTGTTCAACTAACTTTCCCTGTGAATAAGCAAACCTCCTTAAGTCATTAACGTAGCGGTAATCTGTATTCTCTTTTTTAACCATAACAAACCTATTTAAAAATTAAGATTTATGTTAAATAATTCACAAATATTACAGTTTTATTACATTATAAAATATTATAAAAAATAAAATTTTATCTTCTTAAGTTATTGAACTTTTCTAATACTTTTATTAAAAATGATGGTAGGTGTGCTCTTTTCCATTCACCTGCCACAAATTTATTAGCTTCACTATAGGTAGGATAAACATGTATTGTACCTAAAATTTTATTGAGCCCTATAGAATGCTTCATAGCAAGAATATACTCAGCTATCAAATCTCCTGCATGTGTACTAACAATTGTTACACCAAGTATTTTATCTTTATCAGGTTTTGTTAGAACTTTAATAAAACCTGATCCTTCTGAATCTGTAATGGCACGATCTAAATGATCAATGCCAAAAACTGATGTCTCGTAGGGAATATTTAGCTCTTTTGCTTCTTTTTCATTCAAGCCAACTCTTGCTATTTCAGGATCAAGAAATGTAGTCCAGGGAATAATTGAGTAATCAACTTTAAACTTCTTAAAGGGTGAAAACAATGCATTGACCGTAGCATACCAAGCTTGATGAGCAGCAGCGTGAGTGAATTGATATGGTCCAGTAACATCTCCACAAACAAAAATATTTGAAATATTAGTTTGTAGAAATTGATTAGCTTGAATAGTTCCGTTATTACGAATTTTTACTCCAAGTTCTGATAAACCAAATCCATTAACGTTAGGACAACGTCCCAAAGCCAATAAAACTTGATCAAATTCTATGGATTTTTCTTTACCTTTATTATCACAAATAAGTTTATTTAATTTAAATCTTATTGCCTTATGATTAACGAGAACCTTTATACCTTCTTTCTTAAATCTTTCTTTCACAAATTGTACAACATCATTATCTTCACGAGACATGATTTGTGAAGACATTTCTACAACAGTAACTTCAGATCCTAAGCGACTAAAAGCCTGTGCCATTTCAGATCCAATGGGACCTCCACCTAATATAACTAGTTTTCTTGGTAATTTTTTTAAATCCCATATGTTGTCACTGGTAAGGTAATTAATTTTATCTAGACCTTGTATATTGGGTACCATAGGGTCTGCACCAGTTGCTATAATAATGGAGCGAGCAGTTAGTACTTTTCCATTTACTTCAACACTATGAGGCGAAACTAATTTTCCAGTTCCATCAATACAATCAACTCCAAGCTTTGTGTAACGATCCCTGGAATCATTAGGCTCGATACTCTTAATAATTGACTGAACACGTTTCATTATATCTTGAAATTCAAATTTTACTTCCGTTTTTTTGAATCCAAATTCTTTAGCACGCCTTGCGTATGATAACATTTTAGCAGAACGAATAAGGGCTTTACTCGGTATACAACCAGTATTAAGACAATCACCACCCATTTTGTATTTCTCAATAAGTAGAACTTTAGCCTTAACTGCAGACGCAATATAACTTGATACTAAACCAGCAGAACCAGCACCTATAACAATAATGTTATAATCGTATTTACTCATTTACTTTACCTTTACGAATATATTGTAAAAATTTCTTTGTTATTAATGGGAAAAGACCTAACAACGTAAATGCAAATATTAATGAAGGAGAAGTAATGTCAGATATTTCATTTATTTGAGCTAATTGTGTTCCAGCATACACAAAGACTGCAGTACCTGGAAACATACCTATCTGACTTACCCAATAAAATGTCCATGTTTTAATAGGCAGTAATGACATAATGATATTAATAATGAAAAAAGGAAATATTGGAACTAAACGTAAAGCAAATAAGTAAAATGCACCTTCGTTTTGAAAACCTTTATTAATATTTAATAACTGTTTCTTAAAATATAGCTGGACATATTCTCGAGCTAAAAATCTTGCTATTAAAAAAGCTAAAGTAGCTCCAAATGTGCTTACAAATGATATTATAACCAAAGCAATGGAAAAACCAAATAATGCACCACCTAGTAAAGTTAAGACCACTGCTGCAGGCAAAGAAAGCGCTGTTACTAAAAAATAGCTTAATGCAAAAATAATTAAAGCCGTAATAGGGTTTTTTTCATAAAAACCTTCTATGATTAATTGTTTATCTTTAATAAAGGCAAGATCGGTATATTGATTAAAATCAAAAGCAAAAAAGAGTGGAATAAATGTTATTAAGAGTATTAAAACAATTATTTTAAATAATTTTTTATCCAAAATTTTAACTTTCATTCAGTTTCTATTTAACATTAACTAATGGAAAAGTTAGAGAAAATGTGGTTTCTTCATCAGGAATACTATTTATAGATAATTGAGCTCTGTGCCTTATTAGAATGTGTTTTACAATTGCTAAACCAAGACCAGTTCCTCCAATCTGCCTGGATCTTGCTTTATCCGCCCTAAAAAATCTTTCGGTTAATCTGTCTATATATTTTTGAGGAATTCCTTCACCTTTATTTATAACTTTTACAATCACTTCATAGTCTTGGATCTGTTCAATATTTACAACAACATCAGTCTCATCAAATCCATATTTAATAGCATTTTCAAGTAAATTTACAAAAACTTGGTTAATTTCATCTGTATTTCCTGAAATAAAACACTGCACATCGGAATTAATTCTTAAATCTTTGAAAACAATTTTTTTAGAACGGTTTAAATCTCTCTCATTGATAGAAGTTATTATATGCTGGATGGGATCAATTAAAGAAATTGTTGTGTTTGGAGTTATGTGCTCCTCTGTTTCGACTTTAGAAAGAGATAAAATATCATCTATCAATCGGTTCATTCTTTTTGCTTCTTCATCCATTATTTTTAGAAATTTGTTTCTATCTACATCATTGTGAACTTTTCCAGATAACAACGTTTCTATAAATCCAACTAAACTAGTAAGGGGTGACTTTAACTCGTGACTTACATTAGCTACAAAGTCACGTCTGACCTTTTCTAAGTTTCTCTGAAGCGTCATATCAAGAAGAAGGATTGCATATAAATCATAATCAATTTTTTTAACTTTTATAATAAGTGCTCTTTTTATTAAATCATTTATTTGAAAGTGAAACTCGTCATTTAAATCTCCATTAAGATCACTTTCTTCTAAATTTTTAAACTCACTTATTTCAATAAAGTCAAAGATGTTTTTATTAATTATCTTTTTACTTAAAAAATTTTGAGCAATAGCATTAGAGGATAAGACAATACCGTTTTTATCACACAAAATAAGCCCGTCATCCAAAAGTTGGCTTAAATTAGAGATATTTGATGGAATTGTAATTTTATTCATTAACAACAAACCCTTAATGTATAATAAATTTGAAATAATAGTAATTTATATAAACTTTATATTAATTTATAATATAAATAAATATCTCTTGAAAATTGATTACTATTCAATAGGTTTGTAAAATGACTAATATAGCAATAAACGGGATTGGAAGAATTGGGAAACTTGCATTAAAAATTCTTGTTTCTAATAATTTTGATGTAAAATATATAAATGAATTAAATGGAAACTCTTCAAATTTATTACATAGTTTAGAGTTTGACAGTGTTCATGGTAAATGGGCGGCAGATTTTAAAGAAAATGACAATTCTATAAATATTAATGAAAAAGTTATTAAAACAACGTTCTATAATAAAATTGAGGATATGGATTTAAATGAAATCGATATAGTAATAGATTGTACTGGAGTAAATAACAATAAAATCGCCTTAAAAAAATATTTTGATAAAGGTACAAAAAAAGTAATAGTTTCAGCACCAATTAATGAAGAAAACATAGCGAATATAGCTTACGGTGTTAATCAACAAACATATATACCCTCAAAGCATAACATTATCACAGCTGCAAGCTGCACAACAAATTGCATAGCTCCTATTATAAAAGTACTACATGAACAAATTGGTATAAACCACGGTTCTATAACAACAATTCATAACATAACAAATAGCCAGACATTAGTCGACCTTCCTCAAAATAATCTTAGAAGAGCAAGATCAGCTATTAATAATTTAATACCAACTACTACAGGTTCGGCAAAAGCTATTTCTTTGATTTATCCAGAATTAAAAGGAAAATTAAATGGCCATGCTATTAGAGTTCCTTTATTGAATGCATCTCTAACTGATTGTGTTTTTGAAATGAACAGTCCAGTTAATGAAAACCAAATTAATGCCCTGCTAAGAAATGCCAGTGAAAATGAGCTTAAGGGTATACTTGGGTATGAAGATAGAGCATTAGTATCAACTGACTTTGTAAACGATCCTAGAAGTTCTATAATAGACGCCCTTTCCACAATGGTAGTCAATAAAACACAATTAAAATTATATGCTTGGTATGATAATGAATGGGGATATGCAAACCGGCTAGTTGATATTGTTAGCATGGTAAGCAATACTATTTAATAATGATTAAATCTCTGAATAACAATGAAGTATCTTTTATTCTAGTAACCTTATCTTACTGGTTCTTTATGCTTACGGACGGCGCAATAAGAATGATAGTACTTCTTCATTTTCACACAATTGGCTATACCCCTCTACAATTAGCTTATTTATTCTTATTATATGAGTTTTTTGGAATGATAACAAACCTTACAGCGGGATGGATTGCTAAAAAAATAGGTTTAAATATTACATTATTCACTGGAATAATTTTACAAATAGTTTCATTGCTACTTTTAACTCAACTTGATAAAAGTTGGAATTTAACCACATCAGTCATTTTTGTTATGGCTACACAAGGCGTTTCTGGTGTAGCAAAAGATCTAACTAAAATGAGTTCTAAAAGTTCTGTAAAGTTATTAGCTCCAGATAAAAATAATAAATTATTTCAGTGGGTTACAATAATGACCGGATCTAAAAATGCTGTCAAGGGATTTGGTTTTCTACTTGGATCTCTTTTACTTGCGACTCTTGGCTTTCAGATATCCTTAATATTAATGGCAGCATTGCTATCAATTATTTTATTGCTACTTTTTATTTATTTGAATAATGATTTTTCATATATTAATAAAGATACAAAATTTTCAGATATATTTTCAAAAAATAAAAATATTAATTATCTCAGCCTCGGAAGAGTTTTTCTTTTTGGAGCAAGAGATACATGGCTAGTTGTGGGACTACCTGTTTTTTTATATTCAACACTTTCTAATGGAACAAATGACGATAACAAACAAGCTTTTTTTATAATTGGAATGTTTATGGCTTTATGGACTATTTTTTATGGTTTTATACAATCTTTAACTCCAAAAATTTTGTCTAAAAATCAGTCAATAGGAAAACAAACAAAAAATTGGGCTAGCTTGCTTATAGCAATTCCCATTTTATTATTAGTCTTAAGTTCATATTTTAAAGATTATAGCCTCTATATAACTATATCTCTCCTCTTTGTTTTTGGTTTTGCGTTTGCTATAAACTCATCCTTACATTCCTTTTTAATACTAAGGTATACAGATAAAAAAAGAGTAACGCTTGATGTAGGCTTTTATTATATGTCCAATGCTTTTGGAAGATTAATAGGTACTTTTTTGTCAGGATTATCGATACAGCTTGGAGGTTTTATAACTTGTATTTTTATAACAGCACTGATGCTTACACTAAATAGACTATCAATGGAAAAACTTGATTTAAAAAATATATAATTTCGAAGTTAATTAAAACTTTCTACATCGACAGATTTTTTAGATAAACTTGATGCATAAATAGCTTCTAATACTGCAATATTTTGAAATTTTTCAATATCTTTAAATAAATATTCATCTTTTTTATTTATTGCATCAACAAAATTATTAATATTTGCAGACACAGTATCAGACCATTCAAAATTTTCTTCGTTAACAGATCCATCACTCATTACAGTTTTCATGTATGAGGGTCCAGGCGTGTCAGGATGTGAACTATCAGTTAATTCAACCCAGCCAATTTCACCCCAAATTGTTATTCTTTGATAATGAGGAGTTTTTAAGATAGCAGTAATCTGAGTGCTTAGGCCTGATTTATGATTTAGACTTGCAGTTACAACATCACCTGTTTTAAATTTCAAAACTCTATTTGCAGTTGAGGCAAAAACCTTATCAACTGGACCAAACAACCATATCATTAGATCCGTTAAATGCACGCCCATTCCTGTCATACCTGCAGCAGGAGCATATTCAGGATCGGCTCGCCAATTATTAGGAGGTAAATTTGCCAATTTGTTATGACTAAAATGCCCTTCAGCATACATTATTTTGCCCAATAATTTTTTATTTATTATTTCTTTAAGCCTCTGCCATCCTTTTTCAAATCGTCTTTCATGACCAACACCTAGGATTAACTTGTTTTTATTACAAGTATATATCATCTTTTTAACTTCTGATGATTTTAATGATAATGGTTTTTCACAAAAAACATGAATTCCTAAATTTGAAGCTTTAATAGTTTGATCCATATGAAATAAATTTGGAGTACACAAAATTATTGCATCAATTTTTTGATGTGCTACTGCTTCATCAAATTCTTTAAAAATTATTAAGTTTTTGTCGTTCGCAAGTTTTATAGCGCTATCGTCTGGACACGGGTCAATGAAATTTACAATTTTATACTTGGTAGAAGATGACAATCTATTAATCATCACCTTTCCCCACCAACCTAATCCAGCAATTGAAATATTAATTTTCAAAGCTTAAAATTTATCATATAGAAGGAATTAACTGGTCATTTTCTGGAACTAACCAACCCTTTTGAACTGCTGGCCTATCAATCATTTCTTTATACCATCTAGCAACATTGGGAAATTCATTTAAGTCAATCTCCTGCCAGTCAAACCTTGCCGTCCAAGGCCATATCGAAATATCTGCTATACTATACTCTTTTCCAGCTATATATGGATTTACACTTAGACGCTTGTCCATAACACCATATAATCTTCTTGCTTCTTTTGAGTATCTTTCTTCAGCGTAAGCAGATTTTCCTTTATTATATTTAACAAAGTGATGAACCTGACCAAACATAGGTCCTACTCCACCCATTTGCCACATTAACCACTCCATAGTTCTAAAATACTCATCTGAATTTGACTTATTTATTAGTTTTCCACTTTTTTCAGCTAAATACATTAAAATTGCACCAGATTCAAAAAGTGAATAATTATTATTATCTTTGTCTATAATTGCTGGAATTCTATTATTTGGAGAAATTTTTAGAAAATGTGGTTGAAACTGTTCGTCTTTAGCAATATTGATTGGAAAAACTTTATAGTCCATCCCAATCTCTTCTAGCATAATGGACACCTTTCTTCCATTAGGCGTATGCCAAGTATATAAATCTATCATCTTTTAATCCTTTTTCTATAACGTGATTACGATAGCACCCTTAGTTTTTCTTCCTTCTAATAAATTGTGAGCTTCAACAATTTTCTCTAATGGCATTTTATCGTGTATTGCTACTTTTAATCTACCATCAGCTATTCTACTATATAACTGGTAGGAAGCGTCATCATATTCTGCCCTATTCGCTATATAAGAAAATAAAGTAGGTCTAGTTACGAAAAGTGATCCTTTAGCTGATAGCAAACCTAAATTAAAATCTACAATTGGTCCAGAGGCTTGACCAAACAAAGCCCACATTCCTCTTGGCTTCAAACAATCCATGGAGCCTGGAAAAACAGATTTCGCTACACTGTCGTAAACAACATCGCATTTTTGGTTATTAGTAATAGCCATAACTTCACTTACAAAGTCTTTGTCATTATAATCAACAACATGATGATAACCTGCTTTTTTCGCCGCTTCAGCTTTTTCTGGCCCACCAACTGTTCCGATCATAGTCGCGCCAATTTCGCTTCCCCATTGACCCATTAATTGACCAACTCCTCCAGCAGCTGCATGAACAAGTGCTGTCATTCCACTTTCAAGTTTAAAAGTTAAATGAAGAAGATAATGAGTGGTTAAACCTTTAAGTGTACTCGCTACTACGTCATGATCATTAACTTCAACTTTTAATTGAACAGCGTGAGCAGCGTTAATAAGAGCATATTCTGCATATGCACCGACAGGTGTAACATATGAAACTTTGTCACCTTCTTTATGAAAAGTAACGTCAGATCCAACAGCATGAACATGACCAACGCCTTCAGATCCAGGTATTTTAATATTTTCTTGATTAGGCCAAGGATATAGACCACTGCGAAAATATGTATCTAAATAATTTAAACCTATAGCATTATTTTTTACAACAATTTGTCCAGGGCCAGGTATTGGAATGTCAGCTTCAATAAGCCTCATATTTTCTGCTGCACCGAATTCAGTAAGTTCAACTACTTTTTGTTTCATAAAAAAATCCTCGTCAAATTAAAAAATAAATAATTTTTTTATAATACATACGTTTGTACATTGTGTGTAATAATTTATTTGTATGTTTTATATAAAAATATCTGATAGTAGTTTTTAAAATATAAATCAATATTATATAGCTAATTCACTTGTAATAAAGTTTTTTAATACTATTTAATAGTAAACTAATCAGGAGAGTTTAATGAGTTTAGAATTATCTGACCTACCATATCCTATAGATGCATTAACTGCACATGGAATGAGCCAAGAAACAATGGAATATCATCACGACATCCATCATAAAGCCTATGTAGATAATGGCAACAATCTATTAAAAGATACTGCTTGGGAAAATAAAAGCTTAGAAGAAATAATTACTGGTACATATGATGCTAATAGCATCGCACAAAACGGCATCTTTAATAATATATCTCAACACTGGAACCACGAACAATTTTGGCAAATGATGAGTCCCACTCAAGTGAAAATGCCGTCTGAACTAGATAAGGCTATAACTGATTCTTTTGGATCAATTGATAAATTTAAAGAAGAATTTTATAACGCAGGTGCGACCCAATTTGGATCAGGTTGGTGTTGGTTAGTTAAAGAAAAGAGTGGCGGCTTAAAAGTTACCAAGACTGAAAATGGTGTCAACCCAATTTGTTTTGGACAAACTGCTCTATTAGGATGTGATGTTTGGGAACACTCTTATTATATTGATTTTAGAAATAAAAGGCCTGTCTATCTTAAGAATTTTATAGATAATCTTGTCAACTGGGAATATGTGGCATCTAAATTATAATATATTGATTTTAAAAATCTTAATTAGAAAAAGTACTTTATAAGAACTTTTTCTAATTTTTCTCCATTATTATATCAAAATTTAACTTGAAATATTCTTGTTTATTTTCATCAATATTTTTTTCAAGTTTTCTTATTAAACTCTGTTTGACGGCAAATACCGTATCACTTTCTAAATACTTATCTCCATCTATAAAAACATGAGTAATAAGATCTTTAAAACCTTTAGCTTTAACCATAAAATGTATATGTGCAGGCCTATATGGATGCCTGTCTAAATTTTTCAAAAGATCACCTACCGGACCATCTACAGGTATTGGATAATATTGTGGTTTTACTGTTCTAAATAAATAGGACCCATCATCAAGTGACAATAATGTTGCTCTTAAATCAACAACTCTGTCTTCTTTTTGAACATCATATAGACCATCAGGACCTGATTGCCAAACTTCTAATGACGCACCTGGAATAGGAATATTATTATTATCTGTAATAATACCAGAAACGACACAATTTTCACCTTTTACGAAATTGGCAATATTGGTACCATTTTCAATCATTGGAGATGTTGTATGAAAAGGTCCTAAAACAGTTGTCTCTGTTTCATTTTTAGATTTTCTATTATTAATTGAATCAAGTAACATTGATACTCCTAAGACATCTGATAAAAGTATAAACTCCTGTCTTCTATCATCGCACTTTTGTCCAGTTTTTGTTAAAAACATAATAGCCTTAATCCATTCTTCTTCAGTGGGTTCAACTTCTTTAACAACTTGATGAAGGTTTCTAATTATAGAACTCATTATTTTCTTAAGTCTTTCATCTTTAATTTTTGAAAAACTATTTAATACAGCTTCTGTTGCATTATTTTCATTAAAGTCCATAAGTCTACTCTCCCAAAGATAAGTATTTCATTACCTAGAATATTAATTATACTAATCAATAAATGTAAAGATTAATATGGAGTGTTTAGTGATAACAAATTTAGGCATTATTGGAGGTTCTGGGTTATATCATTTACAAGGTCTTAAATATCAAAAATGGATAAAAGTAGAGACGCCTTGGGGGAACCCTTCTGATGAAATATTATCTGGTGAAATTAATGGTATCAAAATTAATTTTTTACCAAGACATGGCAGAGGTCATTATCATTCTCCATCAACTGTTCCTTATAAACAAAACATATATGCATTAAAAAAGTTAGGTGTAACTGAAATATTATCAGTGTCTGCTTGTGGAAGTCTAAGAGAAGATTTAGCGCCTGGTGATTTTGTTTTAGTAGATCAATTTATAGATAAAACCTATTTAAGAGATAAAAGTTTTTTTGGTGAAGGATGTGTTGCTCATGTAAGTTTAGCAAATCCTACGTGCAACAGACTAAGCAATGTAATTTTAGACATTGGAAAGAAATTAGATATTAAAATTCATTTGGGTGGCACATATTTGACTATGGAAGGTCCTCAATTTTCTACACTTGCGGAATCAAAACTTTATAAAGATAACTGGAAATGTGATATAATCGGAATGACTAACATGCCTGAGGCTAAATTAGCAAGAGAAGCTGAAATTTGCTATTCATCACTTTCTATGGTGACAGATTTTGATTGCTGGCATCCAAATCATGATTTTGTTGAAGTTACTGATATTATTAAAACGTTGACTAACAATTCTTCTAAAGCTCAAAAAATTATTGAATTATTACCGTCAAAATTATTAAAAGATAGAGATCCATGTGAATCTGGCTGTAATACTGCCCTCGATAATGCTATAATAACTTCACATGAAAAAAGATCTTCAAATATACTAAAACAATTGGATATTATACTTGAAAGAACTATCCGGAAATCGTAAGGAAGCCTTTTAATGAGTGAAATCAAAGATACCATAAGAACAATTCCAAATTTTCCTATTGATGGAATAATGTTCAGAGATGTTACAACTTTATACTCTAACCCTAATGCAATGAAAGAGGTTGTTAACCTAACTGCTAATTTTTGGGAAAATGAAGGTTTAACATGTGTCGCAGGGATAGAAGCAAGAGGGTTTGTTACAGGCAGTCTAATTGCTAATTACTTATCATTACCATTTATTCCAATTAGAAAAAAAGGTAAGTTACCTCATCAAACCATTAGTCAAGATTATGACTTGGAATATGGCAAAGCGACTTTAGAAATACATATTGATGCCTTAAATAAAAGCGACAATGTCCTAATTGTTGATGATTTAATAGCTACTGGTGGGACTGCGATAGCGAGTGTTGAATTAATAAAAAGATTAGAAGCAAATGTTCAAGGTTGTTCATTTATAATTGACTTACCAGAATTAGGTGGCAGAAAAAAATTAGAAAATATTGGTATCAAAGTACAAACGTTATGTGCTTTTGAAGGTCATTAATATTATCTTAAACTAGCCTCTATGTTTCCTCCATCAACGGTTAATATATGAGCAGATGTTCTTTCAGTTTTAGATAAAGACAAAAATCCTTCTGCTACATGTTTTGCTTCTACTTCTAATGCAAGAAGATTTCCGGTCATGTATTTTTTTTCATCTATTCCCCTACTTTTTGATCTTTTTTTAATCATATCAGACGTCAAAATACCAGATCTAATTTTATCTGCATTTATGCCATTAACACTAATATTATATTTACCAAGTTCTAAAGCCATTTGCTTTAAAAGAAACATTAAGGTTGATTTAGGTAAACCATACGATCCAAAATTCTTACCAGGATTAACAGCTTGCTTAGATACATTAAAAAGAATTTTTCCACCAATCCCTTGATTAATAAAAATTTTAGATACTTCTTTAGAAATATTAAAATGGGCAAAAAAATTAAGTTCGAAGCTTTCTTTTAATTGTTTAATGTCTAAATCTAAAATTGACGATTCAAATGCAACGCCTGCATTAGAAATTAAAATATCAATTCCACCAAAGTTTTGTAAACAGCTATAAACAATTTCTTCGGCTGAATTTGAATTAGTTAAATTTGATAGAAGATAAAATGAGTTTTTATTCATCAAACTATAAGTTTTTTTTAGAGATTCTATATCTTTATCTACTAGAAAAACATTTGCACCATTACCGTTAAATAATTTAGCAGTCTCTCTTCCAATAACACCTCCTGCTCCAGTTATAATTACTGTTTTACCTTTAATTGTAGATGGGGTGATTTTTTGAATTTTAGCTTGTTCTAAAGACCAGTACTCAATATCAAATTGATCTTTTTCTGATATTGGAAAATAACCACCTAGATTTTCACCTGAGTTAATTACTTTAATATTTTGAACAGCTATATCTGCAACTAAAGAGGCTCCTGATTTATCTCCACCAATACCTATTATACCAATACCTGGAGCCCAAATAACATTTGGGTTAGGATTTAACATTGTTAGTTTATTTAAAGATATTTTTTGATTTTTTTTAAAATATTTTAAATATTCTTTTCTATATTGATCTAGTTTATTATTTAATTCTTTTTGGCCAATGGTTTGAGACAAAATAATTGGATTACCTTTTATTCTTATAACATGATCTGGAGATGCCACCCCTCTTTTTGACAAATACAAAAGATCTTTTCTAAATAAAAAATTATTAATTTCTTCATCAATTCTAATGTCAAATGTTGGATTAAAATTATATTCAATGCTATTTTTTTGAATATTACCTCTTATCTTTGCTAGTAAGTTTAATTTATTAAAATTTAATGAGTAATCTATTTTTTTTACAACATATTTTTTCTTTTTAACTTTTTTTTGAATCCAACTGTCTACTTTATTAGTTTGATCAATTACTTTATCATAAGATTCTTTAGCAGTTCTACCCCAAGTAAAATGACCATGATTAACGAGAAGCAAACCTTCACAATTTTTATTGGAGTCAAAAATATTTGCTGCACATTTAGCCAAGTCAAAGCCAGGCATTATATAAGGAACAATTGCGAGTTTCGAACCAAAAATTTCATCAACAATTTCTTTATAATTTGGTAAATTAGCCAAAATCAAAAATGGTGTAGCATGAGTATGATCTATAAACTTATGAGGCAAAAACGCATGCAATAATGTCTCAACAGATGGATTAGGAGAATTAGATTTTAATAAGTTTGATCTTTGTTGATTAACCATTTCTTCATCAGTTAATTTATCTAACGTTCTTAACTTCAAAAGAGGTTCTAATTTTATTGAGGGCAATCCTTCAGCTTCAATTGTACCTAGATCCCAACCAGACCCTTTGACAGATATAACATTTATATCTTTACCAAAAGTGTCCTTTTTAATAGATTTACATGAAGTATTTCCACCACCGTGCATTACTAAATCAGGAATTGAACCAATAAGCCTCGAAGTATAAACTCTAGAGCCTAAATCAAAATCAAAATCAGTATTTCCTAGATTGTTAACAAATATTTTTTGATCTTTCTCGTTCCATTTATTGCTAAACATTTTAGAGATTACCTTCTGAAAAGTTTTTAATTTTTTTTATGGAATTATAATTTGCATCACATATACCATGTTCTGTAATTAAACCAGATACTAACCTTGATGGAGTAACATCAAATGCAGGATTTCTACTTTTTGTTCCTCTAGGAGCTATATCAACAGAAATGATATTATTATTTTTATCTTTTCCTTGAACAAAGTTAACTTCTTTAGGATCTCGTTCTTCAATTGGTATTTCTTTAATACCGTCTGTAATATTCCAATCAATAGTTGATGAAGGTAATGCTACATAAAAGGGAATATTATTATCAAAAGCTGCTAAAGCTTTTAAATATGTTCCTATTTTGTTACATACGTCACCAGTTGATGATGTTCTATCAGATCCAACTATTACTAAGTCTATTTCTTTATGTTGCATTAAATGACCACCAGCATTATCTACAATTAAATTATGACTTATATCATTATGAAACAATTCCCAAGTTGTTAGTTGAGCTCCTTGATTTCTTGGTCTTGTTTCATCAACATAAACATGAACGTCTATTCCTTTTTCTTTAGCAAAATAGATAGGCGATGTAGCTGTACCCCAGTCAACCGTAGCTAACCAACCAGCGTTACAGTGAGTAAGAATATTTATAGAATTTGTTTTTTTTGTGTTTGCAATATCTTCAATTATTTTAAAACCATGCTCTCCAATTTTACGATTTGAATAAATATCGTCACTTAGAATTTGATTTGCTTTTTTAAAAACTTCATGAGCTCGATGATCAATTGGAGTTTTAATTAAAAAATTAAACATTTTTTTAACTGCCCAATGTAAGTTAACAGCTGTTGGCCTAGTAGATAAAAGAATTGATTTTGTTTGATTTAACATATCATTTGAACTATCCAATTGCATTGTTTTTGCAAATGCAAATGCCGTAGTAACTCCAATTAGAGGCGCACCTCTCACCCACATATCTTTAATTGCATTTGAAAAATCATTTATGGTCTTAAGCTCTACTATTTTAAATTCATGCGGCAACCATCTTTGATCAATTATAAAAACTTTGTTATTATCTTCCACCCATATTGATGTGTAATTTTTTCCATTTACTTTCATAGTAACTCCATCTTACAATAGTTTAACTATTTAAATAATTATCTAAATAAAAATATAAACTCATTAATCAACGAGATTTAAATTGACATACTTTGTTCCGCACACTCCAAATAATGATATTATTACATGCAATACAGGTTTATTAAAAGATCTTACATTTGTTGTTAAGGATATGTGTGATGTAAAAAATTTTCAATCATCTTGTGGAAATCCAGATTTTTATAAGAAAAGTAAGCCAGCAAAAGATTTTGCTCCTTTTTTAAAAAAAATTTTAAATCAAGGTGCTAATTTAAAAGGAATAACAATTTGTGATGAATTTTTCTATTCAGTCATTGGTGAAAATAGTCATTACGGAACTCCTGTAAATTTAAATGCTCCCAATTGTGTTCCAGGTGGATCAAGTTCAGGCTCTGCCGCTGCATTAACCACAAATCTGTATGATTTTTCTATTGGCTCCGATACTGGTGGGTCGGTCAGAGTTCCAGCATCTTTTTGTGGATTATATGGAATTAGACCAACGCATGGAAGAATTGATGCAACCGGAGTATATCCAATGGCACCGAGCTTTGACACTATTGGCTGGTTCTCACGTGAGGTTGATGTTTTTAAAAGGGTTGGAAGCGTTTTATTAAAAAAAGATAAATCATCAAATATAACTTTTAATTCGTATGTTATAGCAGAAGATCTTCTTGAGTTAGTCGAAGAAAATTTAAAAAGAAAATTTATTGAATATTTAGATACAAACTTACCGAACTTATTAAGAATAAAAATTTCTACAAAAGACAAAGCAGAAATAGCTGATTATTTTAGAATTCTTCAAGGTGGAGAAATTAAAGAACACGTTATTCCATGGATTGAAAAAAATAATCCTGAAATTTCTAAAGAAATAAATAATAGAATTAAAATGGCTTCTAATATAACAAAAGATGAAATTAATGTTGCTAATAAATTTAGAAAAGACTTGATTTCTGAAGTTAACATTTCTTTACCAAAAGGTAATATAGCTATTTTTCCAACAACACCTTTTTCTGCACCTATATGTGGTCAAGATGAATATGCTCTTGGGGAATCAAGAAAAAAACTAATGGCTATGACTTCTATTACTGGAATGACATCTAGACCACAGATATCTATTCCAAAATTAAAAGACAAAACTGGTCCCGTTGGTATCTCTTTATTAGGATGGGAAAACAGTGATGAAATACTATTAAATAAATTAACAGAAATATAAAAGGAAAATAAATGACTAGAATTAAAGATTGGGAATTAGCTAACTTAACAAATGAACAAAAAGAAATTCATGATACTATTGTTAATGGACCAAGAGGTCATGTAGTTGGCCCTTTAAGAATTTGGTTAAATAATCCTGGTCTTGCGAAAAGCGCTCAAACAGTTGGCGCTTACGCAAGATATGGTACAAGTTTACCTCAAGCGCTTTCTGAACTTGCTATTTTAACAACTGGAAGGGTATGGTCTTCTGAATTTGAATGGGAACATCACGCTCCACTAGCTATTGAGGGTGGTATTGATCCTAAACATGTTGAAACAATTAGTTTAGGAAAAAGACCTGTGTTTGAAAATCAAAATGAGCAAGTAGTTTTTGATTTTGCCGCAGAAGCAAATATCCTTAAAAATGTAACTGACAAAACTTATAAAAAATTAACAGATATCTTAGGTGAGAATGCAGCAATTGATATTGTAGGGATATGCGGATACTACAGCCTAATTTCAATGACATTAAATGTGTTCAAGGTACCAAGAGATACTGACAAGTGGCTTTTACCAAATGTACAAAATTTTAATAATATGTTAAATACTTAATATAAAGATTAACTGTTACTAGGAAAAGTATATTGTGCACCTGAATAATTGCCTGATGGCCACCTTCCAGTAACAGTCTTTAATCTTGTATAGAACCTCACGGCTTCCATTCCATAAACTCCGTGACCACCAAAAGCTGATCTCTTCCAACCACCAAATGAATGATAAGCAACAGGTACTGGTATTGGAACGTTCACCCCTACCATCCCGATTTGACATTCACTTGAAAATTTTCGTGCCACACCACCATTTGAAGTGAAAATAGAAGTTCCATTACCATATTCATGTTTATTAACTATATCTAAAGCATAATCAAAGGTTTTAGATCTAACCATTGATAAAACAGGTCCAAAGATTTCTTCTTTATATATAGACATATCTGTGGTGACATTGTCGAAAAAAGAACCTCCTATAAAGAAACCATTTTCATAACCTTGCAGCTTTAAACCTCTTCCATCAACAAGCAAATCAGCACCTTCTTGAACTCCTTGATCAATATATTTCTTAACTTTTTGTAAGTGATCTGCAGTAACTAAGGGACCCATTTCAGAATCAGGATCTAAGCCTGGACCGATTTTTAAGTTTTCAATTTTAGGCTTTATGATCTCTTTAATTTTATCTCCAGTATCGTCACCAACTGCTACTACTACAGAAATTGCCATACACCTTTCTCCAGCTGAACCAAAGACGGAACCCATAATTGCATCACCTACCATTTCCATATCAGCATCTGGCATAACAACCATATGGTTTTTAGCGCCTCCCATTGCTTGTACTTTTTTCCCATACTTAGCTGCTTCAGTATAAACATAATGTGCTATAGGGGTAGATCCAACAAAACTTACACCAGCAATATCTTTATGCTGTAAGATAGCATCTACAACTTCTTTTCCTCCATTAACCATATTCAAAACTCCTGGAGGTATCCCTGCCTCGAGAACAATTTCAGATAAGAGTCTAGTTGAACTAGGATCACGCTCTGACGGTTTCAAGATAAAACAGTTACCACATGCAATAGCTACTGGAAACATCCACATAGGAACCATTATTGGAAAGTTAAAAGGTGTAATTCCTGCGCATACACCCATTGGTTGATAATCTGACCAGCTATCAATAGATCTACCTACATTGCTTGTAAAATTACCAGCTAAATGAGAAGGGATACCACAAGAAAACTCAACAACCTCCAACCCCCTTCCAATCTCTCCTAATGCATCATCGAATGTTTTGCCGTGTTCTTCAGAAATTAATTTTGCTAATTCATTTTGTCTTAACTCTATAATTTCCTTTAACTTAAACATTTTTCTAGATCTTGCTAAAGGTGTCATATTTGACCATTCTGGAAAAACCTCAAGTGCTGATTTAACTGCTTCATTTACACAATTAGTTGTTCCAGATACAACTCTGGATACTTCTTCACCTAAAGCTGGATTGTAAATTGGTGTAGAAGTTAAGTTTGAAAAACCAGCATTCTTTCCATTAATTAAATGATCTACAAGTTTCATTTTGTCTCCTAAAAATAATGAATATAAAAATATTTAATTTTTGTATAATATAATGTAAAAACTCATTTTAAAGCAAATTGAAAGTTAAGATTTTCGTGAATAAAGTTAATTCTAAATATATAAAATATACAGTCACATATCTTGAAATGACAGACTTGCCTAATTTCCATTGGCCCAAGACATTTAAGCAAAAAATTAATATCTTATTAGCAGAAAAAATTCCTTCTTGGTATTTCATATATTTATATAACCAAGTTGGAAAAGATTTTTATTGGACGGATTGGTTGCATAAAAGTGAGAATGAAATAAATAACTTTATCAATGATAAAAATATTTTTTTTTATAGTTTAATTAAAGATGGTTGGACGGCAGGTTTTTATATTTTAGATTACAGGCAAAAAGATATCTGTGATTTAAGTTATATTGGACTAGTTAAAGAGGCAATTGGAATTGGTCTTGGAAAATACCTTTTAAAAACAGCAATATTAACAGCTTGGGAAAAAAGGAAAATTAAAAAACTTACAATCAATACATGTACCTTAGATCATAAGAATGCTCTATATTTGTATCAAAAATATGGTTTTAGACCAATTGGTTATAAAGAATTTGATAAATACGTATAGTATTCACTAACTAAAGTTTTTGCCTGATAAGAATTTTCCGGGTCTATTACTTGTAGGTTTATCATTTTCCCACACAAGCATACCGTTCACAAAAACATTTTCAATGCCCTCTGAACGAAGTTTTGGAGATTGATATGATGCATTATCATTTACTGTTTTTGGATTAAACACAACTAAATCTGCATAATTGCCTACTTCAATAACACCCCTCGATTCTAATCCAAAAACTGAAGCACTTTTACCTGTCATCTTATATACAGCTTCTTCTAAAGGAAATAATTTCATTTCTCTTGAGTATTTTCCTAAAACTCTAGGAAAAGTACCCCATAATCTAGGATGTGGATGTCTATCACCCGGTATACCGTCGGATCCAATCATTGTTCCAGGAAATTGTAAAATTCTGTTTAAATCTTGATCATCCATTTGAAAGTAAATAGCCCCAGCTGGGTAAAGTTTATCTATTGTGTCATCAATATTTAAATTAAATTTTTTTGCTAAGTCATTTAAGTCTTGTCCTGAGACATCAGAATATTTGTCAGACCAAGTGACTAATACTTTGTCAGCGCGTTTCACAAAACTTTTTAACAACATGGTAGAACTAGCCGTGTAAGGATAACAATCTAAATCTAAGCAGTTGTTTTTCTTAGCTTCTTCGATTAATTGAAGTGTTTTTTCACTTTTACCCCAATTTTCTCTACCAGCGCATTTATGATGTGAAATCACTGTTCTTACATTTGATGAAGAAGAAATTTCGATAGTTTCTTGCACAGACTTGATTACGTCTATAGCTTCATTTCGCATGTGAGTTGTAAAGATACCATTTTGTGGTGGTAAAACTTTTGCAAGTTCAATTATTTCAGAAGTTGGAGCAGCATTTGCCGCAGGATATGCTAAACCAGTTGACAGACCAATAGAGCCGTCTTCAAGAGCAATTTGAAGATTATCAACCATTTTTTTAATTTCAGTAGAATTTGCAGGCCTGTCAAATTCACCATTCATAGCTTCTACTCTAAGCATTGAATGGCCAGTTAATAAAGCAACATTCACTGAACTAGGGTTGTTATTAAAATGATTTTTATAATCCTTAACTCTTGGAAATCGAAACACATCAGATTTTCCTAAAAGAGCTATAGGTGCAGGAACTTCTCCATTGTAAGAAAATGGAGCTAAACTTATACCACAATTACCTGCTATACATGTTGTAACTCCCTGACTAACCTTTGAAGACATAGAAGGGTCTAAAAATACATTGTCATCATCATGAGTATGAACATCTATAAAACCAGGTGAAATAATTTTGCCATCCGCGTTAAAAGTATGTTTAGCTGTGAAACTAGATAAAAAATGATTATCTGAGACATTTCTTACGTCACCATTTTCTGGAGGAAATATTCCAATAATTTTACCTTTATGAATGACAACGTCTGACTTAAATTTAGGTGCGCCAGTACCATCAATTATTTCACCATTTTTTAAATGAATATCATATTCCATTACTTCAATTAATCCCTAAAATTACTTATTAAGCAAGCATATATAAAATATAAAAAAAATAAACTTTGATTAAATTTATTTAAATTACATTTATTTGTAAAAATACCTTAAATATAATAAGATTGAATTTGAATTACATAATCTTGGGAGTAAACATGTCAATTATATTAACTAATTTAAGAAACACTATAATTGTTGGATTCATTTTAGCTTTTATTTTAATATTCGCTTTAGCACAAGGATCCTTTGATCAAACTGCTTTTAATATGTGGTTATTAAGATGGTTTCATGTTTTGTCAGCAATTATGTGGGTTGGAATTCTATATTATTTCAATTTTATACAAATTCCTAATATGGGAAAAATTCCTGATGAGCAAAAACCAGCTATCAGTAAAGTAATTGCTCCAGCTGCACTTTGGTGGTTTCGTTGGGGCTCTGTAGCTACTGTAGTGACTGGATTAATACTAGCTCATTTAAATGGTTACCTTCATAAAGCAATGACTTTTTCTGATGTGTTTTGGCCAATTGGTGTAGGAATGTGGTTGGGCTTGATAATGTTTCTAAATGTTTGGGGAGTTATCTGGCCAAGTCAAAAAAGAGCTTTAGGAATTATTGAAGTGGATGCTGATACAAAAGCTAAGGCTGCTAGGAAAGCAATGTTGTTTTCAAGAATAAATACAATGTTATCAATTCCAATGCTTGTAGCAATGACAGTTCAGCAAAATACTTTCTCTTAATTATGAAATTAATAGAGGGTACTTCAGTAATTAGTACCCTCTATTTGATTTTAAAGCCATATTCCAAAAATCTATTTCTAATAATGTAGCCTTGTTAAATATCTTATTAACTTTATTCCACTTATAAGTATTAACAAAATCACTTCCTAATCTAAGTACAAACGCTTCATCTATTAGTTTAGCTACATTTTTACAAACATCTTGATATTCATCACTAGAATATGTGTCAATCCACTTTTGATACATTATAGTTTCAAGTTTTAAATCTTTACCGTTGTAACCAATTTCTCCATAACCGAGTACACATGGTGCTAACGCTGATAATAAATCAAGAAAATCACCTGAATATCCTAATTCTAAAACATACCTAGTATAGGCAATATTTTCATTTTCTTCATTAGCAACTTCAAGTTGATCTTTAGTAATGCCATATGAACCACATAAACCTATATGCAATTCTATTTCAAAATTAATTAAGTCATTTACAGTATTTGCACAAATTTTCATTTCATCAAGAGTGTCAGATTTAAGTATAGCAAGTGACCAAGCTTTAGAAAACTGTATTAGAAATAAATAATCTTGAATTAAATAATTTAAAAAATATTTTTCTTTAAGATTATTGTTTGATAATAAATTAATAAAATCATGCTTTGTATACAGCAACCAATTATTAATATTTTTTTCTTTTAAAAGATTAAATACTTTGCCATACATCTTAACAATTTCCTTTATAAATTTATGTAATAACAATACATTAACAGAATGAAAAATAAGATTAAATCAGTTTCAAAAATATTAATTTTTTTTCAAAAGTTAAATACCTATAAAAATAATAGAATATTTGTATACACCGACAAACAAAGTGCCTTGGATCAAGCTAATATATGTGATCAAAGACAGAACACACTATCAAAAATTGATGGTAGTTTAGTTGCAGTTAAACCTAATTTAAAAGTTAAGTCATTTCCTTTTTCAGGAGGAATTGAAGAATTTAAGAATATAATTTCTGAATTTGATGATCCAATTATAAAAATCATAAAAAATAATGGAGGTATAATTATTGGTTTAACCAATATGGATGAGGCAGCATTTGGTGGAGATACTTCATCTAGTTTTTTTGGTAGATGCTTAAATCCAATTAATGAAAAACTGTCTGTTGGAGGCTCTTCTGGTGGGTCCGCTGCTGCTATTTCATCTGGATTAGTTAATTATGCTTTAGGTACTGATACAATGGGATCAGTAAGAATACCTGCATCATATTGTGGTATTGTTGGTTTCAAGCCCTCCTCGTTAATTTTTAATAATAAAGAACTTAAATTACTAAGTCATTCTTATGATACAATTGGATTAATGGGGAAAAATACTAAATATATCAGAGATTTATTCGAATTAACTAAAAGTTTACATAAAAATAAAATCAAAAAGGACGAAGCTACAAAAAATATTAAATGTTTTATTCCAAAACAAATTTTTGAAAATGAATTAAATGAAGATGTATTTAGTGGTTTTAAATATATAATCTCAAAAATGAAAAAAAATAATATTCTTGTTGAAATTGATTATTTAAATTCCTGGAAAATTTGCAAACATAGAAGATCACTTTTGAAAATAGTTGAAAATGAAGGAGCCCTTAATTTAGAAAAAATACTTGAAAATGAACAAAGTAAAATAAGCAAAAGTTTACGAAAAAATCTCTTATATGGAAAAAATCTTGATAAAAAGGAAATTAAACAAATAAAACAAGATTTAAAATTACTAAAAGATCAAATTTCAACTCTTTTAGAAAATTATGATTTGATTATCATGCCAACAACACCACAAACTGCTTTCAATATAGAAAAAGATACACCTGAAAACCAGGCAAATTTAACTTCTGTTGCTAATATTTGTGATTTACCTTCAATATCTTTACCTTATTATCACAAAGAAATATCACCTCATTCTCTCCAACTTATAACATCTAATATGAATGACGAATTTTTATTAAGAATGTCTTCTGTTTTTGAAAAAATATTGCAATAATAAATAATTTAAGGGAGAAACAATTCATGTGGCCAAACCCTAGAGTTCCTTATGAACTAGCTTCAAGTAGAAAAAGATTATTGCCACCAAATGGTAAATCTTTAATTGTTCATGTTGTAATGAATATAGAATACTGGCCATTTGATAAAAATATGCCAAGAGGAATTTTACCTCCACCTCATGGAAAAGTATCAGATCCACCTGATTTACCCAATTACTCTTGGGTTGAATATGGTATGAGGGTAGGATTACCAAGATTAACAAAATTATTTCTCGAAAATAACATTCCTGTATCTTCCTTTATAAATGCCCAAGTAGCTGAAATTTATCCAGCAGCTTTTGACGAAATTTGTAGGCTTAATTGGGAATTAGTAGGACATGGATGGTTTCAAGAATCTTTAAGAGTTGCAAGTAATGAAGAAGATATAATTAAAAAAAGTTTAAAATTACTTAGAGAAAGATCTGGACAAAAAGTAAGAAGTTGGTTTGGTCCAGGAGGAGGAGAAACTGAAAACACTCCTGAATTATTAAAAGATAACGGTATAGATTTTTTGCATGACTGGCAATTAGATGAGCTTCCATGTTGGATGAGAACAAAATCTGGTCCACTTTTAGCTATGCCCTACACATTTGAGTTAAATGATGTACCTATTTGGACAGTTCAAAACAACTCATGCGATGAAATGTATAAAAGATTGAATGCTACATTAGATGTATTTGATGAAGAAAAATTATTAAATACTAAAATTATAACAATAGCTTTACATCCTCACGTAGTGGGGGTTCCACAAAATTTCTATTATTTAAAAAAAATGATTAGTGATCTTAAGATGAGAGAAGACGTTATTTTCATGACATCAAGTCAAATTGGGGACTGGTTTATTAAAGAAGATGCTACTAAAGGTAGTGCTATTTTTCCGTTTTTAGATAAGCCTCCAGTTTAAACTATTTTTCATGAAGTAAAAAATCTTCTAAATCCCAACTTAAAGAAACGTTATCATTTAGTTTAATATTTTTTGATTCATGAGAAGTTCTAACTTGAATTTCTTGACCATTTTTTAATAATATTAAGTATCTAACAAATTGTCCTAAAAAAGTAATTTCTGTAACTTTACCTTGTAATTTATTAACTTTATCAGTTACTTTTTTATTTATACCTATTTCAATACTTTCAGATTTGACTGATAGACTAACTTTCTGATTTTTCTTAACATTATAATTTTTATTTAAAATATTAATTTGATCTTCGATAATATCAACAGTAATACTGTTTTTATTAAGTTCGGTTATTAACCCCGTAAAAATATTATTCTCACCTATGAATTCAGCTGTGAATTTATTTTTAGGATTACTATAAATTTCTTGAGGAGTGCCTTCTTCAATCATTTCTCCGTCAGCAATTATTGCTATTCTATCAGCTACAGACATAGCTTCTTCTTGGTTGTGTGTTACATGAACAAAAGTAATACCCACGGTCTTTTGTAATCTTTTTAATTCTATACACATGTCTTTTCTAAGTTGTGCATCAAGAGCTGATAAAGGTTCATCTAACAATAAAACATCATTTTCAAGAATTAGAGCTCTAGCTAATTGAACTCTTTGTTGTTGACCTCCTGATAATTCGTGAGGCATTCTATTTGATAAACCAGTTAAACCGACTAAATCCATCATTTTATTAACTTTTGAAATAATAATCTCTTTCGCAATAGACTTTAATTTTAGACCGTAACCAATGTTTTGGGAAACAGACATATGTGGAAAAAGAGCGAAACCTTGGAAAACCATAGAAGTAGGCCTTTTATCGGGCGGTAAATTATCAACATTATTTCCTTTAATTGAAACATTCCCACTATCAGGACGAATGAACCCGCCTATGGACCTTAGAAGAGTAGTTTTTCCACCACCGCTAGGTCCTAATAAAACAAAGTATTCACCTTCAGCAATATTAAGATTAACATTATTTAAAGCGTAAACATCACCATAAGTTTTAACTAAATTTTTAACTTCAATTGCATTTTTGTTAGCCAATATTATCACTCCAATAAAAAATTAGTTAGGTTCTTTTACAACTCTAGTTAACTTTTCTAGTTGTTCAGTTCGTACTGCAGTAACTATTAATATTACAGACACAATTACAATAGCTACTAAACTTACTATAGAAGCCATAGCATAAGATTCTTCAGACATTCCGGTATTTAGCATCTGTGAAATAAGAACTGATGTGAATGTATCAAATCCACCTTTTAATAAACTTGTTCTAGTATATTCATTAAAAGTTAATATAACAACAAAAGCACAAGCACTAAAAACACCAGCACGTATTTGTGGAAACTCTACTTCCCAGAAAGCTCTCCAAGCTGAAGCTCCAAGATCTCTTGCCGCCTCAGTTTGTTCAGGCCGATATCTTGCCATAGTTATCATTACAACAACAAAAACATATGGAAGAGTATAAACTATTAATCCTATGACTGCAGTCATTATTCCAAGGTCAAACCAAGTCTCAAACATATAAATACCTGTATACTCAGAAATAAATGTAAAAAATTTATTTAAATTTTTAAAAAAAACTAATAAAGCAGACCCTAAAATATCGGCAGGCACAAATAAAGGTGATAATAATACAAAGACTATCCAAACTTTTTTAGTACTTTGTTTATATAATTTTGCCGAAAGAAGACCAAAAGGAATGACTATTGGTAAAGTTATTAAAGCTAATAACATAGTCCAACCCAATGCATTAATTAATTGTTTATCTGAAAAAACATTTTCATACCATTGAAAAGTAAATACATAATATTTAGCTCCAAAACCAAGCTCATTAAAAGATATATACATTGTATAAAAAACAGGAGCCATTAGTATAAAAACAGCAAAAGATAGCCATCCCCATTTTAAAAATAGCTTCCATTTAGGTTGAAAATCATCTCTTAAAGACATTAACTTATTGGCTCCAACAGTTTAGTTAAATTAAATAACCTATGACCAATATATAGTAATCCCATTAACGTACACATCATTATTGCACTAACTGCCATAGCTAATGGAAAGTCTAAAGCGATAATAGCTTGTGTAGCTATTAATCCAGCGTTAACTGAACCAGGGCCACCGAGTATTGTTGGAATAAGTGCTATACCTATACCATTAACAAAAATAAAAACGCTACCTGCAAATAAACCTGGGGCAGCAAGAGGTAAATAAATATCAGCAAACATTTTACGTCTATTAACACCCAAATCAGAACAGACTTCAAAGATATAATTTGGAATAGCTTCTAAAGCAAGAAAAGTAGAAAATATCATAAATGGAAGAAAAGAGACGATTTCACCAATTACAACCCCAGTAGGCGTAAATACAAAAGCAGATATTGGACTATCAATAAAGCCAAAATTAATAAGGAGATCGTTTAAAACGCCATTTCTGGACAAAATAGGTCTTAAAGCAAAAATTCTTATTATTTCAGACACCATAAAAGGAAGTATGAATAATAGCATAACTCTATGTTGAGCAATTTTTTTTACTCTTCGTCTAATAAAAATAGCAATAGGAAAACCAATTAAAAAAGAACAAAAAACAGATACAGAAGAATGTAACATAGACACAACAAAGTTTTCTAATCGTGCTGAAAAGAAAAAATTTTCATAAGAAAATAAAGTAAAACCTGGTTCCATCCAGAACATAGTTCTTTCAAAAACACTCCAAACAACTGTTAATGATAAAGGTAAAACAAAAAAAATTATCATAAAAATAACAGGAACTTTAAACAAAATATTATTTTTAGAAATAAACATTAAATACTCTTATAATAAAAACAACCCTGTAAAACAGGGTTGTTTTTCAAGTTAAGTTAAAATTAAGCAGCTTGTACTTTAGACCACCAATCTTGATAAGCTCTCATCTCTTTAGGATAGAGATTTTGCCAAGAATTACCTTTGACCGCCATTCTTGCAGCCTTATTTTTTAGTCTTTTAGCTATGCCAGCTTTTTTCTTTGCATCAAAATCTTTAGGATTTGCGTCAACATATTCATTAACTCCTGTCATCTGAGGCGTAAAACCAAGACCGGATAGTGTTCTTGCTCCAAACCATGGAGACAAGTAAAGGTCCATTAATTTATAAAAATTATCTTCTTGGCCTCTTTGTTTTCCACCTTTTGTTAACATCCATACATTATTCCATGTTTGATGACCTTCTTTCATTGTGCCATAATGAATATCCGCTCCCTTTTTTGCAGCAATAACAGCGATTGGTTCCCAACAAGATGAAACTAAAACTTCTTCACTTGCTAATAAATCAACACCATTTCCAAATCCATCCCAGAAAGTTCTAAATTGACCTTTCTTTTTCATGTTTATTAAAAATTCACAAACTCCTTTAACTTCAGATTTAGACATATCAGAAGGATTAACAATATCTTGCTTGCCAGATTCTTTTAAGTAAACAGCTGTTGTTGTCAATGTAGGTCCAGAATCATTTTGCATTGCCGCATAACCTTTAAATTGGCTATCAAAAAGAGCATCCCAAGTATCAATGTCACCTCCAACTTTAGTTTTATTGTAGGCCATTGAATCTGCATTAGAAATGTAAGGAACACCTACTATTTCACCTTTTTTGTTACGGATTGTATTGGCAGCAACATTACCCTCATTATATGCTGGAATTAAATTTTTCCAATTTTTTATCTTTGAAACATCAAGTGGAACAATGGCTTTATTATCTGACATAGCGTCTTCCTGACCACCACCATTATCAGTAATAGCGTCATAAAGTTTTTGACCATCTCCAACAAAAAACTTTTGAATAGCTTGATCAGCTGAACCACTTTTAGCAGAATATACAAGTGGAACTCCAGCTTGTTTACCCATTTCTTCCCAAGTTTTAGTAACTTTAGCAACACCTATTGTCCAAATTTTAAGAGGATCAGCAGCAAATGCGTCTGCTATAAAAGATTGACTTAAAGAAGCTGAAGCTGCAACTAAAGCCGAATTTTTTAGAAAATTACGTCTTGTTGTTTCAAACATTTAATATCTCCATTTGTTTATTTATAAAAATTTTGTATTTTTAAAATTAAGGCTTAATATAATTTACTTAATCATCTTAGTAATTTAATAGCAAAGAATTGTTAATTAATATGTTAAACATAATGAACTAAAATCCTTTGTCTATTTAATTGTTTACGATGATAGAATTATAACCGTAAATAATCTAATTATTTGGTATCTATTATGATTGAAGAGTTTATTAAGCAAATAGTGAAAGAACCATCTGATAAAACTTTGTCAAAGGCAAAGTTAGAAATCATTGACTGGATTGGTTATGCAATAGCTGGTACATTTACTGAACAAGCTAAACCTTTTTATAATTTACAAAAAATATTACCTCCAGGTAAATCACTAAATTTGTTTAGCACTGAACAACTTAACTTGTTTGACAGTACTTTTATTAATGCATCAGTAGGAAATATATTAGAATTAGACGACGTTCATAGAACTTCAATAATTCATCCTGGTGATACAATAATTCCTGCTGCAATTGCAGCAGCATCCTTCAAAAAAATTGATGAACTTAATTTCTTAAAAGCAATTGTTGCGGGTTATGAGGCCGCAATTAGAATGGGAATTTGTTTGGGTAAAGACCACTATAAATTATTTTATTCAAGTTCTACTTGCGGAGTTTTTGGAGCGTCAGTAGTGACTAGTCTTATTTTAAATTATGATACTAATAAAGAAAATATGTTAGAAAAATTAAATACATCCATACAACTCAGTACAATGAATTCAAGTGGTTTATGGCAATGTAGAGAAGGTGAAGGTGAAGCAAAACAATATTCTCTAGCGAATGCAGCAAGATCAGGACTAATGTCAGCTTTTTTAGCTCAAAATGAAGCTAAAGCTCCAATGGATATGATAGAAGGAAAAATGGGTTTTTTGAAAGGGTTTACAGGCAAGGTTGATTATAAAGAACTGGTTATCAATAAAAATATACATGCTATAGACGAAGTTAGTAACAAGCCATGGCCAGCATGTAGACATAGTCATCCAGTTATTGGTGTGTCTTTAGATATTAAAAAAGAAATAAAAGAAAAAAAATATAATATTAATAATATCGAAAAAATTGTATTAGAAACTTACGAAACAGCTATTGATTTTTGTAATAAAAATAACCCTAAGAATAAAATTGAAGCAAAGTTCTCACTTCAACATTGCTCTGCTTTATCTTTAATACATGAAGAGATATTAGAGAGTTTTTTTGAAGAAAACTTTTTGAATGATCCATCTATTATAAATTTACGAAATAAAATAGAGATTATTAATAATCCTAATATGACTAAAGATTTTCCAAATTATTATTCAGCTTCAATTAAAATTCAATTTTCAAACGGACTAAGTTTAAAAAAGTTTAATAAACATGCTAAAGGTGATCCTGAAAACCCTATGACTGAAAAAGAAATTTGTGACAAAAGTTTATATTTACTGAATAATAAAAATTTAGATGTAAATAAGGCTAAAAACTTAATAATAAAAATATTAGATTCAAAAATTAAAAAAGATAATGTTTTTACTCCAATTACATGGTTTGATACATTACAAGAAATTATTAAATAATTTATTGAGGAAGATAATATGTTGAAAGAAGCGGTTAATTTTTCCAAATTAGATATTGAAGATGGTTGGGAACTTGCTCCAGGTGCAGGTCCTGGAATTGAAATGAAAATGTTATCTGGATATTTAGATGAGGATAAAAAGGTTGGCGTAAGAACAAGGTTAATACGCTTTTTACCAGGATCTTTTAATACTGAAGTATTTGTCCATGATTACTGGGAAGAAGTATATATGATTAGAGGTTCAATTACATTAGGTAATAATGTAGGTGAAAACAGAAAAATAACAACTGAATGTCATGCTTATGCTTGTCGGCCTCCAGGTACTAATCATGGACCTTTTAGGTCTGATGAAGGCTGTCTATTTTTAGAAATTCAATATTATAACAAATAATTTAATTCTTTATTTTAGGCATTCATTTGAATTTATCCATTGAAACTAAGGGAATGCTGATTGGATTTGTAGGTATTTCAATATTTAGCTTAACTCTTCCATTTACACAAATGGCAGTCAATGAAATGAGCCCCTTTTTTGTTGCATTTGCTAGAGCTTCTATTGCCGGTATTTGTGCATTAATATTATTAATATTTACTAAATCTAAATTTCCAAATAAAATTCAAATAAGGCGTCTCATAATTATAGTAATTGGCGTTATATATGGGTTCCCTATTTTTACCTCTATAGCTATGAAAACTCTTCCTTCAAGTCACAGTGGCATTGTCTTAGGAATTTTACCTTTAGCCATGTCTTTATTTGCAGCTATAAAATATAAAGAAAAACCTTCATCATCTTTTTGGATGATTTCTATTTTCGGCACTTTTATAGTTATTTCATATACATTTATAGACAACAACGGATCATTGATGATAGAGGATTTATGGCTTTTATTTGCGATACTGTTCGCTGCTATTGGTTATAGTGAAGGTGGAACGTTAGCAAAGGAAATGGGATCCATTGGAGTAATAAGTTGGGCTTTAGTTATATCTTTACCAATAAATCTATTTGCTTCATATTTATTTTATGAAATAAATTATACTTCAATTTCATTTCAAGCAATCATATCTTTAACTTATGTTGGCTTATTTTCAATGTTTATTGGTTTCTTTTTTTGGTATAAAGGTATTGCAATAGGCGGGATTTCTAGAGTTGGACAGGTTCAATTAATACAACCTTTTTTAACAATTGTTGGAGCTTATTTTTTAACAAATGAAAAGATTACAACCTTAAATATATTATTTGCTTTCATGGTTTTGATTGTAATAATTATAGGTAGAAAAACAAAAATTCAAGTAAGTTAAATATATTAAAAATAGTATAAGTTTTTTATAATGAATTATAATTACAAAGAAATTTTAGATAATAAATTATCTGTTAATAGTTATCTATGGCCAAACAACATTAATCCATATGAATTCATCGAAACCATAATTAAATCAGGAATTAATAATATTGGATTACATACTGATTTTATTGATGAATTTGGTGTCAATAAACTAAAACAAGAATTAATTTTAAATCATATTAATGTTACAAGTGTTAATTCAGTAGGCTATTTTACTGATCCGTATTATTTCAAACAAAACGAAAAAGTTTTGAATTATGCAAAAATATTAAACCCTGACTTAGTTTGTATTATCTCGGGGGGCATAATGGGTGGCCCAAATCCCATTAGCAATGAATATGAGTCACAAAGAGAAAATTTATCAATTGAATCTATACGTAAAGAGTCATTGGATAAAATAATTTTGTTATTTGAAAAAGCTTCAAAATTAAATATAACTTTAGGCCTTGAGCCAATAGGAAGTTGGGAAATATTAAAAAAAGGACACTTAAATTCGATTTCATCTTGTTTGAAATTAATTAAAAATAATAATCATAAATTAATAGTAGATCTTTACCATAGCTTTACAGATACAAATTTAGATACATTTATTAAAAAATCTCCGAAATTAGGTTTACTTCAATTTTCAAACATTAAATTTGACGAACATTTTAGACCAGTTGGTCGAAAGTCTATTAATAAATTAAATAATACAAATAATATAGATCTAGCAAGGTACTTAAAACATGTTTTTAATAGAAAAGATAAAGTTAAAATAGAATTTGAAATTTTTAACACTGACATAGAAGTATCCCCTAAGGTAATAATTGAAAATTTAAAAAATGAAATTCTAAGTTTGTATTAATTTATATATTTAGAAAATTTAAAGGTAAACCCTGCCTGTTCCAGTCAACCTCTAATAAAAGCCCCTCAAACGATGCTGTTATATATGCAGTTTTTAAATTTTGTGAACCAAAACAAATGTTAGTAATATAAGGATCATCAAACTTTACAAACTCTACTAAGTTTCCTACAGGTGATATAACTGAAATACCACCATTAATTAGTGTAGCAACACAAATATTTCCATTTTCCTCCAAAGCAAGAGAGTCAAACCTTTTAATGCCACCTTCGATATTTAACAATTTACCCCCATTAATAGATTCTGGAAAAGTTATTTTTTCAACTTGTCCTTCATTAATTATTTTATAACTGTACAATTTACCACCTTCTGTTTCAGCGACATAAAGGGTTTGCTCGTCAGGTGACAAACCAATGCCGTTTGGTGTCATAAATGGTTGAATAACTTCTTTAATTTCTGATCCATCTGATTTTGCCCAATATATTGCTCCCCTATCCATATTGCGTTTTCTAACTTTACCTAAGTCTGTAAACCAAAAATTGCCATTCTTATCAAAGACAATATCGTTAGGCCCCTTCAAAGCCACTCCATTACATTCAGTATATAATGTTGAATATTGACCAGTACTTAAATTAACTTTTTGTATGCTTCCACCAATATAATTTTTACTTTGTGATATAGGCCTCATGCCCTTTTTACCTAAAGATACTTCCCATTCAAATCCACCATTATTACAAACGTAACAATGACCATCAGGACCTATAGCTGCTCCATTAGGGCCTCCTCCTAAATCAGCGACAACTTCAACAGAACCGTTGATATTTACTTTACTTAATGTGCCTCTGGCTATTTCTACCAATATAATTGAACCATCATTCATAAAAATAGGACCTTCAGGAAATTTCAAATCTTTAGCTATTACTTTAAATTTTTTTTTAATAATATTCATAATTTTTCCTATAACTTAAACTTTTGCATATCTGATATGAGGAACAGTCCAAAACAATATTGCACCTAAAAGAGTGAATACACTACATAAAAGGAAACCAAAATTATATTCGCCAGTCAAATCAAAAAGTGAACCAGCTAAAATAGCTCCAGCAGCAGCTCCAAAACCTTGACCTAAGTTAGTAGCTCCATAAATAGAAGCCAAGCCTTTTCCTGCAAATATTTCAGCTATCAAAGTCGTTATAATAGGTCCTCTAGCACCAGCAGATAAACCAAAACCTAAAATAAATAATATTAATAGAAAAATTGAAGGATATAATTGCATTAACGCTAAACTAATAATTGCTATAAAACTTAATATATAACTTATTGTTGCTACTATGTGTCTTGGCCATCTATCAGCTGCCAAACCAGTCAATATCATTCCTGCAAAATTCAATATACCAGCGATGCCAAATGAAAGAGCTGATTGAACTTCACTAAATCCTATAAAAATTAAGTAAGCAACAATTTGTAACGAAATTCCAAAAATACCAACAGCCGTAAAGCCAAAGATAAAGAAAAAGCCCCAAAAAGTTTTTGTTTTAATAGCTTCGATTAATGAAATGCCACCAACTGCTTTTCCATTTTGTGTCCCCCTAGGATTGTTTTTTGCACCTTTAGCAATTAATTTCCAAGGAACAAATGAGGCTGCAATGAAAAGAAATATAAACACATATGAAATATAAGTATAAGAATTTTGCCACCCAAAGTTATCTATAGAAATTTGAGATAAAGGTGCCATAATTAGTACGCCTAATCCTTGACCTGCATAAGCAATTGATAAAGCACTTCCAAGATTCTTATCAAACCATCTTGAAACTAAACTCTGAGCAGGAATTACTCCAACCATAGCAGCACCAATACCACCAAAAACACCTAATACAATATAGAATTGCCAAATGGATGAAAAGTTTCCTAAAAAACCATAAGCTATTGCAAGTAAACCCATCCCAAACATATAATTAAACCTTGGCCCAAATTTATCAAAAACTATACCTGATAATAATGAACCTAACCCTAGACTAACCATGTAAACAGAATAAATAGAGGCTACAGAAGCTCTGTCCCATGAGAAATGAGAACTTAACGGTAGTAAAAAAACTCCAAAGCTTTCGCCTGACCCCCTACTTAAGGACGTCATTATTAAACAATATAATAGAACAAATATTGACGATAATGATGCAAAAATATAAAAAATACTCTTTTTTATCATAATGAAGTTTAGCCTTTTTCTTAATTTTATATTAGGTATAGATAATAGTTTTTATTAATAACATAATGAAAAAAAATGTACCAAGATATCAACCCTGAAATAGAACAAAAAATCGAAACAATCATTCAAGGTGAATACGAATTTTCAGTTCTTGGAACTATAGGAAAAGAAAATTATCCTTTTATATCTAAAATTTTACCTATGTTATACGATAACAAACTTTATATTCTTATTAGTGACTTAAGTGAACATACAAATAATATAAAAGAAAATAATAAGGTCAGTTTTTATTTTTCATTAAAAGAGTTAAACAAAAATAAATTAAATAATCCAAGACTAACTTTAATTGGTAAAATCAAGAAGATTGAATTAGATAAAAGTAAAAAAAAATTTAAAGATTTACTATACGCCTTCGAGCAAATTGATAAAGGTAGTAAAATGTGGGGAATGTTCACAGATTTTAATTTTTATAAATTCAATGCAGAAAAAGCTTTATTTATTAAAGGTTTTGGCGAAGCATATCAAAAGCATTACAAATAGTTTTTTTAAAATATGTTTAAGAAATAACAAACATTAAATAAACATAATAAAAAGACTTAATGAAAACCCACTTAATCTTAAAATGACATTGTTTTTACTAATGATGGAGTAAGATAAAATTGTTAAACCAAAAGCTATTTTAATGAAAGCTAGTATTGAAAAAACGAATGTTGTATTCAAGTCAATTATCGATTTATTTGCAATCATTGCTAATGGAATAAAGTAAAGTCCTATGCCAAGGCTCATTGAGGTAATTGATACTTTTAACCAGTTTTCAGAAACCATGCCAGCAGCTATAAAAACAGTACCGCAAACAGGTGGCGTGATGGTTGAAAGTAAGGCAAACCAAAAAATAAATAAATGTACTTGAAGTAATTCTAAGCCCATATCAACCAGAGCGGGCCCTGCAACTGAAACACATATTACATATGCAGCAGTTGTAGGAACTTCCATACCAAGAATTAGGCATGCTAAACCAGTAAGAAGTAATGCAGGCCAAATATGATTTCCTGAAAGGGATATTATTAATGATGTAAGTTTTACTCCTAAACCAGTAATTGATAGAACACCAATTATTATTGACGCACACAGTATAATTGAGCCTATAAGAGAAATTTGATTACCAGAAGAAAGACAAGCGTTAAAAAATCTGTTTAAGCCAATTTTAAAATCGATACCATTATCTATGTTAAAAAAAAGAAGTAAAAAAGAGGCTAAAATTGAAACAGCAGCAGAATATTGAGGAGTAAAACCAATATACATAAATGCTAATAAAATTGAAAATGGTACAAAGAAGAAAAAAGAAGTCAGTAAGACTACTATGTTATTAGGTAAATCTTTTTTGTCTATTGGTTTCAAATCATATTTTTTACTATAAAAATCAATTCCTACCCAAACTGCAAAAAAGAATAAAACCGCTGGAAGTAAAGCTGCGATTATAATTTGATTATATGGAACACCAGTTAACTCTACCATCACAAAGGCTCCTGCACCCATCAAAGGGGGCATAATTTGTCCTCCTGATGAAGCTACAGCTTCAACTGAAGCTGCCAGTCTTTTTGGATATCCTAATTTTATCATTGCTGGCAAAGTTACCATTCCTGTAGATGCAACATTTGCAGAAGCTGAACCTGATATTGAACCAAAAAGAGCCGACGATATTACAGATACTTTAGCTGCTCCACCTCTTAACCTTCCAGCGAAAGCTGTGGCAATATTCATAAACCCTGAGCCAGCCTCACCTGAATTCAAAAAAGATCCAAATATGACAAAAATAGCTACAATTGAAACTGATACACCAGTTAATGTTCCCCATATACCACCCTCTGCAATTGTTAATGTTCCTAAAAAACTATTAATTGGGATACCTGGATGACCAAACTCTCCCGGGATAAGATATCCAAATATTCCGTATAGAAGTGATAAAAAACTCATTATAGGGAGTGGCCAACCTACAGATCGACGAGCCATTTCTAATACAATTAATAATAAAGTTAGAGAAATAAAAACCTGAATATTTCCCTCAAGAAAACCATATTGATCGCTGAGTAAATCATGGTTAAAAGATATCCATAAACAACATGAAATCCCCAGAATTACAAAGATATAATTCATGATATTTTCAAAGGGATTTTGCTTTTTATATAAAAATACCCATGGAATAATTAATGCCATATGCAATGGCCTTGAAACCAGATTAGGTACTAAACCTGAAAAAATTAAAAAAATGTGAAAAATAATAGAAATTAATCCAAATATAATCCACATTTTCTGAGATTGTTTCATGCCAAATAGCGATAATCTTCTAAATTAGTGATGATCTGCTAAACTAGCACCTGTTTCTTTATAAAACTTTATAGCACCTGGATGGATTTTAGTTGAAATATTAGAGAGCATTTTAATAGAAACACCATTCCACCACTTTGCAGCATTACCTAATTTTCCTTTATTATCCCAATACGCTTTTGTCAAATTATATGCAACATCGTTACTCATGTCTGTTGTTGAATAAGCTACAACAGGTAATGACGTAGTTGTAATATCAGATTTTTGTCCAGCATAAGTTCCTGCAGGTATAATTAATTTAGTTCTTTTAGAAGATTTAATTTGGTCTGCCGTAAGAGAAATAACATTTACACCCATAGATGCTGCAGCTTCTATAACGTTTGGAGCTGGAAAAGATCCAGCAGTTACAAATCCATCTATTTGACCATTTTTCATTGCAGGAACTGCATTTGAAAGCTCGACTTGAGCTAGTTTTACTTTTCCATCTAAGCCAAACTTTTTAATGTATTTTGCACCTTCTTTTGCACCAAATGAACCTTTTCCTAAAAGGATTGTTTTACCAGCCATATCTTCAAAACTAGTTACACCTGATTTTTTTGACATTACGAAATGCATTGTAAGAGAAGGTATTGGAAATAATGCTCTAATATTTTTATATTTGGGATTACCTTTACCTTTAAACATTGCTTTTTCAGCTATAGCTAATTTCACAAGTACTGGCGGAGTAGTAAAAACATAATTACCTTTTCTAGATGCTACTTCTTTTACATTTTGGACAGAACCTTGACTTTCTTCAATTGTTAAAATCATGTCACCATTCGTAGATTTCTTAATTGTATCGGCTATTTGAACTGCCATTTGATAATATGATGAAGTTGATTTAGCAGACTTATAGGTAATACGTGTTTCAGCAAATGATGTACTTACACCAATAAGTGAAATAAAAGAGATTAATATTAAATTTTTTATTTTCATTAGATTCCTCCTGAATATTATATTTGAAAAAGTATAATATTAAATTAATAATAACTTTTATTGCATTAATATATTAAAAGGTAAACATTTTGGATAATTTATTAAAACCTTTTATTTCTTCGTTAAACTTAATTGAAGAAAAGATAAATTTTATAATATTTTTGTTTGAAATTACTTTTGTATTATTAATAGTTTTATTAGTTATTTGGATATACGGATTTGTCAGAAGAAATTTAGGTATTGATAAGCAAACAAAAGAACTACAAAAAATAAGAAAAATTATGGAAAAGAACTACAAAAAATAATATCACTACTAATTATTAAAATGGAAATCTAGAACTGGAACTGTCTTTTCTGTAAATTTTAAAATCTTTATCTTTAGCTACAGGAATACATGTAAATTGTGGTGCAGTTAATCCAACATCTCGCATTTCAGTAGATGCGTTTTGAGACTCTGAAAAACATTTAGCAGCATTTTTGTATCTCAAACCACTATCAATTACATCATTGCCCAAGACCCAAATTAATAAAAACTCCATATAATTACCTCAAATTATTAACTAATTGTTAAATTTAAAAGGTTAAGGCAAAAAAATGCCCTAACCTACAATTTATCTAAGCTGATTTTAAAGTGATTTGTCTTGGTTTTCTTTCTTCAGGAACTTCCCTCAAAAGAGATATAGTTAATAAGCCATTACAAAGTTTTGCATCTTTAACATCTACATATTGTTCAAGTCGAAACTTTTGTTCGAAGGATCTTTTAGCAATACCTTTATAAATATATTGAACATTATCATCTTGCAAATCAGTTCCTCCGCTGCCCTTGATAGTCAAAACACCATCATGAACGTCAATAGAGATATCTTTTTTATTGAAACCAGATACTGCAAGGGTAATTTCATACTCATCCTCAGATAGTCTGATAATGTCGTGCGCGGGGAATGAGTTTTGTTTTTGTGAAGATATAGTTTCTAATTCATTAAATAAGTTGTCAAAACCTACAAATGAACGAAGAGCTAGCGTTGGTAGTATAGTCATATTAGTCTCCTATTAAAGCGAGTAAAGTTAAACACTCCAAAATGGCAGTGTTATTTTATTTATGACCCGTAAGGCGTCATATTATATGATTTAAGTATTGATAAATTGTTTTTCAATACCTAATATCTAAAAAAATAAGTGGAGGTATTATTGAAAATTAATAAATTCTTAGACACACTAATTATAGGTGCCGGTTTTGCAGGCATGTATTGTCTTCATAAACAAATTTCAGATGGTTTTATTGCAGAAATATACGAGCAGGGTGGTGATGTTGGTGGTACTTGGTACTGGAATAGATATCCAGGAGCCAGATGTGATATAGAAAGTATGGATTACTCTTATTCTTTTTCTGAAGAATTACAACAAGAGTGGAATTGGAAAGAAAAATATGGAACACAACCTGAATTGTTAAATTATGCGAAACATGTGTGCGAAAAGTTTAATTTAAGACAAAAAATTAATTTCAATAAAAAGATAATTAAAGCAGTTTTTAATAAAAAAACTGAAAAATGGATTGTCAGTTCAGACGACAATATTCATATAGAATGTAAATATTTTATTTTAGCCACTGGTAATTTATCAACACCTAATACTCCTAATATAAGTGGAATTAATAATTTTGAAGGCAGTATTTATCATACTGGAGCATGGCCAAAAGAAATGCCTAAATTTGAAGAAAGAACAGTAGGTGTTATAGGAACTGGTTCATCTGGAGTTCAATCTATTCCAATAATTTCCGAAACAGCAAAAAATGTATTAGTTTTCCAAAGAACACCAAATTTTAGTTTACCTGCAAGACACACAAAATTACCTGAAGATAAAAGAGATAATTATAAAAAAAACTATACCATGTATAGAACCCTTGCAAAAAACTCATCTTTTGGCATTGCTAAATATCAACCACCTACTCAATCAGCTTTTGACGTAAATGAGGACGAAAGAAATAAAATATATCAAAAAGCATGGGAAGAAGGCGGTCAAGCCATGCTTTTTTCTTTCACTGATTTATTAACTGATAAAAGAGCAAATGATACAGCTGCTGAATTTGTAAGAAATAAAATAAGAGACATAGTTAGTGACAAAGATGTAGCAGACAAATTATGTCCATTTGACCATCCTATTGGGACAAAAAGATTATGTCTAGATAGTAATTATTTTCAAACTTATAATAAACAAAATGTTTCATTAATAGATATTTCTAAAAATCCCATTTCAGAGATAACTAAAAATGGTTTGCTCACTAATAATACTGAGTATAAATTTGACGATCTTGTTTTTGCCACAGGTTTTGATGCAATGACAGGTGCTGTTAATGCAATAGATATAATAAACGACAATGAAGTAAGTTTAAAATCAAAATGGGCTGATGGACCAAAAACTTATTTAGGAATAATGGTATCTGAGTTTCCAAATTTATTTATGATTACTGGACCTCAAAGCCCAGGAGTCAAAAGTCAAATGATTTTATCAATAGAACAGCATGTTGACTTTATACATGGATTAATATTGCATAATAAAAATAATAACTTTAGGCAAGTTTATGCAAAGTCAAAAAATCAAGATGAATGGGTAAATCATAATAATGATGTAGCCCATTCTACATTGTATCCCCTTGCACACTCATGGTATAATGGAGACAACATTATAGGTAAAAAAAGAAATTTTATGCCATATGTTGGAGGTGTAGCTAATTACAAAAAATTATGTGATGAAATCATCAAAAATGATTATGAAGGATTTGAATTCACATAAGTTTGTTATTAAAATAAAAATTGAATGTTTTTATAAAACATAATATGCGTGATTATAACTAACACTTTATTATTTAATAAGGATTAAAAATGCCTAAAATAATTTTATTATTTTTTTTAATATTATTTATTAATGGCTGTACTGGTCCACTTGCAGTTATAGGTCAGATATATGGTGGTGCCGATGCAATATCCTCTTTAACTACAGGAAAGAGCGCAACAGATACTATTATATCAACTGGATCAAAACAAGATTGCAGAATACATAGGCTTTTCAAAGAAAAGCCTGTTTGTGAAAAAATAGATATTAAAAATGTAGAAAATAAAAAAAAGAATAGTGTTGAAGTTGAAAAACAAAAAAGTTTTTTAACAAAAATAGGAGATTTTTTTAATTTTATGAATAAATAATATTTTTAAAAAAAGCTGTACTTAAAGTAAAAAAATCAACTAACAATTAATTCGTTAAATTCAAGGAGTTTATTATGAAAATTTCTAATGTTGAAATAACTACCTATAGTATTCCATTACCTGAACCTGTTGAAGCATATGCAGCTGGTATAATGAAAGCCTTTGATTTAGTTATATGTAAAATTAGTAATGATAATGGACAAATTGGTGTTGGCTACATAACTGTTCATGAAAATCAAGGCTTAGCAATTGCATCAATTATTAAAAATAGCTTTGTACCTCTTTTAATAGATAAAGACCCCAGATTAATTGAAATGCTATGGAAGGATATGTGGAAAGCCACACATTATGCTGGTAGAGGAGCTCCCGTAAGCTTTGCTATTGCAGCTGTTGATGTTGCATTATGGGACCTTAAAGGAATTAGTCTCAATGAACCACTATGGCGATTGTTAGGTGGTCATGATAAAAATGTAATGGCTTATGCAGGTAATATTGACTTGAATTTTAATATAGAAAAATTACTTGATGGTGCAACAAAATCATTAGAATACGGATTTAAATCTATAAAAATGCGCCTTGGCAGAGAGTCTCTTTCAGAAGATATAGAAAGATTAGAGGCAATGAAAAATCATTTACCAGATGATGTCATGTTAATGGCAGATGCCAATGAAGCTTGGAGAGTTGATCAAGCAGTTAATGCTTTTAAGGAAATAGAAAAATTTAATTTAGTGTGGCTTGAAGAACCTATAAAACCCGACGATTTTAAAGGATATTCTTATTTACGTTCACTAGGAAAAATTCCAATTGCTGCTGGTGAAAACCTTCATAACCTTTCAGAGTTTAATCAATTAATAACTAGTGACGGGGTTGATTTTTTAGAACCTGATCTCACAACTTGTGGAGGAATAACTCCATTTATGAAAGTTGCTAAATTAGCTGAAATAAATAATCTACCTATCTGCTCTCATGGTGTACATGAATTGCATGTTCATTTACTTGCCTCGTGCCCAAATGCTTCATATCTAGAGTTTCACGCATGGAGAATTGACAAATTTATTGAAACGCCCTTAGTCGTAAAAGACGGTTTTACTCAACCACCTGATAAACCTGGTCATGGCATTAATTTCAATTTTGATAAATTAAAAAGTTATTTAATTAATTAATGTTATTATCTTCAAAACTTTAAACTTTCAATGAATTAGGATATTTTTATGAACGATTCTTTAAAAATAAAAAATATTGGGGCCTCAATGGTTTTAGATGCGGAAAGCTCTGATAAACAAGAATTTGGATCTTTTTATCTTTCAAGATACCTAGGCTTTGAGATTTCATATAGAAAAGATATTTGTATAGTAAAATTTATTGTTAAACCACCCATGTATAATCCTCAAGGCACTCTTCATGGGGGAATTATTGCTACTGCAATGGATGTTTCAATGGGCCACTTGCTTAATCACACTTCTGGTTCGGGAGCAACTTTAGAAATGAACATTAAATATCTTTTACCCATAAAAGAAGGAAATGTTATTTGTGAAGGAAGTTTTCTAAAACAAGGAAAAACAATTAGCTTTCTTCAATCTAAATTACATAGAGTAGACGGTAAATTGGCAGCTTATGCAAACGCTACATGGATTCCATTAAAGAAATAATTTATTAATTTTATCTTCTCATATCACAATATTCCTCAGCAGTCATTGTGTGATACGTAGCTTTTTCATAATTCAATTTTATAGGTTCAGGATCAACAATTTCTACTTCTATATTGTTTGATATTGCTGTCCTTAAGGCTATAGAAGTTATGTTTACACTAAAAGAAGTCCCTATAAATATTATTTTTTTTGCATTGCTCATCCAATTTTCTGCTTCTGAAATACGATATAAATCTGTATAAATCTCATCAAATAATAAAACATACGGTTTTAGTGAAATTCCAAGTTGTGGTGATAAATTATTATTACTAATTGAATTAATTTTAAATTTATCCAATAAATTTTTTTTTAATTCTTCATCACTAGAATCTAATGACAGGTCAATTTCATTCCAGTTTGCATCAAAGGGATGTTGTATATCCATTTCATTTTGATAACGCACAACTTTATCTAGTCTCCCATGAATGGATATATAATCTTTATTTCCAGCACGACCGTCTAAACCATCAATGTTTTGAGTTATTAACTTTTTGTCAGCTAACCAAAAATGAGCAGCATTTGGTTTTACATTTCTATATGACGCAAATCTTTTAAAATACCATAGCAGAAAGTCAGCTGGGTTATTTTCATACATTATTCTGGTTGCCATTTCTTGAGGGGTATAATTTTTACTCCCCACAGTCCAAAAACCATCATTTCCTCTAAATGTTGGGATGCCACTACTTGCACTGACACCTGCTCCAGTTATAAATAATTCGTCCAACATAAAAAAAACCTCATAAGAATAAATAAAACTCTGTTAATTTATTGTCCGTTAATGTAGATAAATGATTATAATTCACTTTAAACAAAGAACATAACAAATGAAATTTTTTATTTTTGTATTAACCATTTTAGCCTCAACACCAGCTATTTCTGCAAGTTGGAATTTTAAAGCTAATGTTGATTTATCCCCACCTTATAAGAAGTGCATAGAGGCAATTGCCAATGGGAAAGATATGGGTAAAACTTCTTTAAAAAATAAAAATCAATATACAAATTATTTTTATGAGAATTATATTTATGAAATTATTATTAACAGTTCATATATTACATGTATAAGAATAGAC
>JAOESH010000008.1 GCA_028382005.1 Pseudomonadota bacterium
AAAATTTAACGAAGTATTTAAGTATTTTTTAGTAAAAATAGAGTATTTCATATTTAAATATAAACTAAATATCAATTAATTGGAATACAAATGAAGGAAAAATATTATGACTTTTAAAACGATTGAAAACACTAAAAATATTTTCTTCACAAACATTCATATGATAAGCATTAGCATGTAAAAGTATATTTTTTTTTGACATTATACCAACGTGGCCAGGCCAAAAGATTATAAATCCTTTTTGAATATTTGATTTTCTTAATAAATCTAAATCAATTTCCTTAAATCTTTGTGATGTTTTCATAAAAAGAACTTGTTCTTTAGTATTTCTAGGTAAATTTATACCTGTGGACTGGAAAGAAAGTTGAAGTAAAGCAGAGCAATCAATACCATTTGAGGTTCTTCCTCCCCAAACATATGGAGTGTTTAACATTTCATAGCTGGTATTTATCCAATCACATTTGTACTCTGTAACTTTTGTTAAGTGATTAACGGGAATAAAACCAGTTTTAGAAGAATTTTTTGAGTTAAGGGAGATTGTAGCCCAGTCATTTTCAATTTTATGGGCATAGACTGTACTTCCAAGAGATAAATATTTTAATACAATACTTTTCGCATCAGGGTACAAATATATATTAGAAGACTTTGATTTGATTCTATAATTATTCTCTTTATAAGAGCCCAAGTACTTTGCTTGAATCCAACCTTCATGATTGTCAGTTAAAAGAGTCCCAAAACACCAATCTTCTATTGTTTTATATACGGAAAATATTTCCCCAAACAAACATTCAGTCTCGATTTTTTCAAGGTTAATGTTTGACGCATATAAAGGAACTATGGGGTATATAATTTGTTTAATTTTTTAAACCTTTAATTTTGTTAGACCACCATTTTTTAACATCAAAATTTGGGCAAGTTTTAGAAGTATTAGGGAAATCTCTGTGTCCAACCACTTCTGTGTTCTTATATTGACCTTTCCAATAAGTAAGTAATTTAAAAAGGGCACCTAACTGCTCTGGCATAAAATTATTTTTCCCAATTAAACATACACCTAAACTTATTTCATTATATCCATAAACGTGTGCTCCAACCCAAAATTCTGGTCGGCCATTTTCAAGGACACCACTTCTATTAATAATTTTATGATAACCTATCCCTTCCCAACCAAATGACAGATGCATTTTATGGATATCTGAGGCTTTAAGGTTATCAGTATCTGGAGTATCAGAGCAATGAACAACTAAATATTTTATATTATTAATTTTTAACATTTGTTGATTATTTCTGTCTTTTAACTAACTTAACAAGAGATAAACTTTAATCAAGTATACAATTAATACATTATCATAACAAACATTATAAAAAAACAATGATTTTGAAAGAATAAAATAAATTAGCTTTATAAAGATATGACGTATAAGAATACATAAATATTAAAAACTTCTCCTATTAAAATGTATAACTTAATTTGTTCTAGAGGTTAATATGAAATCTATAATTATTTTGAAAAACTAGAATTATAAATCTTAAATATGTTAATAATAAGCAATATTAAATTAATAATTACAAGCTTAAATCATAAAGCTATTAATTTCATGATGGTAAATTTTATAGCAAGATTTTTAATAGCTTTAACACAACTCTATGCTATTTCTGTTTTTACTAGGATCCATGATAGCACTTCTATGTCAGTAATGATTTTATTATTTGGTTACATAATATGGTTTAATTTATTTGAACTTGGTTTATCACAAACCATCCAAAACAGACTTAACATATACAAGCTGAAAATTAAAAATATTAGTAAAATCATTCTGTTACATTATATTTTTGTTGTTGTCATCGCTGGGTTATTATTAAATGTTAATTTATTCTCTTTTTTACTTCTTAACAACACTGAAATATTATTTACTGATGAAAATAAAAACAATTTTGATATTGGATGCTCATTTTTGATTTTAACAAGTAATAATCTTTTAATACATAGATTTCTGATTTTATATAAGAAGTCAAAGTTATTAAATTTGCTTTTAATTTGCCAAGCAATAATAACATCAGGTTTATTATTTTTTTATCAAAAATATTTCAATGCTCACCAATTAAGCTCTTTACTAATATACTTTTTACCACAATTATTTATAAACTTTCCAATACTAACAATACTCTTCGTCAGAGCTTTCAATTCTAAAAATGTTCGCAATATCCCAACTAACTTAATTTATATTTTAAAATATACGTCTTCTTTTTTGTTGATAACATTTTTATCGTCTTTTTTATTAGGACTTGATTACTTTATGATTTCATATTTCTCTGACTCAGAAGAAATGTTGTCTTATCACATCACCATAAGATTTTTTTATTTTTCATTTATGATGTATTTTGCATATATTACTTTTGTTGCTAAAAAAATTAACACTTCAACTAACATTAATGATGCGTTTGAAATTAAAAAAATAAAGAAAAATACAGCTTTTATAGGCATGTCATCTGTCATTCTTATTTATGTCTTTGTATTAATTTTAAATCAAATTGGTCTCTTAGAGTTAATTACAAACGGTGTAAATATTGACAACCAAATTCTCTTTGGGGCATTTGTGTATTTTTCAGTCAGAGTATTTGCAGATACAAGAATAGTTATTGCCCAAAATCTGTCATATAGAATAAGTTTGATAAAGCTCTATACAACCCAGATAATTATTTCATTAATTTGCATGCCATTTTTATGCTATTTCTTCGGCGGGTTAGGAGTTCTTATGTCTCTTTCACTGAGTTATATTTCTGGTTTCTTTGTTAAATTAGAGGGTAAATAAAAACATGATTTTATCAATAGTTACTGTGGTAAAGAACGATATTACTAGATTGATTAAAACTATTGAGAGTTTAAAATATTATTATAATGATAAAAATTTTGAGCATATTATCGTTGATGGTAAATCAACAGATAATACCTCTAATACTATAAAAAAAATAAAACAAGAGAATAAGAATATATTGTTTAAATCGTCTCAAGATAATGGAATATATGATGCTATGAATGTTGGTATCGATTTATCAAATGGTGACTTTATTATCTTCTTAAATGCAGGTGATAAACTTATTGCTGATAAATTCGAGTTACTTAAAAAAATAAATAAATATATAGTCTTAGAGCCTCACATATTATGCTTTCCATTTAGTCAAGTTTTTATGGAGCAAATAATTGAACGATTTCCCAAAAAAAAGTGCCTAGATAAACTACCTACTTCACATCAAGCGATGGTTTTTTCAAAAAAATTTCTTCAAGTGTCTAAATATAATTTGTCATACAAAATAGCATCTGATTTTGATTTGTATTCACAATCAGACAAATCAAAAGTTTACTTTGTCTCTAACTTTACTGTTCTTACAATGGTAGAAGGTGAAGGTGTGGCGTCTCAAAATTTTCTTTTATCTTATCTAGAATACCTAAAAATTATTTCAAATCGTTATAGTGGACTTTTAAGGTTAATACTTTTACTCAAAGTTATTTATAAAATATTTATTATGACTATCTTTAAATTACTATTAACAAAATCATTCTTTGTTAAGTTAAAAAAAGTGCTATATCAGCTTTTAGAAAAAAAATACAACTTTTGATTAATTGAAAGTAAGAATTTTGACTTTAGATAAGAAAAAAATTATTATAATTATAATTTTATTAAAATTGCTTGCAACCAGCTTTGCTTTGATGGTTTTTGACCAATTTTCACCGTTAGTAGACGCTCGGTTGTATGAAAATGAATTTTTCTTAAATGGATATGCTTTAAATACTTCTTTAAGAACAGATATTGTACAAGGTCTAGTGAGGCAATTTAATTATATTTTTTATCCTATAGTTTCACATTATATTTTTTCAATTATTTCTATTTTAGGAATAATATGGTATGTGGTTTCAAATAAATTTCATTGGGCTATTCTACTTATATTTATTTTTCCAAGTTCTATGATTTGGACATCAGTAATTGGAAAAGAAGCTATTTATTATTTGTTTTTTTCGCTTTTAATAATAATTTGGAGTAACTATATCAGTGAAAAACTTAAGGCTAGACATTATTTAATTGCAGTAGTTGCAATTTTATTTTGTTTAATGTTCAGGTTGCACTATACGATTGCAATATTATGGTTGTTTTGGGCAGCTATAAATATTAATAAATTTAAAAATTATAAAATGATTTTATTTTGCACATATTCTTTAATATTAATCCTGTTATTTGTAGTCTTATTTAAAGGAATGCAATTAAATGATTTACTGGATACAAATTTTCCTGATGTAAAATGGAGAGCTTACTCTTCAATTGCTATTGAAGGGAAAGCTTCAAGACATTCTTCATTAGGTTTTACAGACATTAGAGACAAATGTATTAATGATAAACTTTGTGATTGGGATATTATGCAAAGAATTTTATTAGATAAAAAAATTAATTCACATTTTATTACAGGTTTCATATTTGGTATAATTGGTCCTTTTTTTAATGAAATTATAAATAGACCTGTGTTTATACCTTTTTTCATAGAGGGAGTTTTAATTATATTACTCCCTTTTATGTTTCTTATTTATTTCATTTTTACTAGAAAAGTTGAAAGACAAAATATTTATTATTTAAATTATATTTATGGAGTTTTACCTGCAATTTTATTGGTTATGATAATGCATGCATTTTTTGGTATGCTGAACCCTGGTTCAGCAATTAGGTGGAGGGTAAACTTTGAATTGATTTTTTATTTAGCACCATTTTTAATATATTTAAACCTAATAGAAAAAAACAAATGAAAAAAATAATACATTTCCATCCTAATGGTAATTATGCAGAAAAATTTGTAAAACCTCTTAAAGACTATGAAATTAAATCTGGATTCCATAGTCTGCTGGTTACTGAAATAAAAAGTAATAAAAATGATATTAATATGCCTTTTACATTATTTTGTAGTCCTTGGAAAATTTTGTTTAGGATTGTTAACTTAATTAAATTTTTACACATAAAAAAACCATACATTGTGATTTCTCATAACAGCATAACTTCTTTTCTTCCTTTGTTAACTTCCAGATTATGTTTTGTTCGAAATATAATTTATTTCAATCATGGTGTTCCGTTTATTGGATATTCAGGTTTTTTATATTTTATATTAAAATTTGTTGAGTTTATAAATTGTAGTCTTGCAAAAAATATTTATACGGTGTCATTTGATATGAAATATGAGTTATCAAAGATTACAAATAAAAAAATTACAGTTGTTAATTTTGGTTCTGCATGTGGCCTAAAAGATAGAATTAAATTTAGAGATAAAGAAATTCAAAATATAAAAGAAAGCATTAACTTTTCTTCTCAAGATTTACTATTCTTATATGTTGGTAGACCTAATATACGCAAAGGTTTTGTTGATGTAATCAATTTGTGGAACAAAAAATTGGGTAGTGAAGAAAAATATAAGTTAATTTTGCTTGGAATAACCAAAAATGATTTGTTAAAATGGTTCAAAGACTTTCCAAAAAATACTTATCCAATGGGCTTCGTTAATGAAGCTGAATGTTATTTTTCATTAACAAATTATTTGCTTATGACTAGTCACCATGAAGGCTTAAGTTATACTATTTTAGAGGCTTTACAGTATGACACAATAGTAATATCCAATGATATTTTAGGAGCACGTGAAATAATAGAGCATAAAAATAATGGATTTTTAGTAAGAGATAACAATTTTGAAGATATTTATGAAATTATAAAACTTTGTGAATCAGACTTGTATTTGAAGAAAAAAATAATTGATGAAGGAAAGAAAGTTATTTTAAAATATAATATTACAGACTTTGAGAAAAATTATATTAATTGTTTAAATAATCTCAATTAATTAATTTTGTACTTGATTCTTCCAAAAAACTGGAAAGTTAGGTTTGAATATAATAACTTCTGATCTGTTAACCTTTAAGGATTTTCTGAAAGTAATTGGTTTTAATTGTTTATTCAGAGTGATTTTAGATTTGTTCTGAGGTATTTGATAATGAACTGCACCATTAATGCTAACAAATTTTTCTAAGTTTTTTATAGATCTATTATCATCAAAAATTTGAGCCAAAATAGGTAGAGCATAGGAAGAGTTAAAAATTCCAGCACAACCACAAGCGGTTTCTTTGTCTCCAATTAAGTGTGGTGCAGTATCAGTACCTAAAAAAAATTTAGAATTTTCGTCACTAGTTGCAACTTTTATTAGAGCATTCTTATGAATTTCTCTTTTCAAAATAGGTAAACAATAGAAGTGTGGTTTAATGCCTCCAACAAAAATATCATTTCTATTTAATGCTAAGTGATGTGGGGTAATAGTGGCCACCAAGTTTTGCTTTCCTTCATTAACATATAACGTTGCTTCTTTAGTTGTAATATGTTCAAGGGTGATTCTTAATTCAGGTAATCTTTTACAAATATAATCCAATGTTTTGTCAATAAATTCTTTTTCTCTGTCAAAAATATCAACATTTTTTTCAGTTGATTCGCCGTGAATTAATAAAGGCATACCAATTTCTGACATAGTTTCTAGTACAGACATAATTTTATTTAGATCCTTAACTCCTGAGTCTGAGTTAGTAGTTGCACCTGCTGGATACAGTTTTGCGGCAAAAACATGTCCGTTTTCATATGCATTCTTAAGGTCGATTTTATTTGTACTTTCTGTTAAATAAAGGGTCATTAATGGAAAAAAATGATCTTTTCTGGGGATTGCTTCCTCAATTTGTTTTCTATATTTTATTGCATCGCCTTCATTTAAAATAGGTGGAGTCAAATTAGGCATCACTATTGCCCTTGCAAAATGTCTTGTTGTTTCAGGTACTACTGCTTTTAATAAATCACCATCTCTAAAATGAACATGCCAATCGTCTGGTTTAATTATTTCAATTTTTTCCATTTTTCGTCTAAACTTTCATAGTAAAATCCTATATATTAAATATATATTAATTTATAAAAATAATCATTAATTTTTGGTAGATCTCAGTATGAATATTTCAATTATATCAACAAGTCAAAGACAAGATTCCCAATCAAAAAGAGTGTCTGACATTTTGCAGAAACGTTTATTTGAACTTCAAGAAAACTTAGATCTATTCTCTCTAGATTTAGGTGAAACCATTTTGCCACTATGGTCTCCTGAAAAAAAAAGTGAAAATGGAATTTGGGGAGATGCATGGAAAAAAATATCGAAAAATTTAAGTAAATCAGATGGGTTCATTTTTGTTGTACCTGAATATGGAGGAATGGCTACTCCTAGTTCTAAAAACTTATTTTTGTTATGCGGTGAAGGAGAGTTAACCCATAAACCAGGCCTAATAGTATCAGTTAGTAGCGGTCAGGGAGGTGCTTATCCAATTGCTGATTTAAGATCTTTTTCATATAAAAACACACATATTATGTGGATACCGGAAAATATAATTATCAGAAACGTTGAAAGTTTTAATCCTGGTTCTCACGGAGAAGTTATCCCTTCATGGTTAGATAAGCGAATTGAATATACTTTGACTTTATTGCTTGCTTATTCTTCGAATATGAAACCTTTAAGAAAAATTATAAATAGAAAGGATTTTGGAAATGGAATGTAACAATCTAATTGAAAAATTTGAAAATTTAGAAGGTTGGGAGAAAACTCAAGACGAAAGAGAAGCTTATGAAAAAATTTTTAAGTTTTCTGATTTTAAACAAGCATTTTCATTTATGACTTGTATTGCAATGAAAGCAGAGCAAATAAATCATCATCCTGAGTGGGAAAATGTATACAATAAGGTTAAAATAACCCTAACCACTCATGATGTTGGAGGTATTTCTAAATTAGATTACGATATGGCTTTATTTGCAGATGTATACTCACAAAATTTTAACAAGTAAAATCATTTGGAATAAAAGTAATGAAAGATGACTTTAAAAACAATTCGATATTATGGTCTCCTTCTGATGACAGAATTAAATCGTCTCAGATGTACTTGTTTATGGAAAATATTAATCAAAGCTATAACTTAAATCTAATGAATTTCGAAGAACTTCATGAATGGTCAATAAAATCAACCCCTAATTTTTGGAATGCTGTATGGGATTTTTTTAATATTATTGGAACTAAAGGCAATAAGCCTTTTATAGACCCAATAAATAAGATGCCGGGGAGCAAGTTTTTTCCTTATGGTAAAGTAAACTATGCTGAAAATATGTTGTCAGGGGATAATAATGGATTAGCTATTGTATTTAAATCTGAAGATAAGATTAGAAGGACTTTGTCCTGGGAAGAGCTAAATTCTCAAGTAGCTACTCTAGCAAAATTTTTAAAAGAACATGGTATTGTAAAAGGTGACAGGATAGCAGCCTTCATGCCGAACATGCCAGAAACTGTTGTTATGATGCTAGCGTCCTCCTCTTTAGGTGCGATTTTCTCATCAGCTTCTCCTGACTTTGGAGTTGATGGAGTTTTAGACAGGTTTGGTCAAATTGAACCCAAAATTCTAATAACTACTGATGGTTATTGGTATAATGGAAAAGAAGTGAAAATAGATGATAAAGTTTTAAATGTCGTTAAAGGATTATCATCTATACAAAAAGTTGTAATAGCTCCTTTATTAGGTGGTAAAACAAATTTTGATAATAAAAACTTTATAAGTTACAGGGAGATACAAGACAAATATTTTACAACTGAAATTAGTTTTCAGCCTTTAGGCTTAGACGAGCCATTATACATTATGTTTTCTAGCGGCACTACTGGGAAACCAAAATGCATAGTTCACTCAAATGGCGGTGTTTTATTAAAACATTTTGTTGAACTTGGTCTTCATTCAAACGCAAGAAAGGAAAGTAAAGTATTTTATTTTACTACATGTGGATGGATGATGTGGAACTGGTTGGTATCGGGGTTATTATTAAAATCAACAATCTACCTGTTTGATGGTTCACCCTTTTACCCAAATGGAGAGGTTTTATGGGAATTTGTAGACAAAGAGAAAATTAATTTTATGGGTGTTTCTGCTAAATATATTGATGCCTTAGGTAAGGATCACATAAGTGTTATTGATAAATATAAATTAGATGATTTGGAAATAATTGGCTCTACGGGTTCCCCACTAATTCATGAAAGTTTTGATTATATTTATAATAGGGTAAAAAAAGATGTTTCAGTAGCTAGTTTGTCTGGTGGAACTGATTTAGTGGGTTGTTTCATAGGAGGTAATCCAATGTCATCTGTAAGGCGGGGAGAAATACAAGGCCCTATTTTGGGAATGGATATACATGTTTTTGATGACAACGGTAACTCGATTAAAAATGAGAAAGGAGAATTAGTATGTATACAAAGCTTTCCTACTATGCCTTTATATTTTTGGAACGATAAAAACAACGAAAAATATCATAATGCTTATTTTAACAAATTTGAAAATATTTGGTGCCACGGTGATTATATTTTAAAGACTGAAAATAATGGTTTTATTATATTTGGAAGATCTGATGCAACATTAAACCCTGGCGGTGTTCGTATTGGAACTGCAGAAATATATAGACAGGTCGAGCAGTTAGAAGAGGTTTTAGAAGGGTTAGTTGTTGGGCAAATATGGAATGGTGACACAAGAGTTGTTCTGTTTGTTAGATTAAATTCTAACTATGACTTAACCGAAGAACTGACCAATAAAATCAAATTAAAAATTAAATCAGGTGCCTCCCCAAGGCATACACCTTCAAAGATAATTTCAGTTAAAGATATACCAAGAACAAAATCTGGTAAAATTGCAGAGTTAGCTGTACGAGATTTGATTCACAATAAACCTATTAACAATCAAACAGCTTTGGCCAATCCTGAGTGCTTAGTAGAATTTAAAAATATAAAACAATTAAGTTTTTAACTTACCTTTTTTATTTCTGAATTTACTGAAAAAGGCTCTTCTTTAACAGTGATTGTGAGAAGAAACGCAATAATGCCCAATCCTACGCTTAACCACCACATGTTTTCATAACTACCATAAATATCAAAAAACCTCCCACCTAACCAAGCTCCTAATACAGCCCCCAGTTGATGGCAAATGAAGCAAATACCAGATAATGTGGCCAAATATTTTGGCCCAATAAAAGATAATATGATTGCGTTAGTCATTGGAACTGTTGCTAACCACAAAATGCCAATGACAGCTCCAAATAACAAAGCAATAAATGGTGATGGGGGTGAGAGAACAAATATTGTGATTGTAAGAGCTCTCAATAAATAAATTATTGACAAGGGCATTGGTTTTTTAACTTTACCACCTAGCCATCCAAATCCTAAAGTTCCAATTATATTAGTTACCCCAATAATTGCTAGTGACCATCCAGCTATTTCTGCCGAAATACCTTTAGAGATTAGGTCTGCAGGAAGGTGTAACGCAATAAAAGTAACGTGAAATCCACATACAAAAAAACCAGAAATTAATAATATGTAATTTTTATCTTTCAGAGAAAACATAATGGTCTTTTGTAAGCTGTTTTCGAGATCTTGAGTATTATTGTTATTTTCATTTGTATTATTGAGGAGTGGCAAAAGAAGTAATAGGCATATTGAAATTGAAGATAAAACAATTAAACTTGTTTCCCAACCAAACTCCTTATTCATCCACATAGTAGGAAGTACAATAGCAAATTGTCCAAATGAAGCTGCTGCAGCTACTAGGCCCATTGCAAGAGAACGTTTATTAACCGGAGCTACCTTGCCTGCTATGCTTACCATAGTTGCCATTCCAGCGCCACCAAGGCCAAATCCCATAAGAGTTGTAGCAGAAAACAAAACGAATTCAGAAGTCGGATTGCTCATCAGGAAAATACCTGATGAATACGAAATAATCCCAAATGCAAGAACTTTTTGAGGTCCCCACTTGTCTATAAGAATTCCTAAGAAAAATGTAACAAGACCCCAAATAATTGCTTGAACACCTATTGCAAATGAAAAGAATTCTTTCCCACTTTTCATGAAGCTAGTAATTGGATCTAAGAATAAACCTAGAGATTGTCTAACGCCCATAATCATAACGATTATGATTGAGCAAACAAGAATTACAACTTGCCAATCAACTTTCTTAGTCTCCATTTTAATTCCCCTTTTAGTAGTTAAAAATTTAATTTACTAATCTTTTTCATGAATAAATCAAATTGATTTTTATTATTTAATCCAAAGGCATTTAGAAATTTCTGTTGACTTTTTTCCCAGATAACTTTTGCATCATTTAGTTTTTTTGTTCCATTAACAGTAAGGCTTATAACTTTTATTTTATTTACATCATTTTTTTTATAATAAATAAGATCTATTTTTTTTAACTTATCCAAATTTCTTAACACAGTTGTTCTTTCAAGATCTAGTTTTCTTGATAATTCATGTACTGTTGGATTACCTAAATCCTGTATATTTTTTAATGTACTGTATTGTGTAATTTTAATGTCAAGAGAAGATAATTCATGATCATATAATTTTGAAATATGATTAGCTGCCTTTCTGAGGGATATGCAAATACAAGAAATATCATTCATATTTTGTGTATATACACATATTCAACAAATGTCAATTTCAATGCTTCAGTTATCCTCTACCTCTGTAATTATCAACATTATGAATAGGTATAAATAAATGCTTAGGTTGTTCATTTGTTTGCCAAAATATATCGATAGGAATTCCACCTCTTGGATACCAATAACCACCAATTCTTAACCATTTAGGAGACAATAAATCAACAATATCTTGAGCAATTGAAATTGTACAATCTTCATGAAACGCACCATGGTTTCTATATCCTAAAAGATATAATTTAAAAGATTTACTCTCTACAATAAATTTATTAGGAACGTAGTCTATCACAATATGAGCAAAATCAGGTTGGGCAGTAACTGGACAGATTGAAGTAAATTCTGGACATGTAAGCCTTATAGCATAATCAACACCAATTTTAGGATTTGTAACTTTTTCAAGAATATTGTTGTCAGGAAATTCTGGAACTTTACTTTTATAGCCAAGAGCATTTAAGTCTTTAGTTGATTTACTCATGAAAATATCTCACTTAATGATTGATGTTCATTAACTCATTATTAGTAGAATTAATTTTAGTCAATATTATATTTTGCCACTCTTCAATATTCTTGACTAAATAAGATTCTTCTGGAAAAGCAATACTTCTGGAGGCGTTTATTAAGCCAAAGTTTTGAAGGTCTAGTTTTTTAGTATCTGGAATTAATGGAGCACATGCATCCTCTGCTGAAGCACCTTGTGTTCCATAACCAGGAATTAAAAATGGAGCACTTGGTAAGATTTTTCTTAATGCTAAAGCTTCTTCTTTAAATGTAGCGCCAGACACGATACCTATTGATGATAATCCAGAAGTCCCTTTATGTTTTTCTACAATAGGTTTTAATATGTTAGCAAGATGTTCATAGCATTTAATGCCAATTGTAAGAGGCATTTCTTGAATATCTTTAGATCCTTTATTACTTGTATGAGCTAAAATAAATAACCCACTACCTGTTTCAGAAGCTTTTTTAAAGAAAGGTTCGAGGCTATCGATGCCTAACCAAGGATTAACAGTCAGAGCATCACTTGGAAAAGGAGCGTTTTTTCCTAAATAAGCGTTTGCGTATGCTTGGCTAGTACTTCCTATGTCACCTCTTTTTGCATCCATAATTACTAAAAAACCTTTGGATTGAGCGTGTTTACATAAAGATGAAAGTAGTTTCATACCATCTGGGCCTAGTTGTTCAAATAAAGCAATTTGCGGTTTAATCGCTGGCACAAGTTCATAAGCAGTATCTAAAAGTGAAAAACAAAACTTCTCAACCGTTTTAATATTATTTGTAGAGGTGCGTTCTTTATTGAAAATTTTAGGAATCATGTTTAGGTGTGGATCAATACCTAAGCATAAAAAAGATTTAGTACTTCTAATTTTTTTAAAAAGCCTGTCTCCAAAATGCTCAACCATATTTTAAAATATACCTAAAGCATTTCTGTAAGTATCTAACAAAGCTTCTTGTTCTAACCTTTCATCAATATCCATTTTGCGTATAATTAAGACTTTACGCATAATTTTGGGGTCATAGCCTATACTCTTTGCTTCAGAATAAACTTCCTTAATGTCAGCAAGTATATTGCTTTTCTCTTCCTCTAATCTTTCAACTCTTTCTATAAAGCTTTTAAGACGATCATCTTTAGGGTTATTTTCGATGTTTTCTTTATTTTCTATATTGTTCATATTAGTGTGTTTCTGGTTCTTTGTTTTTAAATTCATTTTTTTGATCTTCATTGGCCTCTGTTTGGTATTTTTCTATCCAAACAGAATGCGGCATCCCATATATTATTTCCCTAGCATCATCTTTATTGATGTCTATTCCGTTATCTTCAGCAGACTCGCTATACCACCTTGAGAGACAGTTTCTACAAAATCCACTAAGGTTCATTAAATCAATATTTTGCACGTCAGTTCTTTTTTGAAGATGAGAAATCAATTTTTTTAAAACATCTGATTCAATTTTTAACTTCTGTTCATTATTCATTTTATCACCTATTTTTAATTATGTTATTATCACAAATCTGATATCAAAACAATTTACATTCAAAAATAATATAATTAATTGTAAAAAGTTTATAAAAATATTAGCATAAGCTAACTTTAGAAAGTTAAATTATGAATGATAAGATAGAGTTCAATTCTGACAGGTTCGAGCAAGTAAGAAATGCAAGAAATACTGAAACTGCAGAAGACTACACTGAAATGATTGCTGACTTGATAAGAGAATCAGGTGAAGCAAGAGCAGTAGACTTAGCTAAACATTTTGGAGTAACTGGCCCTACTGTTAATAGCATAATCAGGCGTTTAGTAAGAGAAGATTTGGTTATTAGTAAGCCTTATAGGTCTATATTTTTAACTGAGAAAGGCCAATTTTTAGCAGACTATTGCAAAAAAAGACATGAAATTGTCTATAAATTTTTAATTAAAATTGGCGTCAATAGCGAAACCGCTAAAAATGATGCTGAAGGTTTAGAGCATCATGTAAGTGCTGAAACGTTAAATGTCTTTGAGAAATACAACAAAAAATAATTATTTATTTTTACCAGTAAACAAATAATAAGTTCTATAAATATCTTTCATTGTGTTAACAGAGATTTTATCTATTAGCTTAATATATGCAAGGTTTGGATAGTTATAAATCTTTGGTTTAGTGCTTACGATCAATACATTTTCTCTAGAATGGAACTGTCTATTATTATAATTATAATTAGCTTCATAAAAATTACCTGGTTTTAAGCTTTCACTTTTTAGAAAAATTTTATTTTTAAATTTTTTATGAGACCTATTTAGATAATAGTTGAACCTAGAAATATCTCCTCTAGTTTCAAATACTATTGCTGATATTAGGTCAGTATTAAATCTATTTTCAATCTTGTCAGAAAGTAATTCAAATCCAAGACTTTTTCTTAATGGGTCAGATTTCAAATTTAATGGATAAAAGTCTCCAGTTAATGTTACTTTTAAAATAAATATTGATAAAACAAAGTTGATTATAAATCCGACCTTAAAGAAAATTCTTAAAAATTTGTATTTTTGTATTACTACATATGCGCTAAGTATTATTGTGGCGCATATATAAGCTGTAATAGCCCAATTTGGGTTAGAGATTTTAAGAAAACTTTGAATTGTAATTAGAATTATAATTGGAAATGATAGGAAGGCTAGTAGAGATAGTTTTCCTTTTTTGAGAAAACAGTCAAAAATTAAAAATATATATAAAAGTAAAAAAATTGGACCAAACACTAGTAGTTGAGATGATAAAAAACTAATTACGTTTGTTAAGTTAAATATAATTTTAGTAAGGTTGGCATTTGAAACTGTATGGCTAACTGTAACAAATTCATTTATGTAATTCCAATATATATTCCCACTTGCTACTAAAATGCTTGTTATGAGTATAATAAATATATTTTTGATGCTTAGGTCTTTATTTCTGTCATAAATCAACCACCACATAATTAAAAATATAATAAAATACAAAGCAGCGTACTTAGATAAAAAAGCCAATCCAATTGAAATTCCAGCTAAAATAGCAATCAAGTTTGTTTCATTACGGAATAATTTAAATATGAATAAAATGCTAAATGACCAAAATAATAGCAAAGGAGTGTCTGTAGATATAATAAAACTACCTAAAGATGCGGCTGGAGTAAAAATCCATATCAAAGCTGCTAATTTTCCAGCCTTAGCTCCAAAAGCAAATTGGGAAGTTGCCCATAAAATTAACGAAATAAAAAAATGAATTAATGGAGACGATAACCTTACAGCCCATTCCTCATTTCCAAAAACACTTGTGGAAAGTGCTATTACCCATGCTATCATAGGCGGTTTTGTAAAATAACCAAATTCTATATTTTGTGACCAGTGCCAATACTGGGCTTCATCAACAGACAGTTCTATTGGCGAAACGTATAAAGCATATATTCTAAGTAAAGTAATTGTTATTAAGAAAAATAATACTACTGGGGAACTGAGCAATAAAAAATTATCGCGTTGATTGCGGAACGATATCACTTACGTATCCCCCCCTTACATTAAAAATAATGTATTCATAATAAATAAAAAAATATTATTTGCTAACCATTTTAAATATAAATTTTTTATCGTTCTTGATTTGTGACAATTATAACCTTATTTTAGGTATCTAACCAACATGTGGATGAATCTTGAAAGAATATAACGATCAAATTAATGAATTAATTAATGACTTTTCCTTTTTTGAAAATTGGGAAGATAAATACCAATATTTGATTGATCTTGGTAGAAATGTTCCTGCAATGAGTGAAGAGTTAAAAATTGATGAGAACAAACTTAAAGGTTGTCAGTCAGTTGTCTATTTCAGTAATTCATTTAATAGCGATGGCTCCATTACTTATATGGCTACTAGTGACGCTGCTATTGTACAAGGTCTAATAGCGTTAATGCTAAAAGTTTATTCAGGAAAAAAACCCCAAGAAATTTTAGATATTAATATTAATTTTTTAGAAAAAATTGGTTTGGACGAACATTTATCTCCAACTAGAAAAAATGGATTATCTTCCCTCATTTCTTCAATTAAGAATGCTGCTAAATTAAAATTAATTTAGGATTCCAAATTTGATCAAAATTGGTAAAAAATACGAAATTATAAGTCTATATAATGACAAGGTTAAGGTAATTAATAGCTTGTCTCAAAGAAAGTATAGAAAAGAGCTAAATTTATTTGTAGCTGAAGGTATCAGGGTCTGCAAAGAGGCATTAAATAATGGCTGGTCATTTAAATATCTTCTCTACGATAAATCTAATATTGATAACTCCTTAATAAATGATTTACTAGATGAAATCATCTCAAAAGGTGGGGATGTTATTGGCGTGACATCTGATATTTTAAAAAAAATTTCTCATAAAGATAATCCGCAAAATGTATTAGGTGTAATTGAGCAAAAATGGTGCTCATTACCGTTAGATTTGAATAAAGATACTTTTGTTGCACTAGAATGTGTAAGAGACCCCGGTAATTTAGGGACTGTTTTAAGAACAATAGACGCCGTAGGTGCTAAGGGATGTATTTTGGTAGGAGAATGTACAGACCCATTTTCGTATGAATCTGTGAGGGCTAGTATGGGTGCTATTTTTAATTTAAAAATTATTGGAGTTTGCTTAGAAGATTTTATTAAATGGAAATTTCAACATAAAGTGAGTTTAATTGGTACTTCTTTGAATAATGCAGATGATTACACAAAAACAAATTGGAAATTACCATTCATATTAGCTATGGGAAATGAACAACAAGGTTTATCTGAAAAGATTTTGGGTTGCTGTGACCAAATAATTAAAATGCCAATGTTTGGTAGCTCAGATAGCTTAAACTTGGCAGTTTCGGCTGGAGTGGCTCTTTATGAATCAATTAGGAAAAATCCTAATTAAGGTCTCTCATTTTCCCACCTTGCAAATATTGCAGTGCTAATCTCACGTGGATCTAGTTGATCTTCAAAAATAGATATTTCTCCAGACTCAACTTTACCACCAAATATTTTCATAACTTCAATTAAGGCATAATGAAGTGATAAATAACTAGATCGTATTGCGTAACTGTTAAGTATAATAAATAGGGGCTCCTCTGATAATATTTTGGGAAGAAGATTTAATAAGATGGGTAGATCTTTGTGTAATTCCCATTTTTCTCCATTTGGACCTCTTCCGTATTTAGGAGGATCTAGAATAATTCCATCATATTTATTTCCTCTTCTAATTTCACGATGTACAAATTTTAAGGCATCATCGGTAAGGTATTTAATTGGTAAATTAGAAAAAGAAGATAAATTTCTATTTTCAAAAGCAAAATGTATAGCTTTTTTACTTGCGTCGACATGTGTAACAGATGCTCCTTTGGATGCTGCGTGTAATGACGCTAAGCCAGAGTAGCCAAAAAGGTTCAGAATTTTAGGAGGGTTGGAGTTAAAGGCGTTGATAGAAAAATCATTGATTTTGTTGGCAACCCACATCCAGTGTGGAGATTGATCTGGGAAAAAACCTAAATGCCTGAAGGCAGTAGGTGTAGCGTAAAATTTAATATTATCATATGACATTTCCCAGCGCTCTGGAATATTAGGTTTGAGAGACCATTTCCCATTACCCTCATTATCTTCTATAGAGGATGAAGTAAGAAAAGTTCCTGCAGCACCATCCCATATTTTTTTAGATAAATTCTGAGACCAAAGAGCTTGAGGCTCTGGCCTTGAAAACATGTAAGGGCCAAATCTTTCTAGCTTTCGCCCGTAGCCCGAATCAATTAATGAATAATCATTCCATTCACTTGGGTGTAAAATCTGAGGGATCATTAGGAAATTTCCTATTAAATTAATTTTTGCAATATTAATAATTGATAGTTAATAATAAAGAAAAAAAAAAGAAATAAAATGAAAAAAAATTTATCAGTAATAATTCCAGTTTATAACGCTAAAAAAACAATTCGGACATCCATAAATTCAGTTATTAACCAAGAAATTAAAATAAAAAATTTTTTATTAGAAATTATATTAATAATAGATGATGGAAAAAGGTATGAAAATATAATTCCTAAAAAAAGAAATGGTGTCAGCATAAAAATAATTAAAACACATGGTATTAAAACAGGACCAGGTAATGCAAGAAATTTAGGAATAAAAAAAGCAAATGGAAAATATATAGGATTCTTGGATGCAGACGATGAATGGTCTAAAAATTATATTGACAATATGTATGAATTAGTAAAACAAAATGGAATAGCTTTTGCCCCTACTAAAGTTTATGAAAACAACAAAGAGTTGTTCAAGTTTACTGGTAAAGATTCAGGTTATCTCCAATTAAGTGATATAGGGCAAATTCCATGTAGTTTTCATCCTTTTATATTAAAAGCTAATCATAAAGATTTTAAATCTATAAAAAGCCAAGATGTGTACAATACAGCTTATATTTTAGCGCGTAGTAACAGAAAAATAAAAATGATTGATAAGGGATTTTATAAACTAAACATACAAAGGGAATCTGTCACTAAAGAAACTGGTTTTTCTCATCAAATAAATATAGCTTATAAAAAATATCAACTTATATGTGGAAAAGACAAAGTACCAAAAGTTTCTCGTCAATTTGCATTGAGGCGAATAATGAATCTAAAATTCATTAAATGGCAAAAAAAATTTAAAGGTGATTTTTATAATTTTTTAAGTAAAGAAATACCAAACTAAAAGAAAATAGGGAGTAATGAATATGGATGGAGTTAAAGTATGTATTTTTGACGCATACGGAACGTTATTTGACGTAAATGCAGCATGTAGGGAACTTTCTAAAGAGGTTGGAGAACAATGGCAGGAATTAGCAACGCTATGGAGACTGAGACAGGTGGAATATACATGGCTAAGAAACTCTATGAATGAATACATAAACTTTTGGAATATCACAGAAGATGCGTTGGAATATGCAATGGAAACTTTAAAAATGAAAAATGAAGAATTGAAAAATAAGTTGTTAGATTTATATCTAAAATTAGAAGCATACCCGGAGGTAGAAAAAGTTTTAATACAATTAAAAAAAGAAGGTTACCAAACAGGCATTTTATCAAATGGTAGTGAAGAAATGCTTGCTAGTGCGGTTAAAAATGCAAAATTAGAAAATTTGTTAGATAAAGTTTTATCTGTAGAAAAATGTAAAGTATATAAACCATCTAGTAAAGTATATGACCTTGTAGAAAAAGAGTTTAAAATTAATAAAATTAACTGTGCTTTTTTCTCAAGTAATGCATGGGACATGCATGCTGCAGCACATTATGGTTTTAAAACAATATGGGTAAATAGATTTGAAGGTAACTTAGAAAAGTTACCAGGCAAGCCTTACAAAATAGTACAAACACTAGAAAAAATTGTAGACATATTATAAAATATTATAGGTCATGTCCTATGCCCCAATGCCAAAAATCAGATTTATGATTATTAAAAAATCTATTAATTATCATTTGGTGGACTTCAGTAGCTCCATCAACTAACTTGGCCTGTCTAGCATATCTATAAATCCATTCTAAAATTGTATCTTTGCTGTAGCCTCTTGCCCCATTCAATTGTATGGCAGTATCACAAACATTATTTAAAGTTTCAGCAACTTGTATCTTAGCCATAGAAACATCTTGTCTTGCTTTACTACCATTCTCAATCTTCCAAGCAGCTCGCATTACAAGAAGACGACTTATATCTATATCCATTGCAGCTTTGCCGAGTTTAATTTGAATAGATTCTCTATCAGCTAATTTAATCCCAAAACCTTCTCTGTGAGATACATATTCTAGAGCAATCTCTAGACTTCTTTTAGAAAGCCCTATCCATCGCATACAATGTGTAAGTCGAGCTAAACCTAGACGAATTTGAACGATTTTTAGGCCCTGACCAACTTCTCCTAATCTATTCTCATCAGGAATTTCAAGACCTTTATATTCAATTTCACAATGGCCACCATGTTCTTCAGGACCCATAATTGGGATACGACGTTTTATATTCCAACCTGGTTGATCTTTATGATAAAGAAAAGCCGTTAGACCGTCTTTAGTATTTGCTAAAAGAATAAAATGTGATGCAACACCAGCTCCAGTAATATACCATTTTAAGCCATTAACTATCCATTTATTATTACTGTAAACAGCTTCAGTTTTAATCATTGATGGGTCAGATCCACCACCAGGTGCAGGCTCAGTCATTGCAAGTGCTGACCTAACATCACCGTTTATGATAGGATCAAGCCATTTAACCTTTTGTTCATTAGAAGCTATTTTATTTAATATGTACATATTACCATCATCAGGAGCTGCACAATTAAAGCAAACAGGACCAAAAATAGATCTATTCATTTCTTCGTATAAAACAGCCATACCGATGGGGCCTAAACCTAAACCAGATCTATCTATAGGCATTTGAGGAGCCCATAGACCAGACGCTTTAACTTGTTTCCTAATATTATCGAGAAGAGTTTGATTTATGTTTTCATGATCGTCATAAGATGACTTTTCAGACTCAAGAGGTATAATAATGCCATTAACAAAATCTCTAGTTTTAATTCTTAGTTGTTCAATTTCGTTAGATAATTTATATTCCATTACAATTCCTTTGAAAAAATCTACAAACCTGCACTCAATCCTCCATCAATTGAAATAATTGAACCTGTCATATATGAATTTTTTTTATTCAATAACATAGAAATTAATAAATCAAGTTCATTTATATCGGCAAACCTACGTAGTGGGATTTTCTTTTTAAGCATTTCACCAGCTTCACCCTCAAGCTGATGACGATTAATATCAGTTATAATATAGCCTGGAGCAATGGCATTTACGCATATATTGTATCTCGCTAACTCAATAGACTGTGATTTAGTAACTTGAATTAATGCTGCCTTTGTAGCTGCATAAGCACCAACATATGATAGTGGTCTATGACCTAAAGCAGACGCTATATTTATTATCCTTCCACATTTATTTTGAATCATGGTAGGGATAACAGCTCTAGAAATATTCAAAGAACCAATTAAATTAGTATTAACAATCTGATTAATATCTTCATATGTTTCTTCATGTAATAATTTAGTATTCGCAATTCCAGCATTATTAATTAAGCCATATATTTCAATATTTTTTAGCTTTTCTTGAACTTGATTCTCGTCTGTAATATCTAAGACTAAATAATCATGATCTAATTGTGAATTAGGTAATTCAGAAATAACTTTATTTAAGTCATCCTCACTTCTTCCAACTCCAATAATGCGGAAGCCATCTTTTGCTAAAACTTTTGCAAAGTTGGATCCAAGTCCTTTTGAAGCACCAGTAATTAATATAGAATTAAAATCAATATTTTTCATTTTATACATCCAGATTGAAATGTAATATATATTACGTAATTATTATGTATAAAGTTAAATATGAAATAAGCAAAAGAGTAATTTATAAAATATGATAGAAAAACAAAATATAAAAAATTTAGGTTTATGGTTAAAACAAAATACACTTTTACAAATTGAAATTATGTCATTAGTTAAATTTGAAACAGGTCAATCCAATCCAACATTTATAATAAAATCAGATAAAAAGAATTATGTTCTAAGATCAAAACCAAAGGGAACTCTTTTGAAAGGAGCTCACCGTATTGATAGAGAATATAAAGTTATGAATTCATTAAAAAATTCTCAAATACCTGTGCCTAAAATGTATTGTTATTGTAAGGATGTTGAGGTTATTGGAAGTGAATTTTATATAATGGAATTTTTAGAGGGCAGTCATGAAGTTGATCCATTTTTGAAACATTTTAATAATTTGGAAAAAGAGAAAATATATGATCATAAAATTAATATATTAAGTGAATTAGCCTCGGTAGATATTAAAAAGTTAGGACTAGAAGAATTTGGCAGGCCAATAGGTTATTTAGAGAGACAAACTAATTTATGGATTTCACAATATAGAGCATCACAAACAAAAGAGATAGAAAGTATGGAGTTTTTAATAGAAAATATTCCAAAATTTATTCCAGAAGAAATAGACATTCTCCCCCCTAGTTTGCTTCATGGTGATTTTCGTTTAGATAATATGATTTTAAAAAAAGACAAAACATTAAACAAAGTAGCTGGATTATTAGATTGGGAACTATCAACATTAGCCCCTCCATTTATTGATTTATCCTATTGGGCAGTAATGCTTAGATTTAAAAAAGAATGGCCAATTGGAGGATTAGGTAATAATGGAAATTTAATACAAAATTCAGGTATTCCTTCAGAAGACATGATTTTAGAGAAATATTTGAATAGAACTGGGTTAGAGAAACCTAAATATTGGAAATATTTATTAGCTTTTAACAGTTTTAGGTTTGCAGGTATACTTCAGGGTATAGCTAAAAGGTTAATTGATGGAAATAATGCAGCAGTGAATGCTTATCAAGTAGGAGAACAAGCAGAACCAGTTGCTAAATTAGGAGCCGAATTGCTTAAGGAGTATTTATGAATTTAGTAGAGCTAAATCTATTAGGGTGTATCATCAAAATCGCGGCAAATAAGAGTGATATAGAGGAAATAGTAAGAGCAACGTCATAAGAAGAAAATGAGTCTATTATTATACCTCCAAAATAAGGGCCTACCATTTGACCTATACTAAATGATGAAGTAAGAATTGCAGTTGAAATTATGATTGAACCTTTATATCTTGATTGGCCTTCTAAGAAGGCAAGTGCTGTAATAGGAATAAAAGTTCCACCTAATAATATTGCAGCAAAGATAATTCCTAATTGATGATCTACAATAACAGGCATTAAAATACCAATTCCCATAATTAAACAGGCTAAGAACAAAGCTAGATCATTTCCAATTTTTTTGCCCAACCAAGGCCAAAAAATGACCATTGGAATACCTGCAAGACCTACCAACAACCAAACGTAAGTTTCGGTAGATTCCAACCCTGGAGTATCCCTTGCCATTGTTGATATAAATGTCCCAAGTACAACATAGCCAAAACCGTAAAGGCCATAAGAAAAAGTAATTAGATTAAATCCTAATCTAGTTGATGTATTGAATTTTTTATCAGTTTCATTTGTAACAACAGGATTTGGTGTGAATATAAAGACAGGAATAGCAAGCAATAATGCTAAAATAGTAACCCCTAACCATAAATCACTCCATACAAACCCTAAACTTCCTAAAAAAGACACTAAGATTGAAGATAATAAAATTCCAAATCCCACACCCATAAAATGTGCTGTGCTTAGAGAACTTTTACCTAAAGCCTGAATAGAAGGAAGAATTAAAGATGTTCCAAAAATTAATACAAAAGCACTAGATAAACCTGCAAAAAATCTAATTATAATAAAGAGGAATATGTCTTCACAAAACGCCATAAATATTGTCGTTAATAATGATATAATTATAGAAATAAAAAAAACAAATTTAATTTTTTTTTTAAATATTGATAAGATCGAAATTAATGATCCAAATAAGTAACCAAAAAAATTCCACGAAGCTATTAAACCACCATTTGTTTTGCTTAAGCTTAACTCTTCTAACATATATGGTAAAATAGGTGTATAACTAAATCTTCCAATTCCGATAGCAATTGCTAAAGCTGCAGCACCTGTCAAAATTAAAACTATTATATTTGATTTATATTTTTCTAATAAAATTATCATTCTGGGATTTATTCAACTAAAAATATACTATATGCTTGATTATAGCATTAAATAATTGAAAAGCTTAAAAACATTATCAATTGACTGGCTAAGAAAAATTATTTCTAATGAAATTAGTAAATATGATAGAAAGTTGGGATCATAAAAATGCAAAATTTATTCAAAGTTTCTAATGTTACTAAGCATATTGTCAAAATAGAGTTATGTAATGGTAGGAAACATAATCCTTTATCCTTAGGTCTGATGAAGGATTTGACTAGCTCTTTAAAAGAAGTATCTACAAGACCAAATGTTAGAGTTTTAATTATTTCTTCAGAAGGACCTGGCTTTTCAGCTGGACATGATTTGGAAGAATTAAGGCGAAATAAAAATGATAAAGATTTTTTTAAAAGCTTATTTAACGAATGTTCTAATTTGATGCAGACAATTATGAACCTTTCCCAACCAGTAATTGCTGAAGTTTGTGGTATTGCAGCAGCTGCTGGTTGTCAATTAGTGGCTAGTTGTGATTTAGCTGTTGCTTCAGAGCAGGCAAGCTTTATGACGCCTGGCGTTAATATAGGATTGTTTTGTTCGACACCTATGGTTGCAGTCTCAAGAAATATGAGTAGAAAGAAAACAATGGAAATGCTTTTAACTGGTGAAAAAATCAGTGCTATAGAAGCTGTAGATTTTGGCTTAATTAATCATTGTGTTTCTTTTGAAAAACTTGAAAATAAAACAATGGATCTTGCCAATTTAATTGTTTCAAAACCTCTTTCAACAATTAAAATTGGAAAGGAAGCTTTTTATAAACAAGCAGAGATGCCAATCTCAGAGGCTTATAATTTTACCTCTGAAGTAATGGCAATGAATATGTTAGAAATCGATGCTCACGAAGGAATTACTGCGTTCTTAGATAAAAGAACTCCATTATGGCAAGAATAATCATTATATGAATATTTCAGAACGTGATAATCAAAACAAAATAGATCTAAGTCCTAAAGATGGAATATCTTATGTTAGAGGTTCTTCTAAACCGAACCTAATTTATTCAACTATATCACAACTTTTGAAGAATGCTGTTTCTCAATATGGATCAAGGGACGCTTTAATTTTTCCAAATCTTAAGTTGAGCTATGAAGACTTTGACCGTGCTGTTGATGCCTTGGCAATTGGTTTTTTAGCTCTTGGATTAGAAAAGGGTGATAGATTGGGTATTTGGTCCCCTAATCGTTTAGAATGGGTGTTAACTCAATTTGCAACCGCTCGTATTGGTGTAGTACTAGTTAATATTAATCCTGCTTACCAACTTTCAGAATTGGAATATTCTTTAAATAAAGTTGGTTGTAAAGCCTTGGTCTTAGCAAAGAACTTTAAAAGTTCTGAGTATGTCAAAATGATTCATACCTTGGCTCCAGAAATATATAAATGTCTCCCAGGAGAACTAAAGTCTTCAAGGTTACCCAACCTCAAACATGTGGTTGTTATGGACGCTGTTGAAAACTTGAATGGATTATGGTCATTTGAAAACATTACCAATTTAGGAGGGGATACAGAGAAACTAAAACTTATTGAAATAGATAAGAATTTAACCCCTGATGATCCAATTAATATCCAGTTTACTTCTGGAACAACGGGGAAGCCTAAAGGTGCAACTTTATCCCATTACAATATTGTCAACAATGCAAATCTAATTACAGACAGAATAAATCTTACTGAAATAGATCGCTTAGCAGTACCTGTCCCGCTTTACCACTGTTTTGGGATGGTAATGGGTGTCCTTGGGGCGGTGAGTAAAGGTGCCGCAATGGTATTCCCTGGGGAATCGTTTGATCCTAAGATAACATTAGATGCGCTCGATAAAGAAAAATGTACTGCTCTTTATGGAGTTCCAACAATGTTTGTAGCAATGCTTCAAGAACTAGATAAGACACCAAGAGATTTATCTAGGTTACGCACAGGAATTATGGCTGGTGCACTTTGCCCAATAGAAGTAATGAAAAAAGTAAACACTCAAATGAATATGAGTGAAGTTACAATCTGTTATGGTATGACTGAAACTGCTCCTGTTTCTTTTCAAAGTTTTATTGACGACCCAATAGACAAACGCTGTGAAACTGTTGGTCGAGTTCATCCTCACCTAGAAGTAAAAATAGTAGATAAACTTGGCCAAATTGTTTCTATTGGGACACCAGGTGAACTTTGTACTCGAGGCTATTCAGTTATGAAAGGCTACTGGAATGACAATGATATGACTAATGATGCAATTCATGATGGATGGATGCATACTGGTGATCTTGGCATGTTTAATGAAGAAGGTTTTTGTACTATAACAGGTCGCCTGAAAGATATAATCATACGAGGTGGTGAAAATATTTACCCACGTGAAATCGAAAATTTTTTATTTTTACACCCAAATGTAATAGAGGTACAGGTATTTGGAGTGCCAGATATAAAAATGGGCGAAGAAGTGTGTGCGTGGATAATCCCAGAAGTGGGATATAATTTTGAACAAAATGAATTAGTAGAGTTTTGTAAAGGAAAAATAGCCCATTTTAAAATACCTAAATATTTTAAGTTTGTTAATGAGTTACCAATGACTATTACTGGAAAGCCTCAAAAATTTATCATGAGAGATAAAATGATTGAGATGCTTAATACAAAAACACCTATTAATTGATAATCTGTAAATAGATTAAATCTTAAGATCAAGTCTAGGTTTCCAAAAAGGTCGGAATAGCTCAATTTTTGGGCATCGGTTCATTACAACCTTTAAACCAGCTTCCTCTGCAAGGCGAGCTGCATCATGATTGATAACCCCAATTTGCCCCCATAAAACCTTTGCTTCAATAGCGATAGCTTCTTCAGTAATTTGATACAAATCTTCTGATTTTCTGAAAACTTCTACCATATCTACTGGTCGATCAATTTTATTTAAACTTGGATAAACTTTTAAATTTCTTATTTCAGTAAGACTTGGTCGAGGATTAACAGGTATCATGTCATAACCAGTTTCGTGTAATACTCGGAGCACTCCATAACTAAACTTTGTTTTATCAGGACTAGCCCCGACCATTGCAATAGTTTTGACAGAACTAAGAATGTCTTGCAGATATTCTTCACTATAAGGTTCATTGTGATTCATAAATGTCATTTGTTCGCATCCTTTCTTATTGCAATATCAGCTTTTAGTTCGTGTGGTGCGAGAGGATCAATAAAAGGGTTACGATAAAGTTTATCGTGGCTTTCTACACCAACCTCAAAGGTACAGTCAGTTTTTGCATGTGCAACGCATAAAATGACATAACCGTCATTTATCTGTCGGTTATTAAGGGCAACTTGAGCACGTTGGTCAACCTCGCCTTCTATCAACTTTGCTGCACATGTTATGCATCCTCCATATTGACACCCATATGGTAAATCAAGACCCTGTGAACGTAATTCTAAAAGTAGAGGCTTATTACCTTTAACTTTATAAAAATCATTTCCACGATTTGCGATTGTAATCTTTGTCATAACCATATATCGCTTGTGCAATCTCCACCTGGATAACGGCTTTCGTGACATCGACTTGGTCCATTAGGCTCTTTTCCAAAATCAATAATGAAATCTTTATTAATTTTCATACCTCCATTTTTAACATCACAATCAATCATAAGCATGGCTCCTCCTTGCGTGCGCATATCCGGATAGAACTGGTTATCCCAAGTTGAGAAAAGAGATGTTGTTACATACATGCGCTTACCATCTAATGATAATTGATACATTTGTGGACCACCTGTAATATTCACACCATTTATAACTGGTGCTTTACCTAAAAGGCCACCCATCCATACCTGACCAGTCATCACAGGTTTATGAGGATCAGAAATATCATATTGTCGCATATCGCCATGAAGCCAGTTGTTTATGTATAGATATTTATCATCCATTGAAACTAAAATAGCCGACATCACTCCAGGTATAGGAATAGGCCAATCAGGATGTGGTTCGTTATCAACGTCAATAATCTTTTCCCATTCCCATTTTTCTTCTTTAGATTTCCAAAAATGTATAACATTACTGCTAAGAGCTGCTCCACAAAAACCGTGACTGCTATCGGGATCATGCAAAAACTTAACTTCTAGCGGCACTAATCCATCCTCACCTAAATACATTGTTTCAACAGGTTTTTTCTTTGCAAAATCCCAAATATGTAATCGACGACCATATTTTAAATGTCCTACTTCTTCAAGATCAAATCCTGGCATAAAAGTATTTGGTGCCGCCCATTCTGAACTCACCATCACATTATGGCGTGGCTGATACCAAAAATCATAACTAAAAGGAATATCGCCCATTGAGTTTTCCCAGCGACCAACTATTTCAAAATCCTTATTGAGATGTAAATAACCTCCTGGAGCTTCTCCTTTTGCATCACCAAGGAAAGAAATAATAATTTCAGATCCTAGACAATGAACTGTGTGAGGTCCTGAAAGGTTTGTTTTTGATTTAATTTCAGCCCCATCAACTGTTTTATACAAGCTTGGCGAAAAAGGATCAGTTGCAGTATCGACCACATAAATATTATTAGATCGAACACCTGGAACTAGCAGGTATCCTCGACTCATTTTGTTATCACCATGACAAGAGGAACATGCGTTCCAACCCATATGGTGCAACTCATCTCCAATTCCAGGCATTTCAAGTCTATTGATAACCTTCGAATATGTAGAGCTTTCTGGATCTAAATCAATAGTTGCTAGATAATCAGGTTTTTGTATTCCGGTACCAGTATAGATTGCTATAGTATATAATATTTTTTCTCTAGGAGCTTTGATAGCCTCAGAAGGACTAGAATAACCTGGGCCACAACAAAATCCATCCATCCTTAAGTTCCTCTATTTTGGTCTAGATAATATTTTTTATATAATTAAAAAGGGTATCACAAGACAAAAATTATATCACTTCAATTGATAAGCACTAAATTTAATTTTTTAAAACGCAAACCATAACTATGTTTGTTAAAAAAATAACGTCATGAACCAATATTTAAGTATAAAGATTATATAGTTGATAAAGCTCCATCTAAGTCAGAAATAATGTCCTTATAACTTTCTAATCCAATTGATAAACGGATAATAGAATCGCTAATCTCAGATTTTTCTTTTTGCTCGATAGTTAACTGTCTATGTGTTGTTGATGCTGGATGAACAATTAATGATCTTGTATCACCTACATTTGCAAGATGAGAAATTAAATTACAGTTTTCTACTAATTTTATAGCACCTTCATATCCGCTAGTTACTGAAAATGTAAAAACTGAACCAAAACCATTTTTAAAATACTTTTTTGCTAATTCATGATAAATATTTTCTTTAAAACCAGCCCAGGATACGTGATTTACCTTTGGATGGCTTTTAAGAAAGTTAGCCACTATCTTAGCATTTTTCATGTGTTGCTTCATTCTTAATGGAAGGGTTTCTAAACCAGTTAATGTTAAATATGCATTTAGTGGAGCCATTGTTGCTCCTAAGTCCCTCAATACGCATGCGTGACAGTAATTGATAAAGGCATGACTTCCAAAACTTTCGTAAAAATTAATTTCGTTATAGGAAGAATTAGGCAAAGTTAGTTTTGAATAATCTCTACCTTTATCCCAAGGGAATTTTCCCATATCTACAACCGCACCACCCATAGCGTTTCCATGTCCTGAAAGAAACTTTGTTGTTGAGTAAATAATTAAGTCTGCACCAAATTTTCCTGGTTGACATAAAATTTGTGTTGCCATTGTATTATCAATTACAAGTGGAATGCCAGCTTCGTGTGCAATTTCAGCTAAAGATGAAATATCAGTAATATTTCCATCTGGGTTTGCTAAACTTTCAGCAAATAAAACTCTAACAGAATTATCCTGAACAGCAGACTGTACAGCATTCAAATCAGATATATCAACTAACTCAGCATCCCAGGAAAAATTTTTAAATGTTTTTGTAAACTGAGTAATTGAACCACCATATAATTTAGAGCTAGCCACTATTTTTGTACCAGGCTCCATTAATGGAAATAGTGCTAACATTTGTGCAGCATGTCCAGATGCAGCGCAACAAGCTCCTAATCCATTATCTAAGGCTGCAATTCTTTGTTCTAAAGCAGATATCGTAGGGTTAGATAATCGCCCATAAATATTACCAGGTTCTTGAAGGTTAAATAAACTTGCAGCATGGTCTGTATCATCAAATATAAAAGAGGTTGTTTGATAAATTGGTACGCTTCTAGATCCAGTTGCTGGATCAGGTCTTGTCCCAGCGTGAATAGCTAGAGTTTCTAATTCATTTGATTTTACAAATCCACCATTTCTGGATGCAAGAGGTGGTATTTTTATATTTGGTCTCTTTGAAGAAATTAAGTTTGAATTAAAGCCAGCTAATCCAAGCGTACCAGATAATTTTGAATGCTCCATTTTAGGACATTTATCATAAATCACATTTATATTTGCTTTTTTACCTAATCTAATAGCTTCTTCATTTTTAATACCCAACTGCATCCAAACAGTTTTAGCCCCGATTCTTATTGCATCTTTAGTTATCAAAAGACAAAATTTGCTAGGTCTAAATATATTAACCATATCTATTTTAAACGGGACTTCCTCAAGGGATGCGTAGCATAATTCATTAAGTATATATTGTCCTGCGTTCCCAGGGTTAATAGGTACGACTTTGTACGCATGTTTTTGGAGGTACTTCATAACAAAATTGGAAGGTCGTTTCCAATTTTTACTAGCTCCAACCATGGCAATAGTTTTGTTTTTAGATAAAATATCTGCGATAAAAAGATCTTCATCATCTTTTAGATTATTTATTTTGGACATAATGTACTTTCATTTTTAATCAATAAATTAAATGATAAACTGTTTAAAAAAAAACTCGAAATAATTATTTTAAACTTGGTTAATATTCCTTAATCTGAGTATTATTAATAAAATTATTCTTTATTTTAGCGGAATTTTAAAAAGGTATTTTGTCATGTCCCAAAAATTTGATTTTATTGTAGTTGGAGCAGGGACTGCTGGATGTCTTTTAGCAAATCGATTATCAGCAAATGGAAAATATTCTGTAGCACTTCTTGAAGCTGGAGGTAGTGATAATTATCATTGGATACATATACCTGTTGGTTATTTATATTGCATGGGGAATAAAAGGACTGATTGGTTATTTAAAACTACAGCTCAAAAAGGATTAAACGGTAGAGCGCTGAATTATCCAAGAGGTAAAGTTATGGGTGGCTGTTCTTCTATAAATGGTATGATTTATATGAGAGGACAATCTAACGACTATGATCAATGGCGACAAATGGGAAATGAAGGTTGGAGTTGGGATGATGTATTACCATATTTTACTAATATGGAAGATAACTATGATGGAAAAAATAAGTTTCACGGTAAAGGTGGTGAATGGAAAGTAAATAAGCAAAGATTATCTTGGGATATATTAGATAGTTTTCAAGAAGCTGCAGTAGAATTAGGAATTCCTAAAATAGACGATTTTAATGAAGGTAATAATTATGGAGTTTCATATTTTAAGGTAAATCAAAATTCTGGTTTTAGATGGAATACAGTAAAAGCTTTTATTAAACCAATTAAGAATAGAAAAAATTTACATATTTTTAAAAAATGTGAGGTTAATAATTTAATTTTAGAAAAAAATAAAGTAATAGGCGTTGATGTTAAAAGAAATGGAAATTTTGAAAATTTTTTTGTAAATAAAGAAATTATTTTGTCGTCTGGGTCAATTGGGACTCCAAAAATTTTAGAATTATCAGGTATAGGCAATCCTAAAGTATTGTCAAACTTAGGAATAGAAACTAAGGTTAAAAGTATAAACGTAGGAGAAAATTTGCAAGATCATCTCCAATTGAGAGTGATCTATAAATTGGATAACGCGTTAACCTTAAATCAAAAAGCAAACTCTCTTTTGGGTAAAATGGCTATAGGTTTGGAGTATGCCCTTAAAAGAACTGGCCCTATGTCTATGGCCCCTAGTCAATTAGGTGTGTTTGCAATGTCAGATCAATCTTATGAAACACCAAATTTACAATTTCATGTTCAACCCTTATCTTTAGACAAATTTGGAGATCCACTTCATGATTTTCCAGGACTAACTGCTAGTGTTTGTAATTTAAATCCTCAGAGTAGAGGAAGTGTTCATATAACTTCTAAAGATGCTAAGTTAGCTCCTGCTATCGATCCAAAATATTTATCAGAAGAACAAGACAGAATTGTTGCCGCTCAATCAATAAGGCTGGCAAGAAAGATAATTGCTCAACCATCTATGGAAAAATTTAACCCAGAGGAACAAGCTCCAGGGATACAATTCCAGTCAGATGAAGAGTTAAAAAAAGTTGCGGGAGATATAGGGACTACCATTTTTCATCCAGTTGGAACTTGTGCCATGGGTCCAAGTATTTCTTCAGTAACAGATTCTGAATTAAAAGTTAGAGGAGTTGATGGTTTAAGAATTGCTGATGCATCCGTAATGCCTACTATTACCTCAGGTAACACTAATGCACCCACATTAATGATTGCAGAAAAAGCATCAGAAATGATATTGAATTCTTATTAAATTTAATATCTATTTAATACATTAATTATATGAGGTATCAGATGAATTTTGAATATAACCAAGACCAATTAGCAATTCAAGAAATGGCAAAAAATTTTGCTGAGACTGAGTTTGCACCTTATGCATCTGAATGGGATCAGAATGAAATTTTTCCAGTTGAAACTTTAAAAAAAGCGGCTGAACTAGGTTTAGCAGCAATATATGTAAATGAAAAATATGGTGGGTCTGGACTGAGTCGGCTAGATGCAGCAATTATTTTTGAAGAGTTATCTAGAGGATGTGTTTCAACTGCAGCTTATCTATCTATACATAATATGGTTACTTGGATGATTGATTCCCATGGTTCAGAAAGTATTAAAGAAAAATTCATAAAAAGATTATCCACTATGGAAATAATGTCTAGTTATTGTTTGACTGAAGCGGGTTCTGGTTCAGATGCTGCAGCTATGAAAACTTCAGCGTCAAGAAAAGGAAATAGTCACTATGTTTTGAATGGATCTAAGAGCTTTATCTCTGGAGGACCAACAAGTGATGTTTTTGCTGTTATGTGCAGAACAAGTGAAGATGGTGCAAATGGCGTTTCATGCTTATTGATAGAAAAAGAAACTAAAGGTTTATCTTTTGGTAAACAAGAAAAGAAAATGGGATGGAATAGCCAACATACCTCTACAGTGAATTTTGATAATTGTGAAATTCCAATTGATAATATTGTTGGAAATGAAGGTGACGGGTTTAAAATTGCTATGAAAGGTCTTGATGGTGGACGAGTAAATATTGCTGCCTGTTCATTAGGTGGAGCTAGAGCCGCTTTAGACGCATCATTAAGTTATGCGGCTGATAGAAAACAGTTTGGAAAGTCAATTGACCAATTTCAAGCAACTCAATTTAAATTAGCAGATATGGCGACAGAATTAGAAGCTTCAAGGTTAATGGTATTAAGAGCAGCCGCTAGTCTTGATTTAAAAGATATTCAAGCAACAAAATATTGTGCAATGGCAAAACGTTTTGCTACTGACATATGTTCTGATATATGTAACGAGGCACTTCAGATACACGGTGGATATGGATATTTAAAAGATTTTCCGCTCGAAAGACTTGTAAGAGATTTAAGAGTTCATCAGATACTTGAGGGTACTAACGAAATAATGAGAGTAATAATCTCAAGAAAGTTAAAAGGTAATTAGTTTTAATAAAAAGGTATTCAAATAATGTCAGAAGATGAAGTAATATTTGTTGAAGAAAATGGTGTTGGGATAATAACATTAAATAGACCAGATAGATTAAATGCTCTTACCTATCCGATGGTCCAGAAAATAAATGAACATTTAAATTCGTGGGAAACAAAAGAAAGTATTAATTGTATAGTTATTGAAGGAGCTGGTGACCGTTCATTTTGTGCGGGAGGTGATGTTGTTAAATTAAGAAAAGAAGTTCTAGAATTAGGTGGTCCTCCTACTGATTTATCTCGTTCATTTTTTTATGACGAATACACATTAAACTATAAAATATCTAACTATAAAAAACCTTTTATTGCTCTTATTAACGGATTCACAATGGGTGGAGGTGTTGGTATTTCAATGCATGGTAGCCATGTAGTTGCATCAGAAAAAACAATGTTTGCAATGCCTGAAACGGCCATTGGTTTATTTCCTGATGTTGGAGGCGGTTTTTTATTAGGTCAGCTCGATAGAGGAATTGGTGCTTGGTTAGCCCTTGTAGGTGCAAAGTTAAAAGCTTATGATTTAGTTCAATTAGGTCTTGCAACGAGTTTTGTTAATTCAAATGAAGTTCATAATCTTAGAAAACGTTTAATTGCCAGTTCTCCTAAAAATAATCAAGAAGTATCAAGTGTTATTAATAGTTTTTCTTCTAAGCCAGATTTTGAAGAAAGTTTACTTAAAGATAATGAGACAATAATTAAAGAAGTTTTCTCTCATGACACAGTTGAAGAAATTTTTGAAAATTGTAAACAAGCTTCATCTAGTAAATTCATAGAAATGCAATTCGATGAATTAAAACATAAATCTCCAACCTCACTCAAAATTTCGTTAAAACAAATTAGAGTAGCCAAAGATATGAGTTTAAAAGATGAGCTTATTATGGAGTATAGAATGGTTCAAAACTGCCTTGAAAAAGGTGATTTTTTTGAAGGAGTTCGTGCGATGTTAGTTGACAAGGACAGAAAGCCAAATTGGAAACCTTCAAAAATAGAAGAAGTAGATAATAACAGGGTTGATAATTTTTTTAAAACTTTAGATGATTTAGATCTAAAATTGTAAATTAAATATGTTAAATAAAGATATTTAGGAGGATAACGAAATGAATGATATATTTATAATGTCTGCAAATAGGTCGGCTATTGGAGGTTTTGGAGGAGCTCTAAAAACTTTTTGTCCAGTAGATTTAGGAACTTTGGTTGCGAAAGAAGCTATTGTAAGATCTGGTTATGATCCAAAAGAAATTGAACATGCTGTTTTTGGAAATGTAATTCACACTGAACCAAGAGATATGTATGTAAGTAGGGTTATTGCTCTTCAAGCAGGTTTAAGCAAAGATTCTGCTGCATTAACTGTAAACCGACTTTGTGGTTCTGGTCTTCAAGCAATTATAAGTGCCATTCAACTTTTAGCTTTAGGAGATGCTTCTATTGTGATGGCTGGTGGTGTAGAAGTCATGTCAAATGGAGCACACATTGTTGAAGGGTTTCGTTGGGGCGCAAGAATGGGCGATGGGAAAGTTCATGATATGATGCTTGGTGCTCTTCATGATCCATTTGGACATGGGCACATGGGTATTACTGCTGAAAACATATCAAGTAGATATCAAATAAGTAGAGATATGCAAGACGAGTTCGCCTTCACAAGTCAAAAAAGAGCAAGCAAGGCGTTAAAAGATGGAGCTTTCAAAAACCAGATTCTCCCAATAGAAATTAAGACAAGAAAAGGTATTGATGTTTTTGAAAATGATGAACATTTAAAACCAAATACTACTATGGAAAGTTTATCTGGGTTAAGAACAGCATTTAAAAAAGATGGAGTGGTCACTGCAGGCAATGCCTCAGGAATAAATGACGGTGCATCAGCTTTAATTCTTGCTAATGAGGAAAAGGCTAAAAAGGGGAACCCGTTGGCTAGAATTATTTCTTATGGTTTTGGAGGAGTTGATCCAGATGAAATGGGAATGGGGCCTGTACCTGCTACCAAAATGGCATTAAATAAAGCTGGTTTAGGGGTCTCAGATTTAGATTTGGTAGAATCAAATGAAGCTTTTGCTGCTCAGGCTTGTGCAGTAAATAAACAATTAGGTCTTGATCCTGAAAAAGTAAATGTTAATGGTGGAGCTATTGCACTCGGTCATCCTGTTGGTGCAACAGGAGCAATTATAATGACAAAGCTTATTTATGAGTTAAGAAAACGTAATGGTAGGTATGGTCTTGCTACCATGTGTATTGGTGGCGGCCAAGGTATAGCAGTTATTATAGAAGCTTTATAAATAATATGTCTTTTAAATGTATATCTGTAGAAGAAGCAAAACAAATTCTAGACAATGATAACTTAACTATCATTGACATAAGAGACCTAAATTCTTTTTCAAATGGGCATATAGAAAATGCAATTCATGTTGAAGATTTAAATATTGATAATTTTATAAAAGATAAAAATAAAGATGAAGCGCTTTTAATTTATTGCTATCATGGTATCTCAAGTAAATCTGCAGCAAATTTTTTTGTTCACAATGGTTTTAAAAATGTTTTTAGTATGGATGAAGGTTATTCCGGCTGGGTAGAAAATTAAAATATATTTCAGACTTCTTTAACTTGTTTAATTAAAAATAATAACTATATCTTCAATAGTAATTATTACTATTATTATATTTGTAGATTTGAGGTTAAAAATTGGAAAATCGTAAAGGTGGTCGTCTAGTAGACAGGCCAGAATTTAAAACAAAACCTCAACCCATAACTTTTTTAGCTAAAGATAAAGTTAATCAAGCTATAGAAATAATGTCAGAAAAAAATTATGGATCAGTTGTTATTGTTGATAGTAAAGATAAAGTAATTGGTATTGTAACTGAGAGAGATATTGTTAAAAAATTAGTAAAGAATAACATGTCCCCAAAAACTACAAAGCTTGAAGAAATCATGACATCTAATCCTAGAGTGGCCAATGAAAATGATAATGTCATAGATTGGTTAAGAATTATGTCTAATGACAGATTTAGAAGGTTACCTGTTGTTGATGAAAATGGAAAAATAAAAGTTATTTTTACTCAAGGTGATTTTGTATCATATACATGGCCAGATTTAATTTTTCATGCCTCTCAATTAGCTAAAGCTTCTTTTATGAAAGGTTTTTCTATAAATACAATGCTTATTATGATGTTTATTTATGGGGTTGCAATGATTGCTGCAATCAAAGCATTTGTTTAAGCTTTATTGGATTAGACTTTAACTTTAATCATTGAATTAGATATCCAAGTCATAACGACGTCCTCGTTTTGATTAAAAACAGTTTGTTTTAGTCTAACTGTGCCTTTGATTGGATTTTTAGATGATAATTTTTTTTCTAATACCTCAACCTGTGTTTTGAGTGTATCGCCAGGGTAGACAGGTTTAGTCCATCTTAATTCATCTAATCCCCAAGCTCCCATGCTAGAACCGTTAAAAACGTTAGTATTAAATATTTGAGTGAAAGATTTCCCTAAAGTCATAAAGCCACTTGAAGTTAATCGTCCAAAAGGTCCGTTTTTGGCAGCGTCTTCATCTAGGTGAAAAGTTTGTGGATCATATTTTGATGCAAAATCAATAATTTCATCTTTAGAAATAAAATTAGGTTCAGTTTCAAAGCAGTCACCTACATGAAAATCATCAAAATATTTTGGTTTTAATTTCATTTTTGATCAGGTTTATAAGAATTAATTTATCTTGGTGCTAATCGGACAGAACCGTCAAGTCTAATTGTTTCACCGTTTAATAGAACATTAGTTAGAATACTTTCAACTAACATTGCATACTCTAATGGTGTACCAAGACGTTTAGGAAATATAGTTGTAGCTATTAAACTTTGTTGAACTTCTTCACTCATTCCAGAAAGCATAGCTGTTGCAAACAAACCTGGTGCAATTGTATTAACTCTAATACCATTTGAAGCTAACTCACGTGCAATTGGCAAAGTCATTCCTACAATACCACCTTTGGAAGCAGAGTAAGCAGCTTGTCCAATTTGTCCATCATAAGCCGCTACTGAAGCTGTATTTATAACAACGCCTTTTTCTCCTTCATGATCGGGTTCATTGGTCTGCATTTTATCAGCGCATAATCGAAGCATATTAAAGGTTCCAATTAAGTTAACTTTAAGGACTTTTTCAAATAAGTTTAAATCATGCATTCCTCTACTAGAAACAACTTTAGCTCCAACGGCAATGCCTGCGCAATTAACTAAACAGTTAATACCGTCAAACTTAGCTATGGCATTTTTCATTTCTTCTTCATTAGAAACGTCACCGACAAAGTATTGAGCGCCAATTTCATCTGCAACACTTTTAAGTCCGTCGGCATTTAAATCTATCAATAAAAGATCAGCTCCTTTTTCTTTCAAGTATCTTGCTGTTCCTTCTCCAAGGCCACTGCCGGCTCCCGTAATTACTGCTTTAACATTTTTAAGTATCATTTTTATTCTCCAAAATCACGAATATCATCTATCACTTTTCCATCATTAGGTAAACTATTAATAGGAACTATTTCAGAAGCTCCTCTTAAATTTATAATATTTTTAATTTCTTCAGAAACCTTGTTTTGAATAGCTTCAACTTCTGATGAACTAGTAAGGTTAGATTCTATTTTTAGGAGTATTTCATCTCTATCATTTTGTCTGCTAACTATCATGCGTGCATTATTATTAATTTTTAGGTTTTCCAAAATTTGATTAATCTGAGATGGTTGAACAAACATACCCTTTACTTTTGTTGTTTGGTCAGCCCTTCCCATCCAACCTTTAATTCTTTTATTTGTTCTTCCAGTTGAGCTCTCACCTTCTAAGATTGCTGACAGATCACCTGTAGCAAATCTTATTACAGGTAATTCAAAATTATTGAGTACAGTAACTATAACTTCTCCTACTTCACCGTCTTGAAGAGGTTTCCCAGTGCCAGGTTTAACTATTTCTAAAATAACATCTTCGTCAATAATCATACCGTCATTCGCAGCTGCTTCATATGCCACTAAACCGAGATCAGCAGTACCATAACATTGGAAGGTTTGAATATTACGTTCTTTGAAATTATCAGCGACTGAAGGAAAAAGAGGGCCACCTGTTACCATAGCTTTTTTCAAATTAGGAAGTAGTACGTGCATTTCATCTGCTTTTTCTAAAATTATTTTTAAAAAATCTGGAACCCCAACGTAAGCAGTTGTTCCAATAGTTTGCATAACTTCTAATTGAAGATCTGTATTATCTCCCCCAGCAGGAAACACTGTACATTTTAAAATTTTTGCTGCTTCTTCAAACATTGCACCAGCAGGTGTGAAATGATAAGAAAAGCAATTTTGTACAATATCCCCATATCCAAAATCAGCCGCATATAATGCTCTAGCAAATCGCCACCAGTTTTTAGAATGACCATCTAGATCATAAATAGGTCCAGGAGATCTATAAATATGAGCAAAATTCTTAATTTCGCTAACATTTAATTTAGCAAATGGTAAATTTTTACTTTGCTTGTCAATTAATTCTGATTTTCTTAATAGTGGAATAGAGGATAAATCACTTAAATCGTTAATTCTACAGTCTAATCTTAATGATTGATTTTCATTATTTCGAGCTTGTTGAATTAATTTATTAAGTTTATTTAAATGATCTACATTTCTTTGATCTTTAGATCTAGTTTCTAAATCGTCAAAAAAAACACTCTTTGTCATCTGCTTTTATAGCCATCTTTTTCGACGTCTGTATTGTTTAACGTCTTTAAAAGACTGTCTGCCTTCGCCTGAGATGCCAAGGTAAAACTCTTTTACGTCCTCATTGTCTCTCATTGATTCTGCTGTGCCTTCCATAACTACACGTCCGTTTTCAAGAATGTATGCATATTCTGCATATTGAAGAGCAACATTGGTATTTTGTTCAGCTAGTAAAATAGTAACACCTTCTTTTCTATTAATTTCAGCTACTATTTCAAATATTTGTTTAACTAATTGTGGAGCAAGCCCCATAGATGGCTCGTCAAGTAATATCATAGTTGGGTGTGCCATAAGAGCTCTACCTATAGCTATCATTTGTTGTTCACCGCCAGAAGTATATCCAGCTTGAGAAGTTCTTCTATCTCTTAATCTTGGAAAATAATTATAAACTCTTTCTAAATCATGCTTAACTTCTTGCTTGTTAGATCTGGTGTAGGCACCAGTGAGTAAATTTTCTTCAACTGTTAAATGTTCAAAACAGTGTCTTCCTTCCATAACTTGGATAACACCTTTTTTAACAAGTTGAGACGGATCAAGATCATGAATATCTTCACCATTAAAGTTTACAGATCCTTTAGTGACCTCTCCTCTTTCAGAGGATAATAAATTAGAAATAGATTTAAGTGTGGTACTTTTACCAGCACCGTTTCCACCTAGCAATGCAGTAATTCCACCTTTTTTAACTTTTAAACTAACACCTTTTAAAACTAAAATAACATGGCTATATACAACTTCAATATTGTTAACAACTAAAACATCATCAGATTTAGTAGGTGATTTACCTTTTTTTGCTACTTTAATTTCATCCATATTATTTTTCCCGTAGATAAAAGAGAGCCTAAAAAAATTAGGCTCTCAAATTTTTAGTTACAACGAAGAGCTATCTTTTGCTCTTTAGCATATTTAGAAGAATCTTCAGCGATTAACTTTTGAACCACATCAGAATCACCGTACATATATTCAGTGATCATATTCCACTTTTTATTTTTTGCATCCCATTGTTGAACAGCTGCAAGTCCACTTCCACCATGGTTTTCACAAGTATTTTTAAATGGAGGTGCGAAGTCTTTAAAACCTAATTCTGCCATTCGCTCGGCGCTTAAGTTTACAGCCTCCATACCATCTCGGTACATAGCAGATGTAATTTTAGATGTGCCATGGATGCCTTGAGCAACTTTAGCAGCTTCTACTTGAACCATAGCCTGGAATAAACCTCTATTATATAAGACTGTTCCAAAGTGTGATCCATCACCTGATGCTTGACCTTTATCATGGACATATTTTTTAATGTCTCTATGAACTTGATAATCAGTACCAGGAGCGTTAAAAGTTAAAGACTTATATCCATGTGCACCTTGTCCGGCAGGTAGAACGTCATTTTCTGAACCTGACCACCAAATACCTATGAACTTGTCCATTGGATATTTGATAGACGCAGCAGATTTGACTGCAACAGAATTCATAACACCCCAACCCCACATTAAAATATTGTCAGGACGAGCTTTACGTATTTTTAACCATGTTGCTTTTTGTTCTTGTCCTGGGTGATCTACAGGTAATAACATTAGCTTATAACCGTGCTTTGTAGCTAATGTTTGAAGAGTTCTAATTGGTTCTTTACCATATGCTGAGTTATGATAAACAAGAGCAATTTTCTTACCTCTAATATTACCATTATTATTCTTCAGAATATGTCTGATAGCAATAGATGCTCCGTCCCAATATGTTACAGGTGCATTAAAAACCCACTTAAAAACTTTTCCATTAGCAGCAGATGTTCTTCCATATCCTGTTGAATATACAGTCACACCGTCAGCAGTTGCTTTTGGAATTAGTTGATATGTAATACCAGTAGACATAGGCTGGAAAACCATGGCGTCTTTTTTATTTTTTTCGTAACACTCAACGCCAACTTGAGTTTTATAACCAGTTTCACACTCTGGATGTACTATTTTTTCGCCACCAATTCCACCATCTCTGGCGTTAATCATTCTGTAATAATCTACAAAACCATCGGCGTTTGGAATACCGTTAGGTGCGTATGCGCCTGTTCGATAAACTAACATTGGAAATTTAAGATCTGCAACTGCAATTTCTACATAACTAGAAATGGCAATAACACCAGCTGTTATTCCAACTAAAAGTTGTTTTATTCTCATTAGATCCTCCCTTAGAGAAAAAGTTAACAAAATCTACTAAATAAAATTTAGTAGGGGAAAGGCCATCTTCGTAACTTTTCTTTTGCGATGGACCAAAGTCTTGCAAGGCCGTGAGGCTCCACAATTAGAAAAACTATCATTAAGAGACCCCAAATAGAAATCTCGAAATGTTTGGCAGTAACAGCGGATAGACCAACCATGTCTACCATTATAAATTTTAAACCGATTGGAAGAGTAACAATAAATGCCGCTCCAAGGAATGAGCCTAGCATAGACCCAAGTCCACCAATAATAATCATAAATAAAACTGGAAACGAAATAGTCATTATATCAAAAGATTCTGTAACTTCTATAGCACCCAAAAAAACTGCAAAATATAAAGCACCAGCAACACCTATGTAAAAAGAACTAATTGCAAATGCTGTTAATTTAGTTTTTAAAGGTGGCACACCTATTATCTCTGCTGCAATATCCATGTCTCTAATAGCCATCCAGGATCTTCCTGTTTTGCTTCTTATTAAGTTTTTAGCAGCGAAGCCTAGTGCTACAACTAAAACTAAGCAAAATAAGTAAGTTGCATAAGGAGGTGCAGTAGCTCCAGTTACAGGCACACCAAACATCACTCTTTCTGATACGGTAATTTGTCCAGTATCAGAGTAGTTATAAAACCAAGGAACTTTATTAAATAACCAAACTAGAAAAAACTGAGAAGCAAGTGTGGCTACTGCAAGGTAAAACCCTTTAATTCTAAGAGAAGGTAGACCAAACAAAATTCCAACTGCAGCTGTAATTAAGCCAGAAATTAAAACAATAATCATTATATTTAAATCTGGAAAAGAAGTCATGATTTTATAGGTCGAAAAAGCACCTACAGCCATAAAGCCACCAGTTCCAAGCGAAACCTGACCACAATATCCAGTTAAGATATTAAGACCGATTGCAGCTAAAGAAAAAATTAAAAATGGTACGAGTATAGCTTTTTCCCAGTAACTATCGATAACAAAAGGAATTACAAGAAATGCAATTAGCATTAACGTGCTAAAAGCAATTTTATCCTGAATAAGAGGAAAAATAGCATGGTCTGATTTATATGAAGATTTATATTGTCCTGTTTCTTTGTAAATCATTAGTCTTAAACCCTCTCGATGATTTTATCGCCAAACAATCCTTGTGGACGAAATAATAAAAATACTAATGCCATTACATATGCAAACCAGTTCTCTAAGGCTCCGGTTTCAAAGTAACCACCAATATAAATTTCAGCAAGTTTTTCACCTACACCTATAAGCAAGCCACCAATAATAGCTCCTGGGATAGAAGTAAATCCTCCAAGAATTAGAACAGGGAGGGCTTTCAAAGCAATTAAGGACAAAGAAAATTGAACTCCTGATTCTGCGCCCCACATGATACCTGCTACCATTGCTATGAACCCTGAGATAGCCCATACCAAAACCCATATAGATCTAAGAGAAATACCAACAGATAAGGCTGCTTGATGGTCATCAGCAACAGCTCGCAACGCTCGACCGGTTTTTGTATATTGAGAAAAAATTGCCAATGAAATAACTAATATTACAGCAATTACAGTAGCCCATACATTTAAAACATCTATATACATTCCATAATAATCACTTCCCTCTGCGGCAAGGCCTATAGTTGCTTGTTCCAGCCATTCTGAACCACCACTTGGTATTCCAACATCCAAAACTTTAACGTTGGAACCCCACATTAAGTCTCCAACTCCTTCAAGTACAAATGCCAACCCAATTGTAGCCATAAATAATATTATAGGGTCCTGGTTTACTAGATGTTTTAGTACCAGTCGTTCTATTATCCACGCCAAAGCAATCATAGTTATCATAGTTAAGATGATGGCAAGAAAGTTAGGCATTGAGGCGTACCAATGATGGTAATTAGTTCCAAAAAGCTCATTTATAAGATGAGCAAATGGAACCTGACCTGTTTGATAGCCTACTAAAGTTAGCGCTGCAAAAAGTGCAAAAACTCCTTGAGCAAAGTTAAATACACCAGAAGCTTTAAAGATAAGAACGAATCCAAGGGCAACTAGGGAATACATTACTCCTGACATTAAACCATTTAATACAGTTTCAATAAAATTTAGTAAATCTACACTCATAAAATAATTTCCCTATTAATCATCTGCAACTCCCAAATAGGCATCAATAACAGCCTTGTTATTTCTTATTTCGTTTGGAAAACCAGAACCAATCTTTTTTCCATAGTCTAACACAACTATTCTATCTGAAATATCCATTACGACACCCATGTCATGTTCAATTAGTACTATGGTTGTCTTTAATTCGTTATTAACGGTAAGAACAAATCTACTCATATCTTGCTTTTCTTCTACATTCATTCCAGCCATTGGCTCGTCAAGAAGTAACACTTCAGGTTCCATGGCTAAAGCACGACCTAATTCAACTCTTTTTTGTAATCCATAAGGCAGTGAACCTACAGGAGTTCTTCTTATCGATTGAAGATCTAAGAAGTCAATCACACGCTCAACTTTTTCTCTATGCATTTCTTCTTCTTTTTCTGCAGGACCAAAATAAAGAGCTTGCATCAACAAGTTTTGTTTTTGTTTTAATAATCGACCTGTCATCAGATTGTCTAAAGTACTCATGCCTTTGAAGAGCGCTATATTTTGAAACGTTCTTGCAATACCACTTTTAGCAGCAAATTCAGGTTCCATCTCTTTTCTTTCCTTACCAGCAAAATTTATAAGTCCACTAGTAGGTTTGTAAAAGCCATTTATTACATTTAACATTGATGATTTACCGGCACCATTTGGGCCTATAATTGCAAAAACTTCACCTTTCTTAACTTCAAAGGAAACATCTGTTAATGCCTTAACCCCACCAAAAGCAAGGCTAATATTTTTAAGTTCGAAAGCAGTTTTACCGTAAGGTATATTTTTTAAATCTTCTAAGCTCATTTATTTTTTGCCCTTACTAGATTTTTTAACTTTAACAGCACTCTTCTTTGCTTTAGCTATTTTAATTAATTCTTTTATTTCCATTTGTGCACTAATTTTACTCTTTCTTCCGTCTTCAAGAGTAAATTCAGTATTAATGGATGCTATATCTTTATCTGAGTATAAATCATTAATTATATCTTTATATCTGGTGTTAATCACACTTCTTCTAACTTTTCTAGTTCTTGTGAGCTCACCGTCATCAGCTTCTAATTCTTTAAACAACAGTAAGAATTTTGCTATTTTTGTATTTTCAGGTAACTTTTCATTGACCTTAATTATTTCATTTTCAATCAAAGAATATATTTTTTTATCAGCAGCTAATCCTGTATAAGAAGTGAATGCTAATTGCCACTTTTCAGCTAATTTTGAAACTATTGAAAACCTAATACAAATAATTGCAGTCAAATAAGGTTTATCAGATCCAATTACAACAGCTTCTCCAACATAAGGAGAAAATTTAAGTTTGTTTTCTATATTTTGTGGTGAAAATTTTACTCCGTCAGATTTAATTGCAATATCATTTACGCGGTCCACTACATTAAGCCTACCTTTTTCGTCAAAAAAGCCTGCATCGCCAGTATGCATCCATCCTTTTTTGATAGTATCTTTAAAAGCTTTTGCGTTATTGTAATATCCTGAAAACATACTTGGATGCTTTGTTATTATTTCTCCCATCCCGTTAGGGTCTGGATCTATAACTTTAATTTCACAATCAGGAAATGGTACACCTACTGTTTCACAATCCATAGTTCCTTCAGGCACATCTTGAAGGGTGTAAGCTCCCATTAATTCTGTCTGACCATATAGTTGTCTTAAAGGAATTCCCATAGCTAAGAAAAATTTAAAGGTTTCAGGACCAATAGCTGAACCACCAGTTGCAGCTGATGTAACTTTACTGAACCCTAATCTATCTTTTAAAGAAGAGAAAAGAAGTTTATCAGCAAGAAAATCCCTTTTACCCTGATCAACGGCTTTTAAACCTCGGTCTACCATAACGTTAAAAAGCCACTGTGTTAATTTAGGTGCATCCAATATCCTTGAGCGCATGTCTGCTGCTATTTGCTCCCATAGTCTTGGTGCGCCAAGCATGAATGTTGGGCCTACCTCACGCAAATCTTCCATCGCCGTTTCAGGACGTTCAGGAAAGTTAACTTTCATTCCGCCTATAATATTAAATCCTACTCCATATATTTGTTCCATTATCCATGGAAATGGAAGTACAGATACATATTCATCGTCAACAGTTTTGGGATCAACATTTAGATATCTGAGGACATGTTCAACAAATTTTCCACCTGGTAACATCGCTAACTTTGGATTAGAAGTAGTTCCAGATGTAGTACATAATATTGCATCTTGTTTATCCGATATCTTATCAATCATATGATTATATTTATCAGGTGTTTTATTAGCTATCACTTGTCCTTCATTCATTAGTTGAATCATATCAATGATATGTGGGTCATTTAATTCTTTTAAACCACGGCTATCGTCATAAAACATAGTTATATGATTAGTCTTTGGTCTTTTTATTGCTAAGATTTTATCAACCTGCTCTTGATCTTCAGCATAAATAAAGTTTACTTTTGCGGCGTTTATTAAGTATCCCACTTCTTCATCAAGAGTGTCTCTATATATTCCAAGGCTCATTCCACCAACTGCTTGTGCAGCTAGTTCGAAATATAACCAAGATGGTTTGTTATCTCCAATTAGGCCAATCACATCACCTGGTTTGAAACCTCTTTTTGACAAACCTAAAGCAAGATAAGAAACATTATCGTTATATTGCTTCCAAGTAATTTCATTCCATATTCCAAGATCTTTATCTCTAAGAGCAACTGTACTTGGCATTGTATCAGATCTATGTCTAAGAATTTTAGGAAGGGTATTATGAATTTTTATATCTGGATAGTTAGTCATTTTTTCCTTTAAATTTAAACTCACTTAAATACTATAATTTTGTTTTTATAAAAGCAATACAGCTTGAAGTAAAAAAAATATTAATGATGAGATCAAACTTAAAAACAAGTAGCCCCCACTACATTGCCTATAGGCTATCCAAAAATAAGTTAAAAGCAACTTAAAGTTTATTAAATTTAAAAAAAAAAATTAATCAATGTTTTCAATTGTTTATCTTGTTAAAAATTTAAAAAGACAATAAAAAAATTCTTATCATCTTAAATATGAGAATCATTAGTTGATTGAATCAACTCTGCACCATTCATTACAATATGAAAGTGTGATTGTATTCTTGGAAGAATGTGAAGATTATAAAAGTCACCAGAAACCATTTTACGTTTCAAAAATATCTCATTTTGACTGCCATCAGACAATTTTAAGTTAGCTTTTGTTTTTGCTTTATGCATTAACCAACCACCTATTAGATATCCAAACCCCATCATATAATCAAAACTAATACATGATAGTTTTTCATAATCGTCTCTATTATTTAAAACATAATCTAAGGTTTCATTAGCTAGATTTATCATATTACTCATCTGAATATTATTTTTGCAATCCTTAGTCATTTCATCTAAAATTTTTTTAGCTGTTAAGCCATTGTCTTTAACAGTTTTCCTAAACATAAAATCATTAGCTTGAATTGCATTTGTTCCTTCATAAATAGGTAAAATTCTAGCATCTCGCATATATTGAGCGGCTCCTGTTTCTTCTATGAAACCCATACCACCGTGGATTTGAACTCCATTACTTGTTACTTCTTGAGCTAGCTCTGTTGACCAACCCTTAATTATTGGGATTAAGAATCCTTCTTTTATTTTACATTCTTCATTACCAATATGTGCTCTTTCCATAATTTCAGAGGACACCAAGATTAAAGCTCTCATTGCTTCAGTCAGGCTTCTCATTGATAAAAGCAGCCTTCTGACATCACCATGACCTATTATAGGAGTTCCTTTTTCTCGGTTTATAGGTGTTCCTTGAACTCTAATATTTGCATATTCGTGAGCTTTCTGTCTTGCAGCTTCAGAAACTGCCATACCTTGAAGACCAACATCAAACCTTGCCCGGTTCATCATAATAAACATATATTCTATTCCCCTACCTTCTTCGCCTAGCATATATCCTATAGCACCCTCGTCTTCCCCATAGGCCATAACGGCGGTTGGGCTTGCCTTAATACCCATTTTATGTTCAATAGAAATACATTTTAAGTCATTCCTCTTTGTGTATTTACCTTCTTCATCCTCCAAAAATTTTGGTATTATAAATGTAGATATCCCCTTTATCCCTTCGGGCGCTCCCTCAGTTCTAGCTAATACTAAGTGAATAATATTTTCGGACATATCATGCTCGCCATATGTAATGTATATTTTTTGTCCTTTAATCCTCCAATTTTTTCCATCATGTTCAGCTTTAGTTTTAATTGTTGCTAAATCTGTTCCTGACTGTGGTTCAGTTAGATTCATAGTGCCAGTCCAAACACCAGAGTTAAATTTAGGTAAATATTTTTGTTTCTCTTCTTCTGTTCCAACTAATGTAAAGGCATCAATTAAGCCTTGGGTCAATAGGCTACATAATGAGAACGATAAATTTGCGCCCTGCCAATATTCATTAATTGCTGCACTCATTCTGAGTGGCAGACCCATTCCACTGTAATTTGAGTTGCTGGCAACACCAATCCAACCGCCCTTGGCTATCTCTTTAAACGCATGACTAAATCCGTTTGGCGTTTCAACTTCGTGATCTTGCCTTAATACAGGATTATTTTTATCTCCAAAATGATTTAGGGGTGCTAAATAATTATCTGCTAGCTTCCCTGCTTCACTAAGAACAGCATCAATTGTAGTATTGTCTAGATCACTGTGAGGAGGTAAAAGATTTTCTAATACAAATTTAGTATCTTCAAGAGGCGATGAGTAAGGCATTAAAACTCCAAATTAATTTTTCATTGTTGATAAATATCTATCAAATCATTATCAATAATATAAGGAGGAAATCAACAATGTCTATTTCTGAAGTTGGATTAAATAAAAATCAAGCAAATTTTGCTGCTTTAAGTCCTTTATCTTTTCTAGAAAGAACTAGAAAAACTTTTCCAAATCAAACTGCTATAGAATATAAAAACTATAAATTAAGTTATGAGCAAGCCAGCTCTAGGTGTGATGCATTAGCTAATTTTCTTAAAAAAAGAAATATTGATTCTGGAAGTACAATTGCTGTTATGCTTCCAAATATTCCAGTAATGTGGGAATGTCATTATGGAATCCCTATGGCATTAGGTGTTATGAATGCCATTAATACAAGACTTGATAGTAATACTGTTAAATTTATTCTTGAACACGGCGAGGCTAAATTATTTATTTATGACTCTGAGTATAGCGAAATTATACAAAAAGCTTTTCAAGATTTAAGTAACCCTCCTATATTAATTGAATATGTTGATAAAATTGCTGGGAATAAGAGATCTGATTTTGCAGATTTAAAAAACTGTCTAGATTATGAAACTGAAATACAGAATTTCATAGGTGATGAATATGAACATGTTTTACCAAGTGATGAATGGAATTCAATAGCATTAAACTATACATCGGGAACTACAGGCAATCCAAAAGGAGTTGTTTATCATCATAGAGGAGCATACTTAAATGCAATTGGAAATACTCTTACATGGAACCTTCCAATGCATCCAAAGTATTTGTGGACGTTGCCAATGTTCCATTGTAATGGATGGTGTTTTCCTTGGACTATTACCGAACGGGCGGGTACACATGTCTGCTTAAGACAACCTGTTGGAAATTTGATTGTTGAAGCTTTTGAAAAACACAATATAACTCATTTATGTGGCGCACCCATAGTAATGCAAATGATAGCTGATCATTTATTACAAAATAATATTTCTCTTAAATCTGATATCAAAATGATGACGGCTGGAGCACCACCGCCTGAGGCAGTTTTGAGTAAAATGGCTTCTTGTGGGATTGAGGTTATACATGTTTATGGTTTGACTGAAATTTATGGACCGGCGGTAGTCTGTGCTTGGCATCCAGAATGGAACGAATTAGGGGCCTCAGAGCAAGCTAAATTGAAAGCAAGACAAGGAGTTGTATATTCAGTTCAAGAAAATATGAAAATCATTGATACTGAAACTAATAAGAATGTTGCTAAAGACGGTAATACTTTGGGAGAAGTGCTTATAAAAGGTAACATTACGATGAAGGGATATTTTAAAAATAAAAAAGCAACTGATGAAGCTTTTAAAAATGGATGGTTTCACACTGGTGATCTAGGTGTATGGCATGAAGATGGTTATATCCAACTAAAAGACAGATCCAAAGACATTATAATATCGGGAGGAGAAAATATCTCGTCTATAGAAGTTGAAGATGCTTTATACAAACATCCTGAAGTAGTTGCTGTCGCTGTAGTTGCTAAAGAAGACGAAAAATGGGGTGAGACACCTTGTGCATTCATTGAGATAAGTAAAGAGTCAACTGTTAATGAATTAGAACTTAAAAATCATTGTAAATCTTTATTGGCAGGTTTTAAAGTTCCTAAATATTTCAAATTTATAGAGCTACCTAAAACAAGCACAGGTAAAATTCAGAAATTTAAACTAAGAGAAGAAGCAAAGTTGATATAATATTTATGCTGATTTTTTTAAATCTACATTTTTAATAATTTTATCTAACGATATATCCCATTTGCTTTCGGCTATCATTATGTTTTTTTCTTTTACGTGACCATAACCTTTTATAGATAGAGGGATTTCAAGAAATTCCAATATTTTTTTACGGTTATTTTGATCTAGATTTTTAGTAATGGCAATAATAGTATTAATAGTTTTTTCAACCAAAGCTCTTTCACTTTTTCGTTCTATTGTATAACCAAATAAGTCAAATCTAGTACCTCTTAAAAACTTGAAATTAGATAATATTTTAAAAGCTTTAAACACCCATGAGCCAAATCGTTCTTTTTGAAGATGTCCAGTATCTTTATCAATTTTTGAAAAAAGAGGAGGTGCAAGATAATATTCTAATTTTGCGTCTTTATTATTAAATAAAAACTGCTTTGCAAAATCACCGGAAGTGTGAAGTCTAGCTACTTCATACTCATCTTTATAGCGCATTAATCTGAATAAGGTTAAAGCAATTTTTCTTGTTAATGGTAACTCGATTTCATCTTTAAAAAATTTAGTTTCTTTTTGTAATACTTCATTTACAAGATCTTTGTATTTATTCGAATAAAATTTATCTTGATATAATTCAAGCACTTTAGAAAAGTTATCTATATAGTCTTGAACGGTTTCTTTCTTTTGGTTTTTTTCAAATAACCCTGCAGCTTGAAATACTTGTTCAGGATTTTCAGCTAATAATCTTCCCCATTTGAAGGCAGTAATATTTTGGTTTATTGCTACGCCATTTAATTCTATTGCTTTTTCTATTGAAGAAATTTCAATTGGTAAAAAACCATTTTGAGCAGCTAAACCTAACATCATAATGTTTGCAGATACAGTATCTCCAACTAGAGATTCAGCTAAACTAGAAATATCAATAAAGTTAATGTTATTACTATTAATATGTATTTCGAGATGTTTTTTTAATAACTGATCATCAACTACTTTACCGATGTGAACTCCTGCTACACCAAGGGGTTCAACTCTACCATTTACAATAGCCTTAGTTTTCTTGGGGTTTAATGTTCTGGTTATAGAAGGAGAAACAGAAACAACGGCATCACATCCTAAAAGTAGACTAGCAGTTTCGTTTGGTAACCTTGCTGATTTAGTATATAGGGATTTTTTATTACTAATTCTTATTTGGCTGGTTACGGCTCCGTTTTTTTGAGCAAGGCCAGTAAAATTCATTGATTGTGCATATAACTTATCTAAACGTGCAGCCATCACTATAATAGCTGCTATTGTTGAAACACCAGTTCCTCCAATACCAGCCATAATTATATTTTTAATGTCCTTAATCTTCTCCTTTGGGTTTTCCAAATTATTTATATTTAAAGGTAAGGACGGAAATACTTTCTTCACTGTTTCTAATGATTTACTTGACGTAACACCAATAAAACTAGGGCAAAAACCTTTGCTGCAAGAATAATCTTTGTTACAAACACTCTGGTCAATTTGCTTTTTTGTACCGTCAAAGTGGTCAAGAGGCTTTACGGCTACACAATTTGATTTTTCAGCGCAATCCCCGCAACCTTCACAAACATCAGGATTGATAAACATTTTAACGTCGCGGTCAGCAATTAATCCTCTTTTTCTTCTGCGTCTGAGCTCTGTGGCGCATGTTTGAACATAGATAATAGCAGTAACACCCTCGATTTCTCTAACTTCTTTTTGCACTTTAATTAAATCATCTCTATGGTACATAGATACACCGTCTGCAAAGAGACGAGTTTCTTGAAATTGTTCTGGTTCGTCTGATACCACATAGATTTTTTTTACACCCTCTGCTGCTAATTGTTTAGAAATATTCCAAGGACTTGCACCTCCTATGGCTTGTTGTCCTCCAGTCATAGCAACAGCATCATTATACAAAATTTTAAAAGTAACATTAACATTTGCTGAAACGGCTGCTCTGATAGCTAGAGATCCAGAATGAGCATAAGTCCCATCACCAATATTTTGAAAAATATGGTTGTGGTTAGAGAATGGTGCTCTGCCAATCCAATGCCCACCTTCACCACCCATTTGACTAAAATTTGTTAGTTTTTCTGGATGTAGAAAATAACCTATGGAATGACATCCAATTCCAATACCAACCACCTCTTCATCAGGTGTTTTTGTTCCTGAATTATGAGGACATCCAGCACAATACCATGGAGTTCTTGCTGAAACAGGAGGTAAATTGTCTCCTAGTGAAAGTGATTTTACTTTAGGAATGTCATTTTCAGTTAATTCAGGGGGCAATTTTTTTAATAGACAATCAGCAATAATATCACTTGATAACTCGGAAGTTTTTGGAATTAAAGGCTCATTTGATATAGCGTCAAGTTTACCTGATAATAGCGGTCTTTTTTTTTCGTTAAAAAGAATATGGGCTATTTGTTGTTCAACTATTCCTGCCTTTTCTTCAATAACAATAATTTCTTTATAACCTCGACAAAATTCTATTATTTCTTGATTTATTAAAGGCCATGGAACTTTACATGAGTAAATCCCTATTCCTTTTTCTTCAGGTGATTTAATCCCAATGGTATCAAAGGCATCAATTGTTTCTGTTGTAGCCTTGCCAACGGCAACAATGCCGATCTCTTTATTAGTTGGACTATATATTACTTCATTAATATGATTGATGGTTATGAACTCTTTAGAAGCTGGAATACGTCTGTTAATTAAAGCTGATTCTCTATCAAGTGCAGGATCATGTCTGTTGACGTGAACGTTAGTTGGATTATTTAGTTTAAAAAGTTTAGGTCTAATTAATCCCATGTCAATTACAGCATTTGAATCAGCAGTGTCTCCAGTAATTTTCAAGCCTACGCATATACCAGCATGACGTGAGAGAGCAAAAGCTTGAAGGCCCATTGAGATAACTTCATTTACGTTAGCAGGGTAAAAAACAGGTATGCCTGCAGAAATTAAGCTTTGCTCTGACTGATAAGCTAAAGTTGAACTTTTACCTATCGGATCTTCTGCAACTGCGAGTATCATTCCACCTTTTGCTGAAACTCCTCCCATATTAGCGTGACGAAGTGCATCCATGGCTCTATCTAACCCAGGTCCCTTGCCATACCACATTGAAAAAACACCATCAATGTCAGGTTTGTCATATAAGCCTAGCATTTGAGTTCCCCAGGCAGCGGTGGCGGCTAATTCTTCATTTACAGCAGGTTGAAAAACTATGTTATGAAGGTCTAAATGTTTTCTAGCTCGACCAAGTTCTAAATCGAGTGTTCCAAGTGGGGAACCTGGGTATCCACTTACATAGCCTTTAGTAAGTAAACCGTTATCTTTGTCTAACTTTGCTTGTTCAATTAAAAGTCTGACTAAGGCTTGGACGCCATTCATTAAAGCTAAATCACTATCTTTAGTAAAACAATCATCTAACTTTATAGGATTAACTTGATTCAATATAATTCTCATTTAACATTTATTTTATTAAGAATTAATTTAATTAATTTAATTAATTAAACAAGTCTTTAGTGCTAAGTAAATTTAAGTTTGAGAAATATATGCTTACAAAAACAAATAATTATGAAGATTTATATAAGCACTTTAGATGGTCTATTCCATCTCATTATAACATTGCTGCAAGTACTATTGATAAAAAAGAGTATCAACATAGAACCGCTTTAATACATGTTTTAGAGAATGGCAAAACACAAAACTGGTCTTTTGCCAATATAAGAAAATATTCGAACAAGCTAGCTAATACCTTTGATCATTTCAAGGTAGACAGTAATGCAAGGGTTGGTATTATTTTAGGTCAATGTCCTGAAACGGCAATAACACATATGGCTTGTTTTAAGACAGGAAGAATTTCAATTCCTTTATTTAATTTATTTGGTGTTGAGGCTCTTCACTATCGTTTGATGAATTCAAGAGCTTCAGTAGTAATTTGTGATAAAAAAGGCCTTAATAAAATAAAGGAAATTTTTGATACGCTTCCATACTTAAAACTAATCTTGTGTATTGATATTAATAAAGATGAAACAAATATTTTGAGCTATCAAAACTTACTTGAAAGAGCGTCTGATAATTATACGACAAAGACAACTGATGCCAATGATCCGGCAATAATTATATATACATCAGGAACTACTGGAGGTCCAAAAGGAGCATTGCTTCCACATAGGGTTTTACTAGGTCATATTCCCGGCGTAGAAATCCCTCATCATTTTTTATCGTCATCTAATCCTATAACTGATTTATTTTGGACACCGGCAGATTGGGCATGGATAGGAGGTTTGTTTGATGTTCTTCTTCCAGCATGGCATTTTGGAATTCCAGTGGTAAGTCATAGGTCTGAAAAATTTGATCCTGAGTTCGCCTTTTCTTTATTATCTAAATTGAATATTAAAAATACTTTCTTGCCTCCTACTGCGTTGAAATTAATGAAAGCGTTTAACCCTTCTCAAAAAATGAATAGTTTGAACCTAAGAACTGTGGGTTCTGGTGGAGAAGCATTAGGAGAAGAGTTATTAGAATGGGGTAAAAATATTCTTGGAGTTGGCATTAATGAATTTTATGGTCAAACAGAATGTAACTTAACTATATCAAATAGCCGTTTACTTATGTCAGCAAAACAAGGATCTATTGGGAAACCTGTTCCTGGTCATGATATTAGATTAATGGACAAAAAAGGTAATTTAATTTTGGAGCCTGGCTTAGATGGCGAAATAGTAGTCAAATCCGATACACCAGTTGCCTTTCTTAAATATTGGGAAAATGATGACGAAACACAAAAAAAAGTTGTGCAAGGTTGGCTTTACACTGGGGACTATGCTTACACTGACGATGAAGGATATTTTTACTTTAAAGGTCGTGAGGATGATATAATTAACACTTCAGGATATAGGGTTGGGCCAAGTGAAATTGAAGATTGTATTCTTTCACATTCAGAAGTTGAAATGGTAGGCGTTATTGGCGTCCCTGACGAAATAAGAGGAAATGTAATCAAAGCGTTTATAGTCCCTATGAATAAAAAAAATGTTTTAAGTCAAAATAATAAACTGAAGCTTAATATACAAAATTTAGTAAAGTTAAAATTAGCCGCACATGAATATCCCCGTATTATTGAATTTGTTAAAGAATTACCAATGACCACCACCGGAAAAATTATTCGAAAAAAACTTAGAGAAAATAATAAATAGTATTATCATAATATTTATTGATTTGTTCTTTTACGTATTTTACTAAATTCACTTTAAATTGAGGGAATTATTATGAGTGACAATTATAAATTTGATACACTTTCTTTGCATGCAGGTCATAGTCCTGACAAAGAAACAGGGTCACGTGCAGTCCCTATTTATCAAACAACATCTTATGTGTTTAAAGATACAGAAGAGGCAGCCGCTTTATATAATATGGAAATTGGAGGTCATTTATATTCTAGAATATCTAATCCTACAGTTGCGGCATTGGAGCAGAGGCTTGCTGCACTAGAAGGAGGGGTAAGCGCAATTGCATGTTCAAGTGGTATGGCGGCCATGCATTTGGTTGTGACAGCATTGTGTAGTAGTGGAGATCATATAGTGGCTTCTAGTAAAATGTATGGAGCTAATATCAATTTACTTCAACATACTATGCCGAGATTTGGAGTAACCACAGAATTTGTTAATCCTAATGATCCAGATGCTATTGAAAAAGCTATTAAACCAAACACAAAAATGGTTTTTGGTGAGGTGATTGGTAATCCTGGCTTAGATATAATGGACGTACCAACTATTGCAAAAATATGTAAAAAGAAGGGTATACCACTAGTTTTGGACGCAACGTTCAATACGCCATTTTTAATGCAACCATTTAATCATGGAGCTAATATAATAATTCACTCTCTTACTAAGTGGTTGGGTGGACATGGAATAGCCATTGGCGGAGCAATAGTTAATGGTGGTAATTTTGACTGGGGTGATAAAGAAAAATTTCCAACTATTTCTGGAGACCATTTTGCTTTAGGAGGCATAAGTTTTTGGGAAGAGTTTGGCCCAGCTGCTTTAACAATGAAAATAAGGGCTGAAGGCATGTATAATTTTGGTCCTTCGCTTTCGCCCACAAATGCTTTTTATTTAATGCAAGGAATTGAGACCTTACCATTAAGAATGAAAAAACATATGGAAAACACTCACAAATTATTGTCTTTTCTTCAAGATCATGATTTGGTTGAATGGGTAAAGCATCCAGACCTTGAGACCCATCCAGATCATTTAGTTGCAAAAAAAATCCTTCCTAAAGGTTCTGGTTCAGTAATAGTTTTTGGTATCAAAGGAGGACGAAAGGCAGGACAAACTTTTATAGAGTCTGTCCAGTTAGCATCCCATTTAGCAAATGTAGGAGATGCAAAAACTCTGTTAATTCATCCAGGTAGCACTACTCACTCTCATCTTAGTGCAAAGGCGATGAAATTATCTGGTTTAACGGAGGACATGATAAGGTTATCTGTAGGTTTAGAAGATATAGACGATATAAAGAAAGACTTTGAAAAAGGATTTCGTGCTGTATCAAAGTTAATGAAGTAGGAGTAAAACGGAATGTTTATTAACTTTAAAGGTGCTAAAACATACATAAATACAGGTGGAAAAAATATAGATGTAGATAAAACCACTCTTTGTTTTATTCATGGTTCAGGTCAAAATCATCTAAGCTTTGTTCAACAATCCAGGTATTTTGCTAATAAAGAGTATTCAGTTATTGTTCCAGACTTGCCTGGTCACGGTTTTTCAGAAGGCGTGCCATGTGTTTCAATAAAGGAAAATGCTGAGTGGATATATGATTTAGTTAAAGAATTGAAACTAAATGATATTGTTTATTTAGGTCACTCTCAAGGATGTTTAACTGGATTGGAATTAAATAAAAATTATCCAAAATTATTAAAGGGTATAATTTTCATAGCAGGATCGAATACAATTCCTGTTAATCAATTTTTAATCGATCTAGCCTCTAATGATTTTCATAAAGCTTACAGAATGATGGTAACTTGGGGTCACGGCAAAGATGGCGCCATGTTTACTGGCAATATACCAGGCCACTCTCACTTTGGTGAAGGTTTTAATATAATGAATATGAACAATGAAAAAACTCTTAAAATAGATTTGGAAGCATGTAATAAATATGACGGCGGGACAGATGCTGCACAAAAAATTAAAATACCAACTTTAGCGGTATTAGCAAAGTTTGATCAAATGACACCATTAAAATCAGGAAAAAAATTTATTGATCTTCTTGATAATTGCGAGTTGAAAATTTTAGATTGTGGACATTTTTTACAGGCAGAAAGACCAAAAGAACTTAATACATTTATTTCTTCATATCTTAGAAAATTAAATTAAGGTTGCTTGTTTAATGAATAAAGTTAATCCTTTCTTATATTCCAACATAGATAATAGTAATCACTGGATAATTTCAGAGATTATTTTAAATCAATGTAAGAAACATCCAGAAAAAAAAATTATAGAGTTTGTAGATGGACCAGAATGGTCATTTAATATTTTAAAAGATATAGCTTTTGAAAAAGCAAAAATCTTGAAGGATTTAAAGATTAAGCAAGGAGATACCATAACTGTAATGGTAGATGATCCAATAGAATTTATTCCTTATTGGGTTGCTTCAAGTTTTCTTGGAGTCATGTTTGTTGCCTTAAACACCGGCCTTAAGGGAAGTGTGCTTTATCATCAAATTAAATTAGCAAATTCTAGTGTTATGATAGTTAGTGATCTTCATTACAAAGATGTTGATCAATTAGTTAAAGAAAAAAAATCTAAAATTAAAGTTTTTAATTGTTCTGAACTTAAATCTAAAGGAATGATTTTAGAAAAGGAGGTTTATGTTGGTAAGATAAGTGATGAGACATGCACAATGTTTACAAGTGGAACATCAGGTCCTTCCAAAGGAGTTTTAATGCCTAATGCACATTGTGTTTTATTTGCCGTTGGCACAATTGAAAATTACAAATTAAACCACAACCATATTTTTTATATTTCTCTTCCTTTATTTCATGCAAATGGTCTTTTTATGCAACTTTTAGCTTGTATTATGGTTGGGTCAAAAGCTGTAATAAAATCTCGTTTTTCTGCTTCTAATTGGCTAAATGATATCAGAAAGTACAATGTAACGCATACAAATATGTTAGGGGCTATTGCTGCGTTTATTACAGCTCAACCCCCATCAGAAAATGATAAAGATCATAATTTAATATTAATTGGTTCCGCTCCTCTACCTAGTGAACCTGAGAGAGTTTTTAGAGATAGGTTTGGTGTTAAGGATGTGTTGCCTCTATATGGAATGACAGAAGTAAATATTCCATTATATGGTTTAATAAACGAAAAAGGAGATGGTAAATGTGGAAAATTATACCATAAATATTTTGAAGTCGAAATAAGAGATCCAGAAACTGATTTACCTATAAAAGACGGTGAAGTGGGTGAAATTGTAGTTAGACCGAAACAGCCGTTTGGGTTTATGTCAGGTTATATGGGTATGCCAGAAAAAACAGTTGAGACATGGAGAAATTTTTGGTTTCATACTGGCGATGCTGGAATAAAAGACCAATCAGGTAGCTTTACTTTTGTAGATAGAATTAAAGATTGTATCAGAAGACGTGGTGAAAATATTTCTTCATATGAAGTTGAACAGGCTTTTCTAGAAATTTCATATATCACTGAAGCTGCAGCGTATGCTATTCCGGCCAAAGGTGGGGAGGGTATGGAAGATGAAGTTATGGTTGCTTTAATGATAAATAATAACATGTTAATTGATTATATAGATTTATTAAATCAAGCTAAAAAAAATTTAGCAACATTTGCTGTTCCAAAATACATAAGAATAATGGATCATTTTCCAAAAACACAAACTGGTAAAATTCAAAAAAATAAATTAAGAGAAGATGGTGTTACAGTTGACACTTGGCAAAATAAAAATATTTAATTATCATATTTAAATTTAATAATATAAAGGAATTGAAATGGCTAATAATGAATTTAAGGGTTGTTGGCCTGTTGCCCCAACACCGTTTAAACCAAATGGTGAAGTAGACAAAGAAGGAATGAAAAGAGTTATTGACTGTATGGTTGACCAAAAGGTTGACGGGATTTGTATTTTAGCAAATTATTCAGAGCAATTTTTGTTGTCCGATGAAGAAAGAGAAATATTAACTAGATTGTGTATAGAGCATGTAGCTGGAAGAGTGCCTGTTATCACCACAGTAAGTCATTTCTCGACAGATATTGCATTATCCCGGGCAAAGCTTGTGAAGGCCTTAGGTGGTGAGATGATAATGATGATGGCTCCCTATCATGGAGCACTAATGAAAGGAACCCCTCAGCAAACTTTTGAACAGTTTTCTAAAGTAGGTGAAGCAAATGTAACTATTATGGTTCAAGATGCTCCATTGTCAGGTGTCGATTTACCTGTTCCTCTTTTAATAAAGATGGCAAAAGAAATTGAGATGGTAAAGTGTTTTAAAATTGAATGTGCTCAGGCTGCTGCAAAGTTAAGAGTACTTATAAAAGAGGGTGGAGAAGTTATAGAAGGTCCTTTTGACGGAGAAGAAGGAATAACTTTGTTTGCCGACTTGGAAGCTGGTGCAACTGGAAATATGAGTTCAGCAATGATCCCAGATTTAATAAGGCCCGTAGTCACAGATTTTCTAGATGGTAAAATTGATAAAGCTGAAACTCAGTATAATAATATTTTACCTTTAATAAATTATGAAAATAGACAGTGTGGATTCAGGGCTGCAAAAGTAATTATGAAAGAGGGGGGAATAATAGGCTCCGATTTTTGTAGACATCCAATTCCTTCTTTAGAAGAAAACACGAGAGCTGGTTTAATAAATTTAGCTAAGAGGTTTGATCCTGTAGCCTTGAATTGGGGAAAATAAAAAGTAAACTATATACGATTCAATTTGGAGGAATATATGCCTTATACATTAAATGATCTAGCTGGTGATATAAAAGAAATACTTATTAATAATAAAATCCCAAACGGATCAGACAAAATATGTTATTTTGTTTCTAAAGCTTTAATGGATCAAAATTTTGTCGTTGAGAACCTTCCTGATAGAGTAGAAGGGGAACCATCAAGAAAAATACTGTACGAAGATAAAGATACAGATTTTTGTATTTGTGGTCACGTTTATGCAAATGAAGCTATAGGATTGCCTCATGACCATGGACCAAGTTGGGCGATATATGGGCAAGCATCTGGAGAAACTGAGATGACTGATTGGGAAATTATTCAAGAAAAATCTTCAGATGATGTTTTGTACGTAAAACCTAGTGAAACCTATCTTATGAAAACAGGTGACGTTCATTTTTATGATATAGGTGACGTTCATTCGCCAGTAAGAAAAGATCCAGTTAGACTACTGAGAATAGAAGGTACAAATTTAGACAATATCAAAAGGTCTAATATAAAGTCGTTTAATGGAGAAGAAAGCAAAGGTTAACTAAAATTTATTTGTATTTATAATAGATTAAAGAATGACAATTCCTGTTCATCCATCTTATCAACTAAGTCTGTTTCCCATTTCAAATACTGCTCAGCGTGAGCTTTACTACCCTCGTGCCTTTTATAAGTATGAAAATTAAAATCTATACGTTTCTCTTTGGCCATTTTGTTTATTGTACGATCAAAAATATCAGGCTGTTTTATTAAATCATCTTTTGACCATTTATAAACTTTTATCTTACAATTTTTATTTTGACCTTGAATATCTTTTACAATTAAAAAAGCTTTTTTTAAATCATCAGTAATAATTATTATATCATTATTTTTATAGATATTTTTTTTAAAAATTTCCGATCGGTTTAACCACAAAGAGTTTTTTAACCTAACATTTAAATAATCTTGACTTAATCTTATATCAAATAAAGTATGATTTTTTAAGTTGATCAATTCGTTAATATTTAAAATATCTAAAATTTCTTCTTTTTGATTATAATGCTTCTTTAATTTTAATTTTGAAGCTTCTGAAATCCCATCTTTTAATATAAACACCTTAAAATTCATTCTTTTTAGCCACATAGCTGTAGTTCCAGCTCTAACTAAATCTCCATCATCAATTAAAATGACGTTTGATTTCCAAACACCAATGTGCTTATCAGTTGCTTGAACAAGCTGTCCTCCTGGTACGTTTGGAATTTCACTAACAGTTTTATTTCCCAGAGCATTGGTTACGTTAAATACAAACGTAGATGCATTTGTATCATTTATTAATTGTTGAGCTTGCGATACATCAATTACTTTAATATTATTCTTATTAATTAAGTTTAAGGCCTTTTCTTTTAATTCTTTGATTTCCAGATCGTTTGGTAAAATACCTATTATTTTGTCTTTATTGTGATCTAAACTGAGATTAGATAAAAACCACCCTTGAGTTCCGTTTTCTAGAGCTTTGACAGTATTTTTTATACCAAACTCAATTAGTGTTTGCGCTCCGATAATAGACCTCGTTCTTCCAGCGCAATTAATAATTATTTCTGTATTTTGGTCATTGATATAAGAAGGAACTCTTAATGCTAATTCTGCATTGGGACAACATATACTTTTGGGTATACTCATTTTTATATACTCATCAAATGGTCTGCCATCAATTACAATATAGTTTTCGTTTTTTGATTGTTTATGATGAAGTTCTTTAGCTGTGATTGAAGGGGTATGAAATTTTTTTTCAATTAATTCACCAAAACTCTTACTTGGTACATTGATACCATCAAACAATGAAAATCCTTTTTTTGTCCATTCTTTAACACCACCTTCTACTACAAAGATATTCAAGTAACCTAAGGAATCAGCTTTATCATAAGCATGATTTGAAATTTCGTTATGACTATCTATAAGAATTAATCTTGTTTTTTTGTTAGGCACTAGTGTTTCTAAATTGAGCTCAAAAATACTATATGGTAATGATATGGCGAAAAAAGGGTGTCCATTGGTATGTTGACTTAATTCTCTTAAATCAATAAATGCAACCTCTTTTTCATCGTAGAGACATAATTTCACTTTTTCTGCGGATATTTTAGTATTCATTAAAAATCAATCGTTAATATAATTTTACATAATTTTAAAAATTAATATAAGATTTTTAACATGTTAAGTCAAAAAGGAGATTTGTATGGCAGATTACAATATTGGGGACTTAGTATCTGAGTTCTTATATCAAATGAATGTAAAAGATGTTTTTGGTGTGGTTTCAGTTCACAACATACCCATGTTAGATGCCATAGGTAGAAGAAATTATATAAAAATGATACCTGCAAGAGGTGAAATGGGCGCAGGTCACATGGCAGACGGTTACGCTAGAACAACAAATGGTCTTGGTATTGTTTTTACAAGTACTGGCCCAGGAGCAGCTAACGCAGCTGGATCTGTGGTTGAGGCTCGTTTTGCAGGTTCTCCTGTACTCCATTTTACTGGTCAAACTGCAACAGGCAATTTAGACAAAAATCAAGGGACAGTTCATGATGTTTATGATCAGCTAGGTATGCTCAAATCAATATCAAAAAAAGCTATTAGAATAAGTAATGCAGATGATGCTCTTTCACAATTAATGGAGGCTGTTACCGTAGCTCTCACACCTCCTATGGGACCAGTCTCAATCGAAATACCTATAGACATTCAACGAACTAATATTGAAAGGCCCTCAATGCTTGATCAAATCAAGTTACCAACTATTAATTTACAAATTGGTTATACATCGTCTGTAGACCAAATTGAAAGTATAATTAAAACATCTAAAAGAAAAATACTTTGGGTTGGTAATGGAGGTAAGTACGCAAAAGACGAGGTAGAAAAATTTATTGAAATGGGATTTGCTGTTGTAACTAGTACCTTGGGAAAGGGCGTAGTACCTGAAAGTAACTTAATGAGTTTTGGTGCTTTTAATGCAGTACCACTTATAGAAGATTTTTATCAAACATTAGATTTAATGATAGTAGTTGGAAGTAGATTAAGAGGACATGAAACAAGAGACATGTCTTTAAAGCTTCCACATAATATTATTCAGATAGACATAGACCCTGATGCAGAGGAGAGAACATATAAAACAAATTTATTTCATTGTGGTGATGCAAAGAAAGTTTTAGGAGAACTTGCGGATAGATTATCAAATCAACTTTCTAGTGATGATGAATGGGTAAATGAAGTAGCTAATCTAAAAAGTAAAATTTTACAAGATTACAAAAACAACCTTGGAGCATATAAAGACTTTCCAGAAGTCATAAGAAGAGTTCTTCCTGAAGATGGAATATGGGTTAGAGATGTTACTATTTCTAATAGTATGTGGGGCAATCGTTCAATGTTAATAAATAAGCCTGAACAAAATATTTATCCTGTAGGAGCGGCAATTGGGCCAGGAATGGCACTTGCTATTGGAGCTTCTGTTGGAAGTGATGGAAAAAAAACTATTGCCATGTGTGGTGATGGTGGTTTCATGCTAAATCTTCCTGATTTATGGACAGCTTCAGAAACAAATTGTGATGTTGTTTTTTTAGTAATGAATGATCAAGGCTATGGTGTCATAAAACATATTCAAGAAAGCATGTATGGTGGACGTAAATTTTATGCTGACTTATTAGGGCCAAATTTTGAAGACTTAGCAAAGGTTGCAAAAATGAAATATAAAAGGATTGACCACGCTAACGAATTAGAAAAGAAATTAGATGAAGCTGTAAAATTTTCTGGACCGGTTTTAGTGGAAGTTAATGTCCATTCAGTTGGAGAGATGCCTCGTTATTTTGCTCCTCCGCCTCATGCAACTAAAGTATAAAAGTTGTTAGACATGCCAACTGAGCTCTCTGAGTTTACTTTTTATTTTTTAATTTTAGCAAGTATGATGACCTCCTTTATAAGCGCTGCTTTTGGAATTGGTGGTGGTGCAATTCTTTTAGGTCTTCTTGCTCTTAAACTGCCTCCTATTGCATTGCTTCCAATACATGGAATTGTTCAAATAGGTTCTAATTTAGGTAGAGCGGTAATTTTTTTTAAAGACATAAAAAGAGGTCCATTAATCCCATTTGGTATAGGAACGATTTTAGGAGCCTCACTAGGTGGATCTTTATTTGTTCAAATAGAACCTTGGTTGCTTCAGTTGTCTGTTGCAATTTTTATTTTATGGTCTGTCTTTGGAGAGATTCCAGCTATTGGATCAACTCATATGATATTTGGAGGAATATTTTCTGGATTTTTAACCATGTTTTTTGGAGCGTCTGGAGCTGTTGTTGCAGGAATGGTGAAGACAATGAAGTTAAACCCAATAAATCACTTAGCCACTCACTCAGCATTAATGACAATACAGCATTTGATAAAGGTAATTATATTTGGTTTTATTGGCTTTGCTTACGCGGAATATTTCCTTCTTATTACAGCAATGATCTTTAGTGGTTTCATCGGAACTCTTATAGGAAAAAAAGTTCTTGTAAAGCTTGGCCACAAATATTTTAAAATAGTACTTAATGTTATTTTAACTTTGATTTCTTTAAACTTAATATGGAATGCTATAACTATTAGTAATTTTTTTTAATTATGTAACTTATTTGTTTTGTTTTGTTATCATGCCATATATGTAAGGGCCACATAATCCAAGAAAGGCAAGAACAAGAAAAAACGCAGCTAACGGCTGAGTTAAAATCATCCACCACTGACCATCAAACATTTTCAAAGAGTTTTGAAGATTGGTTTCTACCATTTCACCTAAAATAAGACCAACCGCAATTGGAGCCACTGCAAATCCATGTCTTCTTGCAAAAAATCCAATAACTCCAAAAATTAAAGCTATCCAAATATCAAGAGTGGATTGCTGTATTGCATAAGCACCAATTACAGACAAAGCAAATACAATTGGCCATAATGTAGGTCTGGGAATTAATGAAACTCTAGCAAATAATTTAGCTGCATAAAGTCCCATAGCCATAAACATAAAATTTGCTAATAACATTGATCCAAAAATTTGATATACTGTATCTACTTGTTCAGTAAACAAATATGCTCCTGGCCTTAATCCATGAACCATTAACCCTACTAAAATTATAGCAGTTGTTCCGCTTCCAGGAATACCTAAAACCATAGTTGGAACCATTGCTCCACCAGTAGCAGCATTATTTGCAGCCTCAGCACCTGCAATACCCTCGACTGAGCCTTTACCAAATTCTTCTGGGTTTTTGGACCATCTTTTAGCTTCTGAGTATCCAATCATAGAAGCTACTGTTGCACCTTCAGCAGGTAATATACCAATAAAAGTACCTATTCCACATGATCGCAAGATCGTTTTCCAGATTTTTTTATAATCTTCTTTAGTAGGTAATTTTACGGCTTTTAGTGCTACAGTTTCTATAATTTTATTTACAGTTTTAGATTGTACTAGCAATTCTGAGATTGCAAAAAGGCCTATAAAAACAGGAACAAAAGATAGCCCTTCGTATAATTCATAATTTCCAAACATAAACCTTTCGACATTTGTAACTCTTTCAGCTCCGATAGTTGATAGCCAGACTCCAAAAACACCGCCTATAAGATTTTTAACAGCTCCTCCAGCGCTAATACTAGCTAACATTGATAAGCCAAAAACAGTAAGAGCGAAGTACTCAGGTGGACGGAATTCATAAGCCACTCTTGCTAGTAGAGGAGCAGCAATGCATAGAACAATAATTGAAAAAACTCCTCCTATTGTACTTGATACAACAGCAACACCTAGCGCACGTCCTGCTTCTCCTTTTTGTGCTAAAGGGTATCCGTCAAATGTAGTTGCTGCAGAAGCAGAAGTTCCAGGCGTATTAATTAAAATAGCTGTTATTGAGCCTGCAAATGTTGCAGAAACATAAATAGTTGAGAGAACAGCTATTGCTTGGACAGGTTCCATAGTTAATGTAAAGGGAAGTAATATTGCCGCCCCAGTTGTAGCTCCAAGTCCTGGTAGCACACCTATTATAACACCTAGAATTGTTGTAGCAAAAATTAATGCTATTAAATATGGGTCAGTAAAAACCGATGCCATTGCTGATAGTTCAACCATAATTCTCTCTATCTATCCATAATATATATTTGTTAGCAGGCCTCTTGGAAACCTAATTTTTAACACAGAATCAAAAAGTAAAAATATTAATCCAGGCGTAATAACAGCATTACACAGATTTACCCACAAACGTTTTTCTCCCCATGTATAACCCATTAAAAACATACAAACCGCAATTCCGATAAACATATCAGTTGTAATTGTTAGGAAATAAAAAAGTAAGAAAAGAAACATACTAAACCAAGTTGTAAATATTTCTAATTCAATTTTTTCTGGATAATTTTTAAAAAATTGTAGGAAAAGAACGCTAATTAAAATTAAATTGATAGCCATTAAGAAAATAGGAAATGAACGCGCTTGCATACTGTCGCCAACGATCATTTCAGGCGAAATATCTAATTGCAATGATATCAAAATGATTGCAATTGAGAAAAGTGCTAAGAATATTGGGGTTATATATAGTTTTTTTTGCATAATTTTACCTTTAGATGCCCTTAATCAAGGGCATCTAAATTAACTAAATTTTTTATTTTAAAAGGCCCATTTCTTTTAACGCAGGACCAAATTCACCAACCATGAATTTTATTTGTTTTCCCCAAGCTGCAGAAGCTTGTGGAGAAGTATTATCTAGACCAGAATTTGCTAGATAAGCTTGATACATGGAATGTTTCATAGCTTTTGTTAAACCTTTTTCCATTTGACCAACTCTTTCTTTATCAACTCCTGCGTGTGTAACAAATCCACGAGTTGTAGACAAAACTAAGTCAATACCAAGAGATTTAGCTGTTTTAGCTTTAGGAATAGGTCCCATAGCATTGTCACCTAAAATAACTAATGGACATAGATCACCAGCTTCAATAGGTGCACCCGCTTCAGACAGATTTAAAATCCCTACGTCTACAGATCCTGCTACGACTTGAGTTGCAAGTTCTCCGCCACCTTTAAAAGGTATATATTTAGGCATTTTTTGACCAGTCTTTTTTGCCCACATATAAGCAGTTATATGGTCAATAGTTCCAGTATGAGTTCCTCCAAAACTAATTTTATCACCTTTTTTCATCCCTGCAAGAAAACTTTCAGGAGTTTTGTAAGGGCTAGTTTTACAGTTCACCATTAAAATTTGTGGGTCATTTGTTCCTCTTGCGATTGGAGCCATGTCCTCAATTTTTAACTTAGTTTTTCCCATTGCCATTGTAATAGCGTGACCTACTGTAAATGTAAGAATTGTATTACCATCAGCAGGTCTTGTCATAAAATAGTTCATTGCAGCAGCACCACCACCACCTCTTTTATTAACAACAACCATATCTTGTTTTAGAACTCTTCTAGAACGAAGCATCATCATTCTTGAGTTTACGTCAGTTCCACCACCTGCTCCAGCGTGTGTTACAACTTCAATAGCAGCTTTTCTATGGCCATCTGCTAATGCAGGTAAGCTTGAGAAAGCAAAAGCTGTAGCAAGAGCTGCTACACTAGAACCAACCTTAAATAGTGTCTTTGATTTAATCATCTAATTTCCTCCGTAATGATTATATGTCAGCATATGCTGATTATTATACTAGTTTACAAGAAATATAAAAATTTCTGTAAATCCCCATCTTAAAATTAAAAAAAATTAATTAATTAAACTAGCGATTAGCATAATTTATTGTGATTTGCTTCAATGAGTCAAGTAATACCATTAAACAAGTTAATTATTTTTAACTAATGATGAAATATTACTGTTGAGTTGATTTATTAGACTCAACTTTATATGGTGAGTTCATTATATTTCTATAAATTTCTATAGTTTCTGTTCTACTGTAAGACGGTATTTTTTCAGTCGATATTAACTTATTTAATGCTGGTGCAGATGTGGCCAGTTGAACTACAATTGATAATATAGATATTGGTTCCATGATAAACCTTTCAATATTAAAGAGTGCAATGAACGTGCCAGAAAAACTTTAAATTTTAATAATAAAACTAGTTAATACTTGTTAATTTTTGAGAATTTCATTATTAAAATATGAATTGTTCAAATTTAAAATAAACAAATCATATGAATTCAAAAAATATAATTGAAAGCTATAAAGCTTATAATATTTCGGTACCAAGAAATATGATAGGTTGGATGAGATCTAACCATGCTGGTGAAACAGGAGCGGTTTGGATATATATTGGGGCCCAATTTATTTTTTGGAATAGACCGATAATTAAAATGTCAAAAGAACATTATTTGACTGAGAAAAAACATTTAGTTGTAATGCGACACTTAGTTAAAAGATCTCAAAGAAGTAAACTTTTAATCCTTTGGAGAATTTTAGGATTCGGATTAGGGTTTATTTCAGCAGTTTTTGGTTACAGATTTTTTTGTACCACAATACAAGCTGTAGAAACATTTGTTGAAAAGCATTATAAAGAGCAGATTGAATTTTTATACAAAACCTCATCATCTTATAACCTTTTAGAAGTATTAAATATTTGTTGCAACGAAGAAATAGATCATCAACAAGAAGCAAAGATATCAAAAGGTAGTGAAGTTTTTAAATTTGAAAAAATATGGTTTAGTTTTGTTGGCTCCGGTTCAAGTTTAGCAGTAAATATCTCAAGGTTTATATAGAAGGAATTAACATGGATAGTATTAAAGTTTTTTATGATGGTAAATGTGGCCTCTGTAGCAAAGAAATAAATTATTATATTAAGGTAGCTCCTAAAAATACTTTTGAGTGGTTTGATATAGCGACAAAACCTGACGACTTAAAATTAATTAGGGCTTCTCAAGCTGATGCATTGATGCTTTTACATGTACAAGATAAAAAGTTAAATTTACATATAGGTGTTGATGCATTTGCACTAATTTGGAGCGAATTAAAATATTGGAATCTATTATCTCTGATTATAAAATTACCATTTATTAATCAACTCGCGAAATTTATATATAATGTGTTCGCAAAATATAGATTTAAAAACTTAAAGCATTGTCAGATGGCTAGTGGAAAGGTAATTAAATAAAATGTTAAAATGGTTTAAAAACAAAAAAAATAATCAATTACAAAAAGAAAATATTAAAAAAGACAATCGTTTAGAGCAAATGAAGAAAAATCCTTATCGAAGAGTTGATAGTGATAATATGACGGAAATAGAAAAAATGGATCAAGGTTTTAATGGTAAAACATTTACAATAAACGGCATAGAAGTTGATTTTTAATTTTAACTGTATTTAAACGAATTTTTTACTTTTTGCCTTTATTCATATAATTATGTATTTTGAATTAACAAGAAAGATTTTAGGGGATTAAAATGAATAAATTATTAATAATGATTAGTACATTATTACTTACGTTTTCATCGGTTGCAAATGCAGATGGTCATAAAGTAAAAGTAGGTATGATTACAACTTTATCTGGAGGTGGATCTGGATTAGGTATTGATGTCAGAGACGGTTTTATGCTTGCTGTAAAAAATAATAAAAATATTGAAGTAATAATTAAAGACGATCAAAGAAAACCTGATATAGCAGTTCAATTAGCTGATAAAATGATACAGTCTGATAAGGTGGATGTTTTAACTGGAATAATATGGTCAAATTTAGCAATGGCAGTTGTACCAGCAACAGTTAATCAGGGGAAATTTTATCTTTCACCAAATGCAGGACCATCTAAATTAGCTGGCAAAGGTTGTCATAAAAATTATTTTAATGTTGCTTGGCAAAATGATAACCTTCACGAAGCTGCTGGTGGATATGCAAATTCCGCTGGTTTTAAAAACTCATTTATAATCGCTCCAAACTATCCAGCGGGAAAAGATGCTCTTAAAGGTTATAAAAGGTTTTTTAAAGGAAAGCTTGCTGGAGAGATTTACACTAAGCTAGGTCAAAAAGATTATGCAGCAGAAATAGCTCAAATTAGAGCTTCAGGCGCAGATAGCATTTTCTTTTTCTTGCCAGGTGGAATGGGTATTGGTTTTATGAAACAATTTTCACAATCTGGAATTAAACTGCCTGTTGTAGGCCCAGCTTTTTCATTTGATCAAGGTATCCTTAAAGCAGTAGGTGATGCTGCATTAGGAGTGAAAAACACTTCACAATGGTCCAAAGACATTGATAATCCTGCCAACAAAAAGTTTGTCAGTGACTTTCAAACTCAGTATGGAAGGCTACCTTCTTTATACGCCTCCCAAGGTTATGATACTGGTAAGCTTTTAATATCAGCAATGTCAAAAGCAAAAATTAAAAATATGGATAAATTCAGAAATGAATTAAGAAAAGCAAATTTTTCATCTACAAGAGGTAAATTTAGCTTTGATAAAAATCATCATCCAATTCAAGATATTTATGTTCGTGAAGTGATTAAAGAAGGAAAAACTCTTACAAATAAAATTGTATCAGTTGGACTAAAAGATCATTCAAATGTTTATGTCTCTGAATGTAATATGTAAATTAGATAACTAGGTGGTTTTTTTTACTAAGACCACCTAGAACTATTTTTAATGACCCTCATTCTCTTTTTTGAACAACTTTTAAACGGTATACAATTTGGAATAATGTTGTTTCTGATGTCCGCCGGACTTACTCTTATTTTTGGAGTTATGGGCCTAATTAATTTAGCTCATGGCTCTTTTTATATGATTGGAGCTTTTTGTGCTGCCTTAATTGCAGGTTTAACTGGTTCGTTTTGGCTTGCTTTATTGGGTAGCTTAATTGGAGCAGCGATTGCTGGGGTTTTAATAGAAATCATTATAATTAGGAGGTTGTACAGAAGAGACCATCTAGATCAAGTCTTGGCAACATTTGCCTTGATATTATTATTGTCTGAAGGAGTAAGATGGATTTTTGGTGCGTTCCCATTATATCTAAATATTCCAAATATACTTAATGGAAGTATACCTCTGGTTTTTGAAATAATTTATTCAAAGTATAGATTATTTATAATCTTAATTGGACTTTTAATAGCTATTGGTCTGTATTTACTAATAACTAAAACACGTTTAGGAATTCGCATTAGAGCTGGACAAAACGACCGTCAAATGATTTCAGCTCTTGGAGTTGATATATCAAAACTTTATACAATTGTTTTTGCTATTGGTGCAGGTTTAGCTGGATTAGCCGGTGCAATGATTGGAGCCATTCAGTCAGTTGAAGTTGGAATGGGAGAGCCTATTTTAATTTTAGCCTTTGTGGTTATTGTTATTGGAGGAATTGGGTCAATAAAAGGTGCGTTTATTGGTTCAATATTAGTAGGTGTCACAGACACCATTGGAAGGGTGTTTTTACCTAATCTTTTAAAAGTATTTATGGAACCTGCAAATGCTACATCAATGGGTTCGTCTATTGGTTCTATGCTTATATATATATTAATGGCTTTAATACTGATAATGAAACCTTCTGGTTTATTTGGAAAAAATTGAAATGATTTCTGAACAGTTTTTTAATAAATGGATTTGGTTTTTGCTTTTAATAACACCTATATGCGGACTAATATTTGATGAACCTTATTACATAACTCTAGCAACAAAAGTAATAATTCTTGGAATTGCTGGAATTGGTTTAAACTTAGCGCTTGGTTATTGCGGACTTATTTCTTTTGGCCATGCAGCTTTTTTTGGAATTGGTGGTTATGTAACTGCTATAATGTCTTATCACGCTATTAATAATGAAATCTTGTTTAGTTGGCCTTTTGATATTTTTGGAAGTTCAGATATGTTAATAATATGGCCTTTAGCAATACTTATAAGTGCTTTCTTGTCTTTAATAATAGGACTCCTTTCTTTAAGAACGAGCGGCGTTTATTTTATAATGATTACTTTAGCTTTCGCACAAATGTTATATTTCTTTTCTATAAGTTGGCCTAACTACGGAGGTGAGGATGGATTATCTATTTATATGAGAAATTCTTTACCAATGCTAAATACTATGAACCCGCTAACATTTTACTTGATTTGTTTGTCTTGGCTCTCAACTTCAATTTATGTCTCTTACAAGTTAATTAACTCACCTTTTGGCATGGCTTTCCAGGCAATAAAACAAAATGAAGAAAGAGTGAAATCGGTAGGAATAGAAACTTTCAAAGTTAAATTGTTAATATTTGTTATTTCAGGAGCAATTACAGGTTTAGCGGGCTCTTTATATACAGATTTAAATAGATTTGTAAGTCCATCAGTTTTAGACTGGCAAACTTCAGGTGAAATAATGGTATTTGTTATTCTTGGAGGTATAGCAAGACTTTATGGCCCCTTAATCGGAGCTGCATTTTTTATTATACTAGAGCAAACACTAGGGGCTTATACAGAAAATTGGCAATTTTGGTTAGGTCTAATTCTTATCTTAGAAATATTATATGCACGCACTGGAATAATGGGATTGTTTGATAAGAAAAAAAAATATGAAAAATAAAATTTTAAATATTAAAAATCTATCAAAATCATATGGCGCTTTCAAGGTTACTGACGAAATTGCAATTGATTTAAATTTCAATGAAATACATGCTTTAATTGGTCCAAACGGTGCTGGTAAATCGACTTTAATCAAACAAATTGTTGGAAGTGTGAAGCACGATATAGGGTCTATTATTCTTGATCAGGAGGATATCACTGATTTAACTGATATTGAAAGGGCAAAGATAGGTATATCAAGAACATTCCAAGTATCTTCTATTATTCCAAAATTTACTGCATTAGAAAATATTATTTTATCACTTTTGAACAAATCTAATAATACTTTTCAATTATTTAAAAGTTTAAAAGAAAATAGAGAATTACACTCAAAAGCTAAAAAGATATTAATAGATATTGACCTGGATAGTAAGACTGATGAAATTGCTTCTGAATTAAGTCATGGAGACCGAAGGAAGTTAGAAGTTGGTTTGGCATTAGCAATGGAACCGAAAGTGTTTTTGTTTGATGAGCCTATGGCAGGGTTAGATGAAAATGGTACAAAAATGATGATTGATTTGTTTAAAAAGATTAAAGTTAATTCTCCAATTTTATTAATAGAACATGATATGGAAGCTGTTTTTGCACTTGCAGATAGGGTCTCTGTTATTGTTTACGGAAAAATAGTGGCAACAGGCACTGTAAAAGAAATAAAATCAAATGATTTAGTTAGAGATGTATACCTAGGTTATGAAATCTAATGAATAGGTTACTTGAAATTAAATCTCTTAAATCATGGTACGGAGAAAGTCAGGCCCTTTTTGATGTTAATTTAGAAATTGAAAAAGGAGAAATTGTAGCTTTGCTAGGTAGAAATGGAATGGGCAAGTCTACAACAATTAATTCAATTTGTGGCATGGTACATAAATATGAGGGTGATATTAATTTTAATAATGTTTCATTAATTGGAATGCCTAGTTACAGAATTGCTCAATTAGGTATTGGTTTGGTGCCTGAGGGTAGAAGAGCATTTTCAAATTTAACAGTTCTAGAGAATTTAGTTGCTACCGCTGTAGACGGTGAATGGACTTTATTTGAGATATACAAATTATTCCCAAGGTTAGAAGAAAGAAAATTTCAATTAGCCTCATCCTTATCGGGTGGTGAACAACAAATGCTGGTTATTGGAAGAGCTTTGATGACCAACCCTAAATTATTAATTTTAGATGAAGCTACTGAAGGATTATCTCCTACAATTAGAATAGAAATATGGAAGGTAATTGAGACACTAAAATCAAAAGATATATCTATATTAATAATAGATAAATCTCTTAAACAGTTATTAGATTTAGCAGATAAATTTTATATTGTGGAAAAGGGTAGAACAGTTTGGGAAGGTGTTTCTCAACACTTAACTAGTCAAATTGCTCAAAAATATTTAGGTGTATAGTTAGATTTAATTACACACTATATCTATTGTTGATTTAAGTTTTGTAGAAATTTCGTTGATTTGATTTTCATTTATTATAAAAGGTGGTGCTATTAAAATATGATCACCTTTACTTCCATCAATAGTACCTTGCATGGGGTAACATATTAAACCTATATCAAGAGCTTGTTTCTTAATTCTTCCTGCAATGTTTAATTTTTTTGGAAAAGGTTCTTTTGTTGACCTGTTATTAACTAACTCAATTCCTCTAAATAAACCTCTGCCTCTTATATCTCCAACAAACTGATTTTGGCCTAGGTGCAGTTCAAGATTTTTTTGTAAGTATTGACCTTTCTCTCTGACCTGAGAAGAAAAATTTTCATTTATTAATTTGCTTAAGACTGAAAATGAAGCAGCACAAGCTACCGGATGGCCAAGATAAGTATGCCCATGTTGAAAAAATCCACTTCCATTAGCTATTGCATCATAAATAAAGTTTTGACAGATCATAGCTCCAATGGGCTGGTATCCAGCGCCTAGCCCTTTAGCAACAGTCAATATATCAGGTATAATTTCTTCATCTTCACAGGCAAATAACGACCCTGTTCTACCCATCCCGCACATTACTTCATCTAAAATTAATAAAATATTATATTTGTTACATATTTCTCTAATGCGTTTAAAATATCCTATAACCGGTGTTAACGCACCTGCAGTAGCTCCTCCCACTGTTTCTGCTATGAAAGCCATAACATTTTCGGGACCTAGATTAATGATTTCCTCTTCTAATTCGTTGGCCACTCTTAAACCATACTCTGACTCAGTTTCTTCTTGGGTTTGATGTCTATAAGGATAACAAGGTGAAATAAGACTAGTTTCAAATAGGAGTTTTTCAAAAAAAGTTCTACGCGAAACATTTCCTCCTGCCGCTAATGCGCCAAGAGTATTTCCATGATAACTCTGTCTCCTAGAAATAATTTTATGTTTTTCAGGGTTACCAATTTCAACAAAGTACTGCCTTGCTAACTTCAAAGATGATTCAACAGCCTCTGAGCCACTTGATACAAAATAAACTCTATCTAGTCCCTCAGGTGAATGTTTAGCTAAAAGGTTTGCCAAAAGTTCTGCTGGTTCACTTGTAAAAAAAGAAGTGTGGGCAAACGATAATTTTTTAGTTTGTTCAATGATGGCTTTTTGAACAGTTTTGTCTGAATGACCAAGACAAGAAACAGCAGCACCTCCAGATGCATCAAGGTACCATTTATCATTTTCATCAATTATATAACAACCTTCTCCTCTAATAGCATTTGGCAAATCATAATTAGTATGGCGAGGAAAAATATTGCTGTTTTTCATTTTCTATCCTTCTTCTAGGATCAAAGTTACAAACGTATACTAGTAAATTGAGTCTTAAATTATTCAGGAATATCAAGTTTGGATAAGTTTTCAATAAAACGATCTAGTATTTTAATATCCATATGAGCAAAGTAGCTCTCTCTCAATTTTGTTAGAGTGAAATTAGGATTTATTTCTAACACTCTGCTAATAGCTTTCTGTCCTTCATCAATCAAGCCGCACTCTGCACAAAATCTAGCTAGTATGAGTGCAGATCTAAAGTCACCATGTGGAGTTGATATAGCTTCCCGTGCAAGAGTAACACTTTCTTCTAAATGACCCATTTCTCCCAATATCATAGCTTTGCCATGTAAAAATGCAAACCTTCTTGGATCTCTTGGGCTAAGTTTGAAAGCTTTATTCATTGGATCTAATGCTGCTTCAAGTTTATTTGCAAAAAGCAAAGCGCTGGCATAAAAAAAATAAGCAGATGAAGAGTTTGGATTGCATTCAATCGCTTTTTCTGCAGAAGCAATTGCCTGGTCATGTTTTTTAGATAAACTGTATATTCTAGCAAGCATCTCATGCGCAAGAGAGTCTCTATTATCACAATCTAGTGCTTTGTTAACATGGATATTTGCTTTTGATATATCATTATTAATATCTTCAGAAAATCCTAAGAAAACAAAATGAGAAATAGTAAATGCTAAGTGACTATGTGCTTGGGCAAAACTATCATCTATTTCAACTGCTTTATAAAAATAGTCTGCTGCTTGATGTAAACTTTTTTTATCCATTATATAAAGACTATTGAGACCTCTTTGAAAAAGTTCCCAAGCTTTAAAATTAATAGTGTCTCTTTTCTTAATATTACTTAATTCTATATAATTAACTTCTTGATGAATTTGACTAGACAAGATTTGTGTAATTTGATCCTGAAGTTCAAAAATATCGTCTAAATTGCCGTCGTATTTATCAGACCATATTGAATTTCCCGTTTCTGCATCGTTTAATTGTACTGAAACTCGTATGCGGTTTCCTGAAGATCTGATACTTCCTTCACAAATATAACGAACGTTTAATTCGTCTGCAATTTTAGTAATATTAGTGGATTGGTCTTTAAAAGAAAAAGATGTGTTTTTAGCTATAACAAATAAAGATTTAAATTTAGATAAAGCAGAAATTATATCTTCTGTTAAACCATCAGCCAAAAATTCTTTTTCACTATCATTTGATAAATTTTTAAATGGTAAAATTACGATTGAAGGTTTGTCTTGTTCAATATTCGTAGTTATTTCTTTTTTATTTTTATTATAAATTGTGGATGCCCAGCTCCAAGTTTGAATAGGTTGTTCAATATTCTTTACATTTTTTTCACCACAATCTACCCAAACAATATTTAAACGATCTTTTACTTGTCTAAACGTATCATCTGATATTGTAACACCATTTGGTTCTGCTAATGATTCAATTCTTGATGCTATATTAACTCCATCACCAAGAACATCTCCGTCACTTATTATTATGTCACCTATATGTATTCCAACTCGGAATTGGACAGCCTCTTCTTGTTTAACGTGTCTATTTCTTGCAATCATTCCTTCTTGAATTGATATAGCAGCTTCGGTTGCTTTTACGGCTGAAGGAAATTCCATTAATATTCCATCTCCAATGGTTTTTACAGTTCTTCCTCCAAAATTAGAAATTAATGGATCAAATAATTCTGATTTATGAGTTTTAAAAGAATTAATTGTTTTTAATTCATTTTTTTGAATTAAACGTGAATAAGAGACAACGTCAGCAAAAACAATTGCAGCAAGTCTTCTTTCTTCTAAATTTTTCATATCTTTATTTTTCTATCAAAAAGATGTCTCGCCAAAATCTTGTGTAACAGCACCAACAAAATGAACAGTTTTAGGGGCAAGAGTTTTAACATATTTTGTAATGTTTTCTTCAATTAATTTTTCAATTTTTTTCATAGAATCATTATCAGGAAATTCCCATAAGACTACACTTACATTTGGAGTTTGAGGATTTTTCATTGCTCTAAACCTAACACCTTTAACTTCTTGTAGTAAATTAGGCCATCTAGTTTCTAATATAGACTCAAACAACTCACAATCTTCGGTAGAGGGAAAAGTTCTGACAAAAATTTTAATTAACATAGATACCTCAATTTAGAAAAAATTATTAACTATTACTTTTTATCTAGTTTTGTCTATTATGATATTTTTGTAAATAAAATTCAAATATTTGGACAAATAAATGTTTAAAATAGCAACAAGAAGTGATGTGCTTTTGAGAGCCTTTAAAATGGCCTCTATAGTTGGAA